>NZ_JBIVVS010000004.1:85241-450758 GCF_044768625.1 Kitasatospora sp. NPDC091207
CGGTGTAGATCTCGTGGAGTACGCCACTCTCGACGGCCTCGACCACCCGCGCACCGGAAGGGCTGTAAGCGAACGCCAGAGCACTGATGCTGCCACCGACATTGAGGACCGGGTTGTCGTGCCAGTCACCGGCCGGATCGGTGTAGATCTCGTGGAGTACGCCACTCTCGACGGCCTCGACCACCCGCGCACCGGAAGGGCTGTAAGCGAACGCCAGAGCACTGATGCTGCCACCCACCCCGAGGACCGGGTTGTCGTGCCAGTCACCGGCCGAGTCGGTGTAGATCTCGTGCAACGCGCCGTTCTCGACAGCCTCGATGACGCGGTTGGCCGGTGACGGCGTCGGAGTCGGGTCCGGATACGGGTTGGCGTGGTCGGTGCCGAGGCCGGTGCCGGGTGCGCAGGTCCAGGCACGGGCGCCCTGGTCGGCCAGGATCTTCTCGGCTATCAGGATCTGCTGCTTCTTGGTCGCGAGGTCGGGCCGGGCCGCGTACGCGGTGCCGCCGTAGTACCTCCAGTTGGTGAGGTTGATCTGCAGGCCGCCGTAGTACCCGTTGTTGGTGTTGATGCTCCAGTTGTTTCCGCTCTCGCACTGGGCGACCTTCTCCCAGGTGGCCACGGACGCGGCCCTCGCCTGGCCGAGACCGAGGCCGAGGGCGACGGCGGTCGCCGTCGCGGTGAGGGCGCCGATGGTGCGGATGAGTCGGGAGGAGCGGGAGGTTCGTCCCGTTCGAGGCATCTGGGTCGTCCTGTCCGCGATGGCGGGAACGGCCACCGTTGTGCGCGTGTCCACGCGAGTGCCTTCCTGAAGGGGCTTCGGCTACGGGCCCGGAGGCCCGGCGGTTTCCGTCGCGGGCTTCGGCAGGTTGTCCGAAGAACCGGTGGAGGCCCCATGGTTCGACATGTTTGATTGTCCAGCCATGAGGATTCGGTCGATGGCCAGATGAGCTGCGGACAATCGGGTTTGGCCGCGGCCAAGGCAAGGGGGGCACAACGTGGGTCGTGCTGGACGTCCGCAGGGACAGCTCAAGGGAGAGACCGCGCAGGCGGACGCCCTGGCCCGGTTCGTACAGGAGGTGACGTCCGGCGTCACCGTCCGCGAGCTGGCCCGGCGTCACCCCGTCGGCAAGACCAGTTGGAGCGAGTACCGCTCCGCCGAGAAGGACATTCCGTGGCACCTGCTCCAGCGCCTGGTCCACGACCGCGTGGCGGACCCGCGGGCCCGGGCGGTGTTGCTGGCGCGTGCGGGTGAGCTGCACGAACAGGCTACCCGGGCGGCCCGGGGGCTCCGGCCGCCCGCGGCGGGACGGTCCGCGGCGCGGCAGGCGCTGGAGGAGGCCCGTCGGGCGCAACGGCTCGCCGAGGAGGGCGTCGCGGAGGCGGAGGAGCTGATCCGCGTGCTGGTGGCGATCGTGGCCGAGTTGCGGGGTGAACTCGGTACCGGCGCCGCCGACGACACCGGCCGCTCCGCGTGGCGGGTGGCCGACGGGGACGGCGCGCGGTTGCGCAGGTCCCAGCTGCGCGACGCGACGCGTTGCCTGGCCGAGGTCCGGCGTATCCGGGAGAGCGCGCGCGAGGCGCAGCGGGCGGCACAGCTGGAACGCGCCGCCCTCGGGCTTCTGGCCGGTCAGGAGTGCGGGCCCGCCCGGGCGGACGACGACCGGGCGGCGAGTACCGAGCTGGTGGTGGCCGACGGCGTTCAGGCGCGTCTTCCCGCGCTGCGGCGGTTGTACGGCGATCTCGTCGAAGTGCGGGAGGCGCTGGCCGACCGACGCCGGGAGCTGACCGGGATGGTGCCGGCCGGGGCCGGACACGGGATTGTCCGCGGCGAGCTGGTCCGGACCGCGGACAACCGCCGGACCACCGCATTCGTGCTCGGCTCCACGTTCACCGGGCCGCCGCACGGGGTGTCCGCAGGCGCCCGGCGCCGAACGGCCCGTTCCGGTGCGGCGATGGGCGCGGTGGCCGCCCTGCTGGCCGGAGCGCTGGTGCTGGCCGGGGTGCTGGTGGGCCAGCGGCTGGGCACGGCGGCTCCCTCCCCCGTCGGACCGGCTCCTCTAGCGGCCGGTACCCCCGTCGGGACGGCCACCCGACCGGCCGGTACCGCCGCCGAGACAGCCGTCGCGAGCGCCGGCACCTCCCCGCCCGGGGCGGTCGACACCCCGGGGCCGACTCCCGTCGAGCGGCCGACCACCTCATCGACCGTTCCCGCACCGGACATCGCTGCTTCCCGGAGCACGGGAACACCGAGCCCCCCGCCGTTACCCGCACCCGCCGGTACGGTGGTTCCGACGGCGGGGCCCGGCGTCCCACCGCCCCTCGCCACCTCATCACCGTCGGCCGGGGGCGAACGGCCCGCACCGTCGCCGGCCCCTTCCGCACCGACGACCACGCCGCTGCCCGATCCCCCGGAGCCCGGCCGCCTCGGCGGAACCCCGATGACACCGCCGACAGGATCGGTGGAGATCAGGAACGGCAACAGCCTGCAGTGCGTGACCACCTCCGGCGGCAGCCGGGACGAGGGCCGGCAGGTCCAGCAGTTCCCCTGTGCGGACTTCCCCGATCACTTCTGGGAAAGCCAGAAGTCCCACACGGACGCCGCCGGCGACACCTACTACCGGATCGTCAGCTACAACAGCGCCCTGTGCCTCTCCGTCCGGGACTCCAGCACCGAAGCCGCCGCCACGGTCGTCCAGTCGGCGTGCGGGAACAGCCCCGGGCAGTTTTGGATGATCGAGAAATGGCCACACGGCATCCGTTTCGTCAACGGCAACAGCCACCAGTGTCTCGCCGTCTCCCGCGGCAGCAGTGCCCCGGAGGCCCCACTGATGCAGTACCCGTGCGGAGACTACCCGGACCACTACTGGAGCTACGGCCCGCGCCGGTAGCGGGTCGGCCTCCGGCGCCGGTTGTCCGCCACGGCCGTTGAGCCGGCGCCCGATGGACGACGTCGTTTGCGACGTGACCTCGGGGGTCGCGTGCTCGCAGGAGCGGGTGTTGTCCACAGGAGCGGGAGTCGGTCATCGCGGGCCTTTCCCCGGGAGCCCCGTCACTGCCCGGTGCGAGGGGCGAGGGGCTCTTGGGAGACGGGCTCTTGGGAGACGGGCTCTTGGGAGACGGGGAGCACCGAGTCGGGCTCGGCGCTCCCGTGGAGCGCTAGCTGACACCCTCCGGAACGGGCTCCCGGGATTCCGGCTGATCCGGGGCATCGGCCGGGGCGGCGGCACGCAGCGCCGCCTCGACCCGGCGGTTGCCGGTCATGGTCGCGGTGACGACGGTCATGGCGAGGAGGAGGCCGGCCGCGGTGTAGAGCGGGGCGCGTACGTCGTAGGTGGTGGCCAGCCAGCCGCCGAGGAAGGCGCCGAACGGGGCGGCGCACATGGCGAGCATGCGGGAGGTGGAGGCGACCCGGCCCATCAGGTGGGCGGGGACGATGGCCTGGCGGAGGGAGGGGCCGAGCACCATCGTGGCGCCCATGCCCGCTCCGCAGACGGCGAGCGCGAGACCGGCGACGTACGCGTTCGGGGCGGCGGCAAGGCCCAGGATGGCGAGCCCCTCGACCGCGGCCGTGCAGGTCAGCGCGGTGCCGGTGCCGAGTCGTCGGCCGAGGAAGGAGGCGATGCCCGCGCCGAGCAGACCGCCGGTGGCCTCCGCCGTGAGGAGCAGGCCGAAGCCGAAGGTGCCGATGCCGAGGCGATCGTGCGCGAAGAGGGCGAGTACGGTCTCCACCGCGAGGAAGGCGATGTTCCCGACCGCCGGACGCAGCGCGAGCCCGAGCAGCAACTGATCCCGGAACACGTACGAGGCGCCGGCCCGCGCCTGCCGCAGCAGCGACTCACGGGCCTGCGGTACGGGCCGGGGCGCGGCGGGCAGCGACCGCACGAGCAGGGCGGAGAGCGCGAACGACACCGCGTCGGCGAGCAGCGGGACCGCCCGCCCGAGTGCGAGCAGGGCACTGCCCGCGGGCGGCCCCGCGAAGCCGGACGCGGCGGTCTGGGCGCCGCGCAGGCGGGAGTTGGCGCGCTCCAGGAGCGCGGGGTCGCGGCCGAGCAGATCCGGCAGGTAGGCCGTGGCGGCCGTGTCGAAGAAGAGTCCGCCGAGGCCGAGCAGGAAGGCGACGCCCGCGAGCAACGGAATGCTCAGCACGTCGAGCGCGGCCGCTGCCGCCGGTATCGCGAGCAGCGCCGCACGCGCCGCGTCCGTGACCCACATCGTGCGCCGACGGTCCCAGCGGTCCACCAGCGCACCGCCGAGCACCCCGAAGAGCAGCCACGGCAGCGTTCCGGTGGCCGTGACGACGGCGAGCGCCATCGGATCCCGCGTCAACGTCAGGGCGATCAGCGGCAGCGCGGCGTGCGACACCCCGTCACCGAGCGAGGACACCGTCTGCGCGGTCCACAGCCGTCCGAACCCGGTCGGCAACTTCTGAATGTCTGAGGTCACTTGGCGTCCCCTTCGGCCTGCCGGCGCGGTGCCGGGTGGAACAGCGCGAAGACGAGTGACGCGTCCGGCAGGGACGGATCGGACAGCGCTCGGTACTCGTTCGCCAGGGCTCGCAGCCGCGCCCCCAGCTCCGCGAACTGCTCCTCGGTGAGCCGCAGATGCGCCATCCCCACGTGTCGCTCGCCGTCCGCCGGCGACGCCTCCAAGTCCGCCACCGCGTGCCGCATCAGCACATCCGGCCCTCCCTCGCCCGGATCCGGCAGTACGATCGCCCGCGCGGCCATCGCGTAGTACCGCTCGGTGACACCCCGCACCTTCCGCGTCCGTACCACCTTCACCAGGCCGGCCCGCTCCAGCAGCCGGACGTGGTAGCTGGAACTCCCCTTCGCGAGACCCACCCGCTCGGCGATCTGCGTGATCGTCGCGGGCTCGAAGCGGAGCACGGCCATGATCCGGTGGCGCGTGAGGTTGGAAACGGCGCGCAGTTGCTCGTCCGTGGTGACGTGGAACGTCTCGGGAAGATCGTCGGTAGGCATGCGCCTAATGGTCAACGTTTCTTGACCATTAGGCAAGGGGTTTCGCCCGGACGTTCGGAATCGACCGTCCGGCACATGAGGCCTTCGCTCCCGCAGGCTCCTTCCCGACCTCGCTCACCCCGCACCCGGACGACTGCGTCCCGCCCGGCGCGGAAGCCCATCGAACCCAGGTCGTTCGACCACCTCGGATCGCCGTCCTCCGACAGGGGTCGGGATGATGACGATCATTCAGCATGCTGGTGGTGAAGCCGACTTGCCCGCTGTCGGACCGCTCGTTCGCACCGAACGCGAACTCGGGTACGCCCGAGTGCCGACGGGCGGGCGGAGGCTGGAGCAGCGGCTCGGCACGCTCACCGCCGCCGGGGGCCTCGCCGCGGCGCGCGCCCGTGGCCGGGTCGGCGGACGCCCCGCCGTCGCCGCCGCGGAGATCATCCGCGCCGCCCGCCACCTGCCGCCCGACCCGGGCCGCGCGGCGGGTCGGAGCGCGGCCCGGTCAGCGCGCGGCGGGTCACATGACGGACCGGGTCACGTGACAGACCGGGTCACGGGTACGTCAGCGGGTATCGCCCCTCCAGTCCCACCGCCGCGGATCCTCGGCGCGCGGCTCGTAGTGAGCACGTCCACCCGCGCCGTACCGGCCGATCTCGGTGGGCAGCGCGGCGCCGCCGGCGACCTCCGCCTCGCCCCAGCCGGTGACGTCCAGGAGGAGGCCGTCGAGCGGGCCCCCGACCAGCTCCCGGTAGGAACGCCCGGGCCTCGGGCCGGGGTCCGGGTCGTCGTGGTCGGTCCCGTACACCCGGCCCCGCAACAGCGCCTCGTCGTCCATGCCCGCCAGCATCCCAGCCACCACCGACACACGTTCCGAACAGGAGGCCAGGGTGCCGCCGGACGGCGCTCAGGCCCACCCTCCCCCGCCCCTGCCGGCGGCGCCCGCACCGGGGTCAGGAGCGGTCCTGAACGCCGTTCCCGACCACACCGGTTGGCGAAGCGCCACTGGAGGTGCCGGGCGTACGGGTTGCCCGAGAACATCGGCCGCTCAGTGGGCGGGCCGGCGGCGCCGGCCGGCGACGTCGCCCCCTCCCCCGTCGGACGACGGGTGCCACCGGGATGCTACCCGCCGGTAGGATGCCGGTGGCCCTACACGGAGACGGCAGTACAGGCAGCGGGCGGGACGGGGACGATGGGGATTCGGCTACTCGGGCCGGTCGAGCTGCGGCTCGCGAACGGCGAGGCCGCCGCGGTGAGCGGTGCGCAACGGCGGGGGGTGCTCGCCCTGCTCGCCCTGCTCGCCCTGGAGTTGGGCCGCACGGTGGCGGTCGAGCGGCTCTTCGAGCTGCTGTGGGCCGACGAGCCGCCGACCCGGGCGAGGGCGGCGTTGCAGGGACACGTCGCGGCGCTGCGCAAGGTGCTGGCCGGTTCGGGTTTCACGCTGGCCACCCGCGCGCCCGGCTACCGGCTCGACGGCGCCCCCGAGGCGGTCGACGCGCTCGCCGCCGCCTCCCTGACCGCGCGGGCCGCCGCGACGGCCGACGACGCCACCGCCGCCGCGCTGCTCCAGCGGGCGCTCGGGCTGTGGCGTGGCGCGGCCCTGGCCGACCTTCCGGCCACCCCACTGCGCGCCGCCCTGGCCGGCCGGCTCGACGAGGGCCGGACCGAGACGCTGACCGGCTGGGCGGGGCGGCAGCTGCGGCTCGGACACGGCCGCACGGCCGTCCCCGCGCTGGAGGAGAGCGTCCGCGCGGACGGGCTGCGCGAGCCCACCGCGGCCCTGCTGATGCGCTGTCTGCACCAGAGCGGCCGCGGGCCCGACGCGCTGCGCGTCTACCACCGGGCCCGGGCCCGGCTGGACGAGGAACTCGGCGTCGTACCGGGGCCCGCGCTGCAGGAGGCCCTGGCCGAGGTGCTGGCGGCCGAGCCGCCCGGTGCCCCCGCGACGGCGAACGCACCCGTCGCGCCGTCGGCGGCCACCGGTGACCTGCCCGGACCGCCCCGGGGTTTCGTCGGCCGCGCGGCGGAGAACCGCTGGCTGGACCAGCGGTGCGGGCCGGACCGGACCGGGGACGGCCTGGCCGTGGTGGCCGGCCCCGCCGGCGTGGGCAAGACCGCGACGGTGCTGCACTGGGCCCACCACGCCGCGGCGGGCTTCCCGGACGGCGTGCTCTTCGCCGACCTGCGCGGCTTCGACCCCGCAGGACCGGGCGACCCGGTCCAGGCCCTGGGACGCTTCCTCCGGGCGCTCGGCCTGCCCGAGCCGGCGATCCCGCAGGACCGGGCCGCGCGGGCGGCACTCTTCCGCGACCACACCCGCGGGCGCCGGCTGCTCGTCGTACTGGACAACGTGCGGTGCGTCGCCGACCTGGCCGACCTGCTGCCCTCCGGACCCGGCTGCGCCACGGTGATCACCAGCCGGAACAGCCTGGAGGACCTGGTGGTCACCGACGGTGCCGCGCTGCTCCGGCTCGCCGCCCTGCCGTCCGCCGACGCGCACCGCCTGCTGGAGCGCCTGCTCACCGTCGAGCGCGTGGCGGCGGAGCCGGAGCCGGCCGGGCGGCTGATCGAGCTCTGCGACCGGCTCCCGCTGGCCCTGCGGATCGTGGCCGCCCGGCTCGCCGCGCGCCCGGGCTGGCGGGTCGCCGACCTGGTGGACGAGCTGACCGACGAGGGCACCCGGCTGGCCGCGCTCGGCACCCAGGGCGGGGTGGTCAGCGTCCGGGCGGCGCTCACCCTGACACACCGTCATGTCCCCGACGACGCGCGGCGCCTGCTCGCGCTGCTGACCGCGCACCCGGGGAGCGCGACCGACCCGTACGCGGCCGCCGCGCTGCTGGACACGGACGCCGAGGGGGCTCGTCACGCGCTCGGCCCGCTCGCCGCGCACCACCTGCTGTCGGAGCAGACGCCCGGCCGCTTCGGCCGGCACGATCTCGTCCGGCTCTACGGCACGGAGCTGTTCGACCGGCTGGCCCCCGAACGGCAGCGGGAGGCGTTCCGACGCCTGGTCGACTACGAGCTCGTGGCCAGCGGCCTGGCGGTGCGGCGGATGAACCCGTACCACGAGCCGTTCCGGCCGCCGGGGCCCGGGCCGCGTGCGCTGCCGCGGCTGGACGACGTCCGGTCCACGCTCGCCTGGTGCCACGCCGAGGAGCCGGTGCTCCGCGCGCTGGTGACGGCCGCGACCGACCGCGGCGAGTACGAACGCGCGTGGCGCCTGGCCCGGTCGACGTCGACCCTCTACTACGGTGCCGGACGCGTCGCCGACCGGCTCGACTGCCTGCGGGTCGGGCTGCGGGCCGCCCGGCTGGACGGCGGCCGGGAAGGACTGGCCGCCATGGAGACGGCGACGGCCTGCGCGCTCGGGTCGAGCGGACGCGTCGCCGAGGCGCTGCCGCTCGCCGGGCGGGCCGTCGGCCGGACCACACCGGACGACGGCGAACTGCACATCCACGCCCTCTCCGTGCGCTCCTCGATGGCCGCCCTGTCCGGCGACACCGTCGAGGCCGACCGGATCGCGCGGGCCGCCCTCGCCCTCATCCGGGCGAGCGGGCTGCGCGAGCACGCCGCCACCGTGCTCAGCAACGCGGCGGCGATCAAGGTGGTGCTGGGCGAGCCGGTGACCGCGCTGGAGCACGCCCGCGAGACGCGCGCCCTGCTGTCCGATCGTCCGACGGCCAATGCCCACCTGTGGGCGATGGTCAGTGAGGCGCTCGCCCGACAGGCACTGGGAGAACCGGAAGCGGCCGAACGGGTCTGGCGGGAGGCCCTGCGCCTGTGCGGGTCGAGCGGCAACGGGCGGCTGCACGCCCTGGCGCGGCGTCACTTCGCCGATTTCCTGGCGGGGACGGGACGGGCCGAGGAGGCCCGCGACCACCTCCGGACCGCGGGCGAGCTGTACACCGCGCACGGGGACGTCCGGCTGGCCGAGGAGCTGGACGGACTGCTGACTCGACCCGCGGGCCACCGGGCGCCGACGGGCACGGCCGTGCCCGGCCCCCGGGCCCGCGGCGACATGCGGATCGCGTAGCACGGCGCATCGGAGACGAGATGACCATCCATCACCTGAACTGCGCGACCATGTGCCCCGTCGGGGGCCGGCTGCTGCTGGGCAGCGGCGGACCACTGGTCGGACGGCTGGCGGCCCACTGCCTGCTGGTGGAGGGCGCGGACGGGCTGATCCTGGTCGACACCGGCTTCGGGACCGGTGACGTCGCGGACCCCCGCCGGCTCGGGCGGTCGTTCCTGCGGACGGTCCGGCCCCGGCTGGAACCGGCGACCACCGCGCTGCACCAGGTCCGCGCGCTCGGCCACGACCCGCGCGACGTCCGCCACATCGTCCTGACCCACCTCGACCCCGATCACGCCGGCGGGATCGCCGACTTCCCGCACGCCCGAGTGCACGTCCTCGCCGACGAGCTCCGGGCCGCCGAGGCCCTGGCGACCCGCGGGGAACGCGACCGCTACCGCCCGGTCCAGTGGGCCCACGGTCCGCGCTGGGTCGAGCACCGGCCGAGCGCCGCCACCGAGAGCTGGTACGGCTTCCGCGCGATCCCGCCGCTCCCGCGCCAGTCCCCCGACCTCCTGCTGGTCCCGCTCCCGGGGCACACCCGGGGCCACTGCGGCGTCGCCGTCCGGGAGGCGGACCGCTGGCTGCTGCACTGCGGCGACGCCTACTTCTCACAGACGGACGTCGATCCTGCCGCACCCCGCCGCCCACCCGGGCTGACCGCCTTCCAGCGCATGATGGCGGTCGACAACGGCGCCCGCCTGCACAACCGGGAGCGGCTGCGCGAACTGCGCCGCACCCACCACGACGAGGTACGGCTGATCTGCGCCCACGACCCGGCCGGCCTCGGCCCGCGTCCGGACGGCACCTCCTGACCCACCCTGAGGGGCCCTGACTCATGCCGCGCCGAGGAGTGGCCACGGACTGGGCCGGGCGGCGGAGGCGACGGGGCGTCCACCCCGGCCCAGGCCAGGCTCGCCGTCGTCGAGCGGGCCCGAGTTCTCCACCGGCCGGCAGAACGCCTGCCGGGCCGGGCCCCCGGCCCGTCGGAGGAGTCCGATCGCGGGCCTGGTGGAGCGAGGGTCCCGTGAGGTGGGCTAGGCTGCACGGCCATGACGACCGGGATGGCCTTGCGCCGCACACGGATTGGTGACCCGGTGCTCTTCTGAGCGCCGTACGAGCCGGGGCGGGCCCGCTGTGCGGTCGAGGATCCGGCGCCGCCGCGCGGGCTCCCCCTCCTGTCGTGTTGATCACAGCTCGACACGTCAACCACGACAGGAGAACTCATGCCCACCAAGACGCTGCGCATTCCCACCGCGGACGGCCGGGCCGACGCGTTCGCCGCCTTCCCCGACCGCGGCGACCGGCACCCAGGGGTGCTGATGTACCCGGACGGCTTCGGCATCCGGCCCGTGCTGCGGGAGATGGCCCGCGAGCTGGCCGGGCACGGGTACTACGTACTCGTCCCCAACCTCTTCTACCGGCACGGCCCGGCACCGGTGATCGAACTCCCCGCGCACATCGGAGAAGAGGCCCGGCCCGCGGTCCTCGCCCGGCTGATGCCCCTGATCGAGGCGCACACCGCCGACCGTGTCCTGCGCGACGCCGACGCCTACCTCAGGTTCCTCACCGCCCAGTCCGAGGTCGGCGCCGGACCGGTCGGGGTGACCGGCTACTGCATCGGCGGCCTCCTGGCGATGCGCACCGCCGCGGCCCACCCCGACCGGATGGCCGCCGTCGCCGGATTCCACGGCCCCGTGGGCGCCGACGGGCCCGACAGCTTCGCCGCGCTCACGGCCCAGGTCCACCTCGGCCACGCCGAAGGCGACCTGACGCCCGAGGCCCTCGGCGAGCTCAACCGGGCCCTGGACGCCGCGGGTGTCGACCACACCTCCGAGATCTATCCCGGCACCGTCCACGGCTTCACCATGTCCGACACCGACGCCTTCGATCCCGCCGCGCTGCAGCGCCATTGGGACCGCCTGCTGCCCCTTCTCGACCGCACCCTGAAGCAGACGGCTCGATAGGACCCGCCGTTCGTCCCCCTCGTGGAGACCGGCCGGCCGTGTCGACGTGGGCCGACCGGTCCCGCCGCGATGTCCCCGGGGCCGGCCGTTCCGCCGAGCGGCCGGCCCCGCGTACGCCACATCGACGTCGAGTTGCGTGATCAAGGCTAGCCCGGCGGTCCCGGGGCACGGAACCGAATCCTCCCGGTCCTGATCGCGACTTCGCGCGATTCTCCCGGTGGATTCCCGGCATCGCCGTGAAGGTCGACGAAGGCGCGGGCGGTCGTGGACCGCCCGCGCCAGGTCCGCAGTGGGGCGAGGCCGTGCCCGGCAGAGGCATGCCGGCAGGAACGTGTCCGGCGGCCAGGACCGGGTCGGCTTCCGGCCGGCCTCGGGCCGGAGCCGCGGGAGGCGGTCCCGGCGGACGGCGGCCCATGTCCGCCGCCGCGTGCCGACCTTGCCGACCGAGGCCCCCGCTACGTGCACCAGAACAGGAACGGGGTGCAGGTGGGCGTCGGCTTCGGGGTGGCGGTGCCCGAGGGGTGCGGCGAGACCGTCGGGGGCTGCGTGGCGGTCGCGGTGGGCGGGGCCGTGGTGGGCACCGGCGGGATCGAAGGGGCCGGTTCCGGGGCCCGGCTGCCCGTCGGCGCGCCCTGGGCGGTGCCCCTGGTGGAGACGGTGGCGGAGGTGGCGGAGGCGAGGGCGGTGACGGAGGCGGTGACGGAGGCGATCGGGCTCGCGGCCGTCCGCCGCGCGGTCGGCGCGGCCGGGGCCGTGGTCCTGCCCGTCGTGGTGGCCGGTGCGGCGGACGTCGGGGCACCGGGCGACGGCGTCGCGACCGGTCCGCCCGCGACCGGTGGGGGCGCCGCGCCCTCCGTGCCGTTGGCGGCCAGCGCCGCGGCACCGAGGCCCGCCACGGCCAGGCCGACGACGGAGAGCACCAGCACGCCCGGGCGGCGTGCGGAGCGGCGCACGGGGCGCCGGGGGCCCGCCGATCCGGCGGACCGGCCGGGCGGCGCGGGCGGCGCGGGCGGCGCGGGCGGCGCGGGCGGCGCGGGCGGCGCGGGCGGCGCGGGCGGCGCGGGCGGCGCGGGCGGCGGCGAACCGGCGGGCAGCGACCGCGGCACGGCGGCATCGGGCGGCATCGCCCGGGCGTCCGCGAGGGCCCCGCAGCCGGGACAGGTCATCGCGCCGTTCAGGTGACGGCGGCAGGGTTCGCAGTAGTCCATGTGATCTTCCCGTGCTGCCGGGGTGGCCGGCACACACCGGTCGTCGTCGGCCGGGGTTCCGCGCACGTCGTCGTGCGCATGCGGAGCCTAGGCAGCCCGACTGTGAGGGTTCCAGACCTCGCCGTGACGCTTCTGCGAAGATTGCGCACCCTTCGAAGGGGCGCGCCCGGGACCCGGACCGTCACCGGCCTCGCGGCCACCCGAATCGCGTCCGCCGGCAGAGCCACCCCGGCCGGCCTCCGACAGCCCCCGGCCGGCCGCCGCCGGGGCGACGGCGAGGGGTCGGGACCGGAGGCCGGGCCGGTCGCGCCGGGCCGACGGCAGCGCGGCCGACGGGAACGGCACGCCGGGCGGGCGGGGCGGGGCCGGAGCCCGGCGGGGGTCCACTCGGGCGATACTGCGCGTGCTCGCTCGATGACTACATGTCACGCTCAATGGGTAGTCCACGAACAGTCAATGGTGAGGAGAGACCGGATGAACAGCACGACCTCGCGCGCGGGGCTCCGACTCGCGGCCGCCGCCCTGGCCGTCGCCTCCCTGGCGGCCGCCGCGCCCGCCGCCGCCGCGAAGACCGCCCAGGCCGCCCAAGCCGGCCGGGCCGCCACCGCGTGCGCCCCCTCGGCCACCTACCACCTGCAGGCGCAGAACGTCTACGGCGACTGGGAGCGCGCCGCCGAGGTCGACACCTCGATCAACGCGTGCGCCTTCACCCCCGCCAACGAATGGACGTTCGACGTCGTCCAGGCCGCGCCGAACCGCGGCTACGGCCTCGCCGGCTGGAAGGTCCGTGCCTGGTTCCAGAACCAGGACCAGACGCCCGACTACCGCACCGTCGTCCTCAAGATCCGCGTCGACCACTGCTACCCCAACGGCACGTGCGCGAACGACCTCGCCGCGTTCGACGTGAAGTACCGGCTCTTCCGCGACGCCTACACCCGACAGGTCATCACCGACACCTCCACCGACGTGATCGGCGACGCCCGTGGCTGGCGCATCGACCCCCGCTCCTGAGTCCCGGACTCCCCGCACAGGAATCGAGGCAACGATGCGCCCGGCCCACCGCACCCCCGGCCACCGGCACCGGCCCCGCGGCGTCGTGACCGCCGTCGTCACGGCCCTGCTGACGCTGACCACCGCCACGGTCGCCGCCCCCGCCCACGCGGCCGGCTCCGGCGACGCCCCCGCCCGCCGGGACTACGTCCTGCTGGCCCCCGCCCACGTCCCGCTGACCGAACCCGGCCACGAGCAGCCCCTCGACCAGCTCGTGGAGCGCATCCGCGCCATGGAACCCGGACCGCACGAGCACCACGCCCCCCGTGCCGGCAAGCGCTCGGGCCAGGACGACCTGCCCGCCTACGAGTGCCGCGAGCAGGACGCGGCCTTCCACGACCAGGGCTACGGCAAATCGCGGTTCGCCACCTGCCAGGCGTTCCACCTCCACCCCACCCACGTCACCTGCTGGTGGATCTTCTGCTCCGTCACCGGCAGCGCGGACGCCGAGATGACCGACATCCAGTACGGCCACAACGCACGCCGCGAGGTCGACGTCGTCCAGGTCCTCGACAACTGGCGCCTCGAAGGCGACATCGCCGAGGTACCGCTCAGCCTCAACGTCACCTGCACCGCCAGGCCCGGGTTCGGCCCCTGCGTCGTCGACAGCGGCTTCGGCGGCCCCTACATCCAGCCCATCGGACTGTGGGCCGCCGAGGGGTCCGTCACCAGCCGCTACTACTCCTTCCGCCAGGATCCCACCGGCGGCCTCGGCACCGCCCTCATCAGCTACGCCGACCTCGCCGCACACGTCTCGGTCATCGGCGAAGGCGCGGCCAACCCCTACGACGGTCCCAACAGCGGGATCCGCTGCGACTCCGCCCCCTACCTCATCGCCACCGCCGCCGGCGAGGGCTGCGTCTTCCCCTGGGTCACCGAGACCCTGCACATCAACCGCGCCGACCACCCCGAGTCCGCCGACCACATCATCACCGCCCAGTACCACCCCGACCAGACCGTCCCCGACGCCCCGAACAAGCAGATCCCCGGCGCCCCCGGCGCCGCGCCGCTGCACCGCGTCGCCGACCAGGCCGCCATCGACGCGCACCGCGCCGTCGCCGTCGCCGCCTGCCAGACGTACTTCCCCGACTACGCCCACGAGGGCCTGGACTGCGACGAGTACCCCTTCGCGTCCACCCTCGAAGGCGCCGACGACAACCTCAAGAACTACAGCGTCGAACCCATCCACGACTGGGACAACCGCGGCTCCGGAGGCAAACTCAGCGCCTTCTACCAGAACCGGCGCATCCTCGGCAGCGACTTCACCAACGACCCCTTCCACGTCCAGGTCGACCCCTGACCGCCCCGTGGACCCGACCGCCGGCCGACCCCCCGTCGCACCGGTCACCGAACTGGCCACCGAAGTGCGCGCCGAACACCACCTCTTCCACCTCGTCGACACCGCCGCCGCACCCGGCGGCGAGCCCGACGACGAACCGGAGACCCCGCGCCGCGACCAACTCGCGACCGCCGCGGCCGGCGCCGTCACCTTCAACAGCGCGCTCTCCGACCACTACCCCCACGTCACCCTCCAGCACTGGACCGCGCCGCCCCCGCCGCCGCCCGGCGACTGGCCCCGCCGCAGCCAGCTCACCGTCGACCTCGAAGGCGGCCGCCTCACCCTCACCTCCGGGGTCTCCCGTCTCCCGGCCGACGCGGTCCTGCGCCTCCCACCCGGCCGCTACACCCTCACCGCCTACCGCGGCGCCCCCCGCCCCACCCGAGAACTCCTCCCCCACCGGGCCGAGCACTGGCTGCTGCGGCTGTGGCCCGGGTGAAGCGCCCGCAGTGACCCCCGAGAGGCACCGGCCCGTTCACCAGCGTCCTCGATCTCCGGCCCACCGCCGCGTCCTGACAACCGATCCGGCTCGCTCACGAACCCTGGAACCGATCCCCCCGCCCCAGCGCCGAGGCCCGCGGGCGGGCCGTGAGCCGTGGGCGGGCCGTGGCCGTGGGCGGGCCGTGGCCGTGGGCGGGCCGTGGCCGTGGGCGGGCCGTGGCCGTGGGCGGGCCGTGGCCGTGGGCGGGCCGTGGCCGTGCTACACCGGTCACCCCGGTCACCCACGCCGCCCCGACCGCACCGCCCCCGTTCCGGCCGCCACCACCAGGAGGACCGCCAGGCCCTGGCCCACCGACAACTCCTGCCCCAGGACCAGGAATCCGGCCAGCGCGCCGACCGCCGGGGCCAGGCCGGTCAGAACGGCGAAGGTCGGCGCGGACAACCGGCGCAGCGCCAGCAACTCCAGCGTGTACGGAAGCCCCGAGGACAGCACGGCCACCGCCGGCCCCAGCCCCAGTACCCCCGGCTCCAGCAGCGTGCCGCCGCAGGACCCGATGCCCAGCGGGAGGCTCATCAACGCGGCCACCGTCATCGCCACCGCCAGCCCGTCCAGGCGCGGGAAGCGCTGCCCCGTACGGGAGTTGAGCACGATGTAGGCGGCGCACAGCGCGCCCGCCCCGAGCGCGAAGCCGGCACCCGCGGGATCGAGCCGGCCGAAACCGTCCCGTCCGAGCAGGAAGACCCCGGCGAACGCCAGCGCGGCCCACAGGAGGCCGGCGGCCCGTCGGGCGGTGACGACCGACAGCAGGAGCGGTCCGAGGACCTCCAGGGTCACCGCCGCGCCGAGCGGGATCCGCTCGATCGCCTGGTAGAAGAGGATGTTCATACCACCGAGGGCGGCCCCGAAAGCACCCGCCACCGCCCAGTCGGCCCGGCTGTGCCCGCGCAGCCGGGGACGGCAGACGGCCAACAGCAGCACGGCCGTGACGGTCACCCGAAGCGTCACCGTGCCCAGCGCCCCGACCCGGGGGAAGAGCGTCGCGGCGACGGCGGAGCCGAACTGCACCGAGAGCGTGCTGGCCAGCACCATCGCGACACCGGACGCGCCCCCCGCCCGGGCGGGCGCGGCCACCACCGGGACGCGGTCCCCCGCGGGGCCGCCCGTCGCCGCCACGGCCACCGGTGACGCCACCGGCGACACCGTCCCTGAAGTCGTGTTCGTCATGCCTCCACGCTAGGAAGCCGCGCCGGGCGCGTGAAATGCCGATCCCACGACGGTTATGCTCCCCGGGCATGACCATCGAGCTGCGACACCTGCGCGCCTTCCTCGCCATCGCCGAGGAAGGGACGATCACCCGCGCCGCGGCCCGCCTGCACACGGGCCAGCCCGCGCTCTCCCGCACGCTGCGCCAACTGGAGAACCACCTCGGTACCCGACTCGTCGACCGCTCCACCCACCACCTCGAACTCACCACCGCCGGCCGGACCTTCCGCGACCGGGCCGCCGCCGCACTCGCCGCCGTGGACACCGCCCTCGACCCCCGCACCCTGGCCGTGCTGCCGCTGCGCCTCGGCCACCCGTGGCCGGCCCTGGGGGAGCACACCGTCCCCCTGCTTCGCCGCTGGGACCAGGACCACCCGGACACTCCCCTGCACCTGCGCCGGATCGACGACCGCACCGCCGGCCTCACCCGGGGCCGCGTCGACGTCGCGCTGCTGCGCGGCGAGGTGAACACCCCCGGCCTGGTGACCGAACTGCTGCTGGAGGAGGAGCGGGTGGCGGCCGTCCCCGCGGACAGCGACCTCGCCGAACGCGCCACCCTCACCCTCGCGGACCTCGCCGGCCGGCCGGTCGCCCTGAACACCGTCGCCGGCACCACCACGCTCGACCTCTGGCCCGCCGACGCCCGCCCCACGACGACCGTCGAGGTCAGCAACACCGACGAGTGGCTCACCGCCATCGCCATGGGCCGGGCCGTGGGCGTCTCCACCGCGCCCCCCGGCTGCACCAGCACCCGATGATCGCCTATCGCCCGCTCGCCGACACCCCGCCGGTGCCCCTGTTCCTGGCCCGGCGCGCCGACACCCCGCCCCACCCGGCCGTCCCCGACCTGATCCGGCTGATCCGCGAACTCCTGGGCCGGGCAACCGGTCCCACCGACTGATCCGCGAACTCCCGGTCCGGGCAACCCATCCCACCGGACGGACCTGCGGCGGGTGACCGTGGGCCGACCCGCGCGATCCGACCGGGGCCGGCGATCGACGGGACGCGCGCCCGTACGAACCCACCAGGGCCGTCGCGGCGACATGGCACGACCTGTCGTCGTAGCGGGCCGTCGTCCGTATGATCTGGGCTGCCCGCCGATCGGGCGCCGACGGGCTCGCGCGGGGGCCGCAGCCGTCCGGCCGGCCTCGATCGGTCCATGCGGTCGGTCCGAGGGAGGCACGGAACAGTGCGGTTCGCGGGTGTGGGTGTGACACGTGAGGGCTATCGGATCGCCGTGCCGGGTGCGGGCGGCAGGTCACCGGGGGTCGTCGAGACGTATGAACATTGTGGCGTGGAAGTGCCGGTGGCCGCCCTGGTCGCGCTGGCGCGGCAGGCGCCCGACGGGTTAGCGGTGGTCCTCGACAGTGCCAACGGCATCATGGACGCCCCGCTCGCGGCCGCCGGCATACCCGTACTCCGGGCCGACCCCGTATTCCTGACGAATGGTCAGGCCACCGCGGAGGCGCTCGCCGCGCTCGGCCGCTCCCGCCCCGCCGGGTTGACGGCCCTACCGCCCGGGGGCTGGACGATGAGCGGCCGCGAGGAGGAGATCGCCGGGAAAGAGAAGGCCAGCGAACCCGTCGAACACCAACTGGCCCGGCGAGGGCTTCTGTTGAACGGTGGCACCGGTACAGCACCGGTGGTGGCGCTGACCTTCGACGACGGCCCGCACCCGCGGTACACCCCGCGGGTGCTGGACGTGCTCGCCCGCTACGACGCCCCCGCCGCGTTCTTCTGCATCGGCCTGCACGCCCTGGCCCACCCCGCCGTGGTGCGCCGGGTCTCGGCCGAGGGCCACACCCTGGGCAACCACAGCTGGTCCCACGCCTACCTGCCCGATCTCGGCCCGACCGGACTCGCCGACCAGCTCGGCTTCACCGCCGACACCCTCGTCCACGCCGGCGGCGGCCCGCGCCCGCCGCGCTGGCTGCGGCCCCCGTACGGCGGCCGCAGCCCCGAACTCCTCCACGCGGTGGCGGGCCTGGGCCTCACCACGGTGCTCTGGGACGTCGACGCGAAGGACTGGTCACGGCCCGGCCCCGAGGCCATCGCCCAACGGGTACTGAGCCAGGTCCGCCCGGGCTCGGTGGTGTTGATGCACGACGGCGGCGGCGACCGCTCGCAGACCGTCGCCGCCCTGCCCGCGGTGATCACCGGCTTGCGCGATCGCGGCTACCGTGTCGTGGACCTTGAGGAGCTGCTCGCCGCCCACCAGGCCGTCGGAACCTGACCGACCGACCCCGTGCCCCGGGAGCCGGGAGCCGGGCGAGCCCCGGGAGCCCCGCCGTCAGCGTCGGGTCGACGCGGATGCCGTGGGTGGAGGAGAGCGACGGCGGCCGACCGGCGTCCAGAAGGGTCCCGTCGCCCTACGAACGGCCGTCGAAGCCCACGGCGACGCCCGTGAGCGGCTCCCCGGCGAGGGCAGCACGGATGCCCTCGCCGAGGTGCGCGGCCACGACGGGCCGGGTGGAGAACCCTGGCGACGGGCGGGTAGGGGGCCGAGGATGACAGAACGGGCCCGCGACGGCGCCTTCGCGATGCGCCGTGCCGTGCCGCGCCCCCGGACGGTCAGCGGGCTCCGCCCGGCCGTGGGTCCGAAGCCGCCACCTTCACCGGCGGCTTGGCAGAAACGGCCTTCGCCGGCGGCTTGTCCGTGATCCGCTCCGGCGCAGGAGCGGCGACCTTCATCGGCGGCTTGGCCGCGACGGCCTTCATCGGCGGCTTGTCCGCCACGCGGGCGGTCACCGGGGCGGGCTCGGCAGCGGCGGAGCCCGCGGCGATCAGCCCGACCACCGGCAGCACCGCGACCGCTCCGCCGGCCAGCACCACCCGCGCACGACGTCGAATCGCTGTGGCACCGGCGGCGGCGTCGGTGTCGTTCCCGGAGCGCGGGCTCATAGCGGTTCCTTCACAGGCCTGGACGGTGCCGTGGACGACGATAGGTCCGGACCGGTCCTTCGGCAAGCAACTGTGGCTCCGACAGAGCGAGTTGACACGATGCGGCCAGTCCCGACAGCTCCGGTCGCCCAGCCTTCGAAACCGAGGGCCACCGCCGGCACCGGAGCGCCCACCAACAGCGGCGGACGAGGGACCGTAGAGCGGCAGCGGCTTCCCGGCGCAAGAAGGACGGTACCCACGGGCACCAGTACGGACGATCCGACGAGAAGGCCGAGGGCCGAGAACGCGAGCAGTCCCCGGCCGATCGCCCGGCAGGGCGCCCGGCAGAACCTCGCATCCCGGCTGAAGAGCGGCACGGATGTCACCAGCGGACCGAGCGCCATCACAACGCTCCGGGGCGCGCCGGCCCGCACCCGTCGACCCGGTGGGCCCCGTCGACCCGAGTGCCACCGGCATGCCCGGAGCGGCCGAGAATCCTGACGCACGACCGGAAGAACTTGACGGTCGGATGCAAAATCCTTTGAGATCGCTGCCCTAGGATCGCCATCATGACTCGACGACTTGCGGAAGTGGCGAAGAAGGTCGGGATGAGCGAGGCGACGGTCAGTCGCGTGCTCAACGACAGGCCCGGCGTGTCGGAGAGCACCCGGGTGGCCGTGCTGACGGCGCTGGACGTGCTCGGGTACGAGCGGCCGACGCAGTTGCGCGGGCAGCGGTCGCGGCTGGTGGGCCTGGTCCTGCCGGAGCTGCAGAACCCGATCTTCCCGGCCTTCGCGGAGAGCGTCGGGGCGGCGTTGGCGCAGAACGGCTTCACGCCGGTGCTCTGTACCCAGACGGCCGGTGGGGTGTCCGAGCCGGAGTACGTGAATCTGCTGTTGCAGCAGCAGGTCTCGGGGGTGGTGTTCTTCGGCGGCCTGTACGCCCAGGACGACGCCCCGCACGGGCACTACGCCCAGTTGTTCGAGCGCGGCGTGCCGACCGTCCTGCTGAACGCCGGCACCGGCGCGCTCGACTTCCCCCGGGTCTCCTGCGACGACGCGGTGGCGACGGAGCAGGCCTTCGGGCACCTGCGGCAGCTGGGGCACGAGCGGATCGGCCTGCTCCTCGGTCCGCAGGACCACGTCCCGTCGAACCGCAAGCTCGCCGCCGCGCGCGGGTTCGCCACGCGTTCCGGGGTCGACCTGCCGGAGCGCCTCGTCGAACGGGCGCTCTTCTCCATCGAGGGCGGCCAGGCGGCGGCCGGGCGACTGCTGCGGCACGGCGTGACCGGGATCGTCTGTGCCAGTGATCCGCTGGCCCTGGGGGCGATCCGCGCGGCGCGCCGGCACCGGTTGGCCGTTCCGGCGGACCTCTCGGTGATCGGATACGACGATTCCCCCTTCATGACCTGCACCGATCCGCCGCTGACCACGGTCCGCCAGCCGATCGAGGCGATGGCGAAGGCGGCCGTGGAGCTGTTGGTCAGCGAGATCGCGGGGGCCCGGGTGGACCACGACGAGGTGTCCTTCGAGCCGGATCTGGTGGTCCGGGCGTCCAGCGGTCCGGCGCCCGGCCGCGGTGCTCCGCCGGGGCCGCGGCAAGGCGTGCCGGGCTTTCCCGCGCAGGCTCCCGGGGGCCGGTCCCGGGTGTCCTGACCGGCGCCCTGACCGGCGCCCCGGCGGGCGGCCGACGGCCCGGCCGGGCGCCCGCCGCGACGGTCGCGCGCGGGCCCGCGGGTCCGTCGGCGGGAGGGTTCCCAGGAGGGTGCGAGCTGCGGCTCGCACCCTCCTGCCATGTCCGGGATCGCCTGGTTGCGGTGCATCGGTTCACAAAGTCACGACTGAGCATCGTGTTTTTGCGAAATCCTGTAGACATCTTGTGGCCATCTGTCGAGGAGTGGTTAAGTGAGCCGCGCCGCCAGGGGGCACCCGGCGCCAGGCCCGCACAGGGTCCGTGACGGCTGCCCCAGAAGCGCCAGGAGCCGCGCAACCCGGTGCATCACCTCACCCGCACGTCGCACGTCCCCGCGCCGTCCGCAGGACGGCACGGCCCCCACCGGAACCACATGGGCTCTCCCGCGCCCCGAGCGCCGACCGTGCCCACCGTGCTTGTAGAAGGGTCCACCCGAACATGAAGACAAACGGGCTTCTCCACAGATCGGCCGTCGCGGTCGTCGTCGCCGGCCTCGCGTTCTCGGCCGCCGCGTGCAGCAGCTCCGGCGGCGGGTCGTCCTCGGGCGACGGCGGCGGGGCGAGCGACGCCGCGGCCCCGCTGGACCCGGCCACCAAGGTCACCATCACCGCCGACTGCCAGCCGCCGACCACCAAACCGGCCGAGCGCAAGCAGTGGGACGACGACATCGCGGCGTTCCACAAGATCTACCCGAACGTCACGATCAAGGCCACCGACGGGCAGCCGTGCGAGGAGCCCGCGAAGTTCACCGCCCAGCTGGCCGGCAAGACCCAACCCGACCTCTTCTACGCGTACTTCACCGACACCAACCAGATCCTCGACGCCGGTGCGGCGGCGGACATCTCGGCGTACGTGAACGACAGGACCGTCCCGGCGCTGAAGGACATCGACCCGTCGGTGCTCGGCACCCTCAAGGACGCCGACGGCGAGCTCTACGGTCTGCCGGTCACGAACTACAAGATGGGCCTGATCTACAACCGCAAGCTCTTCACGCAGGCGGGCCTGGACCCCGACAAGCCGCCGACCACCTGGGCCGAGATCCGCGAGGACGCCAAGAAGATCGCCGCGCTCGGCAACGGCGTCAACGGCTACGGCGACTACAGCGCCACCAACCAGGGCGGCTGGCACTTCACCGCCGAACTGTACGGACTCGGCGGCACGATGCTCTCCGCCGACGGCAGGAAGGTCGCCTTCAACAGCGCCGAGGGCAAGCAGGTCCTGCAGAACCTGTACGACATGCGCTGGACGGACAACACCATGGGCGGCGCCCAGGGCCTGAAGTGGCCGGACCTGATGACCCAGACCTCCACCGACAAGCTCGGCATCTACGTCGGCGCGCCGGACGACATCACGTACATGGTGCAGACGCTCAAGGGCAACTACGAGGACTACGGCATGGGCCCGATGCCGGGGGGCAAGGCCGCGCTGCTCGGCGGTGACGGCCGCTTCTTCAAGAAGGGCTCCACCCCCGACCAGATCAAGGCCGGCATCGCCTGGGTCAACTTCAAGTACCTGACCATGGGCAAGGGCCAGTTCGACTACGCCCGCAACAAGACGGACGGCCTGCCGGTCGGCATCCCGCAGCCCAACTTCTTCGGCGGCGCCTCCCTGGCCGCCGACAACGCCGCGAAGGCCGCCAGCGCGACCGTCCCGGTGCGGAACTACGCGCCGTACGTCTCGGCCCCGGTCCCCGGCAAGACCGAGCCGGCCAACGCCCAGCAGCTCTACAAGGTGCTGGACGCCGCCGTCTCCGCCGTGCTGACCGACAAGAACGCGAACATCGCCAAGCTGCTGACCGACGCCGAGAGCCAGGCCAACCAGGTCCTCGCCGGCCTCCAGTAGCGGCGGACGGGGGCCGGCCCGCCCGGCCGGCCCCCGTGCCGCGGCCCCCGTCCGACCAGCCAGTAGAGCCAGCACACCAGGAGAGCCGATGGCCGGGACCATCTCCCCCTACAAGACCAGCCGCCGACCCGCGCGGACGGACGGCGCCCCCACCGGGCGCGGCAGCGGCGGCCGGGAGCGCTCGGGGCTCGGCCGGAAGGTCCGCCGCAACCTGTCGGCGCACGGGTTCCTCCTCGGGGCCCTGGTGTGCTTCGGCTTCTTCACCTGGTACCCGATGGTCCGCGAAGTCGTCATGAGCTTCCAGAAGACCAAGCGGGGCAGGACCACCTGGGTGGGGCTCGACAACCTGAGGCGGATCTTCGACGATCCGGACTTCTGGCACGCCTGGCGCAACACCTTCCTGTTCACCCTGCTCGCGCTGGTGCTCGGGTTCGCCCTGCCGTTCCTCATCGCGGTGCTGCTCAACGAACTGCGGCACGCCAAGGCCTACTTGCGGATCCTGGTCTACCTGCCGGTGATGATGCCGCCGGTCGCCGCGGTGCTGCTCTTCAAGTACTTCTACAACCCGGACTACGGTCTCTTCAACGAGATCCTGAAGACGCTCCACCTGCCGACCTCGGCCTGGCTCAACTCCCCGGACACCGCGATGGTCTCGGTGGTGATCGCGGCCACCTGGATGAACATGGGCGGCGCCACGCTGATCTACCTGGCGGCCCTGCAGGGCATCCCCGGCGAGCTGTACGAGGCGGCCGACCTGGACGGCGCCGGCCTGCTGCGCAAGCTCTGGCACGTGACCATCCCGCAGACCAGGCTGATCCTGTCGCTGCTCCTGCTGCTGCAGATCGTCGCGACCATGCAGGTCTTCGTGGAGCCGTTCCTGCTCACCGGCGGCAACGGTCCGCAGAACTCGACCATGACGGTCGTCTACCTGGTCTACGAGTACGCCTTCGACCTGGGCG
Organism: Kitasatospora sp. NPDC091207; assembly: GCF_044768625.1. Taxonomy (NCBI): domain Bacteria; kingdom Bacillati; phylum Actinomycetota; class Actinomycetes; order Kitasatosporales; family Streptomycetaceae; genus Kitasatospora; species Kitasatospora sp. NPDC091207. The sequence goes on from NZ_JBIVVS010000004.1 coordinate 108,923, forward strand.
GCAACAACTACGGCGTCGCCTCGGCCCTCGGGCTGGTCATGCTCGTGGTGCTCGCCGGATTCTCCGCCCTGTACGCGCGGCTGAGCCGCAACAGCGACAACGACTGAGAGGGGAGCCGACCATGGCAGCCGAGGAACCGCGGATGCGGACGATCATCCCGCAGACCCAGCTCGACCGGCCGCTCGGGAAGGCCGTCTACTGGACGGTCCTGACCGTCGTGGTGGTCGTCTTCACCCTGGTCTTCATCGGCCCGCTGTACTGGCTGGTGACCGGTGGTCTGAAGTCCACCCAGGAGGTGATCCAGAGCCCGCCGACGCTCTTCCCGTCGGAGGTCCACTGGGGCACCTACGCCACCGCCTGGAAGGAACTCAGGATCGGGCGGTTGCTCTTCAACACCGTCTACTACGCCTTCGGCGCCCTCGCCTTCCAGCTGGTCTTCGATGTCGCCGCCGCCTACTCGCTCTCCAAGCTGCGGCCGGTGCTCGGCAACGTCATCCTCGGCATGATGCTCGCCACGCTGATGATCCCGTCGGCGGTGCTGATCGTGCCGCAGTACCTGACCGTGCTGGACCTGCCGCTGCTGCACCTGAACCTGATCAGCACCCCGTGGGCGATCTGGCTGCCCACGGTCGCCAACGCCTTCAACATCTTCCTGCTGAAGCGTTTCTTCGACTCCATCCCGCAGGACCTGCTCGCCGCCGCCGCCATCGACGGCGCCGGCCCGCTGCGGACGCTGCGCTCGATCGTGCTGCCGATGTCCCGGCCGATCCTCGGCGTGGTCTCGATCTTCGCCGTGGTGAACGTCTGGAAGGACTTCCTCTGGCCGATGCTGGTCCAGCCGAACCCGGCGGACCAGACACTCAACATCGGCATCAGGTCGCTCGCCACCGGCGTCCCGCAGAACGTCATCGTCGCCGCGCTGGCCATCGCCTCCGCGCCGACCATCGTGTTCTTCCTGGTCTTCCAGCGCGGCATCATGTCCGGGCTCACCTCCGGCGGCCTCAAGGGCTGACCGGCCCCGGGTACCGCACCCGGACGGCCGCCGGCCGGGACTCCCGCCCCCCGGGGTGAGCCGGCGGCCCGGCCCACCACGCTCCTCCCCGCTTCCAGTCGAAAGGACCCCCCACCGTGGGACAGAACCCCAGGCACCCGTCCGAGCAGTCGGACTGGTGGCGCGACGCGGCGATCTACCAGGTCTACCCGCGCAGCTTCGCCGACGGGAACGGCGACGGCACCGGAGACCTGGCCGGGGTCCGCTCCCGCCTCCCCTACCTCGCCGAACTCGGCGTCGACGCCATCTGGTTCAACCCCTGGTACCCGTCCCCGATGGCCGACGGCGGCTACGACGTGGCCGACTACCGGGACGTCGACCCCCTGTTCGGGACACTGGACGAGGCCGAGAAGCTGATCGCCGAGGCGCTCGGACTCGGCATCCGCACCGTGGTGGACATCGTCCCCAACCACGTCTCCTCCGAACACCCCTGGTTCAAGGAGGCCCTGGCGGCGGCGCCCGGCAGCCCCGAACGCGAGCTGTTCCACTTCCGGCCCGGCCGCGGCCCGCACGGCGAACTGCCGCCCAACGACTGGGTTTCCGAGTTCGGCGGCCGCCCGTGGACCCGCACCACCGACCCCGACGGCGCGCCGGGCGACTGGTACCTGCACCTGTTCGCCGTTCAGCAGCCCGACCTCAACTGGGCGCACCCGCGGGTCCGCCACGAGCACGAGTCGATCCTCCGGTTCTGGTTCGACCGCGGCGCGGCCGGGGTGCGGATCGACTCCGCGGCGCTGCTCGCCAAGAACCCGGCGCTGCCCGACTTCGTCAAGGACGTCGACCCGCACCCGTACGCCGACCTGGAGGAGCTGCACGACATCTACCGGAGCTGGCGGGCCATCGCCGACTCCTACCCCGGCACCCGGATCCTGATCGGCGAGGTCTGGCTCCCCGACGCCGAACGGTTCGCCCGCTACCTGCGCCCCGACGAGCTGCACACCGCCTTCAACTTCGACTTCCTGGCCCGCCCCTGGGACGCCGCGGGCCTGCGCGCCTCGATCGACTCCACCCTGGCCCTGCACGCCCCCGTCGGGGCGCCGGCCACCTGGGTGCTCTGCAACCACGACGTCACCCGGACGGTCACCCGGTACGGGCGCCGGGACACCCGCTTCGACTTCGCCACCAAGGCCTTCGGCACCCCCACCGACCTGGCGCTCGGGCTGCGGCGGGCCCGCGCGGCGGCGCTGCTGTCCCTCGCACTGCCCGGCGCCGTCTACCTCTACCAGGGCGAGGAGCTCGGCCTGCCCGAGGTCGAGGACCTGCCGGTCGAGCGGCTCCAGGACCCGATGCACCTGCGCTCCGGCGGCACCGACCCCGGCCGGGACGGCTGCCGCGTCCCGCTGCCGTGGTCGGGCACCGCGGCGCCGTACGGCTTCTCGCCACCGGGCGTCGAGCCGTGGCTGCCGCAGCCCGCCGACTGGGCGGCGCTCACCGTGGAGGCGCAGTGCGCCGACCCCGGCTCGATGCTGGCGCTCTACCGGACGGCCCTCGCCGTCCGCCGCGCCGACGCCGGTCCGCACGGCGACACGTTCGAGTGGCTGGCCGGCGACGCCGGGGTCCTCGCCTTCCGCCGGGGCACCGGTTTCAGCTGCGTCGTCAACCTCTCGTCCGACCCGGTGCCGCTGCCCACCGGCTCCACCGTCCTGCTGGCCAGCGGTCCGCTCGCGGACGGACACCTCCCGGCGGACACCGCCGTCTGGCTGCGCGGGGCATGACCGGCCGGCTCCGCGTACGCGCTGGGAGCGGGGCCGCCTGACAGGCCGCCTGACAGCGCCGCCGCCCACCGTGGGCCGCGTCGTCCTCGGGGGGGCGGCGCGGCTCGTCCCCGCAGCACGCTCCGCCCGCTCCGCCAGCGTCCCTCCCCCGCCGCACGCTCCCCCTCCGCACGCTCCGCCCGTTCCGCGCTCTCCGCGGTGCCGTCCGGCCGGCCGCGCCACCGCCGACCGCTGTTCGACCGCGCCCCGTACCGGCGCCGCGCCGCCACCCGCCCTGAGTACGTCGGCCCCTCCACCGGAGGCTCCAGATGATCTCGGCTCGCGCACCACCCCTCGGATTCCCCTCACGCCGCCGGACACCCGCGCACCGCCATGCCCGCGCACCCCGGACGGCACTCACGGATCGGCACCGAGGAGACAGCTCCCAGGTCTCCGCGCCCCCACCCTGTCATCCTGACGAGATCCAGAGGACCCCAGTGAGATCGACAGCTCCCATCCCCCGGCTGATGGCCGCGCTGGCCTCGGCCGGCCTGCTGATCGTCGCCGGCCCGCTGCTGCCCGCGCACGCCGCGGGCGGCCCCAACCTGGCGGCCGGCAAGGCCGTCTCCGCGAGCAGCGCGACCGCCGGCCGGACCGCGGGCTTCATCAACGACGGTGACCAGAACTCCTACTGGGAGAGCAGCAACAACGCGCTCCCGCAGTGGGTCCAGGTCGACCTCGGCAGCAGCACCAGCATCGACGAGCTGGTGCTGAGGCTCCCCAGCGGGTGGGAGACCCGCACCGAGACGCTCGCCGTCCAGGGCAGCGCCGACGGCACCGGCTTCACCACCGTCACCGGCTCGGCGGCGTACGCGTTCAGCCCGGGCAACGGCAACACCGTGAAGATCTCCTTCCCCGCGACCAACACCCGGTACGTCCGGCTGGCGATCTCGGCCAACACCGGCTGGCCGGCCGCGCAGATCTCCGAGCTGGAGGTGCACGGCAGCACCGGCACCGGCGGGAACCTGGCCCTGGGCCGGACGCTGTCCGCCGGCAGCACCTCGCAGACCTACACCGCCGCGAACGCCAACGACGGCAACCGGGCGAGCTACTGGGAGAGCGCCAACAACGCGCTGCCGCAGTGGATCCAGGCCGACCTCGGCTCCGCGGTGCCGGTCAACAAGCTGATGCTGAAGCTGCCCGACGGCTGGGAGACCCGCACCCAGACCCTGACGGTGCAGACCAGCAACGACGGGACCGCCTTCGCCGACCTGGTGGCCTCCGCCGGCTATGTGTTCGACCCGGCGTCCGGCAACTCGGTGACACTGAACCTGAACACCACCACGACCCGGTACGTCCGGCTGAAGGTCACCGCCAACACCGCGTGGCCGGCCGCGCAGCTGTCCGAGTTCGAGGTCTACGGGCCGGCCACCGGGGACACCCAGGCGCCGACCGCCCCCTCGGGTCTGGCCTACACCCAGCCGGCCGCGGGCCGGATCACGCTGACCTGGAACGCCGCCAGCGACAACACCGGTGTCACCGGCTACGACATCTACGCCGACAACACACTGGTCAGCAGCGTCGCGGGCGACGTCCTGAGCTACACGGACAGCCGGCCGGACAGCGCCACCGTCTCGTACGTCGTGAAGGCGAGGGACGCGGCCGGCAACCAGTCCGCCGGCAGCAACACCGTCACCCGCACGGGCGCCCCCGGTGACACCCAGGCGCCGTCCGCGCCCGCGACGCTGACGTTCACCCAGCCGGCCTCCGGCCAGGTCAGGCTGAGCTGGGGGGCGTCCGCCGACAACGTGGGGGTGACCGGCTACGACGTGTACGCCAACGGCGCGCTGCGCGGCAGCGTGGCGGGCAACGTCCTGACCTACACGGACAGCCGGCCCGACACCGCGACCGTCTCCTACTTCGTGAAGGCGAAGGACGCGGCCGGCAACCAGTCCGCGACCAGCAACACCGTGGTGCGGACCGGCAGCGGCGGTGGGGGCGGGACCAACCTGGCCGGGGGCAAGCCGATCTCGGCCGGCTCCAGCGTCTTCACCTTCGTCGCGGCCAACGCCAACGACAACGACACCGCCACCTACTGGGAGGGTGCGGGCGGCAGCTACCCCAACACCCTGACCACCCAGCTGGGTTCGAACGCGATCGTGAACTCGGTCGTGGTCAAGCTCAACCCGGCGGCGGCCTGGGCGACCCGGACCCAGACCATCGAGGTGCTCGGCCGCGAGCAGAGCGCGAGCGGCTTCACCAGCCTGTCGGCGGCGCAGTCCTACACCTTCGACCCGGCCTCGGGCAACACGGTGACCATCCCGCTGTCGGCCACGGTGGCCGACGTCCGGCTGAGGATCACCGCCAACTCGGGCTCCTCGGCCGGCCAGGTCGCCGAGTTCCAGGTGATCGGCACTCCGGCGCCCAACCCGGACCTCCTGGTCACCGCCGCCTCGGCCACGCCCGCCTCCCCGGTCGAGACCGACCCGGTCACGCTGTCCGCCACCGTGCGGAACAACGGCACGGCGGCCTCCGGCGCGACCGGCGTCACCCTCTACCTGGGTGCCACCAAGGTCGGCACCGCGCAGGTCGGCGCGCTGGCCGCGGGCGCGTCCAGCACGGTCTCCGTCTCCGCGGGCCCGCAGAACGCGGGCAGCTACCAGGTGATCGCCAAGGTCGACGAGGCCAACGCCGTCATCGAGCAGGACGAGACCAACAACAGCTACACCGACCCGACCGCGCTGGTGGTCGCCCAGGTCGCCAGCTCGGACCTGGTCGCCGCGCCGGTCAGCTGGACCCCGGGCAACCCGGCGGCCGGCAACAACGTCACCTTCACGGTGGCGATCAAGAACCAGGGCACCGTCGCCTCGGCGGGCGGCGCGCACGGCGTCACCCTGACCGTCGCGGACGCCACCACCGGCGGCGTGGTCAGGACGCTCACCGGTTCCTACACCGGCGCCATCGCGCCCGGCGCGACCAGCACCCCGGTGAACCTGGGCAGTTGGACCGCCGGCAACGGCAAGTACACCGTGCGGACGGTGATCGCCAACGACGCCAACGAGCTGCCGGTCAAGCAGGCCAACAACACCGGCAGCCAGCCCCTGTACGTCGGCCGCGGCGCCAACATGCCGTACGACACGTACGAGGCGGAGGACGGCGTCCTCGGCGGCGGCGCGGCCGTGGTCGGCCCGAACCGCACCGTCGGCGACCTGGCGGGCGAGGCCTCCGGCCGCAAGGCCGTCACCCTCGACTCCACCGGCAGTTCGGTCGAGTTCACCACCAAGGCCAGCACCAACACGCTGGTCACCCGGTTCTCCGTCCCGGACGCGGCCGGCGGCGACGGCATCACCTCCACGCTGAACGTCTACGTCAACGGCAGCTTCCTCAAGGCCATCGACCTGACCTCCAAGTACGCCTGGCTGTACGGGAACGAGACCGCCCCGGGCAACTCGCCGGGCGCCGGCGGCCCGCGGCACGTCTACGACGAGGCGAACATCCTGCTCGGGACGACCGTCCCGGCCGGCAGCAGGATCAAGCTGCAGAAGGACGCCGCCAACACCAGCACCTACGCGATCGACTTCGTGAGCCTGGAGCAGGCCACCGCGATCCCCAACCCGGACCCGGCCACGTACGTGGTGCCGACCGGCTTCGCGCAGGGCGACGTCCAGGCGGCCCTGGACAAGGTCCGGATGGACACCACCGGCAAGCTGGTGGGCGTCTACCTGCCGGCCGGTGACTACCAGACCGCCAACAAGTTCCAGGTCTACGGCAAGGCCGTCAAGGTCGTCGGGGCCGGCCCGTGGTTCACCCGCTTCTACGCGCCGGCCGACCAGTCCAACACGGACGTGGGCTTCCGGGCCCAGTCGACGGCCAACGGCTCCACGTTCTCCGGCTTCGGCTACTTCGGGAACTACACGTCCAGGATCGACGGCCCGGGCAAGGTGTTCGACTTCGCGAACGTCTCCGGCATCACGATCGACAACATCTGGACCGAGCACATGATCTGCATGTACTGGGGTGCCAACACCGACTCCATGGTGATCAAGAACTCGCGGATCCGGGACACCTTCGCCGACGGCATCAACATGACCAACGGCAGCACCGACAACCTGGTCAGCAACAACGAGGCCCGGTCCACCGGTGACGACAGCTTCGCGCTCTTCTCCGCCATCGACGCCGGCGGCGCGGACGAGAAGAACAACGTCTTCGAGAACCTGAGCACCATCCTGACCTGGCGCGCGGCCGGGGTCGCGGTCTACGGCGGCTACGACAACACCTTCCGCAACATCTACATCGCCGACACCCTGGTCTACTCGGGCATCACCATCAGCTCGCTGGACTTCGGGTACGCCATGAACGGCTTCGGCACCATCCCGACCACCCTGCAGAACATCTCCATCGTCCGGGCCGGCGGCCACTTCTGGGGCTCGCAGACCTTCGGCGGCATCTGGGTCTTCTCCGCCTCCAAGGTGTTCCAGGGCATCCGGGTGAGCGACGTGGACATCGTCGACCCGACGTACCACGGCATCATGTTCCAGACCAACTACTCCGGCGGCCAGCCGCAGAACCCGATCACCGACACCGTCTTCACCAACATCTCGATCACCGGGGCCCAGAAGAGCGGCGACGCCTTCGACGCCAAGTCCGGCATCGGGGTCTGGGCCAACGAGGCGGCCGAGGCCGGCCAGGGCCCGGCGGTCGGCTCGGTGACCTTCAACAACCTCCGGATGAGCAACAACGTCCAGAACATCAAGAACACCACGTCGACGTTCACCATCACCGTCAACCCGTAGGGTTCGCACGGTAGTCAGCGGATCCGGTGCCGCCGGGGGCCACGCCTCCCGGCGGCACCGCCGTGCCCTGCCGCGGCGCCGGGCGTGATGCCGGGCGTGATGCCGGGCGTGGTGCCGGGCCGCGGTGTCGGCCGTTCCCGGGCTCAGCCCCGGCGGGTGGAGTCCATGACCCGGTTCATCACCCAGCCGCGCTGGTCGCCCACCGGGAGGGCCTGCTCGCACCGCGTGGTCCGCCCGCCGGTCCCGGACCGGGGGTATCCCGCGCACACCCCGTACCCTCCCCCAGGTACTCACCGGTGCCGTCCTCCCGGAACCGGCCCCGCGCCGGCCCGCCGGACCGGCGCCCCGCACACCGGCACCTGCGGGCCGTCGGAACCGGCTGCCCGCTGAACGGCCACCCACCGAACGGCCGCCCGGTGCAGCACGGGCCCCGGAACCGCCGCACCACCCGGACCGCCCGGACCCTCCGGTCGGCGGACCCCGGACAGGCCGGGGCCCCTCCGGCCCGCGTGGGGCGGGCCGGAGGGGCCCCGGTGGGAGCCCGGTGTCAGCCGGGGTCAGGAGGTGTAGGCCTCGAACTCCGAGAGCTGGGCCGCGGGCCAGCCGGTGTTGCCGGTGAACGAGAGCCTCAGGTAGCGGGCGCTGGTGCCCGGGACGGAGACCGTCACCGTGTTGCCGGTGGCCGGGTCGAAGGTGTAGCCGGCCGGGCCCTTCACCGTGGTCCAGGTGGCGCCGTCGGTGCTGGCGAGCACGCTCAGGGTTTCGGTGCGAGTGGCCCAGGCGGTGGCCGGGGGCAGCTTCAGGACGAGGCGGCCCACAGCGGTGGACGCCCCGAGGTCACCCGTCAGCGACTGCGGGAAGGCGTTCGCGGCGCTCTCCCAGTAGCTGGACGCGTCACCGTCGTTCGCCTTGCCGGCGCCGTAGACGTCCGCGGTGCTGGTGGCGCTCAGGGACCTGCCCGCCAGCAGGTTGGCGGTGGCCGGCGGCGTGGTGGGCGGGGTGGTCGAGCCGGGGGCGCGGATCTCCAGCTCGGAGAGCTGCGCCGCGGGCCAGCCGGTGTTGCCGGTGACGGTCACCCGGACGTAGCGGGTGTCGGTCCGGGCGAAGCCGACGGTCGCGGTGTTGCCGGTGGCCGGGTCGAGGGTGATGCCCGCCGACGGGGCCAGGGTGCTGAACGAGACGCCGTCGGCGGAGCCCTGGACGGTGACGGTCTCGGTGCGCTTCTCCCAGCCGGACGGCAGCTTGGCGGTCACGCTGCCGACCGCGGTGACGGCGCACAGGTCGACGGTGATGGACTGCGGGAAGGCGTTGTTGGCGCTCTCCCAGTAGCTGGCGGCGTTGCCGTCCACCGCGTTGGCCGCGGTGTAGGTCTGGTTGGCGCTGGTGGCGGTGGCCGTCTTGCCCTGGGCCAGGTTGCCGGTGCCCGGGACGCACACCGGCGGCGTGGTCGGGGTGGTCGGCGACGGGGACGGGCTGGCCGGCGGGGTGGTCGGCGTGCTGGGTGACGGGCTCGGCGAGGAGGTGCCGCCGCCGGTGGACGGCTGGCCGCCGTAGGTCCACTGCGGGGTGGGCCAGTTGCCGCTGCAGGTGGTGCCGTTGTTCCAGCCGGAGTTGCCGCCGCCGTCGACGATCACGAAGCCGCTGCCGACGCAGTTGTGGATCGGGGTGGCCGCCTGGGCGATGTTCCTCGCCTTGACGTTGGTGAACCTCATGTTGGCGTTGGCCTGCGCCTGGATGGCGTAGGTGCCGGCGCCGTCGATGTTCACGTTGGTGAAGTTGATGCCGCTGGACGCGCCGTCGATGGTCTGGACGGCCTCGTAGGAGCTGTCCAGGATGTCGGTGTCGGTGATGTTGATGGTCGCGCCGGCGATCGGCTCGTTCAGGCCGTCGAACCAGATCGCGCCGACGCCGAACTGCCAGTTGAAGTCGCTGTTGCCGGTGCGGATCAGGGTGTTGCGGGCGGCGGTGATGGTGCCCGCCACGGCGGTGCCGCTGCCGGAGTTGACCCCCGGGTAGCGATTGGCGATGTGCAGGCCGCCGCCGTTGCTGATGGTGTCCGACATGACGTTGTCGGAGATGGTGAAGTCCTTGCCGCCGTAGGTGACGATGTTGTTCGCCAGGATCGGCAGCACCACGGTGTTGTGGGTGAAGCTGTCGTTGACGTTCGGCACCCGCTCCGGCCAGGAGGCCAGGCCGTCGTCACCGGTGTTGCGGACGAAGGTGTTGGTGACGGTCGAGTTGGTGACGCCGGTGTGGAAGTTCACGCCGTCGGCCGTCTGGTCCAGGATCCGGCTGTTCTTGACGGTGAAGCGGTCCATCGGACCGTCCATCCAGGCGCCGACCTTGGTGTGCTGGAGCCAGAGGTTGTCCAGGGTGGAGTTGGACATCGCGCCGCCGACCGCGTTGACCTGGTCCTCGTCGACCCGCTCGCGGATGTCGCCGATGACGGCGAAGTCCTTGAGGGTGACGTTCTGGCTCGGTCCGCCCTGGCCGACGTACTTGCCGTAGACACCTGCCGCCTTGGCGCGGTTGTTCGGGTCGCGGCCGCCCAGCACGCTGTACCAGGGGCCGGCCCCGGCCAGGGTCACGCCGTCGACCACCACGTGGTCGTAGAGGGTGAAGGTGCCCTGCGGGATGTAGACCGTGCGGCCCTGGGACTGGCCGGCGTTGACGGCGGCCTGGAACCTGGCGGTGGAGTCGGTGGCGCCGGTGGGGTCGGCTCCGAAGTCGGAGACCACGTCGATGGCCCCGGCCGGCTTGCCGACCGGGGCTCCGACCTGCTCGAAGTCGGCCAGGTCGATGGTGAAGCTGGGAGACTGCGCGACGGAGGAGACCTGGAGCCGGATCTTCGTCCCGGCCGGGTAGCTCGTCCCGAACATCGTCCGGGTCTCGTCGAAGAAGTGGTGCGGGTTGGTGTCGCCCGGGTTGTTGTTGAACGGGTAACCGCCGTAGTACCAGCTGTACTTGGACGTGACGTCGACGCTCTTCAGCTTGCTGCCGTTGACCAGCAGGTCGAGCGAGGCGTCCCGCCCCTTGCCGTCCGCGGTGTCGGGCAGGCTGTAGCGGAAGTCGATCGAGTTGGCCGGCGCGGTGAGGGTGAACTCCACGTACTGGCCGACCGAGCCGAGCGTCACCGCCTGACGGCCGGAGGCCTCCGAGGGCAGGTGGCCGTAGAGCCGGTCGGGGCCGACCACCGACCCGTTGGTGACCGCGTACTCGGCCTCCTGCTCCTTGAACGGGACGGTGGCGCCGCGGCCGGAGACGTTCAGCGGCGAGAGCGTCGGGACTCCGGCGGCGCGGGCCGGGGTGGCGGTGCCGATGACGGCGGCCGTGAACAGGGCGGCGCTGCCGAGCGCGACCGCGGTCAGCGCGGCGACGCTGCTCCGTAGCCGGCGGGCGGGCGGTGACTGCATATCGGTTACACATCCTTGCTGGTCGTGGGGGGCGTGCCAGGGGGTGGGAACCAGGCGGCAGGGCGGTCGACACCGGCAGGGGCGCTGCGGACGATCGGATGGCGCGGAGGCTTCGAGCGTGTGGCGCGGTGGTTTCCGCCGAGCGAGGAGAGACTATGGGCGCCGTCGCAGGAAGTCCATATGAAAGAGCAAAAATCTGACACTAACAGCGCAAGATTCGTTCAATCGCCAAGTGTTACCTCTCACAGCCCGGAGGAGCGGTGGGGATCCGGCATCCTGCCGACAGTCACGCGGCGGGCTCCCGGGCGCGTCGACGGAGCGTCAGAACGCTTGCGGGCCGGGCATGCCGACGGCCCGGCCCCTCGGGGGCCGGGCCGCGGTGGTGCTGCCGGTGGGTCGACGGGTGCCGCTCCGTGCGGTTGACGGCCCGGCCCCGGTGGTCGGGGCGGGCCGTCAAGGCGCCGGGAAGGCCGCCGCCCGGGCAGCGGATCGCGGGGGCGGCTCGTGGCGAGCGCGCCCCCGCGGGTGCGTCAGGAGGTGACGGAGACCTGGTCCACCGTCCAGAACGCGCTGTTGGTGCCGGTGTAGCGGAACTGGAGCTGCGCGGTGGTGGCGCCGGCCGGGACGGTGACCGGGAGCGTCTCGACGGTGTTGAGGTCGCTGCGGTAGGACTTGACCAGCTGCGGGGCGCCGGTCCCGAAGACGATGTACAGGTCGCCGGTCTGCGGGCCGTCCACCTTGTAGTCGGTGGCGAAGGACACCGTGGCCCGGGTGCCGCTGACCGGGAAGGCGGGGCTGACCAGGGTGGAGTCGAACTGCCCGGCACCGTGCGACTTGTCGTCCCACTCGTCGGAGTCGGCGACCGCGAAGACGTTGCGGGCCCGGACGTTGGTCTCCCGGGACTGGCCGAGCTGGGAGGCCGTCCAGAACTCGTCCGTGGCGAACGTCCAACCGCGCCACTCGGTGACGCCGCCGCTCGGCATCCGGGAGTTGTCGATGGTCCAGCCGCTCGGCGGGGTGTGGGTCCAGCCCTTCGTGGCGGCGGGAATGCCGGTCTCGTCCACCCGGGTCTGCAGGCTCGGGCGCAGCGCGTCGAACGCGTCGGGGACGATCTCGTCGATCGGCTTGCCGTCGAGCTGCCAGGCCGGCTGGAGGGCGACGCCCTCGTGCTTGAGCACGGTGGGCGCGATGTCGACCGGCTTGACGTCGAAGCGGGTCGAACCGGCCGGGTAGCCGGCTCCGTTGACGATCTGGAAGGTCTGGCGCTCGGCGGCGCTGTTCCCGCCGTGGCCGCCCGCGTCGGTGTGGCCGTGGTCGGTGGTCACGATGATCAGCCAGTCCTCGGAGGCGTAGGTCGCGCGGTTGTGGACCGCCTGGACGACCTGCCCGACCAGCGCGTCCGCCGCGTGGATCGCGGCGGCGTACTGGGTGCTGGTGCCGCCGTGGCTGTGGCCCGCCTCGTCGACCTCGTCGAAGTGCAGGAAGGTCGTGTCGGGGTTGCCGTTGGTGAGGTAGTCGACGGCGTCCGAGGCGGTCTTGGGGTCGTTCTCGCTCTCGTCGATCCGCAGGTCCGCCGTGCCGTTGAAGACGTTGTCGGCGATCGGGTTCCAGGAGGCGGCGACCAGGGTGGAGGCGCTGGGCGACGCCGTCTCCAGGCGGGTGGCGAGGTCCGGGTAGAGGTTGAAGCGCGAGCCGGCGAAGGTGTTGTCCTTCACGCCGTGCTTGTCGGGCCAGACGCCGGTGGCGATGGTGGACCAGCCCGGACCGGAGAGCGTCGGGGCCAGCGGGTTGGCGTACAGGTTGCTGGTGGCGGTCAGGCCCGAGGCCATCAGTGCCTTGAGGTTGGGCGCGTCGGCGGTCAACAGCTTGTCGTAGCGGGTGCCGTCGACACCGATCACCAGGGTCTTGGCCGTCTTGGTGCCGTTCGGCAGACCCTTGTACGGACCGGTGGCCGCCGAGGCCTGGACACCGGTGAGCGGCAGCAGCGCCGCGGTGAGCGTGGCCGTGGCCAGGGCGGCCCGGACGGAGCGGGACATGTGCACGGGAACTCCCGGGGAGACGGGGACGGGTGCGGAACGGGCGGGCCGGGATGAGGCTCCATCACGTCGGCCGCCGCTGAAGAGCTTGGAGCCGCACGGCGATCCCCCGGCCTCCCTCAAAACACGGTTGTATGAACAACTCCCCAACTTAGGTACAGACCGGTTACCGTTCCGTGATCGTTCGGGCGCCGCTGATCGCCCGGAGCGCTCACTCGTGACACCCGGGGGACGAAGCAGGCGGCGGACCGGAACGGCACAGCGCCGCACGGCCGTTGTTCATGCCCGCACGGATGTCGCGAACGGCCGGACACGCTGCCGAGCGGACGTCCGGCGCTCCCCCACTCCGTGCCCCTTCCCCCTGCCGTGTCCGTGGACAATCCGGGTTGTCCACTGTTCACCTGGGCCGTCACCGGCTCTCGTGGGCGGACAATCACCTGTGCCCGCACCGTGGGAGCTCCACCGGGCCTTCGGACAGCTCGCCGGAGCCCGCGACGGGACACGCCGGGACCTCCGGCCCTGGAAGCAGGGCCGCGCCGTTCCCCGGGCACCGCCACCCGGCGGTCCCGCCCCCGGCGACCACCGCACTCGAAGGGGCTCTCCATGATCAAGAAGCACTTGGCGACGGCACTCGCGGCCACCGTCCTCGCCGGAGGCTTCGTCGGCCTCTCCGCCGGAGCGGCCCACGCCTACCCCCGGGTCAACAAGTGCGGGAGCGCGTACACCTTCAAGCAGAGCTGGGAGATCACCGACAGTCGCACCCTGAGCGCGGTGGTCGGCTTCATCGACATCTACTACAACAGCGGGAACGGCTACAACTGCGCGATCGCCCGCGGCAACGACGCCGTGGTCACCGGCCAGCACGAGATCACGGTCGCCCTACGCCGCTCCGGCGGCAGCACCTGGGTCCAGGACGGCGCCGGCAGCAACTACACCAGCTACGCGGGCCCGGTCTACACGTACGCCAAGGGGGCCTGCGTCGACTTCGTCGGGCGGCTCGCGTACAACGAGTTCTCCGGACAGGGTGACGCCGGCTACAGCTACGAGCACTGCGGCTGAGCCCTGACCGGGCGGCGGGAGTGGTACCCCCGAGGGGGGCGAAGCGGCCGTGCGCCGGCGACCGAGGAGCGGGCCGCCCGGGCACGCGGGTCCCGGCCCGAGGGTCCCGGCCACCGCCGGGCGGCCCGAACGGTGGACGGCCCGGACGGCGGACCGATGGATACGGAAACCGGGCTCCGGCGCGGCGATGAGTTTTCCGGTCCCGGCGGGTCTATATCTCGACCGGGATCACCGACTCATCGGGAGTACAGACATGGGACTCATCCACATCGAGCTGTTCGCGACCCTCGACCTCGTCGCGCAGGCGCCCGGCGGACCCGACGAGGACCCGGTGGGGTTCCCGTTCGGCGGCTGGCAGGCACCCCTGCTGAACGAGGCCACCGGGGCGCAGATCCTCGCCGCGTACGAGGGCACCGACGCCCTCCTGCTCGGCCGGCGCACGTACGACATCTTCGCCGCCTACTGGCCGCACCAGAAGGACGGCGAGATCGCCGAGCTCTTCAACCGCGTCCCGAAGTACGTGGCCTCCCGGGGCACGCCCGACCTCCCGTGGGCCGGGTCCACGCGGCTCGGCCCGGACCTGGCCGGCGCGGTGCGCGAGATCCGCGAGCGGCACGAGCACGTGAAGGTCGTCGGGAGCCTGGACCTGGTGCAGACCCTCCTGCGGGAGAAGCTCTTCGACCGGCTCGACCTCTGGGTGCACCCGATCACGCTCGGCGTCGGGAAGAAGGTGTTCGACGGCGGCGCGGTGCCCACCAACCTCACGCTCCTCGAACCGCCGGTGGCCGGTCCGGAGGGCACCGTCTACCTGCGCTACGGGCTCGCCGACGGCACGCCCGCGACGGGCGACATGAGCGCGCCCGACCGCGGCCTCGGGCGGGACGAATCCCGGTGACCCGATGACCACCGTCCGCACCAACGGGATCGCCCTGGGCGTCGAGTCGTTCGGCCACGAGGACGCGCCACTCGTCCTGCTCGCGGGCGGAACGACGATGCTCTCCTGGCCCGACGCGCTGTGCGAACGCCTCGCCGCCGGCGGCCGCCGCGTGGTGCGCTACGACCTGCGCGACAGCGGGGAGTCGACGACCGCGGATCCGCTGGCGCCCGCCTACACCCTGCGCGACCTCGCCGCCGACGCGGCGGCCCTCGCCGAGGCACTCGGCGGGGGCCCCGCCCACCTCGCGGGCATCGGCGTCGGCGGCATGGTCGCCCAGGTCGCCGCGCTCGACCACCCGGGCACCTTCGCCGCGCTCACCCTCGTCGGCACCCGCCCGGTCGCCCCCGGCCCGCCGGACGACGACCTCCCCGACCACGACCCCGCGACCATGAGCCGACTGTTCGCGCGCCCGATGCCGGACTGGACCGACCGCCGGGCCGTCGCCGAGTTCGCCGCCGCCGGTGCCGAGATCCTCGGCGACGACCCCGGCACGGCGCGCGCGACCGCCGCGCGTATCTGGGACCGCACCCCCGGCACCGCGCCCCCGGTCCAGACGGCCAATCAGCTGCGCATGGTGTTCTCCAAGCTCGACTGCCGACCCCGCTGGCGCGAGCGCCTGCCCGGGATCGGGATCCCCACCCTCGTCGTCCACGGCCGCCGCGACCCGTTCTTCCCCGTCGGCAACGGCGAGGCGATCGCGCGCGCGATCCCCGACGCACGACTGCTCGTCCTCGAAGACGCCGCCACCGCGATCCCGGTCGCGGCCCTCGACGAGGTCACCGAGGCGATGCTCGCGCTCGGACGGCGGACGGCGGGTACCGCGCGCCTCCGGACGACTCCGCGCCGAGCGGCCGACGGCAGCGCTGAACACCCCCGGGCACAGGGATCTGCGCCCCAGGCCGTGGGGCGGGCCCCACGGCCTGGGCGCAGCAGGCCCTGCCCGGCCCCGACCCGC
This sequence comes from Kitasatospora sp. NPDC091207, assembly GCF_044768625.1. Lineage (NCBI taxonomy): Bacteria > Bacillati > Actinomycetota > Actinomycetes > Kitasatosporales > Streptomycetaceae > Kitasatospora > Kitasatospora sp. NPDC091207. The sequence goes on from NZ_JBIVVS010000004.1 coordinate 124,861, forward strand.
GAAATCCGCTCGCCCTGGTGGAACCGGCACTGTCAGGATGCCCCGGTGAGTACCGCGCCGCTCCTGACCCCTGACAGCTACGGACGGCTCGTCGCCGGCCTGCGCGGGCGGACCGTCGTCGCGGTCGCCTACTTCGTGCTGATGGTCGGGGACGAGGGCACCGATCCCGACGCATGGGACTACGGCGCGTGGCACGAGCCCACGATGGGCGTCGAGCTGACCACGGACGACGGCGGCACCTACTCGGCCGTGTGGGGCAGCACGTTCGACCACTACGGCGTCGAGCTCTACTCGGCGCCCATGCGGGACTTCCTCTCCCGCGTCGGCGAGCCGGGCGGTACGGCACGCGTCGCGGTCACGGAGCACCCCCGCTGGGCGGGGGTCCTCTCCGCCCCGATCACGTCGTGCCGCGTCCAGTGGTGCGACGAGGAGCACGGCGCTCCGACCCCGGTGCCGGAGGCCGTACACCTGCGGACCGCCACAGGTCAGGTGTGGATCGCCGCCGGCCGCTCGGCCACGTACGAGCCCGACGGGCCGGGGCCGTTCCACCTGGGCACCGATGATGTCCTCGTCATCTTCGACAGGGATGTCGCCGAGCGCGCCGGGCTCGGCGACTGATCAAGGCCCTGCTGGAGGCCCCGGCCGCCGGAGGCGCGAGATGACCGCGACGGTGCCGCTCGGCCGTCGCGCGGCCGTGGAGTTCGTCGGGACCGGCGCGCTGGTCACCGTCGTGGTCGGCTCCGGCATCCAGGCCGTCGAGCTCTCCCAGGACGTCGGGGTGCGGCTGCTGGCCAACTCGCTGGCGACCGTGTTCGGCCTCGGCGTGCTGATCCTGCTGTTGGGCCCGGTCTCCGGCGCCCACTTCAACCCGACCGTGACGCTGGCCGCCTGGTGGACCGGCCGGCGCGGCGGCGCGGGGCCGGGCCTGCGGGAGGTCGCGGCCTATGCCGTCGCGCAGACCACCGGGGCGGTCGGCGGGGCGGTGCTCGCGGACGCGATGTTCGGCGGGCCGCTGGTGCGCTGGTCGACGCACGACCGCTGGGCGCCGCAGCTGTGGCTGGGCGAGGTCGTCGCGACCGCCGGCCGGATCCTGCTGATCTTCGGCCTGGCCCGGGTCGGCCGGGAGCGCTTCGCCCCGGTCGCGGTCGCCGCGTTCATCGGCGCCGCGTACTGGTTCACGTCCTCGACCAATTTCGCGAACCCGGCGGTGACGATCGGCCGGGCGTTCACCGACACCTTCGCCGGGATCGCCCCCGCCCCGGTGCTGCCGTTCATCGCGGCCCAGCTCGTCGGCCTGACCGCCGGGCTCGGCCTGGTCACGGTGCTGTTCGGACGCCCGGCCCCGGCCGTTTCCGAGGAGGTCGTCGTCCCGCACGGCGACCAGCACCCGGCCCCGGCCGGCCGCTGAGCCGACCCCGCCTGTTTGCCTGCCTGCCCGCCTGCGAAGACCGAAGGACACCCCGCTGTGAGCACTCCCGCCGTCCCGTCCGTGCTGTTCGTCTGCGTGCACAACGCGGGCCGCTCCCAAATGGCCGCCGCGTTCCTCACCCGCCTCGGCGGCGAACGGGTCGAGGTCCGCTCGGCCGGCTCCGCCCCGGCCGAGGCCGTGAACCCGGCGGTGGTCGAGGCTCTGGCCGAGGTCGGGATCGACATCGCCGCCGAGACCCCGAAGATCCTGACCACCGAGGCCGTGCAGGCCTCCGACGTGGTGATCACCATGGGCTGCGGCGACGCCTGCCCGTTCTTCCCCGGCAAGACGTACCTGGACTGGACCCTGGAGGACCCGGCCGGCCAGGGCGTCGAGGCCGTCCGCCCGATCCGCGACGAGATCGAGCGGCGGATCCGCGGCCTGCTCGCCGACCTCGGCATCGAGCCCACCGCGTGAACCGCGCGTGACCGGCACCGCGGCCGGACCCGTGCGGGTCACCGGCGTGCCGAGCGCAGGGTGACCTGGACGCCGGTGGGCGCGCCCGATACCGGGGCGGCGCGCCGACCGGCTGCCTGGCGGCCGGACCGCCGTGGGCAGCCGGCGTGTTGCGGCTACGCGGGATACCAGGCGCCGTTGTACCAGACCTCGTTGGCGCTGTCGTTGTGGTGGTCCATGTTGAAGTCGTTGGGGTAGTTGTTGACGTGGTTCTGCGGGTACGTCCAGATGCCGGCGGACTCGTCACAGACGTAGTCCCAGTGACAGATCGTCTTGACCGGCACGTTGCCGAAGAACTTGTCGGCGCCCGCGAGCGGAGCGCCGATGACACCGCCGAACGGCACCGCGCCGCCGTTGGCGCCGGGCGGGCCCTGGCGCTTGGGGTCCGAGACGAGGACGGCGTTGACGTTGTCGAAGGTCTGCCAGTTCTCGGTGACCCAGATGTGCACCACGGCGGCGCCCAGGGAGTACCCGCCCACCTTGACGTGCTGGCCCGGACACGCGTTGCGCTGGTCCCGCACGAGCCGGTTCAGCTCGTTGACGCCCGCCCGGGCGCTCGCGCCGTTGGGGATCTGGGTCGGGTAACCGACGTGCTGCTGGATGTTGCCGGTGAAGCCGTCGTTGTTCCACGAACTGCCGGTGCCACCGACGACGATCGTGTAGGTGCCCTCGCACGGAGCCGCCGCTTGCGCGGAAGACCCCGTCGCCACGGAAATCCCGGCCGTCAGCAGTAGTCCGGCCAACGCGGCCGTGGTCCTTTGGGCCCGCATGGAATTCTCCTCCGTCTAGGGGTACTTGATGCCTCTATCGCCACTCGTGCACGATGCTCCGTCAACGGCCCACCAGGGGTCGCAAACGGGATTTGCGCACGATCTGATCGGAATGCCCGGCACGAGCCTATTCTTCGGCGCCGAAGCGGCGACAGGCGGAATTCAGGGCGCGGACGGGGCGGACGAGATCACGGACGGGGGCGCGACGCCTGTGCACGCGCCCCCTCCGCCGCCGGTCGGACCGTCGCCGTCACTCGTGGCGCGGACGCTACTTCGGGCAGGTGTCCAGGGTCACCTTGCCGCCGGCCGTCGCCGCGGTGGCCGGGTCCACCGACAGGCACAGGCCGGTCCACTGGTTGATGAACTTGTAGGCGCCCGTGTCCTTGCCGCCGACCCTGATCGGCGTCGGGATGACGTTCCAGAGTTGGTTGCCGGAGAACCAGCGGGTCTCGCAGCCCCACCAGTACAGCTGGGTCCCGGGCGGCGGAGGCGTGCCGTTGTTGTAGGGGGCCGTCAGGCAGGTGCCGTTGTTGGCCTTGATCCAGTAGTAGCCCTGGCCGTCGTAGGTCGAGGGCTTCACGGCACCCCACTGGTGGCTGCTGGGTGCCGTCGACTGACATGCGCGCTGGGTGACCAGCCCGCCGGTCTTGGAGCTGTCGAACTCCGGGCCGCGCACCATGCACCGGCCGTACCGGGTGTCGACGTAGGTCTTGTCGGCGTTGACCTGCCAGACCGCCTGATGGGCCCCCTTGACGACGTACCCGCCGTTGCGGGCGATGATGTTCTCCACCAGCGCCCAGCCCGGGTAGTCCATCATGATGACGCCGATCCGCCCGTTCCCTCCGCCGCCGTTGAGGTAGCGCATGAACTGGGGGTTGATCCCCAGGACCGAGGGCTGCTGCCTGGCCGGGTCCCAGCCGCTCCCGCCGGCGTAGAACAGGGGTGTGGCGCCGCCGCCGCTCGCGGATGTGTACGTCACGTAGAACTGACCGCCGCTACCGGCCACCGCCCGTTCGACATTGGCCTTGACCTTCTCGAACTTCGCGCTGATGCCCGGGTTGTTGTAGGTGTCCTCGGTGTGGTCGTTGTACGACGCGATTCCGTACTCGGCTTCGACGTTGTCGAACTGGGTCAGCACGATCTTGCCACGGGCCTGGGAGAGGGTGGGCGTCGCGGTCGGCTTCCCCTCGACCGTCGACTCCTTGTAGAACAGACCGGAGTAGTCCGTGTTGGCGTACCTGTCGAAGATGGTCCTGATGTTCTGACTGGTCACCGTCGACGGATCGTTGGTGCAGTCCGTGATGCTGATGTTCGACCGGGGGCATTCGGCCCGGAGCCGCATCAGGAGGGTCTCGCTCGGGTGCTGCTGGAGGAAGGTCCGCGCCTTGCTCAGGACATCGTCGAAATTGGCGCTCTGGTACTCCTTCGCGTGGTGGATCGTGAAGTACTTCCCCTCCGTGACCCGCACCCTGATGTCGACGGCGCGGATCCCCCGGTCCAGCTGGACCGCCAGGGTCTGCCCGCTGATGCCGAAGTCCTGCTGCGCCTTCGTCAGTTCGAGCCCGCGGATGGCGAGCGTCTCATGGGTGCCCGGCAGCGAGAGCGCCGACAGCGGTGTACCGCCCGCGAGGTCCTTCATCCAGTCCGCCCGGCTCGTCGACCCGAGGTCGACGGCGTCGGTGTACACCGACCCGGCCGCGGTGGCGGGGCTCGTCGGGAGCAGGACCGCGCCCACGGCGACGCCGAGCGCCAGGACGTGCGCCAGTCTGCGCACTACGTGGGAGCCTGACACGTGGGAGCCTGACAAGGCGCCACCTCTTCTCAACGGGGCAGTGATGTGTCATGAACAGCTCGTGATTCTCCCGCCACCGAAGGTCACGGGGCCAGGGCCGGGAGGGCAGCACCCCGGGGACGGAAGGGCAGGTGCGACCCCGGCCGCCACCCGCCGACCGGCTCGCCGCAGACCGCCCCGCCGTGCGACACGCGGGCAGGAACGTCCCTGCCGGACGCCTGCCGGGCGCCCCGGTGCAATGAGCGGGCAGCAGCAACGTCGAGAGGGGCCACCCGGTGGAAACAAGGACAGCGGATTCGAACCCGCTCCGAGTACTGGACGTCTCCGGTGCCGCCTACCGCCACGCGTTCGAACTGTTCCTCGCCGGCACCGACGAGAAGCCCCTCACCCACGCCCGGCTGAGCGAGGTCGTCGAGGGCCTGGAGCACCGCCGGATGCTGCTGGACCTCGGCGCGGGCGAGGGCCGGACCACCGCCCACCTCGGGCGGTACTTCGAGCGCACGGTGGCCGTCGAGCCCAGTGCGGCGATGCGCGGGAAGCTGCGCCTGGCCTGCCCGGACGCCCTGGTGCTGCCGGAACCCCTCGACCGGGTGCGGCCTCCCGGGCCGGCGGACCTGGTCCACCTCTCGCACGTGCTGTACTACGTGCCGCCGGAGGACTGGCCGCGCACCGTCGGCCGGGCACTGGACTGGACCGCGCCGGGCGGCGCCCTGCTGGTGGTGCTGCAGAACCCGGACAGCCCGTGCATGCGGATGGCCGCGCACTTCACCGGCGTCCGCTACGACCTGCGGCCGCTCGCCGACCGGCTGCGCGAGCGGGAACCGGCCCACGCCTACGCGCTGGAGACCCTGGACCTCCACTACCGGACCGACCGCCTGGACGAGGCGGTGGACGTCGCCGAGTTCATGGTGAACGTGGCCGAGCTGACCGCCGTGGACCCGCTGCCCGACCGCGCCGACCTCGCCGCCTACGTCCAGGACCACTTCGCCCGGCCGGACGGCAGCTACGAGATCGGCCACACCCAGGACATGCTGACCGTCCGACGGGCCGGTCCGGGCCGCTGACCCGCCGGGCCGCTGACGAACCCCCGGGCGGGGGCACGACGCTCGCGCAGGTCCTGCTCCGTCAGGATCACCGCCCGACTCCGGCGATGCCGAGGTCCTCGATCGGCGGGCGGACGGTCTCTGTGCTCACGGCTTTCCTCTCCCGGATCGCGTTGGGAGTGCCCCGAGGCGTTCCGTCCGATCATCGGATCACAGCCCCGGGCGCCGACCGACCGCCGGCCCTGCCCGGGCCTTCTCCACGATGTCGGCCGTGGTCCATGCCGCGTCCAGCAGGTGGAAGCCCGCGGTGGAGGTTCCCCCCGCGGCGGGGGTGACGATCCGCTCCGTCGCCCGCGGCTCTCCTCCGTGCTTCTGCGGAAGGACGTGCTGGACCCCCAACGTCACGGCCACGGTGCAGATCGCCGTCATGAGCACGGGAAGGGCCTTCCGGGACTTCCCGGCCTTGCGGTGGAACAACTTCACGAAGGTTTCCTTTGTCTGGATCCGCGCGGAAGGACAGGGCATGCAGTGAGGAATCCGCCTGCGCGACCGCCCGGCCCCACCGCACGGCAACTGTCCCGTGGCAGGCGGCGACCGATCGCGACGGCCGGCGGACTTCCGCCACGTGATCCGCTGATGACCGGCGCGACCGAGCCTGGCATCCTGTTCGGGTGCCGAAGAAGCGTCAGCGTGCCACGGCCTTCGCCGAAATGGTGGCCGCCATGGAACCCGCGGCGGCGGATCAGCGCGGTGGCTCGTACGTCCTCCGTCCCGTGGCGGCCCGTGGTTTCACCGACGCCGACGGCTGTTACTGGCGGCTCGCCCGTGGACCGCTGGACCCTCGCCGGGCCAAGCGGCTCGCCGTCCGCGCCGACGTGATGTCGATGGGCGAGTACTACGACGGTCACGTCGAGCGGTGGCTCCCCCGCTTCCTGACGGAGGCTGAGCGCCCGGCTGCCTGGCTGGCGGCGAGGGCCAGGTTCGACGCCGCCGACCTGCCGATTTACGAGGCGTACGAGTTCACCGCCGACGACGGCCGGGTGCTCCTCTTCATCGAAACGTACTGCTGACCCCGCGTCTCCCGGTCGGACGGTCGGATCGGACGGAAAGGTCGGCTCGGGGGATCGGGTCAGCCCGCCGAGGCCCAGCGACGGTCCGTCGACAGGGCTGCGGACGACCTCACCCACGGCCTGGCCGGGGGTAGCGGTAGGTGCCGGAGCGGTCCGGTGCGATCCTGCTGGCATGAACGGCGACAGCGACTGCTGGCAGCGGCGGATCACACCCCTGCTCGCCTTCCTCGGAGCTGATGCACTGGACCAGCTGGCATGGGCCGGCGAGCACCAGGTGCGGACCGCCGCCGATGCCGAAGAGGTCGAGCTCAGCCTCCAGCTGGCCGTAGCGATGGCGGATCGGGGAACCTTCGACCAGGAAGCCCTGCGGGACCTCAAAGCCGTCGGTCGACTTGTGGGCGAGATGGACGACCATGCTCTTGCCGGCCGGTGGGCCGACACGTTGACCGCGGATGCCGCGTGGAACGAGGCGCGGACTCTGGCTCGCCGGATCCTCGTTGCCCGGCTGGGTGACTGGCGTCAGCCGCTGCCGCGCCGCGTGCTGCCTCAGCACCTCTACGACTGAGCACGTTCTTCGGTACCGACGCGAGCCGTGAAAATCCGGTGCCCGGCACCGGGCCGTCGGGCCAGAATGCGCACATGGACAACGCGGTGGGGCTGGCGGGGCGCTTGATGACGGCGGCGCGAGTGGCGCAGGCCTCGGAGGCGGACCACGACGGGCACGCCTACTGGGCGCTGGTCCGGGAGACGGCGGCGGAGGGGAACGGGGAGGCCGCGTTGCGCTGCGGGTCGGGGTGGCTGAGGTCGGCCGATGTCCTGGAGCGGACGGTGGGCTGTGATCTGGTGGGAAGCGCGGCCGCCACGCACGAGTCGCTGCGCAGTGAGGCGGCGACCGCGTTGATGGCGCTGGCCGAGGTCGAGACGGAGACCTGCGTGCTGTCCTCCCTCGTCTGCGGGCTGGGCCGGACGCAGGACCGGCGCGCCGTTCCCGTGCTGGTCAGGCTTTCCGGGCACGAGGACGTCGACCTGCGGCGTCACGTCGCTTCGGAACTCACCTTCGTCAACAGCGGACTGCCCGACGGGCCCGATGTCCGGGCGCTGATCCGGCTCACGCGGGACCAGGACGCCGATGTCCGCAACTGGGCGGCCTTCACGTTGGGATTCCAACTGGAGCAGGACACGACCGCCATCAGGGACGCACTGTGGACGTGCACCACCGACGAGGACGGCGAGGTCCGGGAGGAGGGTGCCCGAGGGCTCGCCAGACGGCACGACCCCCGGGCCGTCCCACTGATCGCGCGACTGCTGGAATCCGACAGCTGGTCCCACTCCTTCACCCTCGACGCAGCGGAGATCCTGGGCCTCCCCGAACTCCTGCCGGCTCTGGCCGCCTGCGAGCCCGACGCACCCGAAACCGACCGGGCCGTCGCGGCCTGCGACCCGGTGCGGCGGGCCCGGATGGAGGACGACGCCTGGACGGTCGTGACGGAACTGGAGCGGCTGCGCCCCGACATCGGCGCGGCGCTCAGCTCACCGCGCTACGAGTCGGTGCACGGGATGCGGCTGACCCTGCCGGTGACCGACCGGGAGACGGCCGACACCGGCTACGACGTGATCGCGCTTCTCACCCGCGCCGGCGGGGACCCGGTGCGGGCGGCCGGGCTGGTGGTGGCCGACCTCACCGGTTCGGCCGGGGAACGGACCTCGGACTGACGTTCCCCCGGAGCCTCCCGGGCCCGGCCGGCCCCGGATCCAGCACGTCGTCGAGCGGGTCCGCGACGAACCGGGACACCTCCCCGGCCCGTCGCAGCAGCCGTCCGGACCGGAGACGCCGCCCTGTCACCGGCGCACTACCGCGGCAGCGCCCAGGGAGCGGACCGCAGGTCGGCGGTGCTGCGCCGGGCACGAGGGTCCGGCGGTGCTCCGGCGGCCGTGCCGATCGCGATCATGGAGACCACCGCCCATCCCGGGTCCGGGCGCAGTTCTTCGGTGAGGCCTTCCAGGTCGAAGGCCCTGAACTGGCGGGCGGCCAGTCCCAATGCCTGGGCCTGGATGGTCAGGTGCGCGACGGCCTGGCCGAGGTCGTAGTCCGCGAACTCGGAGTAGAGCAGCTGCGTGTCGTCGACGTGTCGGCGCGTCAACGTCACGACCAGCAGTCCGGCGTCCGTCGCCCACCGGGCCGAGCTGGGCGCGAGGTGCGGCACCACCCGCTCGTGCGCCGGCTCACCGGGCCGGCTCGTGAAGAACCCCCAGGGCTGCGAGTTCCCGGCCGACCGCGCCCACCGCGCGGCTTCCAGCAGCAGACCGAGGGCGTGGTCGTCGATGGTCGCCGACGGGTCGAACGCGCGGGGGCTGAACCGTGCCGCCAACAGGGGGTGTATGCCGCTGGGAGGTTCAAGATCACGTCGCATGTCCAGCGGTAACCCCCCACCGCCCGGACGTATTCCGGCCGGGACGTCGCCGGCCGGGCAGCGTGGGACCTGGCCTGCCCGGCCGCGCCCGTCAGGCGGTGCGGGGGCACCGACCCTCCGGGCGAGGCCAAGGGCGGCTGCCAGGGGCGCTACGCGCCTTCCGAATTGACCTCATCCATCTTGTCCTTGATGGAATACTCCCTGCCATCCGGACCTTTCGACGAAATGTTGCCGATCGGATTTCCGACAGCCCCGATGACCACCACATAGTTCGGGCCGCCCGCAGACTGTGAGCCAATGGTCGAGACGTATTCCGTTACACCCCGGCGCTCCACGAGAACGGCGGCAAGCTCTTTCCTGGCGATGCCGAACGCTGCCGTGGATCCATCGGCGAACCTCTGCACGGCCACGTTGAACGGCGCGACCTCCACGCTCATGCCGCAATCCGCCGAGCTTTCCGTCTGGTCAACCTTGACCTTCAGACAGGAGACCCCGTCGCCGTTCTCCCCGCGCAGCAACTCCCAGGTGTGCCCGACCGCCTCACCGGACGCCACCGGACGGAAATCGGATGAAGCGTTGTGGGATCCGCCGGTCGGCGCGGAGCAGCCGACGACCGACACCAGAAACAGCAGTGCGAGGTGCGACGACCTCGCTGGACGATCTTTCACGCCGGACATCCTCTGTGACCCGAAGGGGATGACCGTCCCGGGCGGCCCGGCCGCCCGGGACGGTCACGCGGTGCGGATACCTACCACGCGTAGTGATCGACGCTTACCCCCGACAGCGCCGTGGTGTGCTTCGCGGTCACCCGCGTGTAGTAGTCACCCCAGCTCTTCAGGTCCTTGTCCGAGATGCAGAACCGGCCACTCTCGTAGTGATCGGAACTCCAGAAGGCCCCGGACTGGTCACTCGCCCGCCGGATCGAGCTGAACCAGCCGTTCGGGGCCCAGCCCCCCGCCCCCGTGTAGCCGCTCACCGTGGCACAGGAGGTGTTGTAGCGCCCGGTCGCGTTGACCGTGCTCTTCCACTTGTCGCCGCTCGCACCCGGGTTCTCCAGGTTTCCGAGGTACTGGTGGACCTCGGTCGCGGACGCCACTCCGGGACTCGCCAGCAGCAGTACACCGCTGGCGATCAGTGACGCCGCGGCAGCCTTGAACTTCCTCATCGTTTCCCTCCCTGCAGAGCCGATTCCGCACGGTGAGCCCGGTCGCGCATCCGAGTGGCCATCGACCGTTCCTCGGATGACGTCGCGTGCGCACCGGGAGCCGTCCAGACTCCTGGAATCGGTGGAGGTCCCACCGTGCGACGTCTTTGATTGTCCATCAACGAGGAATTGGCTGAGGGCCACATGGGCCGTGGACAATCCGCCTTGTCCACGGACAAGCGGGGGAAGCGAAGCGGACCGGGTCGGGTGCGGACCAGCGGCAGCGTCAGCGTCGTCGCGGTCGTCGGCCGGGCGTCGTTCCCCGCGCCGCCCCGGCACCCCGTGGGCAGGCGCGGCACGCGCCCCGTGGGCACTGCGCGGCACCCTCCCCGTGCCCCTGCTCTGTCCACGGCCAAACCGGATTGTCCGCCACTCACCTGGCCCTTGGCCCATTCCGTAGTGACGGACAAACAAATGCGTCGCACGGTGGGTCTGCCACCGGTTTCGACGGCCTGGGCGGCAGGACCGAAGGCACCTGGTCGGCCCGTCCACGTCGAAGGACCGGCTCGTACAGGCTTCCGTCACGGGAGCCGAAGGGAGACAAAGCTGATGGCCCAGTCACTTGACCCCGAGGACATCGTCGTCGTCCGGCCGGGAGGCGAATCCCCGACCGCTCATGACCGCAGTAAGGGGAACCACGACGACAACAACTACAACGACGAGGGAAAGAAGGATTGGTACAACTACCCCAACACCAACGTGTATCGGGATGACAACGACTGACCCCACGACCGGCCGGCCCTGCACGAGTGCCACAGACGAGGAGTCACGGGATATGGCGACAGCAACCGGCGAACAGGCGACGCGGACGCGTGGCGGGAGGCTCGTGTCCGCGCTCTCCTGGATGCTCGATCCGGTCGAGCGGGAGACCTTCGAAGGAGAGTTCTGGGAACGTCGGAGCCTGCACGTCAGTCACGCGGATCCGCACTACTTCGCCGAACTCCTGACCCTGGACGACGTGGACCGGCTGCTCGCGCTGGTCGACGCCAATCTGGATACCGTTCGGATCATCAGGGACGGCCAGGAGACTCCGGTCTCCGCATTGGTCGCGTCGGACGCTTCCACCGGCAGGACCGCCGCGGTCGAGGCCGTGTACCAGCACTACCGCACCGGATCCACGATCGTGCTGAATTCCCTGGACCGACGGTGGGAGCCGTTGGGCCGGTTCGCGGCGGAACTCGGCGCGGAGATCAGCGCGCGGCCACAGATGAACGTCTATCTCACCCCGGGAGGCAACGAGCGGGGTTTCGCCCCCCACTACGACACCCACGATGTCTTCATCCTTCAGGTCCACGGGTCCAAGCGGTGGTCGCTGTACGGGAGCGCACAGGAGCTGCCGCTGCGGAGCCAGCCGTACGACCATTCCGATCCGCTGCCGAAGGAGGCCGAACAGGAGCTGGATCTGATGGCCGGGGACCTGCTCTACCTCCCGCGCGGCACGGTCCATGCGGGAACCTCGATGGACTCCGCCTCGGTCCACGTCACCATCGGTGTCCACCCGCTGCTGTGGGCATCGGTCCTCCAGGACGCGGTCGGGCGGGTGCTCGCCGACGACGTCCGGTTCCGGACCTCCCTCCCGCTGGGGTTCGCCAAGAGCGGCGCCCTCCAGCGGCAGACCGAGGACACCCTCGGTGAACTGGTCGGGCTGCTGGCGTCGCGGCTCGCGCCGGCGACCATGACGGCCGAGGCCGTGAAGCACGCGGCCGCCATCGGGCCGACCAGCCTGCGCCACCATCTGAGCGACCTGGAGGCGCTCTCGTCCCTCCGGCCCACCACCTTGGTGCGGCGCCGCAGCGACCTCGGATGGGCCCTGAGCAGCACCCCTGACGGGGTCGAGCTGGAGTTCCACAACAAGAAGGTCAGGTACCCGGCCCACGTCACGGACGAGGTCCGGTTCGTGGTGGAGAACGGCGGCGGCCCCGCTTTCTCCCCGCAGTCGATTCCCGGCGAGCTGGACGGGCCGGGCCGGCTGGTCCTGGTGGAGTCGCTGCTCCGGGAAGGCTTCCTGACGTTCGACTGAGCGCCGGCGGGGACAGCGCCGCCGACCGGGGTCCTCCTCGGTCGGCGGCGCTGCCCCGTTCCGGCGACCACCCTCGTCGGGCGGTTCGATCCGCCACCCCTGAACCGCCACCCCTCGAATACGTCACCACCCGAATCCGTCACCACCCGAGTCCGTCACCCGATTCCGGAGAGGAACCAGACCCTTGAGCCCCAGGCTGAAGGAACGATCCTCGAGTGTGCCGCTGCGGAGACTGCTCCGGCTGTTCCGGCCTCACCGCGGCCGGCTCTCCCTCCTGCTGGCCCTGGTCGCCGGGTCCTCCGTCGTCTCACTCGCCCAGCCCTTCATGCTCCGGGAGATCCTGGACGTCGCTCTGCCCGAGGGGCGCCAAGGACTGCTCACAGCACTGGCCCTGGGCATGGCGGGCGTCATCGCCGCCGGCACCGCGCTCGGCGTACTCCAGTCGTACCTGACGGTGGTCCTGGGCCAGCGGGTCATGGAGGATCTCCGGATCGCCGTGTACACGCACCTCCAGCGAATGTCGCTGAGCTTCTTCACCACGGCGCGCACGGGTGAGATCCAGTCACGGATCGCCAACGACATCGGGGGCATGCAGGCGACCGTCACCACCACCGCCACCTCCGTCGTCGGCAACGTCACGACCGTGGTGACCAGCCTGATCGCCATGCTCGCCCTGAATCCGACCCTCACCGTCCTCTCCATGGCGATGCTGCCGTTGTTCGCCTGGATCACCCGCCGGGTCGGCGACGACCGGCGTGACGTCACCCGGCAGTACCAGCAGAAACTGGCGGTCATGTCCGCGCTGGTCGAGGAGTCGCTGTCGGTGAACGGGTTCCTGCTCGGAAGGACCATGGGGCGCACCGGCACGCTGAACCGGGAGTTCGCCGGCCACTCCAGGGACTTGACCGACCTTGCCGTCCGGTCGACGATGACGGGCCGTTGGCACCAGTCCACGGTCTCGGTCGTCCTGGCCGTGATGCCGGTCGCCGTCTACTGGGCGGCCGGCACCGTGGGGGTCGACGGACGGGGTCCGACGTCGATCGGCACTGTCGTCGCCTTCGCGGTGCTCCAGCAGGCGCTGCTCGGACCGTCCGTGTCGATCCTGCAGATCGGCATCTCCGTCCAGAGCTCGATGGCACTGTTCGAGAGGGTCTTCGAATACCTGGACCTGCCGGTCCACGTCCCGGAACCGTCGCGTCCCAAGGCACTTCCCCGCCCCCGGGGACACGTCGAGTTCCACGGGGTGCGGTTCCGCTATCCGGGCGCCGCCACCGGATTGTCCGACATCGACATCGACGTCCCCGCCGGGGGGAGCATCGCGATCGTCGGAGCGACCGGTGCCGGAAAGACGACCCTGGGGTACCTGGTGGCCCGGCTCTACGACGTCACCGGTGGACGGATCACCATCGACGGGACGGACGTCCGGGACCTGAGCTTCGACACCCTCTCCGCCACGATCGGCGTGGTGTCACAGGACACCCACCTCTTCCACACCACGATCGCCGACAACCTCCGCTTCGCCAAGGCCGGCGCCACGGACCAGGAGTTGGCCGAGGTGGCGCGGGCGGCCCACATCCATGACCTGATCGAGCGCCTGCCCGACGGCTACCAGACCGTCGTGGGAGAGCGGGGCCATCGCTTCTCCGGAGGCGAGAGGCAACGCCTGGCGATCGCCCGGACGATGCTGCGCAACCCGCCGGTCCTCATCCTGGACGAAGCCACCAGCGCCTTGGACGTGCACACGGAGCGGCTGATCCAACAGGCGTTGGAGACCCTCTCCGAAGGACGCACCACGATCACCATCACGCACCGCCTCTCCACGATCGGGGACGCGGACAGGATCATCGTCATGGACCGGGGGAGGATCGTCGAACAGGGGTCGCACCCCGAGCTCATGGCGCTCTCGGGCCGCTACGCCGCGATGGTCGGGGCGAGTCGGTCCGGGAGAGGTCCGGGGACGGCGCCGGCGCCTCCCCGCACCGTCCACCCGGCGCCCTGACGGACTGAAAGCGTGTGGTAGCGTCCATCCCCTCTCCGGTAGGCCGGATGAGGTCCCCCAGCAGGTTCCCGTGACCGACCCTTCCCAGCAGCTCCGGAACGCTCTCGACGAGCTGGACGCCGTCTTCGCGCCGTTCTCCGAGCGGCCCTCCGCTGTCGGCGGCTGCACCTACTGCTACACCGACACCGACCTCGAAGCACTCGCCGGGCCCTCGCACCGGGTACCGGAGGAACTGATCCGTTCCGTCGCGGCCACCTCGACCGACCACTGGGACGACTTCCCCGCCCTCTACCGCCGGATGACACCGCGAATCGTCCGCCTCCTGGCCACCGCTCGACTGCACGTCCACCACGGGCTGGTCGCCTCCCGGCTGCTCGCCGCGGAGCTGCGGACCTGGACGTCGCCGGAGCGGGAGGCGCTGGAGGCCGTCTGGCACGCCTGGTGGCCGGCAGCCCTGCACGCGTACCCGGGCACCGAGCCCGTCACCGGGGTACTGGAGGCGATCTCCGTCAGCACCGGGAGCCTCTCACCGTGGCTGACCGTCTGGGCCGGCACCCGGACCGAGGCGGCAGACCGCCACCTCTCCGACGCGCTCGACGGCTGGCTCTTCGAGGGGCGGCTCGCGGACCTCCGGCTCGGCTCCTACGACGAGCTGCACGCCGCACCGGAACTGCTGAGCTGGCTGCTTTCCCTGGAGGAGGGCCGGATCGGTGCCGCCCAGCTCTTCGAGGTCGAGCGCATCGCTTACAGCTAGTGAGCTGGTCTTGAGATCTGCGGTCGCCACGTGAGGCCCTTGCGTGGTTCCGAGGTTCTCCTTGCCGGGGGCGGTGACGTGGTGTCAGCTCTGCGGTCTGCTGTCGGTATGGGTGACAGCAGACCGCAGCCGCTGATCCTGTCAATTGTCGAGCGGCTGACCTTGCAGGGATGGGCGAACCGTCGCCCCGATGGTCACCGGCACCGGCGCCGCCCCGGCCTGACGCCGCTGCGACGGGTGTGCCCCCACCCGTCCTCGGCGCCCCACCCGTCCTCGGCTCCCCGGCGGCGAGCCGTCCCGGCCGGGCGCTGAGGCCGGGATCAGTCGCGGTACTCACAGAGGTAGGCGGTCTCGATGTCGGCCCTGACCTGGAACCCGCTGTCGGCCGGGACGTCGAACCGCTCGCCGGCCTCGAAGGTCTCCCACCGGTCGGAGCCGGGCAGCCGGACGGTCAGGGCGCCGGAGACCACGTGCATGATCTCGCGCTTCGCGGTGCCGAACTCGTACGCGCCGGGCGCCATGACGCCGACGGTCGCCGGTCCGTCCGCCGCGGTGAAGGCGATCGACGTGACCGTGCCGTCGAAGTATTCGTTGACCTTGAACATGGGCGTCCTCTCGGGGATGAGCAGAGAGGACCGGCCCACCCGTAGCAGGCCGGTCCCCGGGTGGGGGGAAGGGTACCGGCGGGGAGTTCGTCGTCGAGGACCGGTCCGAATGACGGTCTGCCGGTCGCCGCCGACCCGCTTCGGCTCGGCGCTGTACGCCCGGCGGTCCGTCGGGCGCCGGCCTCCCGGTCCCCGCATCGACGCGTCGGAAGGCGGCGCCCAACCGCCGGGCCCGTCGAAACCCGGCCGCCCCCGGTGCCGGTGGGGGCACCAGGGGCGGCCGGGCGGGGGCGGGGGCCCGCGGTGGTCACTCGGGGTCGGGCGTCACTGCCAGACGCGGTAGACCGCCTCGCGTGCCTGGCCGAGGTACTGCTGGTAGGTGCCCAGGTGCCAGGCCGCCCACGAGGCCCAGCCGCGGCCGGTGCCGTCGTTGTCGATCTGGAAGGCCTTTCGCGCCGACCAGCCCATGTCCTGCCAGTTCTCGGGAGTGACGACCCCGGCGTCGTGGCCGTGGACATCGGGGTACCAGCGCTCGTTGATCTGCCAGGCACCGAGGTCCTTGCTGCCCGGGTCGGGGTCGGTGGGCAGGTTCGTGTGGACGGCCAGCCGGTTGCAGCCGGACTCGGCCATGGCGATCGCCACCGCGTAGATCGCGTCGTCGTTGCGGCCCTCTCCGGACTTGTCCTTCGCGAAGCCCGCCCACTGGGCCTCGCGGGCGCAGGCATCGATGCCGCTCTGGTCTCCGGCGGCGTGGGCGGTGAAGGCGGGCGTGGCGAGGCTGAAGGCCAGGACGGCGACCGAACCGGTCAGCAGAGCGCGGGTCTTGCGCAGCACGAGAGTTCTCCCTTTCGGCGACGGCCCGGGATCGGGCCGGTACGAGAAGGACGCTAGGCAGCGTGGGTAGACAGGCCGTCAACGAGTGATAGACGACCAGTTCGTCCAGGGCGATGGGGGCGGCGAGCCCGCGACGGCCGGCCGGTCCAGCAGGACGACCGACCCGGCGACGGCAGGACCGGCCGGTTGACACCCGGGCGGCCGCGCTCGTTCGTGGCCGGCCGCACCTCCTCGGTCGCACCTCCTCGGTCGCGCCGCCCCGCGTGGAGCCGCCGGAATGACGGCGCGTATCGTCCGGACCGTGGGAGAGCTGATACGTCGACCCGGGTTCGCACCACTGGCGGGCGCGCTGGTCGCCCTGCTGGTGCTCATCGGGTGTCTCACCGGCGCGGCCGCGCAGTGGCGGGCCGGGAGCCTCATCGACGACGAGCCGCTCCGGGTGGACGGAACGATCACCTCCGTGATGCTCCGGAAGGGCGGCACGGACTACAAGGTCACCTACCGGGTGGGCGATCGCGACTACTCGAGAACCCTCGGCCTCAAGCGCGTCGCACATCCGGCCGTCGGGGTGGGTGTCCCGCTGGAGGTGGCCGCCGGCAACCCGGCGACAGCGCGCGTGGTGGGCGACCACTACCCGGACGAGGACCTGCCCGCCACCTACCTGCTCGCCTCACTGGGCGCCGCGGCCGCCCTGCTGATCCTGCTCCGGCTCGCTCTCCTCGGCGCCCGGCGCGGCGGGAAGCCGGACACACCCGCCTGAGCGGGCACCCGCACGCCGCCCAGGCAGCGGAAGCGGCCTGCCGTCCGCGACGCGGCCACGGTCACCAACTCCCCGTCCCCCCGACCGGCCGGAAATGGCGAGCGGCGGCAGAGCCGCCCGGCCTAGGCTGCCGATCATGCGTTTCGTTCGAACTCCCTTGCTGCCGCTCGCGGCACTCGCCCTGCTCAGCGGCTGCTCCGGGGCCACGGACCCGGCCTCGGCCACCGGACCGGCCACGTCGGCCCACGCCGCCGGGGAGACCCCGGTGTCCGCCGGTCCGTCCCCGAAGCCCACCCCGGTCGACATACGCTCCCTCACCTCGGCCGGGCTCCAGAACCGTTGGTGGAGCTGGGCGGGGTCGACCCCGACGAAGCGCAACCCCGTCGTCGACCCCGACGGCCGTCACTGCGGTGAAGGCCAGCGCGAGGGCATCTGGCTGCTGGCCGGGACGTTCGACGCGACCGTCACCCGCCGGTGCACGGTGCCCGCCGGCATTCCGGTCCTCTTCCCGGTGGTCACCATGTACGGCAAGAGCTCCGACTGCCTGGCGTTCATGAACGACGCCCGGGGCAGCGCGGTGCTCGACGGGACCGGCCTGCCCGTGGAGGAGTTGGGCTCCACCCAGATCCGGGCCGACTCGGTGCCCGACGGCCCGGTCCCCGGCCACCGGGACTTCAACGACTCCTGGGCCTGCGGCCTGTGGGTACGACTGGACGGGCTCACCCCCGGGCAGCACGAGATCGTCCTTCGCGGCGGCTCCGGCACCTTCTCGACCGGCGTCGAC
Organism: Kitasatospora sp. NPDC091207; assembly: GCF_044768625.1. Taxonomy (NCBI): domain Bacteria; kingdom Bacillati; phylum Actinomycetota; class Actinomycetes; order Kitasatosporales; family Streptomycetaceae; genus Kitasatospora; species Kitasatospora sp. NPDC091207. The sequence goes on from NZ_JBIVVS010000004.1 coordinate 142,831, forward strand.
TACCGGCTCACCGCGACCGAGGACCCGACCGCGGTGTCGAAGGCGCGGGCCGACCGCACCGGGCCGCCGAGCGTCTGACGGAACAGGCGACCGTCCGACAGAACCGCGACCGGCGCGCGTCGGCCCGCCGTGACGTTCCCTCCGGGGCCGGGCCGGCCCGAGGCCCGCCCCCGGAGGCCGGTGTGCGGCCGGTGTCAGTAGGCCAGGATGTCCCAGTGGCTGCCCTCGTTGCAGTACAGGTTGCCCGAGGCGGCCTTCCACTGCGGGTAACCGTCACCCCGGTAGCCGATGTAGGTGAAGCTGTTCTGGATGTAGCCGTCGATGCAGGAGTTGCGCGAGATGTCGACCTTGTAGCCGTTGTAGTGGCTGTAGGTCCCGGAGGCGTGGCCCACCTCGGTGCCTCCCGTGATGTTGATGGCACAGCCGCTGGACTGCTTGAGGGTGATGATCGTGCTCACCGTGCCGGAGTTGATCTGCTCGAACGAGGTGCAGGTCGAGTTGGACCGGGTGGTGCAGCCGCCACTGGAACTCCAGGTGATACCCGCGTTCCTGAACTGGGCGGCGGCCGTCGCCTGCGAGACCTTGGTACCACTGGCGCCGGCCGTGGGCGCCGCGAGGGCGAGCCCGGCCATGGCCAGGGCGACGACGGTGGGTACGGTGCGGAGCTTCATCTGCTCTCCCGGTGAGGGTGGTGGACCTCGGGCTGGGGGCACCCCCGGCTCGTCGCCGGCCGGGCGGGGCCGGCCTCGACCCGCCCGGTGGACGGTCGAGGGCCGGCCGGGCGGGGCCGGCCGGAGGGGGGCCGTACGACGTGCCGTGCGGCGCTGCGGTGGGGGTGGGGCGGTTCGGAGACGCGGCGACGCTTCAGCGCGCGGGGGTGCACGGGACCGATCGGGTTCACCGTGCTCCAGGGCCTGCGCCAGGAGTCCTTCCGACCGGGGACGGTGACGGGGAGAAAGACGGATACCGGTCCGGACGGGCCCTGCTGACGCGGAGAACGGTGGTGCCGTGCGGGTGCGGAACCGCGCGGGTAGCGGCGCGACACCAGAATGGCCCGCCGCTCTCTATGCGAGTAGACCCCGGGCCGTGAATTTCGCGTGACGGTCATGTATCCGACAAGCGTGGGCGTCCGCCGCCCCCGCCCGACCGGCTCCGGGGGACCGGAGGACGGGGCACGGCCGGCCGGCACCCCGGCCGGCCGCGTCCCGCGTCAGGCCCCGGAGGCCGGCCGCAGGACGGCGAACAGCCCCCGGACCCGGACACCGTCCGGCGTGCTCCAGACCCCGGCCAGGTAGCCGGCCGCCCCCTGCGGCGGAAGCGGCGAGCCGTCCTCGGCGGGCCGCAGGGCCCGCCGCAGGCGGAGGGCGGCGCCACCCGGGAGGACCAGCGCGGTGCCCTCGCGGTCGTCGGCGGCAGTCACCGGGGACTCCCCGGAGATCGAGCCCTCTCCGGTGCGGGAAGCGGTGACGTCCAGGTCGGGGGTGTCACTCGCGTTCTGGTCCTGGGCCCGGACCCGGCCCTCGATCAGGGCGAGCAACTGGGCGACCAGCACCGGGTCGTGGTAACCGTCGTAGGCCCAGCGCCGCCCCAGCACCCCGTGCTCCATGGTGCCGACGAGGGCGTGCTCGGCCCCGTCGAGCGGAGCGCCGCGATAGGTGAGCGGCACCAGGTACGCGGTCGGGTGCGGGCCCGAGGTGTCGGTGACCACCATGAACTCGATCCCCACCTCGCCCTGCGGGTCGTCCAGCCGGAAGCCGCCGGATTTGACCAACTCCGGTCCGCCCGCGCCGCCGCCGTACCACGGGCGAGTGGGGAGCCAGGCGGTGAGCAGCTCCAGCTTGGTCGGTTTCAGGACGGTCTGATGGATGACGGCCATGCCGAACGATCTCCTCCGTTGATCACACGCGGGCCCTCCTACCCTCCCATCCCCGGGGTGCGCCGGCGGCGCGGGGCGGCCGGACAGCGCTGCGTCGGACCGGTCGCGCGGGGGCCGAAACCGGTCCCCGGCGGGCGCTGCCGTCACACCCCGGTGTGACAACCGCCCCCTCCCCCGGTGAGCCTGATGATCTATGCCTCCGACGGCCGAGCAACCGCGCCCCACCGCACCCCCGGAGGGGGACGGCTCCCCTCCGCCCGCACCGGCCCGACCGGGCCGCAGGCGTCCGCGCAGCCGCCGGCGCCACGGCGCGCACCGGCCGGCCGGCCACCGCTCCTACGGGCACCACTGTCCTGATTGCCGCCGCGTCCCGATCGCCGCCGCACGCTGATCGCCGCCGCCCGGCGGGCGCCCGGCACCGGGCCACGACGGACCCGACCGGCGGCCGGGTCCGTCTCCTCGCGACATCGGACCGGCGCCACCGGGCCCGGCACCGTGCGGCGGACCTCGGAGCGGGAACGACACTTGCACTTATGCCGCGCACGCAACTATTGTTCCGGCATAGATTGCTTCTGCAATCACCTGCGGTCCGCCTCCTCTCCGCCCGCCGACCCGACCGGGAGTCCGCTATGAGCACCACCCTCTTCACCCCCTACACCCTGCGGTCACTGACCGTGCCCAACCGGGTCTGGATGCCGCCGATGTGCCAGTACAGCGCCGCACCGGACGGCGCGGAGGCGGGCGCCCCGACCGACTGGCACTTCTCCCACCTGGCGGCCCGCGCCGCCGGCGGCACCGGGCTGATCATCGCCGAGGCCACGGCCGTCAGCCCCGAGGGCCGGATCTCCCCCTACGACCTCGGCCTGTGGAACGACACCCAGACCCAGGCCTTCCGCCGGATCACCGCCTTCCTCACGGCGCACGGCACCGTCCCGGCCATCCAGCTCGCCCACGCCGGCCGCAAGGCGTCCACCGAGCGCACCTGGGTCGACCGCGGCCGGGCGCTGGCGCCGGAGGAGACCCACGGCTGGCGGCCCGTCGCCCCCAGCGCCCTCCCCTTCGAGCCGGACCGGGTCGCTCCGGAGGAGCTCAGCACGGAGCAGATCGGCGAGGTCGTCCGGCAGTTCGCGGACGCCGCCCGGCGCGCGCTCGACGCCGGCTTCCAGGTGGTCGAGATCCACGGCGCCCACGGCTACCTGATCCACGAGTTCCTCTCCCCCCACACCAACCGCCGCACCGACGCGTACGGCGGGTCCTTCGAGGGCCGGATCCGGTTCGCGCTGGAGGTCGTCGACGCCGTCCGCGCGGTGTGGCCCGAGGAGCTGCCGATCTTCTTCCGGGTCTCCGCCACCGACTGGCTCACCGAGAACCCCGAGGACGAGCGCGACGGCTGGACTTCGGAGGACACCGTCCGGCTGGCCAAGGAACTGCACGCCCACGGTGTGGACCTGCTCGACGTCTCCACCGGCGGCCTCGTGCCGGACGCCCGGATCGAGGCCGGCCCGGGCTTCCAGGTCCCGTTCGCGGAGGCGGTGCGCGACGCGACCGGGATGCCCGTGGCCGCCGTCGGCCTGATCACCGACCCCGCCCAGGCCCAGCGGATCCTCGCCGACGGCAGGGCCGACGCCGTACTGGTCGGCCGCGAGCTGCTGCGCGACCCGTACTGGGCCCGCCACGCCGCCACCGCCCTCGGCGGCGAGGTCGCCGCCCCGGTGCAGTACCACCGGGCGTAGCCGGCGGCCGGCGGCCCCCCGGGTTCGCGGGCGCCCTCGGCGGCAGGGGTGGCGGTCACCGGCGACCCCCTCGCCGAGGTCCGGCAGCGGCACGGGCCCGGGGATAATGGTCGACGCCGCGGGCCGGCGGCGTCGGCGGCACCGAGCGATGGAGAGGCAGTGGACGAATGACCCTGGCGGAAGGACGGCGCGTCAGATTGGCCGAGGACCTCGGGATCGGTGACGCGGTCGCCGGGGAGGCCGGGGCCGTCATCGGCTTCCTCTCCCTGGGAGCCGGGATCGAGGGCACCGTCGAGCGGGTGGACGGGGAACTCCCGCAGAGCCAGGAGGCCGGCGAGTACCAGCGGCTCAAGGCGCTGTTCGAGGACTTCGGGCACACCATGCCGGAGGCGAGCCGGACCCGGCTGGAGGCAGAGATCGCCGCGCTGGAACCGCACTGGGCCGCGTACCTGGAACGGGGCGAGCAGGTGACCGTCCGGGTCCGGCTGGACAACGGCTTCGTCCTCGACGGCGCGCACCAGGACATCCTCACCCCTCTGTGACGACGGGCTGCCCGGCGACCGGCCGGCCGTACCCCGGACCGGAGGCGGTGCCGGCCGACCCACCCGGCGTCCACGCCACCACGGGCCCGCGGACCCTACTGATGCTCCGCAAGAGTTCGTGGGGGGGGTGTTGGGCTGGTCAGGCCGGGGTGTCGAGGTAGCGGCCTCCGGCGCGGGTGAGGCGGTCCTCGGGGCTGCCGGCGGGCAGCCCCGAGGGGAGGACGTTGTCCTCGTATGTGCCGGTGCCGGCGAGGTGGAGGGCGAAGCCCCGGGTGTGGAGCCTGCCGCTGAAGCGCAGAAGGCACACTGGGACGGGCGTCGCAGATCGGGCAGGGCGACCGTCGGGTCATCCTCGAACCGGCTCGCTTCCGGCCCCGAACTCGGCGCGGAGAAGGTCATGTTGACCGTTCCGGCCTGCACCGTCAGCCCGGCCACCTCGCTGCCGGACACGCTGTTGCGGACGTGCTCGACCGGCCCTGGCATCGGACCACTCCTCCCGTGACGGTGACCACCGCGTGCCCGGCGCGACCGGACCCTCGGACGGTACGCGGCACGACCCGTCGGCCCGCGCCGGGACGGTCGACCGGGAAGCCGTCGGCGCGAGGCGTGGCCGTGTCCGGTCCGGCGTCGGACGTCGAGCGGCCCCGAGTGGGGCGGGCGGCGCTCCACCGGCCGCCTGCGACGCGGTCGCCTCGTCCGGGCGCGGGCCGGGCCCCGGCCGTGGAGAACCATCGCCGTGACGCGTGCGTCCGGAGAGACATGAGTATGCCTGTCGATGCAAGGTCCGGTCAGCCGGCCGGAGTTCGGGGACCGGCCGTGCTGCGCGGGGCCGCCGGGGTCGGGGTCGGGATCCTGGGGCCGGCCGGTGGATTCGGGGCCGCCTACCTGGTGGCGTCCGCACGGAGCTACTGTGACGCGGCGTGGGAGCCGCAGCACCGGTTCGCGTTCACGTTCGTCGAGTGGCCGGGCATGGAACTGCTCTGTCTGGTCGCGGCGGTGGCGGTGTGGGCGGGCGCGAGGCGGCTGACGGCCGGGCTGCCCCTCGCCTGGCGGGGGATCGTGCCGGCGGGCCTGGTGCTGCTCACGCTCGCGGTGCTGGCGGTCGGTTGCTTCGCGCTGCTGGGCACGCCGAACGGGTACCACGGTGACTCGGGACTCTGCCCGGCCGACAACATCCCGCCGTGGTGGCCGTCCTGGCTGCCCGCCTGAGCGGGCCACCCGCCGAGCGCGCCCACGCGCACTCCCGGTCTGGCATCGTGGACAGGATCGTCCGCCGGCCGAGCAGGACATCCGCGCGGCCGTCAAGGTGAGTGCCCACCACAAGGAGCCGCTGTGACCCTTCCCTTCGCCGACCCCACGTTCGAGGGCACGATCCGCGCCGCCGCCGAGACGGACGGGGTGGAACGGTTCGTCGTGGCCGCCGTCATCACCGACGGCGACCGCACGCTGTTCCTGCGGCGCCCGGCCGGCGAGTTCCTGGCGGGCCTGTGGGAGCTGCCGTCGGGCAAGGTCGAGAAGGGCGAGGGCATCGAGCGGGCCCTGCTGAGGGAGGTCGACGAGGAGACCGGCCTGCGGATCGACGTGGTCGAGAAGTACCTCGGGCACTTCGACCACACCTCCGGCAGCGGCGCCCTCACCCGGCAGCTGACCTTCGAGGTCACCGTCGCCCGGACCGGCCCGGTCACCCTCACCGAGCATGACGCGCACGAGTGGGCCGGACCCGGCGGGATCCCCGCCGTCAGCGACGCCGTCCGAGCACTCGTCACCCGCTGATCGCGCGAGGCGGACCCAAGGGAACGACCTCCCGGCGAGCCCGGGTCGGAGGAGGACGGTCGGGCACCGCGGTGGGCGTGGCCACGGGCCCCACCTGACCGCCGAGAGCGGCCGGCCGGCCGGCGGAGCCGTGCGCGTGCGGCCGCCCGGTCAGAGCCGCCCCGGCTCGGGCCGGGGCGCCCGCGGGCACCGTCGCGGGTGAGGGGTCGCGCAGGTTGCGACCGTCGCCGGATTCACCCCTTCGGCGGCCCGCTGCCCGAGGGGGGTCGGAGGGCGGCCGTCGTCTCCGCCCCGGCCGATCGTCCCGGGACGGAACGCGGAGACTAGTTGATCACTCCGGCGTGTCCAGCACGAAACGGCGCGGGTGCCGGGTGACGCTGGACTCCGCCAGATCCCTTTTCTCCCGTTACTCCCGTTATGAGGTCACCCGTGCTACATCGCCGATCCCCGCACCTGAGACTGTTGCGTGCGCTGTGCGTGGCCGTCCCACTGGCCGCCTCGGTGGTCGCTCCGGTCGCCGCGGACCAGGCGTTCGCGACACCGGACCTGTCACAGCGCCAGGCGGCGGTCCGCGGCGCCGGCACCCAGCGGCCGATCGGCCCGGCCCCCGTCGTCGACCTGCTGGCACACGGCAACCTGACGATGGCGTCGAACTCGGTGCTGACGTGTGACCCCAGCGACGGCTCCGTCTGTTCGGACACCGAGGGCACCAACAACGGCCGCACCATGTACGTGAAGACGGACCCGGCCGCGCCCGGCAACAACGCGTCCTCCGCGCAGCTGGTGATCCCGGCCGGGTCGGAGGTGCTCTCGGCGCGCCTCTACTGGCAGTTCAACCCGACCAACACCAGCACCGCGGGCGGCACCTCGGGGGACATCAACACGGGCAACCTGGTGTCCTGGAAGGTCCCGGGCGCCTCCTCGTACCAGCAGCTCACCGCCGACACCTACGACTGGTTCGATCAGCAGGTCGGCGGCAACCCGCCGGAGCCGCTGCTCGCCGGGGCGGGCGTGAAGGACGTCACCGCCCAGGTGAAGGCCGCCGGCGCGGGCAGCTACACCGTCGCGGACATCCAGGCCTGCGCCGGACGCTCCTCGGCGCAGAACTTCGGCGGGAACAACGTGGGCTGCTGGGGCGGCTGGTCACTGGTCGTGGCGTACCAGGACCAGGCCGAACCGCTGCGCTACCTCCAGGTCTGGGACGGCTTCCAGCTGCTGCGGTCCCCCGACAACCTGGCGACGCTCACCCTCAGCGGCATCCGGACCGCGGCCACCCCCGCCCCGGCCACCATGGGCGTGACCGTCGGCGACGGCGATGTGCCGATCTCGGGTGACCAACTGCTGGTCGGCTCCGCCGCCGACAACCTCACGCTGGTGCCGATGCCCGGCCCCACCGGCATCTCGACCGAGAACGCCTTCACCAGCCGGATCGACCGGGTCGCCGCCGACGGCAGCGGCACCAACATCACGACCCGCGACCCGGCACCGGTCAACAACTACGGCTACGACGCCCGAATGATCGACGTCACCGGCAAGATCCCCGCCGGCAGCACCCAGGCCGTGCTCCAGATCAACGGCTCGGGCGACGCGCTGCACCCGCAGGCGGTCTGGCTGGCCGTCGACGCCCTCGAACCGGACCTGCAGATCACCAAGGCCAACACCCCCGCCGGCACCACCGACAACAACCCGCCCGGCAACGTCTCCCCCGGCGACCCCGTCACCTACGCCTTCACCGTCGCCAACCGCCACCCCGACGGCAGCACGGAGGGCCTGGACACCGCCACCGGCATCACCGTCACGGACCGGCTGCCCGCCGGCACCACCTTCACCGCCGGCTCCAACCCCGCCTGCACCGCCAGTGGACAGACCGTCACCTGTCAGGTCGCCGACCTCGCCCCGGGCGCCACCAGCACCGTCTCCTTCCAGGCCACCGTCGATCCGACAGCCACCAGCGGCACCGTCCTGGACGACACCGCGACCCTCGACTTCCAGGGCGTCCAGACCCGGCGCACCCAGACCCGCACCAGCAACACCGTCCGCAACACCGTGGTCGACACCCCCGTCTACCGGATCGAGAAGACCGCCGACCCGACGTCCAGCACCCCCGGCCGTACCGTCGGCTACCAGATCAAGGTCACCAACACCGGTCGCGTCCCCGCCACCGGCGTCACCCTCGACGACGACCTCACCGACGTGCTCAAGCACGCCGACTACAACAACGACGCCGCGACCGACCTCGGCTCCGTCACCGTCACCGGCGCCGCTCTGCGCTGGACCGGAGACCTGCCGGTCGGCGCGAGTGCCACCGTCACCTACTCGGTGACCGTCCACTCCTCGCTCACCGCCGACACCTCACTCACCAACACCGTGGTCTCCGACACCTACCGCAACAACTGCCGGCCCGGCGACGGCGACGCCCACTGCCGCGCCGCCGTCACGGTGACCGTCCCCTCGCCCTCGCCGTCCCCGACCGCGTCGCCCAGCCCGACGGCCTCGCCGTCCCCGACCGCGTCGCCCAACCCGACGGGTTCGCCGTCCCCGACCTGGCCGCACAGCCCCCGGCCCTCCCACTCGGACGACGCCAACCCCGGTGGGCAGCTCCCGGGCACCGGCGCCGGCCCGCTCCCGCTGCTCGCCTTCGCCGCCCTCGGCCTCGTCCTGATCGGCCTGGTCGCCCTGTTCACCCGGAGCCGCCGACACTAGGGACTCCGCCTTCTCGGCAGATCGACTGACAAGGGCCCCTGCCGGTGCGGCGCACCGGCAGGGGCCCTCCGCCGTCCGGGAGGGCGAGCGCGGGGGAACGCTAGAATTCGCGCCGACCGTACGAACACACCGGGGGAAACCGCGCAGATGACCACGCACGCTCCGCTCGACGAGCCGTCAACCGACGCCGCCGCACGGCGGACCGGGCCGCGGCGCTCCCGCCGGTGGCTGCTCGCGCCCGCGGCCGTGGTCGTCGCGGCGGCTTCCGCCGGCGCCACGTTCGCCGCCGGCCTCTGGGACGCCGAACTCGAGCAGAACCTCTGCGGACTCACGCGGGCGGACGACACCCCGCTCGGCTTCGTCCTTCCGAAGGACCGCCCCGGCGTCGAGTCCCGCACGCTCTCCGACGACTCGCTCGGCGGGCACGGAAAGCTCACCTGCGTCATCTCCGTGGACGGCCACGAGGTCGTCCGCGTCCTGCTCTTCGCCGTGGACCCGGACCGCCCGACCGGCACCGGCATCAGCGCCACCGCCCGCAGCCGGATCGGCCAGGGCGTCACCACCGGCCCCGGCGCCGCCACCCTCACCGACTACTGCCCCGACACCCAGACCCTCGCCGCCGTCGCCACCGTCACCACGGACCCCACCATCTGGCCCGGGCCCGCCGAGGACCAGACGCCCACCCGCCTCGCCCTCGGCGACCTGGTCACCACCGTCCTGGCGCAGCAACGCCGGCAGATCTGCCACTGAGGGCGGCCGCGGCCGCCGCCGTCCGGCTCAGGCCCCCGCGGCACCGCCCGCGGCCGGCCCCGGCCAGGTGGCCGCCGACCGCCACGGTCAGCGGCTCGCCGGAGCCGGCCACCGCGATGAGCCGGCCGTGCGCGGACTGGAACGACGGGACGGCGCGGACGGCCTCCCCGGCCCGGAAGTCGCGCGCGGGCCCGGAAGTGGCACGCGCCGAGGCTGTCGCGGCTCAGCGGGGTCGCGGGGTCCGCGGGGGCCGGGATCCGCTCGCGCACGTCCCGAACACCGGGATCGCGCGGCCCGCCGACGCGGTCCGAACGGGTGTCGCGGGGCGGGACGGAGCGACAGAATGCGGGCATGGTGATCACCGCGCGCGCCCTCAACCGCTCGACGCTCGCCCGGCAGTTGTTGCTCGCCCGGGAGCCGCTCGACGCCGCCGCCGCGGTGCGACGGGTGGTCGCGCTCCAGGCGCAGGAGCCCGCCTCGCCCTACCTCGCGCTGTGGACCCGGCTCGCCGGGTTCGACCCGGCCGGACTCGACACCGCCGTGACCGACCTCCGGGTGGTGAGGTCGACCCTGATGCGGATCACGCTGCACCTGGTCCACACCGCGGACTACCGGACGTTCCGCCAGGCCATGGAGCCGACGCTGCGCGCCTCCAGGCTCGGCGACAGGCGTTTCACGGCGTCCGGGCTGACCGCCGCCGACGCGGACGCCCTGCTGCCCGGGCTGCTGGACTTCGCCGACCGGCCGCGAACCGGCGCCGAGGTCCAGGGCTGGCTCGGGGAGCGACGGGGCGCGCCGGTGGAGCCGGCCGCCGGGCGGATGCTGCGACAGTACGCGCCGCTGTGGCACGCCCCCGCCGGAGGCCCCTGGTCGTTCGGCACCCGGCAGTCGTTCGTCGCCGCGGGCACCCGGCCGGTACTGACGGACCCGGAGACCGTCGTCGAGAGCACGAAGCCCCTGATCCGCCGCTACCTGGAGGGGTTCGGCCCGGCGTCGGTGGCGGACATGGCACAGTTCGCCCTGATCCAGCGGGCCCGCGTCAGAACGACGGTCCAGGCGCTCGCCGGCGAACTCGACCACCTGGAGGGCCCCGACGGCGCGGTGCTGTACGACCTCCCCGGCGCGCCCCGGCCGGCCGAGGACACCCCCGCACCGGCCAGGTTCCTGCCGATGTGGGACAGCACCCTGCTGGTCTACGCCGACCGCGGCCGCGTCCTGCCGCCCGCCTACCGCAAGGCGGTGATCCGCGTGAACGGGGACGTGCTGCCCACCCTGCTGGTGGACGGCTTGGTCGCCGGCGTCTGGCGGACCGTCGACAGCGGGATCGAGGCCGCCGCCTTCCACCCCCTCCCGGACGAGGTCTGGGAGACGTTGGCGGCGGAGGCCGGCTCCCTCATCGCGTTCCTCGCCGACCGCGACCCGCTGGTCTACCGGCGCTACGACCACTGGTGGGCCAAGGGCCTGCCGGCCGCCGAAACCCGCCTGCTCACCGGGTGAACCGGGGGACGACCACCGGGGGCGGCGGCAGCCGCCCCCCGGTACTCCGTTCGGAGGGTTCCCGGGCCGACCGCGGTAGGAGGCGCCCGGTGCGGGGAAGGCAGCCGCCTGTCCACCGGGGCGCGGGCGCACCGCTCGTCCGCCCGCGCGCCACCGCACCAGACATCGGGAACATGATGACGAACATCGACCGCAGGAACGCCCTGCGCCTGGCATCCGCGACAGCGGTCGGCACCGGCGCGACCCTCGGCCTGACCGGGACCGCCCGCGCGGCCCGGCGTGCCTCGACCCTGAACCTGAAGGGCAGGCGGGCCTCGGCCGACATCCCCGGTGTCCTGACAGCCGGCGCGCCGTACTTCGTCCACTACGAACTCCGGGACACCGCCGACCGCCCGGTCGGCACCGAGAGCGCGCACAGCCTGCCCATCACCGTCGGGCCGGACACGTCGCTGGTCCTGGCCACCGTGGTGCTGCGCCTCACCGACGGCACGCTCACCGGCGCCGGCGCCTTCGAGCGACCGCTGCCGGCGGTGACCGAAGTGGTGGTGGGCTACCAGCCGTGGTCCCACACCTTCGCGGTCACCGGCGGGACCGGCGCCTACAACGGCGCCTCCGGAGAGCTCACGATCGACCACCTCAGCCGGGACGACTCCGTTCTCACCGCCACGCTGAACTGATCCGGTCCGCGCCGGTCCCGCCGCGCCGGACCGGGCCGGCGGGACCGGCATCCCCCGGGCCGGGACGGCGGGGCGCGGCCCGGCGGGCCCGACGGGTGACACCCGCGCGGGTCGGCGGCCGGTGGGGCGGGTCGCGCGGGCTCCCGTGCCGATACTGCGGGCATGAGACCCTCCCGCCGCTCCTCCCTGCTGTGCCTCGCCGCAGCCACCGCGCTCATCGCCCTCGGCGCCCCGGTCACCACCGCCGGTGGTGCGACACCGGACGCCGCCCGCCGCGGACCCTGCGTCAGCTCCCCACCACCCGCGAGCGGCCCGGCGCTGGACGTGCTGCGGATCGCCGAGCAGGCCAGGACGGAGCTGGACCTCAAGTCCGTGATCCTGCGGGTCACCGTCGACGGCCGCGAACTCGTCACGAGCGCGCTCGGCGAGTCGATGACCGGGGTCCCGGCCGAGCCCGCGATGCACTTCCGCAACGGCAACATCGCGATCAGCTACCTCGGTACGGCGCTCCTGCGGCTGGTCGACCAGGGCAGGGTGGGCCTCGACGACCCGGTCGGCCGCTGGCTGCCCGACCTGCCGCACGACTACGGCCGGCGGATGACCCTGCGCATGCTCGCCGCCTCCACCACCGGGCTCGCCGACTACGTCACCAGCCCCGGCTTCGGCGAGTCCGTCTACGCGGACCGTTCCGCCAGTGGACGCCCGAGGAACTGGTGGGCATCTCCACCGGCCAGGACCTCTGGTACGAGCCGGGCACCAACTGGAGCTACTCGCACGCCAACTTCGTCCTGCTCGGCGCGGCCCTGGAGAAGATCACCGGGACCCGGCTGGACCACCTGCTCCAGCAGGAGGTCACCGGCCCGCTCGGACTGCACGAGACCCGCAACAGCTTCACCCCCGACATCCCGACGCCCGTCCTGCACGCCTTCACCTCCGAACGCGGCAAGTACGAGGAGTCCACCTTCTGGAACCCCTCGTGGACCACCGCCCCCGGCGCGGTGGAGACCACCGACATCTGCGACCTGGCCCGCTCCGCCGTCGGCATCGGCTCGGGCGAACTGCTCTCCCCGTCCTCCTACCGGGAACTGCTGAACCCGGGGACGGTGGGCCTGGGCACGCCGACCCCGAAGTGCCCCGCGACGATCTGCATCGCGCAGACCGAGGCCACCCACTACGGCACGGGCGTGCTCGTCCTGAACGACTGGATCTCCCAACACCCGCTGTTCTTCGGCTACTCGGCGTCACAGGACTACCTGCCGTGCGAGCACCTGGCCATCGCCGTCTCCACCACCGACGGCCCGACCGCTCCCGGCGGCCACAGCGCCCACACCATCGCCCAGCGGATCGCCGCCGCGCTCGCCCCGGACCACCCCATCCCGGACTTCGGCTGAGTGACGCCCCGCTGAGTGACACCCGCGCGGCCGGCCGCGCGGGCGGGCGTCACTCAGCCGGCCCGGCCGCACCGGCACAGGGCCCGCCCGGCCGTCACCGCCTGTCCGTCATCACCCGTCCGTCATCACCCGGCGGCCGCCGCGCGCAACGCCGCCAGGACGCGGTCGGTGTCCGAGCCGGTGGTGCGCCAGTTGCTGAACGCCGCGCGAACGGCGGGCACCCCGCCGAGCACCGTCGGCGTCAGGAACGCCTCGCCGGAGGCCGCGACACGGCGCAGCAGCGCGTCGACGTCCTCCTGCGCGGGGCGCCCCGCGAGGGTGAAGCAGACGACGTTGAGGCGTACCGGCGCCAGCAGCCGGAAGGCCGGGTCCGCGGCGAGGCCCGCGCCCAGCCGGGCCGCCTCCGCGCAGTTGCGCTCCACGACCTCCCGGTGGCCGTCACGGCCGTAGGCGGTCAGCGCGAACCAGGCCGGCAGGGCCCGCAGCCGCCGGGAGTTCTCCGGTGCCAGGTGGACGGGGTCCGGGTTCCCGGTCGGGGCGCCGAGGTACGGCGAGGCGTTGTGGAAGGCGGCCACCTGCAAGTCCCGGCGGCGGGTGAACTGCACGGCCGCGTCGTACGGGACGTTCAACCACTTGTGCAGGTCGACGCAGACCGAGTCGGCCTCGTCGAGGCCGGCCACGAGGTGCGCGCGGTCCGGGGAGAGCGCCGCGAAGGCGCCGAACGCGGCGTCGACGTGCAGCCAGAACGGGTACCGCTCGCGCAGCGCGGCGATCGCCCGCAGATCGTCGAAGTCGACGGTGTTGACCGTGCCCGCGTTGGCGACGACCACGGCCGGGCGCCCGTCCAGCGCCGCCAACTCCTGGGCGAGCGCGGCCACGTCGACCGCCTCGCGCCCCTCCAGCGTCCGCACCTGCCGCAGTGCGCTCCGGCCGAGGCCGAGCACGGACAGCGCCTTCCCGATGCTCGAATGCGCGGCGCCGGACAGGACGTCGACCGGCCCGAGGGCGGCGAGGCCGTCGTGGCTGACGCTGACACCGCGCCGCTCCCCCACCCACTCGCGGGCGACGGCGAGGCCGACGAGGTTCGAGGTGGTGGCGCCGCTGACGAAGACCCCCGTGTGGGCCTCGCCGAGCCCGAAGAGGCTCCGCAGCCAGCCGACCGTCTCCTGTTCCAGGTCCGCCGCGGCCGAGCCGGTGCGGTTGCTGACGTTCTGGTCGAAGGTGGCCGTCAGCCAGTCGCCGGCGAGTGCGGCCGGGGTCGCCCCGCCCGTGACGAACCCGAGGTAGCGGGGGCCGGCGCTGCCGCTGAACCCCGGCTCCCAGCGTTCGGCGAACAGCTTCAACGCCCCGTCGGCGCCGCTGCCCTCCGCCGGGAGCGGCAGCGCCGGCCCCGGCTCGCCGGGCCACGCCACCGGCCGGTCCGCCAGGCCGGCGAGCGCGTGCGCGGCGTGGTCCCGCACCGCGTCGAGGAGTTCGGGCAGTCGGGCGAGGTCTTCGCCGAGTCGAGGATGCATACCGACAGCCTAGGCTCGGGCCCGGCCGGAGCCGACTCCGGTGCCGTGGGACCGGCACCCACCGCGACGGCCCGCCCGCCCAGGACCGCCCGACGCGCCCTCGGACAGGGCTTTCTGATCCCTCGTCAGGGATCGGCGCGGCAACGTCCGAGGCCCCCGCCGCCCTCACCGTCAGGCGTGCGCGTTCGCGTCCGTCGAGGAGCGCACGACCAGCTGCGGGGCGAAGCGCTCCACGCTCTCCGCCCGTTCCCGGGCGGGCGCTTGAAGCAGCGTCAGGGCGCGCTCGGCCATCGCCGCGAGCGGGTGGCGGATCGAGGTGATGGGCGGGTCGAGGAGCTCCAGGAGTTCGGTGTCGTCGAAGCCGGTGACGGCGATCTGCCCCGGGACGGAGATCGCCGCGCGCTGCAGGGTACTGACCAGCCCCACCGCCAGGACGTCGGCGCCGCAGACGACGGCGTCGACCAGCGCGTGCCGTTCGGCGATCCGGCGGCCCGCGGTGCGGCCGGCGTCGGTGGTGAAGCTGGGCAGCAGGACGGTGGTCGCGTCGGCGCCGCGGGCCTCGGTGAAGGCGGCGAGGCGTTCCGCACCGGAGGAGGAGGCCTGGTCCGCCGCCACCAGCGCGATCCGGCGCCGGCCGAGCCCTTCGAGGTGATCGAGCAGCAGGCGCATCGCGGCGGCGTTGTCGAGGGCGACCGCGACGGTGCCCGAGCCGGTGGCCCAGCGGTCGAAGAGGACGACGGGGGCGCGTCCGGCGGCGGCCCGGACCGCCGGGCCGGACGCCCCGGCGGACACCGGGACGACGAGCAGGCCGTCGACCCGCCCGCCGAGCAGGGTCTCTATCTGCTCGGCCTCGATGGCGGCGTCGTTGGCGGCGTCCGAGACCACCAACTGGCCGCCCGCGGCCCGGACCTGCTGCGCGATGGCGTCGACGAGCTGGACGAAGTACGGGTTGGCCAGCGAGGGGACGACCACGCCGATGGTGCCCGTGGTGCCGGTGCGCAGCGCCCGGGCGGAGTGGTTGGTGCGGTAGCCGAGGTGCTGGGCGGCCTCCTCGACGCGGCGGACGAGTTCGGGGTCCACGTTGCGCGGGGTACCTGCCAGGACCCGCGAGGCGGTCGCGCGGGAGACGCCGGCGGCCGCTGCCACGTCGAGGAGTCGGGGCGCTGTCACGTGGGGATCCTTGGAGGTCGGGGTCGGTTCGGACCCAGCGGATCCGAGCCGCTGGAATACGCAGCTTGAGGGTACTTGACGGCTTCCGGGTGCTGGTCCAGAGTGTGGGAGATCGATCTCCCAAGGAGTGCAGATGCCGCCCATCACCGTCGTCGGTTCGGTCAACCGCGATCTCGTCCTGACCGTCGAGGAGCTGCCGCGCCCCGGCGAGACCGTCCTCGCCCGGGACTTCGTGGAGGGCGTCGGCGGCAAGGGCGCCAACCAGGCCGTCGCGGCGGCCCGGCTCGGGTCGAGCGTGCGCCTGGTGGCGCGGGTCGGCGCCGACGCCGACGCCATCCTGCGGGCACTCGCCGCCGAGGGGGTGGACATCGAGGCGGTCCGCCCGGCTCCGGGGGCCACCACCGGGATCGCCTCGGTGGTGGTCGACGGCGCCGGCGAGAACACCATCGTGGTCAACCCGGGCGCGAACGCCGCGCTGTCGGTCGCGGACCTGCCGGCCCGGCTGTCCCGGTCGGCCGGCGAGGTGGTCCTGGTCCAGCACGAGATCCCGGCCGAGGTGGTCGCCGCCGCCGTGCTGCGGGCCCGGGAGCAGGACGGCACCGTCGTCCTCAACCCGGCCCCGGCCCGGCCGGTCGCCCCGGAGGTGCTGGCCGCGGTCGACGTCCTCGTCCCCAACCTCGGCGAACTCGCCACCCTGCTCGGCGCGGAGCGGCCCGACACCCTGGACGGGGCGCGCGCGCTGCTGGAACGGGCCGCGCTGCCCTGCCGGGCGGTCGTGGTGACGCTCGGCGCGGACGGAGCGCTGGTCAAACAGCCGGGCCGCCCCGCCGCGCACCTGCCGGCGCCCGCCGTGGAGGCCGTCGACACCGTCGGCGCCGGCGACACCTTCTGCGGGGCCCTCGCCGACGCCCTGGCCCGCGGCACCGACCTGCTCACCGCCGCCGAGCGCGCCGTCCGCGCGGCCTCGCTGGCCGTCACCGGCCGCGGCGCCCAGTCCGCCATGCCGTCCGCCGCGCAGCTCGACCCGCCCCGCGCCACCGGCTCCTGACGGACCGCCGGACCACCTGTCCCGTCCCCGCACCGCCGCGGCTCCCCCACCGCGGCGGCTCCCCGCCCTCGGCGCCACCCTCGGCACCACCACCCTCGGCACCACCACCCGGTTCACGTTCAACGGAGAACACCCCATGCGCAACCTCAAGCTCGGACTGTTCGAGAACGCCCAGACCAACGCGAGCGGCACTGCCACCTGGCGCCACCCCGACAGCCGCCGGCACCTGTTCGACACCTTCGGGTACTGGCGCGACATCGCGCGGATCTGCGAGGACGCCAAGCTGGACTTCCTCTTCCTGGCCGACGCCTGGGGCTGGTCGGAGATCGACGGGACGCGCCCGCCGATCGCCACCGAGGAGACCCTGGACCTGCCGCGCCTGGACCCGTTCGTGATCGCCTCGGCGCTGCTGGCGAGCACCACCGACCTGGGCCTGGTGGTGACCGGTTCCGTGCTGGTGGAGCCGCCGTACGCGTTCGCCCGCCGGCTGGCCACCCTGGACCAGCTGTCCGGCGGGCGGCTCGGCTGGAACGTGGTGACCACCGGCACCGCCGACACCGCGGTCAAGGCGTTCGGTATGGACATGGTGGCGCACGACGACCGGTACGAGATGGCCGAGGACTTCCTCGACCTGGTCTACAAGTACTGGGAGGGCGCCTGGGAGCCGGACGCGCTGGAGAAGGACAAGGACGGCCGGTTCGCCGACCCGGCGAAGGTGCACCTGGTCGAGCACGAGGGCCCGTACTTCCGCTCGCACGGCTACGGCAACACCGCCCGCTCCCCGCAGGGCACACCGGTCCTGTTCCAGGCCGGCGCCTCCCCGGCCGGGCGCCGGGTCGGCGGGCGGCACGGCGAGTGCATGTTCGTCGGCAGCGGCTCGGTGCGCCAGCTCGCCGGGCACACCGCGGCGATCCGCGAGGAGGCGGTGAAGGCGGGCCGCCGCGCCGACGAGGTCAAGGTGATGTCGGCGTTCTCCTGTGTGCTCGGCGCCACCACCTCGGACGCCGAGCGCCGCTGGCAGCGCGTCCTGGACGCCCAGCGCCCGGAGGTCACCGTCGCCAGCTACGCCATGTTCACCGGCCTCGACCTGTCCTCCTACGCCCCGGACACCCCGATGTCGGCGCTGTCGACCGAGCTGTCGCAGACCCAGGTCGCCCGGTTCGCCGACCAGACCGTCGGTGACGTGCTCGCCGACTGGCACACCCACGGCGTCGGGGCCCGCCCGGTGGTCGGCACCGCCGAGGAGATCGCCGACGAGATCTGCGCGCTGGCGGAGGGTGCCGACCTGGACGGCTTCCTGCTCTCGCCGACCGTCCAGCCGGCCTCGACCGTCGAGTTCGTCGAGTCGGTGCTGCCGATCCTGCGCGCCCGAGGGGTCTTCCGGGGCGAGTACACGGACGGCGAGTCGCTGCGCGAGCGGCTGACCGGCGCGTCCGACCGGGCCCTCCCGGCCAGCCACCCGGCCGCGCGTCACCGTCACTGAACCACCCCACTCGCGACGAGAGGACGGCAGAGGACCATGGCCACTCCCGCCCATCACCACCCGACCCCGCCCACCGCGTCCGGTCCCCCACCGACCGCCGCGCCGGCACCCGCGTCCGGGACCTCACCCGCGTCCGCGTCCGGGACCGCGTCGACGGAGCTGAACGCGGGGGCCCTGCGCCAGGCGTTCGGGGCCTACCCCACCGGCGTGGTCGCGATGAGCGCGCTGCGCGACGGCGAACCGGTCGGACTCGCGGTGAGCTCCTTCGTGTCGATCTCGCTCGAACCGCCGATGGTCTCGATCAGCGTGGCCCGCACCTCGACCACCTGGCCGAGGCTGGCGCAGGCGCCGGTCCTCGGGCTGAGCGTGCTCAGCCACGACCAGGGCGCGCTCTGCCGGCGGCTCGCCTCCCGCGCGGGAGACCGCTTCGACGGCACCGCCTGGCAGGCCACCCCGGACGGCGCGGTACTCGTGCACGACGCGGCACTGTGGCTGACCGCCCGGGTGAGCGCGGTGTACGACGGCGGCGACCACGAGATCGTCCTGATGCGGCTGCTCACCGCCGAACTGTTCCCCGGGGTGGAGCCGCTGGTCTTCCACACCAGCCAGTTCCGCGAGCTCACCCCCCATGGCTGACGCTCCGACGCCCCCGCTGGCCGGCACCGTGGTGCACGGCGCCGGCCGGGGGCGGGGCCTGGGCTTCCCCACCGCCAACGTCTCCCCCGACCCCGGCACCCCCGCCCCGCCGGCCGGCATCCACAGCGGCTGGCTGGTCCGCCGCGCCACCGGCGGCGTGCACCGCGCGACGATCAGCGTCGGCACCAACCCGACCTTCTGCGACACCACCGAGGTCCACACCGAGGTGTACTGCCACGACCCGTCCGACGAGGTGGGCGACCTGTACGGCGAGCGCGTCGAGGTCTGGTTCGTCGCCCGCATCCGGGAGACGGAGACCTTCGCCTCCGTCGCCGAGCTGGTGCTCGCCGCCCGGGAGGACATCCGCCGCTCGGAGGCGCTACTGGACTCCGAGCACGGGCGGCGCGTCCTCGCCCTCCTCTCCTGATCCCCCCTCAGCACCCCACCGCTTCACCGCCCCGCAGCTTCACCGCCCCACCGCCCCACCCCGCTCGGCGCGCGTCCCCGCTCTCGCGACCGTGCCCCGCGCCCACGCGCCCGGTCGGCCCCGCTCCCCCGCTTCGGCGGGGCCGACCGCCCCTCCCCCACCTCGCTCCGCACGAACAAAGGTGTGAGTCATGAGCGCATTCCAGTGGTTGAACGAGCAGTTCGACTTCTTCGGTCTCCCCGTCTACTGGTCCGACTTCCTGGGCAACATCCTGGCGCTCGCCACCGTCTGGCTGGCCCTGCGACGCTCGCTGGTGGCCTGGCCGGTGCAGATCCTCGGCTCGGTCCTGCTCCTGATCGCCAGCCTGAACGTGCACCTCGGCGGCAACGCCGCCCGGCAGATCGTGATCATCGTCTCCGCCTCCTGGGGCTGGGCCACCTGGAAGCGCAGCCGCGAGCAGGAGGGCACGATCAACGTCCGCTGGGCCTCCTGGCGCGAACGCACCGTGCTGGCGGCCGCGATGGTCCTGGGCACGGCCGCGTTCGGCCTGGTGCTGAAGGGCACGGACGCCTCGTTCTACCCCGGGGCGCCGTGGTGGATGGTCCTCGCCGACGCCTGGATCTTCATAGGCTCGATCCTCGCCATGTACAGCCAGGCGCGGCGCTACGTGGAGTTCTGGTTCGTCTGGCTGGCCGTCGACCTGGTCGGTGTGCCGCTCGCCGTCCACTCCGAGCTCTACTTCTCCGGCATCGTCTACGGGATCTTCTTCGTCATGGTGCTGCTCGGCATCCGCGACTGGGCCGCCCGGAGCACGCCGCAGGAGATCGCCTCGCCGCTGGAGTCCGCCGTGGTGGTCGAGGGCCGGGACGACACCCGCCCGGCCGGTGACTCCGGCACGCCGTCCCGCGTGCGCGCCCAGGACGGCTCCGGCGAGGTGAGCGGCAGCCGCTGACGGCGGCGGCCGGCCGGCGCGGCGACCGGCGCGGCGACCGGCGCGGCGACCGGCGCGGCGACCGGCGCGGCGACCGGCGCGGCGACCGGCGCGGCGACCGGCGCGGCGACCGGCGCGGCAAACCTCGCACGCGGCGCGAGGTTTGCCGCGCCGGATCGCGGTCAGAAGGACGGCAGGGCGTCGCGCCCCCCGAGGAGGCCCTCCCCCCGGCCGACCGGGATCCGCGCGCGACCCCCGTGCGGTCCCCCGGGCCGTCGCCATCCCCCCGGCGACGGCCCGGGGCCCGCCCTCCCCGCCGTCGACCGCCGCGCGACCGGACGATCCGCTCCGCCACCGGGCTGGTGCGCACGTCCAGCGGCCGCGAGTCCTCCGGGGGCATGAGGGAGAACCGGGTCGCCCCGGGCGCCGTACGCCGGCGGGCCCGGGTTGACGAACTCGGTCGCGAAGGAGACCTTTGCCGTCGGCAGGCGCCGGAAGGCCGCGATCAGCTCGGCGGTACCGTCGCGGATCAGGGCGTCCACCGGTCGGCGAGGCGCTCGGACTCGCGGCGGACCGGGGGTGCTCCGGGTGTTCGTCACCGTCCGGCGCGCGGATCGGTTCGACTCCGGTCCGCCGACCGGGGTCACCTGGAGGCGGCCTGCTCCAGGAGGTCGAGCGCGCCCGCGAGACTCCTCGGGCACGCGACACCGGCGGGGAGCCGGGCGCGGTCCCACCCCGGCCCGGCGGCGACGACCAGTGCCCGCACGCGTGAACCGCTGGGGCCCCAGGCGCGCTCCGCGGCGCTGAGCAGCAGTCTCCGGTCAGCGGTGGTGCGGTCCTGCGACCAGAGCATGACCGCCCCCGGGCCGGTGCGGCGCACGGCTTCCAGCAGCGCCTGCGGCGGAACGGCGGCGCTCAGCATCCGGAACGGCAGACCGTTCTCGGCGAGGCCGGCCGCCGTGGCGTCGAGCGGCAGGGTGTGCAGCTCGGTCGGCATCGCCGCCAGGATCACCGGGGGGACCGGCCGGAGCGCCGCCGGCCGCACCGCCGCGTCGCGCAGCACGGTGGACACGTGCCAGGACAGGAGGTGTTCGACCTCGATGTACTGCTCGCCGTCCACGGCCCACTTGCGTCCGGCCGCGCGCAGCGCGGGCATCATGACCTCCGTCCAGGCGTCCACCGCGCCGAGCGCGTCCATCGCCTCGCGCAGGACCCGGGACACCTCGGGCGCGTCCAGCCGGACGGCCGCCCGGGCCAGTCCCCGGCACAGCGGGCTGACCGCCCCGAGGCGCAGTGCCCGGCTGCCGCCCGGGCCGCGCCCGGCCGCCGAGGCTTCCGCGGGACCCTCGCACGGCTCCTCGGCCGCGGCCGTCGGACTCGGCCGCTCCGGTGCCCCGGCATCGCCGGCCAGGACGGTCCGGGCGGCTTCGCCCGGGGGGATTCCGCGCGCGGTGAGACGGCACATGGCCTCCAGGACCGCGATGTCCCGGGGCCTCCACCGCCGGTGGTGCCCCGGTGCGCGGTGTGACGGTCCGATGCCGTAGCGACGCTCCCACGAACGGATCGTCGTGGGGGACACGCCGAGGCGACGGGCCACCGCCCCGGTGGACTCCCCCGCGTCCGCGTCGGTGGGCCCGTGCGCCCCGGGCGCGTCGGTGGGCACATGCTCGGGGCGCACCGGATCCCGGGGGCCGCGTACCGTCACCATCCAGCGATCCGCCCCACCGCGAAGCCCACGCAGCTGACCACCAGGGCGGCGATGACCAGCAGCGGTATCCAGCCGGGCCACGCCGTGCGCAGTTCGAGCGACTCGGGGGTCGAGATACCCGCGCAGGTGGAGCCCTCGCACTCGGGTGTCTCGGCGGGAGCCGTGACCGGCACCGGGCGGTGTTCAGCGGCCTCCACGTGATCGGTCAGAGCCATGATGTCCTCCCACCTACGGAACGGTCGCGGCGTCCCGGCCGTGGAAACCCACGTTCCGGAGCCGACGGCGGGACGGGCCGCACCGGTGATCGACCGGTACGTCCGATCCACACGTCGATGATTCCGCACCACCCTGCCGCCGGACCAGTCGCAGCGTTCCCGCACCGGTTCCCCGCCACCGGTGCGCTCCGAGTCCGGTCGTGGGCGCCTCACCAGCCCGCGGTCCCCGCGCCGCCCTTGAACGGGCCGGTGATCTCGCTGGTGATCCAGCCTCCGTAGAAGTCCCCGTCCTGGGCGAGCACCGCTTCGCCGTCCACGGTGCAGTCGTCCGCCCGGCCCGGATAGAAGGCCAGGAAGTCGCGGAGTTCCCGGTAGCCGGGCAGCGGATCCGGATAGCTCCAGGCCGCGGACGGCGCCTGCCGGGCACCCACCCGCAGGTCCCAGTACCGGGCCCGCCCCTTCCACTCGCAGACGCTCGCGCCCCGGCCCTCGGTGAGCAGACCGGTGGCCACGTCGGCGGGCGGCAGGTAGTACACCGGCGGGTGACTCGTCTCCAGCACCCGAAGCGCCCGGCTGCTCGACGCGACGAGCATCCCGGCGAACCGGACCTCGACCAGTCGCCCGGGCACCGGTTCGACCGCCGGCGGCCGCGGGTAGTCCCACACGGACTCACTACTGCGTCGCGTCGCCGCCATGCCGGCCTCGCCCTCTCATCGGTCGCTCTCCCTCGTCCGCTTTCCTTCGGCAGCCTCCATCGCCGTGGTGACCGCTCAGCCGGCCTCGCTCCCGTACGCGGCCCGGAGCCTGATCAGGCCGTCGCGGATCCGGGTCTTGACCGTTCCGAGCGGGACGCCCACGATCCGGGCGATCTGCCGCTGTGAATAGCCGCCGTAGTACGCGAGGACGACCGACTCGCGCTGGGCACCGCTCAAACCGGCCAGCGCCGTCCGCACCCGCGCCCCTTCCAGCATCCGCTCCACCTCGTCGACAACGGAAGGGTGGCCGGCCGGTTCCCAGTTGGTCACCCGCTGGTCCCGCTCGGCCGCCGCACGCACCGACCTCACCCGGTCGACCGCCCGGCGGTGCGCGATCGTCAGCACCCACGCCAGGACCGATCCCCGCTCGGGCCGGTACGAGGCGGCGGTGCGCCACACCTCGATCAGCACCTCCTGGGCGACCTCCTCGGCATGGGACGGACTGCGCAGCGTGCGCAGCGCGATGCCGTGGACCGGCCCTGCCAGCGCGTCGTAGAGCCGGGCGAAGGAGTCCTGGTCACCGCGGGCCACGGAGGTCACCAGGTCGGCCAGTTCACCGGCCGACACCTGCGGCCGTGCGGGTGGCCGGTCGAGGAGTCGCGGCCCTGTCTGGAGCGTCATGCGGTCACCGTGCGCGACCCTGGTCCGTTCGGGCGACTCGCAGCGCTTCCGCACCGTTTCGGCGGGCACGGGAAGGCGCGGGAGCAGGCGCGGGAGCAGGCTCCCCGGCTGGTTCCGCGCGCTCGCCTCCACCACGACCAGGGGCTGCTCGCCGCCGATCACCGGACCGCCCGGGCCGTCGCCGGACCGCGGCGCCTCGACAGCCTGCCCGACGGCCTGGCCGCCGCACGGCCCGCGGCCGGTCCCCGCCCTGACCCGCGCCCGGCCCCACCGGCCCGGCTCCGTCAGACCGTCGTGGCACCGGCCGGGACGGGCGGCAGGTGGAAGCCC
Source organism: Kitasatospora sp. NPDC091207 (assembly GCF_044768625.1). Taxonomy (NCBI): domain Bacteria; kingdom Bacillati; phylum Actinomycetota; class Actinomycetes; order Kitasatosporales; family Streptomycetaceae; genus Kitasatospora; species Kitasatospora sp. NPDC091207. The sequence goes on from NZ_JBIVVS010000004.1 coordinate 166,611, forward strand.
ACCTCGGCGCCGCCACCCGGGGCCGAGGCCGTGAAGACCTCGCCCCCGTCGGCGGTGACGAGGTCGTGGACGATGGCCAGGCCGAGCCCGGAGCCGGGCGTCGACCGGGTACCGGCGGCGCGGTGGAAGCGTGCGAAGACGGCCTGCGCGTCGTCGACCCGCTCGGCCCCGGCGTAGGTCTGACCGACCATCACCGCTCCCCCGCCGCCCGGTGTCGCCGGGCTCCCCGGTGCGGAGGAAGGCGGTGGCGACGGTGACCGCGCAGCCGGTGGAGTCCGGCTCAGGGTGTGGCCGGTGTTGGGCACGGACACGAAGACGCTGTCGCGGAACACCGCCCCAGGCGGGAGTTGACGGCCGGGGTGTTGGTGTCGCGGTCGCCGGAGAGCACCAGGTCGGGGACGTCGGGCAGGTCAAGGCGACATCCTGGGGCCGGGCGGTGCCCCGGCGCGGCCAGGTCAGGCAGGCGTCGGCGCCGTCGGTCTGCCCCTCGGTGTAGCCCTTGACGCTGAACGCGCCGAAGTCCGCGGGGTCCGCGGCGGCCAGGGCACGCTGGTACTGGCGACGGCACTGCGGCAGCGGGGCGTCGTGGTCCCAGGCGCGGGCGTAGTCGTTCTTGGTGTCCGCGGGCCACCGTGTCCGCCTGTTCGGCGGTCGGTGGCGAGGACGACACTGCACGGCGCGGGTCAGCCGTTCGACAGAGCAGCGGCAAAGGCGGGTAAGAACAGGTCCGAGGGCGTCGGGCGCCCCGAGAACCGACCCCCGCCGCAACCGCCGCACCCTCCGAGGAACGACCGCCGGCTCGTCGACGTGGTCGGCCGCTCCGGCGGCGGGTCCGGCACCGGTCCGGCGCTGGTCACCCCAGGCGTAGGCTCTCGCCTGATTACAGCCGTCAAGAGAGGTAGAGATGGGCCAGAAGATCATCCGGTTCTCGGACCTGACCGGCACACACGTGGAGAACGACGACGACCTGGTGCGCATCGTGGTCCGCCAGCACCCCGACCTGGCGGACGGTCCGGTCGAGATCGAGGCACTCGGCAGCGAGCTCGCCGCGGTGGAGGAACTCGCGCTCGACCTGGTGACGATAGAGCTCCACTACCCGGACACCGACGAACCGGAGACGGTCGTCATGGAGGCCGAGGCGTTCAACCAGTTGGCCTCCGCCACCCCGATGACCGAGGTGCTGCGCGGTGCCAAGCGGGTGGCCCCGGCCGTCCCCAGCCAGTCGCAGACGCCGGCCGGGGCCAGGGAGCGGGTCAACTACGCGAGCCCGGAGCACGCCGGCAGGCCGCACAAGGGCCGCACCACCGACGCCGAGAAGCAGGTCGTCCGGCAGCACCTGGACGAGATCAACGAGCGGCTGGCCACCGAGGGCGTCCGCACGATCGACCTCGGCAACGCGGAACACGTGGCCCGGTACGGCTTGGAGGCCCTGGCCCAGGAGCGCGGCCTCACCCTCGGCTGACCGCCCGGAGCCGTGACCGCCTGACCGCGGGCGGGGCCGGCGCCACCACCACGGCGCCGGCCCGCTCCCCCGGACGGCCGCCCCCAGCGCAGCGTTCTTCCCCTCCGGAGGGCTCCGGGCCCGATCGAGCGTGGGGGAGGAATCCGCAGGGCGCCCGTCACCGCCACACTCCGGACGAACCGGCTGTCACCTGCGGGAACGCCGCCGCCCCGCCCGACCCGTGCCCGGGTCGGCGGTCAGCGGTCAGCGGTCAGCGGGTGCTGCGCGTCGACCGGCGCGGTCATCCGGGTGGTGCCGCCGACGAGGGTGATCCGCGGGTCGGTGACCTGGTGGGTGGTGCCCCCGCCGCCGAACATCGCGAGGATGGCATCGACGAGGGCGTCGCGGCCGGTCATCGCCGGCGGCCGGCCCAGTGCGCGGCCACCTGGCGAAAGGCCGGCTCCGCGTCCACGGCGAAGGCCGAGGCGAGGAGCTCACGGTCCTTCAGGTCCTGGCCGAGGGCGAACCGGTAGACGGCGTCGGCGCTCTCGGCACGATCGCGTGGTTCGGTGATCACGGCGGCGGTGTCGCCGGGCAGCGCGGTCAGAGCCGGCAGGGTGCGGCCGGTCGTGGTGTCCCCCGTGGAAGACGCTCGGCGTGACATCGCCCCGCTCTGCGGCAGCGACAGCTGCCGCACAACGGCCGTCTCCGCAAAGATCGTTCGCTCCGATCTGACGACGGGAGGCACGTGATCGAGCGGCACGAGGTGGAGTCCGACCGGTCGCGCCCGGCCCGACGGCCGCGAGCGTCGAGGAGGCACTCACCCTCGTCGCGGCCGGTCAGGGAGCCCTCGTCGTCGGCACCCACGCCCGGCGCCACGACCCGCGCCCCGGTGTCGCCTACGTCCTCCCCACCGACGCGCCGCCCCTCGCACGGGGGTTGATCCGGCCCGGCGAGCATGCCACCTCCCGTGTCCGTGCCCTCGCCGAAGCCGCGAGACCGGTCTGATCGGCCAGCACAGGCGAGGTCCGGGAGGCCGTCCAGCACCCACCGTCACCGGTCGCGTCGGTGTCACCGGCACCGGCGGCGAGGCCGGTGACGCGGCCGGTGACGACCCCACGGCCCGGCCGGACGCCGATTGTCAGTGCCGGATGAGACGGTGGTGGATCAGCAACCACGCGGAGAGGTCGAGAGGATGACGGGACGTCGGCCCGGTGGCGTGGTGGTGCCCAGGCGCCCGCCCGCCGGCCGCGGGGGCCCAGCGGACCTCCCCGAACTCCCCGAGGATCAGCACAGGAGGACCATGTGACACAGCTGTTGAAAGTCCAGAACTTCAACGTCTCCAGTGACGGCATCGGTGCCGGCGAGGACCAGACCCTCGAACGGCCCTTCGGTCATGTCGATCCCGAGCGGCTGTTCGCCTGGGCCGGCGCCACGGCGAGCTGGCCCAGGCGCACCGAGCCCGGAGGGAGCCGGGGCCTGGACGACTACCTCACGCGGGACTTCGACCACAACATCGGCGCCGAGATCATGGGCCGCAACAAGTTCGGGCCCCAGCGCGGGCCCTGGCGCGACCACGAGTGGCGCGGCTGGTGGGGCGAAGAGCCCCCGTTCCACACACCGGTGTTCGTCCTGACCCACCACGCGCGGCCTTCGTTCACGCTCTCCGACACCACGTTCCACTTCGTCGACGGCGACCCGGCCACCGTTCTCGCGCAGGCCCGGGAGGCGGCGCAGGGCAAGGACGTGCGGCTGGGCGGCGGTGCCAGCACCATTCGGGAGTTCCTCGACGCCGACCTCGTCGACACCCTGCACGTGGCGGTCTCGCCGGTGAAGCTCGGGTCCGGCGTACGGCTCTGGGAGTCCCCCGACGAACTGCTCGACCGGTTCCACCTGGACGTCGTGCCCAGCCCGAGCGGGGTGACGCACCACCTGTTCTGGCGGAAGTGACCACTGCTCGGGCCCGGGTCGGGCGGGCGGCGGGCGTCTCCCCCCGGCCGACCCGGTCCGGGCCCGAGCCGCGCCACCGCGCTTGCGCCTCCCCCCGGGGCAGGGCCGAGGATCGGCGCATGCGAGATCTGATGGTCATCGGGGAGTTCGCCGCCCGCAGCCGGCTGAGTCACAAGGCGCTCCGGCTCTACGCGGACCGGAGCCTGTTGGAGCCGGCCCATGTCGACCCCCGTACCCGGGTGCGTTACTACCGGCCCGAGCAGGTGGAGAAGGCCCGGCTGATCACCCTGCTGCGGGCCATCGGGATGCCACTGCGCCTGATCGGGCCGGTCCTCGACGCGAAGGGCGGACCGGCCGCCGACCTCGTCGCCGCCTACTGGCAGGGCTGTGACCGGGAGCATCGCGCCCGCCGGCCGCTCGCCGTCCACCTCCAGAACCTCCTGAACGGGACGACGCCGGCGAACGGGACGCCGGCCCCGTACCCGATCGCCGAACGAGACGTCCGGCAGCAACAGGTCGTCTTCGTCCAGCACCACGTGACGGCGGACCGCCTGCCGGCGTTTCTCGGTGAAGCCGTGGAGCAGCTGTTCGCCCACCTCCGCGCGGCCGGCGCACCTCTGTCGGGACCGGTGTTCGCGCTCCACCACGGAGTCGTCGACCAGGACGGCAACGGCCCGATCGAGGTGTGCGCTCCGACCGACGCCCCGGTCGGGCCCGCCGGGCACATCGGTGTACGCCTGGAGCCCGCGCACCGGCAGGCGTACACCGAGCTGAGCAAGGGGCTCAGTGGATACCCGACGATGGCGGGGGCCTTCGAGGCGCTGGCCGGCTGGCTCGACGAGCGGGGGCTGCGGCCGAGCGCGTCCGCCCGCGAGATCTACTACCCGAACTGGTCCGACGCCGGTCCGGACGAGCACGTGGTGGATGTCGCGGTGCCCTTTCGGACCAGCCACACCGGCTGACGTGAAACTCACCCCGGAGGGTGAATTCACCGTCCGTTGGGAGCGTGCCACCGGACAGCTCCCCACCGGGTGTCGAAGGTGGGAGGTGATTGCCCGACATCCGGCCGGGCCGCAGGGTGCTCACCGTCCGACCACCGCCCCGACCGGGGCGCGCGCCCTCCCTACGAACGGAGCGCCGCCATGACCGTCCCCACCTTCACCCGGATCTGCGGCGCCCTGCTGCTCGCCGGGGCGCTCGCCGCCTGCTCCAGCTCCTCGACCGGCAGCGGGCAGCCGACCCAGAGCGCGGGGTCCGCGACAGTCGGCACCTCTTCGCCCTCCGCCTCACCCTCCGCCGGCAGCTCCTCCGCCAGCGCGGCCGAGGGCACGACCCACGTCGATATCAGGAACTTCCTCTTCGAACCCGCCGCACTGACGCTGAGCCCCGGCGCCACCCTCACCGTCACCAACCAGGACTCCACCGCCCACACCCTCACGGCCGACGACAAGAGCTTCGACACCGGCACGATCGCCCCGGGCGCCACCGCCACCATCACCGCGCCCCAGCAGTCCGGCCCGCACGCCTACATCTGCACCATCCACCCGTTCATGCACGGCACCCTCACCGTCTCCTGAGCCTGGCCCGGAAGGAGCCCCCCACCACCGTGGCCACCCCCAGCCCTCCCCCGGCCCGACGGCAGCGGCACATCGCCGTGCTCCTGCTGCGTCTGATCGCCGCCGCCGGTCTCGCGGTCGACGCCGTCGTCCATCTCCACCTCGCCGGCCGGTACGACGCCGTCGGCGCCACCATCAGCCAGGGCACCCTGTTCCGGATCGAGGCCGCCGCCGCCGGTCTCGCCGTCCTGCTCGTCCTGCTGTGGCGACGGCGGCTCGGGGACCTCTACGCCTTCGCCGTGGCCGCCGGCGGGCTCGCCCTGCTCCTGCTCTACCGCTACGTCGACGTCGGAGCCCTCGGCCCGCTGCCCGACATGTACGAACCCGTCTGGTTCACCGACAAGACCCTCACCGCCTGGGCCCAGGGCATCGCGGCGGTCGCCCTCGCGGCCCTGCTCGTCGGTCACCGCGGATCGCACGGGCAACCGGCGGGTCGCGAGGACGCCCCGGGCGTCGGCTGAGCCCGTGCGGCGGCGGCCGTGCCCTCCCCGCCCGGGGCCCTGCTCCTCCCCGGCCGACAACGCGCTGTCGGCCGGGCGAGCTCAGTTGATGTGCAGGGTCGTGACCGTGCCGTAGTTCTTGGTGAGGCTCTCGTTCTTGCCGAAGGAGTGGCGGTAGAGGGAGCCGTCACCGGGCTCGTACTCGAAGTACCCGGCGTTGTTGCCGCTGCTGAAACTCGTGACCCGGCTCTGGTCGATCCAGAGGTCGCCCGCGTTCGCGAAGCACCTCTTGGAACCGAGCCCGTTGTCGGCGGTGATGCCGATGGTGAAGTAGTCCCCGACGAACAGGCATTCAGCGAAGTTGATCTCGTTGGTCGCGTGGGCGGGCACGATGGTGCCGGCCAGAGCCATCACGGCGAACCCGGCGGCTACAGCGACTCGTCGCTTCAGCATGGCGCAGTCTCCTGGTGAGTGAGGTCAGGTATGCGAGTCGGACTGATTTGACGAAGGAACAGCAACAAGAACAGTTCGTACCGCAACCCAGGGTGGCGTCTTTCGGACACCCTTCCCATGAGCGGAATACTTCGGCGCTCCGGGGCTTCGCCAGGCCCCGGCGCGCGGTCCGGCAGCAGCAGGTCCGAGAGTGCGACACGGCCCGTCCACGCGCCCACGGTCGCCGGCCTCGCCCTTCGCGACGCTTTTCGGATCGCACAACAGGGCGCTTCGGGATGCCAGTTACCCTCACTCCCGCAGTGCGACCACGACCGACGCCCCACCGCCCGCGACGCGCGGCGGCCGACCCGATCCGGGAAACCGGGGACCCGCCGAAGCGCGCCCCGTGGAGCCTCCCGCACCCGGGATCGTGCGCACACTATCTTCTGCTGTGACATCGGGGCGCGGTCGACGTTCGACCGCGAAATCCCCGCCCATGGACGGCGTCATGATGCCCACTCAAAACTCCCCGTCACCATCGACGTCCTGCTTCAGTATCGCGACGGCCCGCGAGACCGCCTGGATCAACGCCACCCTGCTCTGGGACGTGCGGAAGAACCCCGTCAAGTACACGCTCCAGCTGTCCGCGATCACCGCATCGGTGAACGCCACCAGCAATCTGATCCTCGTCCCGGTCGTCCCGCCGCCGGCCGCGTAGGGCTTCCCCCACCGCCGGCCCCCGGGCGCCGGTACCTCCCCCACCGCCCCCACGATCCAAGGAGCCGAAGCGTGCCCGTCCCCACCACGTTCGACCACCGCGCCCAGGGCTACGACCTCGCCCATGCCTACTGGCTGGCACGGGCCTCCGAGCTGGCCTACAAGGACCAGGACACCATCGAGCGGCAGGCCCGCGCCTGGGGCTTCGACACGGTCCGTCACCACGAGACGCGCTTCACGCCGCCCTTCCCCCTCCAGGACACCCAGGCCTACACCATGGCCGGCGATCACATGATCGTCACCGCGTTCCGCGGCACCGAACCGCAACAGATCCGCGACTGGCTCTCCGACGCCACCACCCCACCGCGCCCCGGGCCCGCCGGTACCGGATACGTCCACTACGGCTTCGCCGAAGCCCTCACCTCGGTCTTCCCCGACATCCGGGACACCCTCACCGAACTGCGCACCGACGACCAGAGCCTGTGGCTCACCGGCCACAGCCTCGGCGGCGCCCTCGCCATGCTCGCCGGAGCCCGCCTCCACCTGGAGGAACCCCGCCTGACCGCCGACGGCGTCTACACCTACGGCCAACCCCGGACCTGCGACCGCCTCCTCGCCACCGCCTGCAACAAGGGGTTCAAGGAGCGCATCCACCGCTTCGTCAACAACAACGACATCGTCCCCCAGCTACCGCCCGAGCCCGCCTACACCCACGTCGACACCCTCCGGTACATCGACTCCAGCGGCACACTCCGCACCACCGGCCTGATCGGCGGCTTCACCGACCGCGCCAAGGGCCTCACGGCGGACCCCTTCGCCCCCGCGAGCGACGGCATCCGCGACCACCTCCTGCGCAACTACATCACCGCCCTGGAGAAGAACCTCACCTGATCCACCAGCGGCGGGCGGCTCACCGTCCCGGTGGGCCCGTGAGCCCGTGAGCCGGTGAACCAGAGGGCCGGTCGTGCCCTCCGCTGGCCCGTCCGGGTGATGGGGCGGCGCCTCGGGCGGGGATGGCGGGGCGGGTGGGCCGGAAGGGCGGTGGGATGGAGGCAGCGCTGCGGCCGCCGAGACCGGAGCACCACCCCAGGAACGGAGAACCGTGATCGTTCGCATCATGGGCGAGGGCCAGGTCAAGCTGGCCGACGCCCACTTCACCGAGCTGAACGCGCTCGACGACGAGCTGTTCGCGGAGATGGAGTCCGGTGACGAGGAAGGGTTCAGGAGGACGCTGGGCGCTCTCCTGGACGCGATCCGCCGCCTGGGGACGCCGCTGCCCGACGACTCCCTGGAGCCGTCGGAACTGATCCTGCCCGCGCCCGACAGCTCCCTGGACGAGGTCCGCGAGATGCTCGACGACGACGGTCTCATCCCCGGCTGAGCCGGCGTCCAGGGGCCCGGCCCGGGGGGTGCCCCCAGGGCCGGGCACGGGCGGGCCGGTCACCGGCCCGGGTCTCGGCGTCGAAGAGAGCCAGGTGGTCCCGTCCGGGGTCGCCGCCGGCGGCCGGCACGCGGTCACCCAGCCGGACGACGTGGCGGCCGAGGAACGGCAGTCGCCACCGCACCCGCCCGTGCCGGAGCGCGAACAGGGGCCGGGTGGTGGTCTCGTCCGCGACGGTGGCGAAGACGTCCGCTCCGCCGGACGCCAGGAAGTGCAGGGCCGTCCGCCTGCCCTCGCGTCCCTCCAGCGGCGGCCCGCCCACCCGGGCGAGCCGGCGGCCGCCGCTCCCGAGGTCGGCGGCCCAGGGCCGCCGGCGGTGAAGGCGTAGAGCCGGCCGTCGGCCCCGAGGACGGCCCGGTCTCCGTAGCGGGTGGGGGGCGCAGCCGGAAGGTCCGGGCCGGGGCCCGCGCGTCGAGCGGGTTCAGCACGCCGACCTGGCGGCCGTACAGGTTCAGCCAGGCGACCGGGCCGTCGCGGGTGCCCTCGCCGTGCGGCGGACACAGCCGGCCCGGGGAGGTCAGGTAGTCCAGGACGCCCAGGTGTTCCCCGGTGTCGAGGCACAGTCGCACCAGACGGCGCTCGCGGACCTGGTGGACGACGACCGCGGGGCCGGCGGCGGTGTGCGGGTGGACCGACAGCCGGACCGGTCCGGGATCCTCGCCGTGGGACCGCGCCAGAGGAGTTCACCGGTCCGGGCGTCGAAGCAGCGCACGCCGAAGTCGGCGGCGGGGCCGCCCGCCACGCCTCCGACCTGGGCGACGACCCGGCCGGCCGCCAGGACCGCGTGGCCGACGGACGGCAGTTGACAGCGCCAGAGCCGACGGCCGGTGTCCAGGTCCAGCGCGGACAGGTGCTGCGTGCGGTAGTCGCCGTCGCCGCGCCGCAGCAGCAGCGTCCGGTCGGCGGCGGCGTGGCCGGTGAGCGGTTCGGCGTCGCGGGACCACAGGTGCTCGCCGGTGGCAGCGGCCAGGACGCTGAAGGGGAGCGGCCGGGTGCGGAGGTCGCGCGAAGCGGCGGTGGCCGGCACCAGCCGGGGGCCGGCGAGGAGCGGCGATCCCCCCCCGGTCACCGAACCAGGCGTCCCTGTCCCGGGCGTCCGAGGTGTCGCCGCCCCGCCGGGCGCGCGGCGGGCCGCTCCCCGACCAGCAGGTGGACCCGCCCCTCCCCGACCACCGGGCGGCCCAGGCTGCCCGGCGGCGCGGTCAGCGCCCAACCGGCCCGGTCGGCGCGGCCGAGCCGCAGCGGTGGCGCGTCCTCGGTCACCGAAGCTGCCCTCCGGGCGAAGTCGGGTGTCCAGCCCGGCAGTGCCGCCCGCCGGCGGGTGGCCTGTCAGCCGGACGGACGTGCCGCCGCCCGGAAGAGCGCGGCCCCAGCCCGGCGGGCGGCAGGCACGGGGTCGGCGGTCCGACGAGCCGGCGTCGGCGATAGCCTCCCTCCTCATGACGCGTGGTTGGATCTTCCCGATGGTGCTCGTGGTCTGCGGTTCGCTGCTCGCGACCCTGCTGGTCGTCCAAGGGTCGGCGGCGGCCGCCGCTCCCCTGCTGGTGCTGTTCGTGCTGCTCGCGGGGGTGCACTCGCCGCTGGCGTTCCCCCGGTCGATCGGTGCGGAGGAGGCACGGCGCCGCAGTGCGCTCGACGGCCGGCCGGTCGTCTACTGGCGGGCGGGCTGCACGTACTGCCTGCGTCTGCGGTTCCGGCTGGGCCGCGGCGCGCGCCGGGCGCACTGGGTCGACATCTGGCGCGACCCGGCCGGGGCCGCGGCCGTGCGGGCGGCCAACAACGGCGACGAGACCGTGCCGACCGTCGTCGTGGCGGGCCGCCCGCACGTCAACCCCGATCCCGCCTGGGTGCGCGCCCAACTCGACCGGTCCGGGTGACGGCCGGCCGGGCACCGCGTACGGGGTGCCCGGCCGCGACGGCTCCCGTCCGCCGCCGCTACTCCGGGGTGCCGCCGCTACTCCGGGGTGACGTAGGCCCCCGAGATGCCGCCGTCCACCAGGAAGGTGTTGGCGGTCATGAACGAGGAGTCGTCGCTGGCCAGGAAGGCGACGGCGGCCGCGATCTCCTGCGGCTCGGCGAACCGGCCCAGCGGGATGTGCACCAGCCGGCGGGCGGCCCGCTCCGGGTCCTTGGCGAACAGCTCCCGCAGCAGCGGGGTGTTGACCGGCCCCGGGCACAGCGCGTTGACCCGGATGCCCTCCCGGGCGAACTGCACGCCCAGCTCGCGGGACATCGCCAGCACTCCGCCCTTGGAGGCGCTGTAGGAGATCTGCGAGGTCGCCGCGCCCATCACCGCGACGAACGACGCGGTGTTGATGATCGAGCCCTTGCCCTGGCGCCGCATGTGCCCGATGGCGTACTTGCAGCACAGGTAGACGCTGGTCAGGTTGACGTCCTGGACCCGCCTCCAGGCGTCCAGCCCGGTGGTCAGGATGGAGTCGTCGTCGGGCGGCGAGATCCCGGCGTTGTTGAAGGCGATGTCCAGCCGGCCGTAGTGGTCGACGGCCTGCTGGTACATGGCCTCCACCGCGGCCTCGTCGGTGACGTCGGCCTGCACGAACAGGCCGCCGACCTCCTCGGCCGCCCTGCTCCCGCTCCCCTTGTCGAGGTCCACGCACACCACCTTGGCGCCCTCGGCGGCGAACCGCCGGGCGGTCGCGAGGCCGATGCCGCTGCCCGCGCCGGTGATGACCGCCACCCGGCCGTCGAGTCGTTCGCTGATGCTCATCGTTCCTCCGTGGAGATGAAGACGTTCTTGGTCTGGGTGAAGGCGTCGAGGGCGTCCGGGCCGAGCTCGCGGCCCAGGCCGGACTGCTTGAACCCGCCGAAGGGCGTCGAGTAGCGCACCGAGGAGTGCGAGTTGACGGACAGGTTGCCCGCCTCGACCGCGCGCGAGACCCGCAGCGCGCGACCGATGTCGCCGGTCCAGATCGATCCGGACAGGCCGTACTCGGTGGAGTTGGCGATCCGTACCGCCTCCTCCTCGCCGCGGAACGGGACCACCGCGACCACCGGGCCGAAGATCTCCTCGGTGAAGGCCCGGTCGTCGTGGCGCACGGGTGCCAGCACCGTCGGCGGGTACCAGAACCCCGGACCGTCGGGGGCGGTGCCGCGGAACGCGACCGCCGAGTCGTCGGGGACGAAGGACGCCACCCGGGCCCGGTGGGCGGCCGAGATCAGCGGCCCCATCTCGGTCTTCTCGTCGGCCGGGTCGCCGACCCGCACCCCGCGCACGGCGGTCTCCAGCAGCGCCATGAACTCGTCGTGCACGGAGGCCTCGACCAGGATCCGCGAGCGGGCGCAGCAGTCCTGTCCGGCGTTGTCGAAGACCGCGTACGGCGCGGTGGCGGCGGCCCTGGCCAGGTCCGCGTCGGCGAAGACGATGTTGGCGCTCTTGCCGCCGAGTTCGAGGGTGACCGGCTTGACCTGGGCCGCGCAGCCCGCCATCACGGCCCGGCCGACGGCGGTGGAGCCGGTGAAGACCACCTTGCGGACGGCGGGGTGGGTGACGAAGCGCCGTCCGACCACCGGGCCGCGCCCGGGGAGGATCTGCAGGACACCCTCGGGCAGGCCCGCCCGGAGGGCCAGTTCGCCCAGCCGCAGCGCGGTGAGCGGGGTGAGTTCGGCCGGTTTGACGATGACGGTGTTGCCGGCCGCGAGGGCCGGGGCCAGGGCCCAGGCGGCGATCGGCATCGGGAAGTTCCAGGGCACGATGACGCCGACCACGCCCAGCGGCTCCTGGAAGGTGATGTCCACGCCGCCGGCGACCGGGATCTGCCGGCCGAACAGCCGCTCGGGGGCGGCCGCGTAGTACTCGATCACGTCGCGGGCGTTGCCGGCCTCCCAGCGGGCGTTGCCCACGGTGTGCCCGGCGTTGGCGACTTCGAGGGCGGCCAGGTGCTCCCGGTCGGCGTCGACGGCGGCGGCGAAGGCGCGCAGCAGCCGGGCCCGGTCGGCGGGCGCGACCCGGCGCCAGGTCTCGAACGCGGCCGCGGCCCGCGCGATCGCGGCGTCGGTCCCGGCGAGCGAGGCCAGTTCGACGGTGGTGATCACCTCCTCGGTGGCCGGGTTGACGACCTGGTAGGGCTCGGGGCCGGTCGCCTCGTCGGGGTCGGCTCCGGTCGCCCGGTGCGGATCGGGTCCGGTCATCCGGCTGCCTCCTTGCAGCTCGCCGCGGTGAACGCCTCGAACAGTCGAAGGTCCCGCGGATCGGTCTCTGGGTGCCACTGGACGGCCACGGTGAACGTCCGGCCGGGCAGTTCGAGCGCCTCGACGCCCCCGTCGGCGCTCCGGGCGGTGGCCAGCAGGCCGCCGCCGATCCGGCCGACCGCCTGGTGGTGGTAGCAGTTGACCCGGGCCGAGGCGCCGAGGACCGCGCCGAGCCGGCTCCCGGGCCGGATCGTCACCTCCTGGCGGACGTAGGCGGCCGGCAGGGTCTGGTGGCTCTCGTCCGGCAGGTGCTGGACCAGGTCGCCGCCGAGCGCGACGTTCAGCAGCTGCAGACCGCGGCAGACGCCGAGGACCGGCAGGTCGCGGTCGAGCGCCGCCGCCAGCAGCTCCGACTCCCAGCGGTCCCGCTGCGGTTGGGGGCGCCCGGTGCGCGGATGGGGGTCGGCTCCGTACAGGGCGGGGTCGAGGTCGGCGCCGCCCGCGAGCAGCAGGCCGTCGAGTGCGCCGATCAGGCGTTCGACGCCGCCGTCCTGGGGCGGGAGCAGGACGGGGGTGCCTCCGGCCCGGGAGACGCAGTCGAGGTAGGTCCGGGGCAGGACGGCGGCCGGCTGGCGCCAGACGCCCCAGGCCGCCTCGTCGAGGTAGCTGGTGATGCCGATCAGCGGGCGCGCGGTCACAGCCGCTCGAATCCGCGGCGCCGCTCCCAGTCGGTCACCGCCGCCGCGTAGGCAGCGAGTTCGGTCCGGCCGGCGTGGGCGTAGTGCTGGACGACATCGGCACCGAAGGCCTCGGCGGCGGGCACGCTGCGCTCGAACGCCTCCACCGCGTCGCGCAGCCCGGACGGCACCCGGGGCGCGTCGGAGGCGTACGCGTTGCCGGCGAACTCCGGCTCCAGCGGCAACCGGTGCTCGATCCCGTACAGGCCCGCCGCGATCAGCGCGGCCACCGCGAGGTACGGGTTCACGTCCCCGCCGGGGACCCGGTTCTCGAACCGCAAGGACGGTCCGTGGCCGACCACCCGCAACGCGCAGGTGCGGTTGTCACGGCCCCACGCGATGGCCGTCGGGGCGAAGCTGCCCGGCACGTACCGCTTGTAGGCGTTCACGGTGGGGGCGAGCAGCAGCGAGAAGTCGGCCAGGCAGGCGAGCTGACCGGCCAGGAAGTGCTCCATCGTGCGGGAGAAGCCGTGCGGGCCGTCGCCCGGCATCACCGGCCGGCCCTGCTCGTCGCGCAGACTGAGGTGGATGTGGCAGGAGTTGCCCTCGCGCTCGTTGTACTTGGCCATGAAGGTGAGGCTGACCCCCTCCTGCGCGGCGATCTCCTTGGCACCGGTCTTGTAGACGGCGTGGTCGTCGCAGGTGGTGAGCGCCTCGCCGTACTTGAAGGCGATCTCGTGCTGGCCCGGGTTGCACTCCCCCTTGGCGGACTCCACGGTGAGCCCGGCACCCGCCATGCTGTTGCGCAGCCGGCGCAGCAGCGGCTCGATCCGCGAGGTGCCGAGGATGGAGTAGTCGACGTTGTACTGGTTGACCGGTGTGAGCCCGTGGTAGGCCTTGTCCCAGGCCTGCTCGTAGCTGTCGCGGAAGACGATGAACTCCAGTTCGGTGCCGACGTGGGCCTGCCAGCCGTGCTCGGCGAGCCGGTCCAGCTGACGCCGCAGGATCTGCCGCGGCGAGACACTGACCGGACTGCCGTCGTGGTGGTGCACGTCGCACTGGACCATGACGGTGGCGGGGTGCCAGGGCACCACCCGCAGGGTGTCGAGGTCGGGGGTGAGGACGAGGTCCCCGTACCCGCTGTCCCAGGACGAGATCCGGTAGCCGTCCACGGTGTTCATGTCGATGTCGACGGCGAGCAGGTACCCGCAGCCCTCGGCCGCGTTCGGGACGACGTCGCTGAGGAAGTACTCGGCGGCGATCCGCTTGCCCTGCAGGCGGCCCTGCATGTCGGTCATGGCCAGCACGACGGTGTCGACGCTGCCGTCGGCGACCAGCGGCCGCAGCCGGTCGAGGGTGAGCCGGGACGCGGTCATCGGGACTCCATTTCGTCGGCCGGGGAGCCCTTCCGGCCCGGCAGTTCCTGGCTGCCGGGCGCGGGGGCGCCCTGGATGCGGGGGCCGGTGAACCAGTGCCGGGCGGAGGCCAGCCACCAGAGGCCGGCGAACCCGAGGACCACGGCGACCGCCACGGGGGTGTAGTTGAAGTCGGCGGCGGTGACGGGGCTGACGGTGGGCAGCATGAACAGCACGGTGATGAACGCCGTCCACCCGACCGCGACACCGCCGATGAGCGTGCTCCAGCGGCCGAGGTGCCACGGTCCCCGGGGGAACGCCCTGCCCTGCCGCAGCCGCAGGAACACCGGGATCACGTAGGAGAGGTAGAGGCCGATCACCGAGATCGAGGTGACGGCGGTGTAGGCGGTGGTGTTCCACAGGGCCGGCAGTCCGAGCAGCAGTGCGCCGCCGGTGGCCAGCCAGACGGCGTTGGTCGGGGTCTGGGTGCGGGGGTCGATCCGGTGCCAGATCCGGGAGCCGGGCAGCGCGCCGTCCCGCGAGAAGGCGTAGATCATCCGGGAGTTGGCGGTGACCGAGGCCATCCCGCAGAAGAACTGGGCACCGATCACGATCAGCAGGAGCAGCTTGGCGCCGGTCGTCCCGATCGCGTCGATGAAGATCTGCGCGGGCGGGACCCCGGTGCTGCTGCCGAGCGCCCCCGCGTAGTCCTGGATCGCGAAGGTGATGCCCAGCAGGAGGATCCAGCCGGCCACCAGCGAGACGAGGATGGCGTTGACGATGCCGCGCGGGCCGGACCGGGCGGCGTCGTGGGTCTCCTCGGTCATGTGCGCGGAGGCGTCGTAGCCGGTCAGGGTGTACTGGGCGAGCAGCAGACCGAGCATGCCGACGTAGACGTTGCTCCGGAAGCCGGTGTTGTTGACGAACTCGGTGAACACGAAGGACGCCGGGGCGTGGTGGCTGGGCAGCAGGGCCAGCGCGCCCACGATCACCACCACGCCGACCAGGTGCCACCAGACGCTGACCGTGTTGAGCAGGGCCACCAGCCTGACGCCCCGGGTGTTGAGCAGCCCGTGCAGCAGCAGGATCACCGCGAAGATCTCCACGGTGTGGCCGGGCGTGGCGGCGAAGCCGAACTGGAGGTCGAGGAAGGCGTTGGTGAAGAAGGCCGCTCCGTAGTCGACACCCGCCGTGACCGCCACCTGGCCCAGGAAGTTGAACCAGCCGGTGAACCAGGAGGCGGCGGGCCCCTGACGGCGGGCCAGCCGGGCGGCCCAGTAGTAGAGCCCGCCCGCGGTCGGGTAGCTGGAGCAGATCTCCGCCATCGCGAGGCCGACGCAGAGGGTCATCAGTCCGACCAGCGGCCAACCCCAGGTGATCATGGCGGGGCCGCCGGTGTTCATGCCCGTCCCGTAGAGGGTGAGGCAGCCGGAGAGGATCGAGACGATGGAGAAGGACACCGCGAAGTTGGCGAAGCCCGACATCGAGCGGGCCAGCTCCTGGGTGTAGCCGAGCTCGCGCAGCCGCTGCTCGTCCTCGGAGAGGGCGGGTGCCGCCGGGGCCTCGGGGGCTGCCGGGGAGGCGGGGGCCGCTGCGGAAACGGGCGCGGAATCGGCGGGAAACAGTGGTCTGACAGGCTGCTCGGCCGGGCTGGACCCGGCCGGTTCTTCGGATGTCATGCGCACCCCTGGGGAATGAGGCGGGGACCGGCACGCGCGCCCACGCCGTCGTGGTGCGCCGTCCTTGCGCTCCAATGGACTGAAAGCAGACCATTGGAGCCGTGTGCAGCATCGTTCACCCGTGGCCGCCCCGGCGTCAAGACCGCTCCCCCGACCGGCCGCCACCCGCCCCCGGGTACGATCACCCCGTGGAGGCACAGGTGGATCGGCAGTTCGACAGCGTCTTCCGGCCCGTCCGCACCGGCAACGCCTTCGAGGAGACCGTCGAGCGGATCCTCCAGGCGATCAAGCTCGGCGTGGTCGGCCACGGCGACCGCCTCCCCGCCGAACGCGACCTCGCCGCCCGGCTGAACGTCAGTCGCGAGACCCTGCGCGAGGCCCTTCGCTCACTCCAGCAGGCCGGCTGGGTGCAGGCCCGCCGCGGCCGCTACGGCGGCACCTTCGTCACCTACCGGCTCCCCGCGCCCGACGTCGGCGAGCTGCGCCGCGCCGCCCAGGACCTCGGCGCCGAGCTGGAGGACGCGCTCACCCTGCGCCTGGTCCTGGAGACCGGCGCGGCCGAACTCGCCGCCCGCCGCGACCTCACCGAGGACCAGCGGACCTACCTGCGCCAACGCCTCGCCGACGCGGACAACGCGAGCCCGGACGAGTACCGGCAGTGCGACTCCCGGTTCCACCTGGCGATCGGCGAACTCACCGGCTCCCCCTCGCTCGCCGCCGGCATCGCCGAGGCCCGGATCCGGCTCAACGACCTGCTCAACGCCATCCCGATGCTCGGCCGCAACATCGACCACGCCTCCGACCAGCACCGGGCGATGACCCGCGCCATCCTGGCCGGCGACCCCTCGGCCGCCCGCCGGGCCACCGAGGAACACCTGGAAGCGACCGCCGCGCTGCTGCGCGCCTTCCTCGGCTGAACGGCCCGAAGGCCCGGGTCGGTACGGGGCTCACGCGCCGGCGGGCCGGGCACGACCCGCCCGGTCACGCGGTGCGGCCGGTCACCGCGACCCGGCCGGTCACCGCGGTACGGCCGGCCCGGGCCGAAAGTCACGTGCGACCCATCGGCTGTGCCGGGAAGAATGACCCCCATGGTCCATCAGATCGACGTGCCCCGTCCCGACGATGCCGCCCGGGTGGGCCGGACGCAGTTGACGGCCTGGCTCCAGACCTACCCCGACACCGGAGCGGGGATCGACGAGGCATGGATCCGTGAGCACCGCGGGTCCGCCGTGACCGCGGAGGGCATCGCCCAGTGGCGGGAGTTCATCGAGGAGACCGTGCGGGAGCCGGACCAGTCGTTCTGCCGGGTCGTCCGCTCCGGGGCGGAGATCGTCGGCTTCCTGTGCGGGCACCGGGCCGGGGTGGTCACGCTCGGGCCGATGTACCTGGTGGACGAAGCCCAAGGCCGGGGCACCGGGGGTCGGCTGATGGACGAGTTCCTGGCGTGGGCGCAGGACGCGCCGATCCGGCTGTGGGTGACCGAGTACAACGAGAGGGCGATCCGCTTCTACGAGCGGTACGGGTTCAGGACCACCGGTGAGCGCGAACTCTGGCGGGGCCGGCTGCCCAACGTGCGGATGTCCCGTGAGCCCGGAGCGTGAGCCCGAACAGGGAGCCCGCACCGTGAGCCGAGGCCGACTGAGAAGCGGCGAGCCCGGCCCGGAGGCTTCGGCGGGCAGGACGCCGACCGGCCGCACGCGGCCGGCCCGGTCCCGCGACCCGAGGAGCCCCGGCAGGCCGTTCTGCCCGTTCGGACGGGCCATCGCTGCGTCAACGACCACGTCATCGCCGGAATTCTCTGCATGTACCGGCAAACATCTGGATTTTCCGGACTTCCGCGATCAAGCATCGGGTTGACGACTCGTCACCGACCCCGGCTTCCGTGGAGGACACCCCAGTGCCGCACCCGCTCCGCACCCCCAAGGCGCTCGGCCTCGCCGTCACCGCCGCGCTGAGCCTGACCCTGGCCGCACCGCCCGCGCTCGCCGCGCAGGCGTCCGACGCCGACCCGGTGCCCGCCCTGGTCGCCGGCCGGGACACCACCACCCCGCAGCTGGTCACCGGTCTGGCCGAACGGGCCGAGGGCGCCCCGGCGGCGGCCGCCCTGGCCCACCTGGCCGCGCACCCCGAGCGGTACCGGATCGACCCGGGGCAGCTCACCGAGGTCGCCACCGAGCGCGCGGCCGACGGGCGGCGCACCGTCAGGTTCCAGCAGTACCACGGCGGTGTGCCGGTGCTCGGCGCGCAGTACCTCGTCCACCTGGTCGGCGACGGCGCCGACCAGCGGGTCGAGTCGGCCGGCGGCAAGTACTTCACCGGGCTCACCGCACCGACCACCGCCGCCGTCCCGGGCGCGATGCTGCGCGGCCTCGCGCTCGGCTCGCTCACCGACCCGCGTGCCCGCTCCGGCGCCACGGCCGAGGACCGCGGCCCGGTCGTGCTGCCCGGCGGGGCCGGGCGGCTGACCCGGCACTTCACCGTGCGGGGCGGCGCCGACGGGCCGACGACCACGCGTGAGGTCTACGTGGACGCCACCGTCGGCGCCATCGCCCTCGCCCACGACACCCGCACCCCCTCCTCGGCCGGCCCCGGACCGACGGCAGCGGCGGCAATGGCCGCAACAGCCGCAACGGCGGCCGCCGGGAGCGCACCGGCGGCACCGGCCGCCGCCGTGCCGGGGCTCGAACCCGCCACCGGCACCGCCCCGGACGCCTACGGCCGCCGCGTGCCGGTGAACACCACCCGGCTGCCGGACGGCAGCCACCAGCTCGTCGACCTGACCAGGCGCGCCACCATCACCACCTATGACGCGGCCGGCCGGGACCTGCTGGACTTCATCGGCGGCCTGCCCGCCGACCTGCGCCCGGCCGCCTCGCCGACCGCCGACTTCCCGGCCGCCACCGGCACCGACGGCGCCACCGACGCCCACCTCAACGCGGGCATCGTGTACGACTTCTACCGCGACCGGCTGGGCCGGGAGGGACTGGACGGCAAGGGCGCGCCGATCGTCTCACTGGTCGCCATGACCAACGACGGCGCACCGATCATGAACGCCACCTGGGACGGGACCATGATGTCCTACGGCGGCGGCGGCCCGCAGTACCACTCGTTCGCGGTCGCGTTGGACATCGCCGGACACGAGATGACCCACGGCGTCATCGAGCACACCGCCGGCCTGGTCAACGCCGGCCAGACCGGGGCGATGAACGAGGCGCTGGCCGACTACTTCGGCAACGCCATCGAGGTGACCGCCCACGGGGTGGCGATGACCGACCCGAAGGCCGCCCTGTTCGGCGAGGCGGTCTGCCGCACCGGCACCCCGGAGAGCTGCGCGGGGCGCCGGCTGGACGACCGCCGCACCACCGTGGACGACTACCTCGGCACCGACCTCGGCCTCGACGGCGGCGGCGTGCACCTCAACTCCACCATCTTCAGCGGCGCCCTGTGGGACATCCGGCGCACCCTCGACCCGCTCACCGCCGACCGGCTGGTCTACCGCGCGCTCACCGAGTACCTCACCCCGCTGGACGACTTCGTCGACGGCCGCGACGCCGTCCTCGCCGCCGGCCGCGCGATGAACCTCACCCGGGCCCAACTCCGTTCGGTCGCTGCGGCGTTCGACGCCCACGGGATCCGCGCCGGCTGGGAGTCCAAGCTCGGTGTGGACAGCCGGGCGCTGGTGCGCGACATCCCCACCTTGACGCCCGCCCCGGCCGTCGCCGGCGGCCGCTGGGTGATGAGCAACTCGACCGGCACCGGCAACCCGGCCCTGTACACCGGCTCCACCACCGGCACCGGCACGCCCGTCCGGCTCAGCCCGGAGGACGGCCGCCGGCACAGCTGGGCCGCCACCGACGGCACGTCCGCCGCCTGGCTGGCCGTCGGCCCCGACGCCGAGGGCAGGTTCGGCACGGAGGTACTGACCCGACCGCTGGACGGCGGCCCGGCCCGCGGCCTGTTCGCCTCCCGGACCGAGCAGCTCAGCGAGGTCCGGATCTCCGGCGGCGACATCGCCTTCCTGGCGGAGGACCAGGAGACCGGCCGGACGAGGATCCTGGTCTCCCGCGGCGGCGCCGCGCCGGTGGAGCTGCCGCTGCCCGAAGGCCACCACCCCTCCGGCCTCACCCTCAGGGACGGCCTGCTCGGCTGGAGCGAGCGGTGGACCGTCGACAAGCGGCAGCTGTCCGCGGCCACCGTCCACTCGCTCACCACCGGCCGGGCGACCGCACGGTACGAGTCGAGCGGCACGATCGGCTCCACCCTGCTCGCGGGCGGACGGCTGCTCTGGGTGGAGACCCCGGCCGGCCCGGCCGCGCGCAGCGCGATCCGCTCCGGCGCCACGGACGGCTCCGCCGCCGTCGACGTGCTCCCCGCCGACTCCCCCGACGCCCCGGCGACCGCCACCCTCACCGCCTCCGAGCGGACCATCACCTTCCAGGCCTCCGGCAGCGAGCCCGCCGGCGGCTGGACCAACGCGGCGCTGCCCAAGCTCTGGCAGCTGCCGATCACCGGCGGCACGCCCGTACGGGTCTCCTGCAACCGGGGCGGCCAGTACGAGCCGGCCGCCGACCGCGACAGCCGGGTGCTCTGGCTCGACGCCACCATCGGCCGCACCGACCTCGTGGTCCGCGAGCGCCCCGCCGGCTCCTGCTGACCGGACCCCGGCGGGAGGACGGCGTGGCCGGCAGGCCGCGGTGAGCTCCCGGCCCGGCCGCGTCCCGGGGCGTGGCCGGGCCGGCGGGTCAGCCGTCGGCGGAGTGCCGGCAGGCCGGAGACCATCACCCGCAGGGCCCGGCCCGGTTCGGCGAGGGTGCAGTCGACGCGTGGTGGCACGGTGGGGTGCACGGTTCGTTCGACCAGGCCGTTGCGCTCCAGCATCCGCAGGTCCTGGGTGAGCATCTTGTGGCTGACGCCCTCCACCTCGCTTGCACCAGATCACGGCGCTGTGGAAGCGGGTGCCGCGGGACCGGCCGAGCACGCACCTCACCTGGGAAGACGTGCCCCGACCTTCGGGTTGGGAATCGCTTCTGATTCCTGGCCCGCGCGCGAACGCGGCCGTGGACGGTCGAAGTACGCGTCAGTCGACCGGAAGACCCACCGCCAGGGTCAGTTCGAGGACCCGGTGTGGCGATGCGAGATCCGGAAACAGCTCCCGCAGCTGCGACATCCGGTACCGGACTGTCTGGGGATGAACGAACAACGCCGCCGCCACCTCGTCCCGCCTGCCCTGGTGCAGCAGCCACGCTCGCAACGTCTCCTCCAACCGCCGTGCGGTCGCGACAGGCAAGGCCCGCAACGGTGCGAGGGCTCGGGCACGCAGGTCTGCGAACGCGTCCATGTCGGCGCTCAGCACCAGCTCGGGCAGGTGGGCCTCGGTGTCGCGAATATCGGAGGAGAGGGAGCGCGCGCGTACGGCTCGTGCGTACGAGGCGGAGGCACGAGTCCACGGCCGGGCCGGGCCGACCACGGCTGTGCGGTCGGCCAGCTGCCGCAGGAGATGCGATCGGTCGGCATCGGGGACGAGCAGCACACCGGTGGCGTCCGGCAGATCGTCGAGGACGAGGGTGCCCGGGTCGAGCGCGCGGTAGGCAGGCCGGGCCTGGGCGGCGGGCAGCAGGACCGCGGTCAGCGAAGTCGGAGGCTGCCACCCGGCCCGTTGAACAGAGGCCAGCAGCACGTCCGGGCTCGCGTCGGCGAGGAGGTCGCGGGCCAGGTGTTCCAGGTGGCGTTCGCGGGCCCTGCCCCGGGCCGCCAGTTCGTCGGCGTGGCCCGCGGCGCTCGCGGCGGAGAGCTCGTCGATGTAGGCGAAGGTCAGCTCGGCGAACTTGGCGACCTCGGCCGCGGGCAGACCTACGGGTACGGCACCCGCTGCCAGGCATCGCCAGGCCACCCGGGCGCCGACGCGGTAGGCGCTGAGCAGGGCGTCCATCGAACGGCCGTCGCGCACCTCGCCGCGACCCAGCTCGTAGGCTGCGTCACCGGCGTCACCGCCCGTGGCATTCCCGCTCGCGAGGTCCAGGTAGTGCCCCAGGGCGGTGCGGACGGCTCGGCGGATGGTGCCGCCCATGCGGCCCGAAAGGGCGTTCGCGTAGGGAGGGACCTCGTCGATGATCGCCTGGACGACCTCGTCGGCGGTGGCCGTCAGCGCGGCCCGAAGCGCGGCGACCGTCGTCTCATCCAGGACCAGCTCGCTGGCCCTCCGGATTGCTTGGCTCACGCTTTTGTTCCCTGCGAACAATTCGGTCGACCAGATTCACGTCCTACGGTCAGGACTTTACACCCTGAGGCGCAGCAAGCTGGAGTCATGACGAGTGCAGCCCTCCGCAGCAGGGCGTGGAAACTGCTGGAGATGGTCACGACGCCGCTGCTGCCGTCGGACTACCTCGACCTGATCAGCCCGCTGCGTGCGGGCGCCGACCTGCGCGGGCGCATCGAGGCCGTGCACCCCGAGACCGGTGACGCGGCGACCGTCGTGATCAGGCCGGGACGGGGCTGGCGCGGCCACACGGCCGGTCAGTACGTGCGGATCGGGGTCGACGTCGACGGGAGGCGCCTGTGGCGTGCCTACTCCATCACCTCACCGACGAACCGCCAGGACGGCCGCATCACGATCACCGTGAAGGCGATCCCGGACGGCAAGGTCAGCAACCACCTGGTCCGCAGGGCGACACCGGGCACGCTGGTCCAGCTCGACCAGCCCACCGGCGACTTCGTGCTGCCGCCTGCCAAGCCCGCCAAAGTGCTCTACCTGACGGCCGGCAGCGGCATCACGCCGGCGATGGGCATGCTGCGCGACATCGAGTTGGATGACGTCGCCATGGTCCACTGTGCGCCGCAGCCCCAAGACGTGATCTTCCGCAACGAGCTGCACGGCCTGGTCGCGGACAAGAGGCTGCGCCTCACCGAGGTGCACACCGCCACGGACGGCAAGCTCGACATCGCCCGTCTCGGCGAACTCGTACCCGACTGGGCCGAGCGCGAGACCTGGGCCTGCGGGCCCGCGGGCCTGCTCGACGCCGCGGAGGAGCACTGGACCGAGCACGGCGTCCGAGAGCGCCTGCACACCGAACGCTTCCGACCCCGCATCGTCGTCGCCGGCGACGGCGGCGAGGTCACGTTCAGTGCCACCGGCACGACAGTCGACGCGGACGGCGCCACGCCGTTGCTGGACATCGGCGAGGAAGCCGGCGTGCTCATGCCCTCCGGGTGCCGCATGGGCATCTGCTTCGGCTGCGTCACGCCGCTCAAGGCGGGCGCCGTCCGCGACCTGCGCACCGGCGAGATCACCGAGGCCGAGCCGGGCGTCCTCATTCAAACCTGCGTGTCCGCCGCGGCGGGCCCCTGCGACATCGAACGGTAGGCGCACCTTGACCGCCATCGACCCCACCGCCCACCTGACCGCGGAGCAGATCGAGGAGCTCGGCCGCGAGCTGGACGCGATCCGCGACGCGGTGATCGCCGACCGCGGCGAGAAGGACGCCGCCTACATCCGTAGGGTCATCTCGGCGCAGCGCAAGCTAGAGCTGGCCAGCAGGGGCGTGCTGCTGTTCTCGATCTTCCCGCCCGCGTGGCTGCTCGGCACCGCCGGCCTGTCCGTGGCGAAGATCATGGACAACATGGAGATCGGCCACAACGTCCTGCACGGCCAGTGGGACTGGATGCGAGACCCGAAGATCCACTCCACCACCTGGGAGTGGGATCACGTCTCGCCGTCAGAGCAGTGGAAGCACTCGCACAACGAGCTGCACCACACGTACACCAATGTGATCGGCAAGGACAACGACCTCGGCTACGGCATCATGCGCGTCGACGAGGACCAGAAGTGGCACCCGTTCCACCTCGGCCAGCCGCTGTGGAACTTCATCAACGCCTGCTTCTTCGAGTACGGCATCGCAGCGTACGACCTGGAGCTCGGCAAGAACCTGCACAAGCACCGCCGCAAGAACCCGGAGTTCCGCGCGCGGGCCAAGGCCGTGGGCCGCAAGATCCGCAAGCAGGTGCTCAAGGACTACGTGATCCACCCACTGCTGTCAGGCCCGTCGTTCCTCACCACACTCGCCGCCACGTTCACCGCGAACCTGGTCCGCAACATCTGGTCACACTCGGTGATCATGTGCGGGCACTTCCCCGAGGGCGTCAAGGTCTTCGAGCGCCGGTCGATCAAGGGCGAGACGCGCGGCCAGTGGTACCTGCGCCAGATGATGGGCTCGGCGAACATCAGCGGCAGCAGGGCCATGCACTTCATGACCGGCAACCTGTCGCACCAGATCGAGCACCACCTGTTCCCGGACCTGCCGAGCAACCGGTACGCGGAGGTCGCGGTGAAGGTGCGCGCGCTGTTCGAAAAGTACGAGCTGGAGTACGTCACCGGGTCGCTGCCCAGGCAGGTGTTCTCCGCGTGGCACAAGGTCTTCCGGCTCTCGCTGCCGACCAGGAAGCCCAGGGTCACGACGCCGCACCGCAAGCAGGAGCTCGTCGCTTCCTGATGTCCGAAGTTCCACCCTGCGGCATGGACACTCTTCCATCCGTGCCGGGGGGGGCGACCTCGCGGGTGGCGGGGTCGAGCGCGGTGGCCAGATGGCGCCGGCCCTCCTCCCTCCTGCGGTTGACCGCGCTGGCCTGCGGGGCGTACCGGCTCACCAACCGGCACAGCGGAAAGGCGCTGGACAACGCCAACATCGGCACGGACGGCAACCCGGTCATCCCGTGGACCGTCGACATCGGCTCCCCGCAGCAGTGGAACATGACCGAGATCGGCTGAGCCCGCACGCCGGTGAACCGCGCCTGTCAGGATCCGGGTGCGGATCCTGACAGGCGCAGCCGGTCACGCCGGTATCAGCTGTCATGACCCCGGGGTTCGTCGAGCCGCGATCGTGTGGGCGCCCCGGCCTCCACCGGCACGTGCGACGCCGTCGCCTGCACCACCGTCGATGGCCCGGCGGCCGTCGCCTCAGGCTGCGTGCCGGTGCGGTGCGGACGCCGCACCGGCCGGGCCCCGTACCCTCCGATGGGTCAGCGCGGGTGCCGGGCGCTCGCCCCGGGCATAGCGTGGCCCGCGGCGCCGCGTCCACCCGGCAGTGCGCGGGGCCGCAACACGGCTCTTGGGAGGTCAGTTCATGCGCGCGGTGACCTACGACTCGTACGCCCCCGACAACTCCCGGCTGCGGTACGGCGAGGTGCCCGACCCGAAGGTCGGCCCCGGCCAGGTGCTGATCCAAGTCCGGGGCGCCTCCGTCAACCCGGTCGACTGGAAGGTCATGGCGGGCGGCCTGGACGGGATGATGGACACGGTCTTCCCCGTGGTCCCCGGTTGGGACGTGGCCGGCGTGGTCACCGCGGTCGGACCCGACACCCCTGAGTTCGCGCCCGGGGACGAGGTGATGGCCTACGCCCGCAAGGACGTGGTGCAGGCCGGTACCTTCGCCGAGTACGTCTCGGTCGCCGCACCGTCAGTGGCGCGCAAGCCCGCCGCGCTCGACTGGGCGCAAGCGGCCGGGCTACCGCTGGCCGGACTCACCGCGCTGCGTTGCCTCGACCGGCTCGCGGTCGGCCCCGCCGACGTGCTCCTGGTGCACGGCGCCGCGGGCGGCGTGGGCAGCCTGGCGGTCCAGCTCGGCCGCGACCGCGGCGCCCGGGTGATCGGCACCGCCTCGGAGCGCAACCACGCCTTCGTCCGCGAGCTGGGTGCCGAACCGGTGGACTACCGGGACACCCTGGCCGAGCGGGTGCGCGCGCTGGCACCCGACGGCGTCTCGGCCGTGGCGGACTTCGTCGGCGGCCAGCTGGAAACGACACTGGCCGTGCTCGCCGACGGCGGGCGCCACGTCTCCATCGCCGATCCGACCGTCGAGCAGCACGGCGGCCACTGGATCTGGGTCCGCCCGGACGGCGCCAAGCTCGCCGAACTGGCGGCGGTGGTCGACCGGGGCGCACTGACCGTCGAAGTCGCACGGACCTTCCCGCTGGAGGGGACGGGCGAGGCCTTCGACGCCAGCCGGACCGGCCACACCCGCGGAAAGCTGGTCGTCGTGCCGTGACCTGCCGCCCCCTGTGTCCGGGAGCGGCCACTCCTGCACTCCTCCCGCCGACCGGACCGACGAGGTCGCGGTCGTCGTCGGCGACGGGGTCGCAGCGGTGACCGTCCCGCTGCTGGAGGCGTTCCACGAACACGGCCTGGAGACGTACCGTCAGCTGTTCGGCGCAGTACTGGACCGGCTCTTCCCGGACCCGGTGGTCCGGGCCGGCGGGCCGGTCCACCTGGAGACCACCGTGCAGCGCACCGCCACGGGCACCGTGGTGCACCTGGTCAGCTTCGTCCCGGCCCGTGAGACCCCGGTTCTGGACCTCGTGCACGACCCGTTCGCGCTGCTCGACGTCCCCGTCGCCGTCCGGCTCGCCACCGCGCCGCGCTCGGTGCGGCTGCAGCCCGCGCGGCAGGACCTGGCCTGGCAGCACGACGGCGAGTACGTCCACGTGCGGGTCACCACCCCGGACGGGCACGCGATGGTCGTGGTCGAGCGCGACTGACACGGTGACGGCCCCGGGACGCTCCCCGGGCCGCCAGCCGACGGACAGCAGGGTCGGGTCCGCCATGATCCGGCGGATCGTGGTCTGCGCCGCGCCCAGCACGGGTCCGCGCCGCCCCAGGGCTGACGAGCGCAGCGCCTCCGGGGCCCAGGGCCGGACGGTGACCCGGTCGGTGAGTTCGGCACGGACGGACGGCAGCAGCCACGCGGCCAGTTCGGCGTAGGTGCCGCCGAGGACGAGGCCGTCCGGGCCCATGAGGTCGACGGCGGAGGTGAGGGCGAGGCCCAGGACACGGCCGGCGCGGTCCAGGGCCGCCAGGGTCGGCGGGTGCCCGGCACCGGCCCGCTCGGCCAGCAGGGCGACCGGGTCGCCGGCCTCCGCGGGTCCGGCCGGACCCGGGCCGTGCTGCGCGAGACGTGCCCGGCGCGCCACCCGTACGGTTCAGCGCCGCCGGGCAACCTGCGTTCAGTCGGGCGGTTCCTGGGGGCGAGACCCGGGCTCCTGCGGGGCGGGGTCGCCCGGGCGGGGTGGGGCGGTCCGCTCGGGCGGCGGGGTGGGCGGGCCGGGCGGTGCCGGCGGGTCCGGAGGTTGTGGCGGTTCGACCGGCTTCGGCGGGCCCGGGGGTGACGGAGGTGCGGGTGGCGGCACGGGGGTGACGTCCGGGTCGGGCGGAATGGGAACGGATCCCATGATCACGGTCTCCTATCGGCCGAGTGCGTGCTCGAGCTGCTTCTTGTTCATCTTCGAGCGGCCGTGGATGTTGCGCTTCTTCGCCTCGTTGTACAGCTGCTCCTTCGTCGGGCCCTGGGATCCGCTGTGGGAGCGCAGGCCGCCGCGTCGGGAAGAGGAGATGTCCTTGACCGAGCTACGGCTGGCGGTCTTCGACTCGCCGTGCCGTGCCCGTTCCTTGTTCACCGTGCGGGCTGCGATCTCCTTGGCCCGCTTCTCACTCTCACCGCGCTCCTGCGCACTCTCCTTGATGTGCTCGTACTGGCGTTCCCGCTTGGGAGTTGATCTGCGAGGCATGTCACTCACTCCTCCTCATGTGGGTGCGGGCGCCTGCGCCCCGCATCGGTGGGACGAACCCGGCGCGAGCCCGGGGCAAACCCGACCTCACCCGTACGGCCGCCCGCCGTGCACCGCTGGCGAGAGCGCCCAGGCGGTGGGCGGCTGCCTGTTGGAGGCTGCGAGCTCGCGCCTTGTCGTCGAAGCGGCCGTGGGCTCCGAAGTCCCGCCACGAATCCACGGGTTGGAAGAGGTTGTCCGGGTCGCTGGTGCGCCGCCGCCGGCCCGTCTGCTGGGAGGCGAAGCCGGTGCGGGCCAGGTAGCGGTCCAGCAGGCCCGGAACGAGGGTGTTCGCGATCAGGGTGGCCACCGTGCTGGCGCCGACCCAGTACTCGCGCCGCCCGGGGTGGTCGGCCGCGTACAGGACGGCGCGGGCGGCGACCTCGGGCTGGTAGATCGGTGGCACCGGCTGGGCGCGCCGGGGCAGGCGGGAGCGGACCCAGTCGAACTGCGGTGTGTTCACGGCCGGCATCTGCACCATCGTGGTGCGCACCTTGGTGCCGGAGGCGAGCAGTTCGCAGCGCAGCGCCTCGTTGAAGCCCTGGATGGCGTGCTTGGCGCCGCTGTAGGCGCTCTGCAGCGGGATGCCGCGGTAGGCGATCGCCGAGCCGACCTGCACGATCACCCCCGCGTCGCGCGGCAGCATGCGGCGTAGCGCCGCACCGGTGGCGTACACGTAGCCGAGGTAGCTGACCTCGGTGACCCGCCGGAACTCCTCGGGGGTGATTTCGACAAAGGGAGCGAAGACGGAGGCGAACGCGTCGTTGACCCACACGTCGATCGGGCCGAGCTCCTGCTCGACCCGCTCGGCGGCGACCTCCACCGCCTGCGGGTCGGCGACGTCCATCTCGATGGCGATCACCTTCGCGGCACCGGCCTGCTCCGCCTCGCGCACCGCCCCCGCCAAGCCGGCACGGCCGCGGGCGATCAACGCGAGCCGGTCCCCACGGGTGGCGAACGCTACTGCGCAGGCGCGTCCGATGCCGCCGCTGGCCCCGGTGACCACCACGGTCCGGACGGTCGGCTGGTGAGGTGTCATACGGGGCGGGTTCCCGCGATCGGCGGCCGGAAACGGGCGTGGCGGCC
Organism: Kitasatospora sp. NPDC091207; assembly: GCF_044768625.1. Taxonomy (NCBI): domain Bacteria; kingdom Bacillati; phylum Actinomycetota; class Actinomycetes; order Kitasatosporales; family Streptomycetaceae; genus Kitasatospora; species Kitasatospora sp. NPDC091207. The sequence continues at coordinate 195,186 of NZ_JBIVVS010000004.1, forward strand.
GTGCAGTCGGCGCGGGCGGGCCGTAGCGTCGAAGACCGGCGAACACGACCCGAGCGAGGAGGCGGACGATGCCGGCCGCAGCGCTGTTCGACGTCGACGGGACGCTGCTCGACACGAACTACTGGCACACCGTGGCCTGGGCGCAAGCCCTGGCCCAGTTCGGTCACAACCCGGCGATGGCGCGCATCCATGGCGCGATCGGCATGGGCGGCGACCAGCTCCTGGACCATTTGCTCGGCGAGGGACGCGACCGCGCCCAGGACGAGGCGATCAGCACGGCGCACCAGGCGCTGTTCGCCCGGTTCTGGCCCGGCCTGCGGGCCTTCGACGGGGCCGGCGACTTGCTGCGGGCTCTCAAGCGCCGCGGCTGGACGGTCGTTCTTGCCTCCTCCGCCTCCTCCCGGGACCTCGCGGTGATGCGGCGCGCCCTGGACGCGGACGACGCGATCGACGCCGCTACCTGCGCCGACGACGTGGACGCCAGCAAGCCCGCCCCCGACCTCGTCCATGCCGCCCTGGCCAAGGCCGGTGTCGGACCCGACCAGGCGGTATTCATCGGCGACACCCCGTGGGACGTGCAGGCCGCGGCCCAGGCCGAGGTGCCGTGCATCGCGGTCCTGTCCGGCGGCTTCGGCGAGCGCGCCCTTCGCGCGGCCGGGGCGCTGGAGATCCACGCCGACGTCACCGAGCTTCTCACCGGCCTGGACAGCAGCGTCCTCGCAGACCCGGCAGGCCACGCGCCCGAGGCCCACTAGGCCCGTCTCGGAGCGGCCCCACCAGTCGTTCGACGCCTGCCCGGAAGCCGTTCCACGGTACAAGCCATCGGACGCAGGATGCAGGCCTTCGAGCCCAGGCACCGCGGATGAATCCGTCGACGGTCCGGCGGCGCACCGCCACGATCCGGCCGTTCCTCACCGCACGCCGCCTCCGCTACCAGCCCCCAGTTCCTGGGCCGAGGGCCGGGTGGCCGGCTCGGGGGGCCTGCGGTGTCAGTCGCTGGGCTGGCCGACCTGAGCGTCGGGCAGTGCGCGTGCGACATCGGCCTGGGCGACGAGCAGATCAGGCGGTGGCCGTCGATGACGGGCCTCGGCGGACGTTGTGGATGGCCATGGTGTGAAGGATCTCGTCGGCACCGACCGTGACGGCTTCGCCCTGGCCGCGTTTGCAGACGATGGTGGCGGACGGGTCTTTGCCCACCGTCGCAGCCTCGGCCGCCAAGGGCGATGGCCGGCCCCACCAGCCCCAGGCTATGCTCCGGGCCACGCGACTACGATGGACGAGCATTCCGCAGCAATTGGCGGTGCCCCACCCCGGAGACAGGCCGCCCGGAGTGCGAAGAACGGTGAGGAGAGTGCCCCTCATGGCCCCCCCATCCGGCGCTACGGCATCACGCTTCCTGGCACCCCCGGCCGCCACGGGCCGCCCACCGTGCTCGTGGTGCACTTGACCGGCGATCTCACCGCGGAAGGACTGCCCGTGTACGCGGACGAATCGGGCGCGTTCCGTGTGCAGATCGGCGACGACCGCGTCGCGCAGCCGCTCGCGGGAGCGGACAGTCCTGCCGGCGGAGCCGTGCCGTGGCAGTGTCTGCATGCCGAGCCGCTGCCCTGATGAGTCCCCCCCGGGGGGCTCTCTTCAAGGCGGGCTACGGTGTCGGCGGCTTGGCACTGCCGTACTCCTCCAGCACGTCGAGCACCTCCCGCAGCGCCAACTCCACATCCGCGCCGCCGGGACCCTTGGCCCGCGCGTAGCGAAAACCACCGTCGTGCCAGAACAGCGCCCGCAGCGTCCACTCGGACAGCGACAGCACGAGGCTCTCGTCAGTCTCCCGCGCGACGTGCCACCCGAACATGCGGGCTGTGGCGTCCAAATAGAACGCGTCGTGACTCAGGGGAAGTCCGTGGTCGGCCATAGGCTTGATGCTCGCTTCCCCGCCGCCCGCACGCCACCCAGCGAAGGGACCACTTCCGATCCCGCCGATCGGGCAGAACCCAGCAGCCTGCCGTGTCCGAACACCGCTCAGACGGTAGCCCGTGCCTTCACACGGGTGAGCCCCCGAGTACGCAGGCTACTCGGCCTGACCGGGGCAGCCGACATACCAGGACCCGGACCGTCGCTGGCGCTCGTCCCGCGTCACCGGCTTTGACGTCAAGCCGGCCGCCGCCGCACGCCGGCTGGGCTGTCCGCGCCGGGCGGCCGCCGGACTGGCGGCCGCAGGCAGGGAATGCGCTCTGACGTGCGAGAGGCGGCCACGAGAGGGTCCATACCGTAACCGGTGACGTCGTATCCGGACGCCGTAAGGATCTCCGACAAGGCCAGCGTCAGCGCGCCGCGCAGACCCCGGAACTCGCTGCCGGCTCCAATGTCCGCCGCGGCCGCGTCACGGCCGCTATGGGCGCCCGGCCCGGCGATCTCGTTCCCCGGCCGCCACCCCACCAGACTCGGCCAGCCGCCGCGCGACCGAGCTGCGCCGCCTGGCCCGCGATGTGGAGCAGGACCGCGACGACCTCGTACGAATCATGAACACCCTCGCGGTGCCCGTGCGCCACTACCGCACCTGGCTCGGCCTGGCGGGTGAACGTATCGCGCGCCTCAAGCCCAACGGAACCCTGGCGCGGCGCTCTCCGCTGAGCGACCTGATCGAGCTGGAAGCGATGCGCACCGGCGTCGAGGGCAAGACCGCGCAGTGGCAGGCGCTGCGCGCCATTGCCGACAACGACCCCCGCCTTGACCCGGACGACCTGGACCGGCTCATCCGGCGTGCGGCTGAGCAAACACGCACGCTGACCGCCTGGCACCAGGCGGTCAGCGCCGAGGCCCTCACCGGCAGAGGCACCACGTCCGGCGGGGGCAGCAGCTCGCCGTCGCCCCTGTGAGCTGATTCCGCCGGATCGGCGTTTCGCTTCGCGGTGGGGTGGCTGAGTGGATTGTCGTAGCGGGGGCAGACGCGTTTCCGACATCAGCTGTCCGGCCGCGCGGAGGCTACCGGCGATGGTTCCTCTCTTCTTGTCCTGCTGCCGGCTCTGAGTGCCGCGTTCGGCGCCGCGAACTGTCGCCGTCGGACGGGCAGGGACCCGGCTCGCGGTGCAGAGTCGGAGCAAATGCCGAGCGCGGCGCTGCCCGCGCCCGGCCCGATGTCGAGGAGTTCGTTGTGACCGCTGGCTCGTCCTTCCGACCGTCCACGTTGCCGCCGTGGCCTGTGCGGCTGCCACGCCAGCCTGATCCGCGCAGGGCGGACAGGAAGGACAGCCGATGAGTACCGACGAGGTGGTGGCCGGTGCGCTGAGCGGCTTGGGCGAGCCTTCGAACCTGGGAGCCGAGGCGGAGCAGCACCGCCGGTGCATCGGGGAGGAGTTCACCCGGATGGCGCTCTGCGGCGAGCTGGACCTGCCGCTGCCCGGTGGCGGCCGGACCCGTACCCGGTGGGAGGCACTGACCCGGTGGGCGCAGTGGGATCTGTCCCTGGCCCGGCTCGCCGAGGGGCACGCGGACGCCGTCGCGATTCTCGCCGAGATCGTCGCCGAGGGCACGGACGACCTGCCGACAGGCGGGGACGGGGCCCGTTGGGGGGTGTGGGCAGCCGAGCCGCCCGGCTACACGTTGGAGGCCCGCAGGGTGCCGGGCGGGTGGCGGCTGTTCGGGGTGAAGCCGTTCTGCTCGGGCGCCCGGGTGTGCACGCACGCGCTGGTGACCGCGCGGGAGGGGGATCGGCGGCTCCTGTTCGCCCTCGAGGTCGCACAGCCCGGCGTCGAACCGCTGCCGGGTAGCTGGCCCGGGCCGGGTATGTCGGGCAGCGACACCCTGGACGTCAACCTCGACGGAGTCTGGGCCGTCCCGGTCGGCGAGCCGGGTGCCTATCTGGAGCGTCCCGGGTTCCATCACGGAGGGATCGGCGTCGCCGCGTGCTGGTACGGCGGTGCGCGCGCGGTCGCCCTTACGCTGCTGTCCGCCTCGCGCACGTGGGACCTGGACGCGCACGCGCTGGCGCACCTCGGTGCCGTCGACGCCCGTCTGGCCACCATCGAATCTTTGCTGGACGGCTCCGCTGCTGCCGTGGACGCCGACCCCCTCGACACGGACGGCAGGGCGCGCCTGCGCACGATGCGGATGCGTGCCGCCGTCGAGGACGCCGCCGGCGAGGTCCTGGTCCGGGTCGGCCGGGCACTGGGCGCCGCGCCGCTGGGACACGACGCCGTCCATGCGCGCGCCGTCGCGGACCTGACCGTCTATCTGCGCCAGCATCACGCCGAGCGGGACCTCGCCGCTCTCGGCAGGGCCGCCTCCGCCACCCGCCTGGACTGGGAGGACAAGTGACAAGTCGCCAGGCCCAGCCCCTCTCCACCGTTGAGCCGAAATCGCCCCCGGACGACCCGATCCGGGTGCCCGGTACCCCCGAACAGGACTGGCAGGACTGGCCCGGGCTTCACCGCCTTCCCGTCATCGACCCGCTCGCCTGCCTGCCGACCGCGCGAGGCCGCGCTGCGCGGGTCCTGGTCGTGGCGGCCCATCCCGACGACGAGGTCCTCGGCTTCGGCGGCACGATCGCCGCCCTCGCGGCCGGCGACATCCGGCTGCGCCTGGTGTCGGTCACCGACGGGGAGGCTTCACACCCGCACAGCCGCACTCCGGTGGCCCGCGACCTGGGGGCTGTCCGCACCCGGGAGCTGCGTCAGGCGCTGGGCCGGCTGGGCGCCGACGTGCAGAGCGTGGCGCTGGGCGTGCCCGACGGCCGGGTCGTGCGGCACGAACAGGAGCTGACCGGCGAGCTGGCCGAGCTGCTGCGCGACTGCGACCTGTGCGTGGCACCGTTCAGCGGGGACCTGCACCCGGACCACGAGGCGGCCGGCCGGGCCGCCCTGGCAGCCGGGGCGGCACGGGGCGTGCCGGTGTGGGAGTACCCGGTGTGGGCCTGGCACTGGGCCGCGCCCGGCGATCCGCGACTGCCCTGGCACCGCGCGGCCCGCATCCCGCTGCCGCCCACCGCCCGGGCCCGCAAGCACGCGGCGCTGGAGTGCTTCCGCAGTCAGACAGAGCCGCTCGGCGACCGGCCGGCGGATGCGGCGATCCTGCCGCCCGACGAACTCGCCCATTTCCGGCGGGACTTCGAGGTGATCTGGCGATGACCGCGTCCCGACCCGGCGCTGTGGGCGAGGCGACGGGCACGCCAGGGGGCTATTTCGCCCGCATGTACGCCGACCACGACGATCCATGGCGACTCGCCGACCGCTGGTACGAGCAGCGCAAGTACGCCCTCACCCTCGCGGCTCTGCCCAGAGCCGGCTACCGCAGCGCCTTCGAGCCCGGCTGCTCGGTCGGCGTCCTGTCCTCCCTGCTCGCCGACCGCTGCCGGGCCCTGCTCTCCTGCGACCGGGAGGAACGCCCCCTCGCGCGGGCCCGCGCCCGCCTGGCGCACCTGCCGCACGTGCGGGTCGAGCACCGCCTGCTGCCCGACGACTGGCCGCAGGAGAGCTTCGACCTCGTCGTCCTGTCGGAACTCCTGTACTACTTCGACGCCGTCGAGGCCGTCGACCTGCTGGACCGCACGGTGCGGTCGCTGGAGCCGGGGGGAACCCTGGAACTCGTCCACTGGCGCCACCCGGTGGCCGACCATGCCCGCAGTGCCGAGGCCGTCCACCAGCAGGCCGGCGGCCATCCGGCCCTGGTACGGATCGCCTCGCACACCGAGCCGGACTTCCTCCTGGACGTGTTCACCCGCCCCGAGCGGCCCGGCACCCCGGCGGCAAGCCTGTCGGTCGCCGCCGCCGAAGGGCTGACGTGATCCACGCCCTCGCCGTGATCGTGCCGGCCCGCGACGAACAGGAACTGCTCGCCGGCTGCCTGGACGCGTTGCACCGGGCGGCCCGGCATCCGCACGTGCGGGACCTGCCGAGCCGGGTGGTCGTGGTGGCCGACGCCTGCACGGACGGCACCGCGGCCATCGCCCGCCGACACGGCGCCGAGCTGCTGGAACTGACCGCGGGCAACGTCGGGACCGCCCGTGCGGCCGGCAGCCGCCACGCCCTGGACCTCACCCTCAGCTCCTGCCCGGGCCTCACCCTCGACAGCATGTGGCTGGCCCACACCGACGCGGATTCCCGCGTCCCGGCCGACTGGCTGGCCCGCCAACTGGCCGACGCGGACGGTGGTTGGCACGCCGTCGTGGGCACCGTCCACGTCGCTGACTGGACCGGCCACCCGGAAGGCACCGGTGCTGCTTTCCGGCGGCACTACCAGCAGGAGAGGTTCGTCGGCGGGCATCGGCACGTCCACGGCGCGAATCTCGCCGTGCGGGCCGACGCCTACCGCTCGGCCGGCGGCTTTGAGTCGCTGCCCGTTGGCGAGGACCGGGCCCTGGTCGCCGCCCTGGAAGCCGGCGGCTACCACGTCAAGCGCACCGACCGCAGCCCCGTCCTCACCTCGGCGCGGCGCGATCCACGCGCCCGCGGCGGATTCGGTGACTATCTGCGCGATCTCGACGCCTTGGCCGGTTGACAGCCCCAGGTTTGTCGACAGCGGATCGCACGGGGTAACCGGTACGCCTTCCGGCTCAATCCGGCCAGCGCGGCTGCGGGGCAGCGGGCAGCGTGGTTCCCATGGGAACCATCATGACCCGTATCACCGACGCCGCACGGTCGGACGGTGACGACGGTATCGGCGTCCGGGCGCTGAAGGTGCTCGACGCCGTGGCTGGGGCCGAGGAACTCGACGCGGTCACCGAGCCGCTGAAGCGTGTCGTCCAGGGCCTTCCGCTGGGGCGGCTGCGCGGCGTGCTGCACGGCCGCCCCCTGGGGCACCCGCTGCACCCCGCGCTGGTCCAAGTTCCGGTCGGTGCCTGGCTGTCCGCAGGCGTCCTCGACCTGGTGCCCGGCTCGGAACGCGCCGCACGCCTGCTCGTCGCGATCGGCGTCGTCACCGCCGCCCCCACGGCGTGGACGGGCTGGGTCGACTGGGCCGAGCAGCACGAGCAGCAGATGCGTACCGGTCTGCTGCACGCGGTGTCGATCGCGGCCGCGGTGGGTCTGTACGGTGCGTCGTGGGCGGCCCGCTCGCAGGGCCGTAACGGGCTGGGACGCGTGCTCGGCTTCGCCGGACTGACCGCGGTCGCGACCGGTGCGGCGATCGGCGGCCACCTCGCCTACCGGCAGGGCGCCGGCGCGAACAAGGCAGAACCCGTCCCCCACCTCGTCGAGCCCGGCTGGCACGACCTCGGCCGCGCGGACGAGTTCACGCTCGGCGAGGCGGCGCGCCGGATGGTCGGCGAGGTGCCGGTGCTGGTCGTGCGGCAGGCCGACGACGCGTTCCGGGTTCTGGCCGACCGGTGCAGCCACTTCTCCGGCCCCCTCTCACAGGGCGAGGTCGCCGACGGCTGTGTGACGTGCCCCTGGCACGGCAGCGTCTTCCGGCTCTCGGACGGCTGGAACGTCGGAGGGCCGGCGACCGCCCCGCAACCGTGCTTCGCCACCCGCACCGACAGCGCCGGCAACCTTCAAGTGCGCCTGCCCGACGCCGGCTGAATGCGCCGGGCCGCCACCGAGGCGGCTGTGGTGCTAACCGGTGGTGCCGGACGCATACCGGTGTCACGGCTCCTGGTGCCGGGAAGGCGTGTCGCACCGTTTTCTCCAACTCTTGGGAGCACACCGTGGCAGGCGACGACTTCGTGATCGACGTGAGCCGGATCCGGGACGAGGCCCGGCAGAAGATGGCCGAAGGCGCCGTGACGAGCACCTACGGCCTCGACACCGAAAAGGTGATCGCTGTGCTGAACGACGTGGTCGCCACGGAGGTCGTGTGCTGGCTGCGCTACACCCGGCACGCGATCTCCGCCACCGGCATCGACCGTGCTCAGGTGGCGGCGGAGTTCACCGAGCACGCCGCCGAGGAGATGCAGCACGCCCTGCGGGCTGCCGAGCGGATCGCCCAGCTCGGCGGTCAACCGGACTTCGACCCCGCCACCCTCGCCCGGCGCGCCCACACCGACTACACCGCGCCGGACGAGAAGGATCTGAAGGCGATGCTGGAGCACAACCTGCTGGCCGAGCGGATCGTCATCTCCACCTACCAGGAGATCGCCCGCTGGCTCGGCGACCACGACCCCACCACCCGCCGCCTCATCGAGTCCATCCTCGAAGAAGAGGAAGAACACGCCGACGACCTCACCGACCTTCTCGCCGTCTGACCCGGACAGGTCGACCACCGTCGCAGGATTGGCCGGGCGGTCAGTGGACAGACGCACAAGCAGCCGCCCGGCCACGGCAACCCGCAGGAGGAGACCGAGATGGTGAAGATCCTCTACAAACCCCTCGGGCTCCTCTTCGGATCCCTCGGCGGCCTGATCGCGGGCGCCGTCTTCAAGCGCCTGTGGGCCCTGCTCGGGCACGAGGACGACGCGCCCCAGGCCACCGATCAGGGACGCACCTGGAAAGCGGTGCTGACCGCCGCCGCCCTGCAAGGAGCGGTCTTCGCCCTCGTCAAGGCCGCGGTCGACCGCAGCGGAGCCGTCGGCACGCGCCGCCTGACCGGCAGCTGGCCCGACTGACCTCGCCACCCGCCCGGCCTGCGGCCGACACAGGAAGGCAGCCCATTGAACGAGTTCGACCGTGACCAGGCCCAACGGAAGTCCAAGAACCTGTCGCATCTCAAGGACGACGTCGACGAGAAGAACACCGAGCACATCGAACGTATCAGGCAGCACGAGGACGAGATCCGCCAGCACGACCCCGCGCACGGTGCCGCCGAGCAGCCGCAGAGGTCCCAGTCCGACTGATCCGGGTGGCCACCGAAAAGGGGACGGCGCCCGCCAGGTGGGCGGAGAAGGTCTCCCTGTCGGCTGGACCGGCGCGTGAGGTGAACCGCGCGCTGGCGGCTGCCGGCCGCACCGTGGCGGCGGCGGAATCTCTCACCAGTGGCGGGTTGTGCGAGGCACTGGGCGACGCACCCGGCGCCGCCGCCACGTTCGTCGGCCGCGTCGTCGCCTACTCCACCGACCTCAAGGAGCGGCTCCTCGGCGTGGACGGCGCCCTCCTCGAGCGGGTCGGCGCGATCCATCCGGAAGTCGCCCGCCAGATGGCGCAGGGCATCCGGACGATCACCCGGGCGACCTACGGCGTGGCCACCACCGGTGTCGCGGGGCCCGCCCCCAGGACGGGCAGGACGTGGGGACCGTCTTCGTCGCCGTCGCCACACCCCACACCACCACCGCCATCCGCGCCCGCCCGAGCACCCCCGACCGCAGCGGGATCCAGCACGCAGCCGTCCTCGCCGCCCTTCAGCTGTTGCACGACCAACTACGCCCACCCAGGTAACGCACGCCCTCGCTGAGCGGGTCCGGCGCCGATCCCCCGGGGCCGGGGCTACCCGGGACCGGCGAGCGGATCGAGCACGCCGTCATCGCGCTGCTCAGCTCCTGACCAGGTATCAGTGTGGCGCCGGGATCGTCACCGAACCCCGGCGCACCTGCTGTGCCGCAGGTCAGCGTTGAAGGGCCGGCAGGACCAGTTCGCGGTAGGCGTCGAAGAACACCTCCTGGTCCGGGCCGACCTGTCCGACGTACACCTCGTCGAAGCCGGCCCGCGCGTAGGCGCGCACCGTCTCGACGTGCTCTTCCACATCGTCGCCGCAGGTGACGGCGTCGGCGATCATGTCGCGGGTGACCAGCTCGCCGGCCTGCTCGAAGTGGGCCGGGGTCGGCAGGATCTGTGCCAGCTCGCCGGGCAGCAGCTCGGTGGGCCACAGGCGGTGTACGACGTCGACGGCCTTGTCCCGGTTGCTGCTCCAGCACACCTTCACCCCGCCGACCACCTTCTTGCCGACGCCGCCGCCGTCCCGGAATGCGGTCACCAGGTCCGCGTCCGGGGTCATGGTGACGAACCCGTCCCCGATCCGCCCGGCCAACTCCGCGGCCTTCGGGCCGAATCCGGACACGAGGATCGGGAGCGGCTGCTCCGGCGCGGTGTACAGGCGCGCGTTGTCGACGGTGTAGTGCCGGCCGCGGTGACTGACCTGCTGTCCGGTGAACAGCGCCCGCATCACCTCGACCGCCTCTTCCAGCATCTCGGCCCGCGCCTCGAAAGAGGGCCACCGGTCGCCGTGGATGTGCTCGTTCAACGCCTCCCCGGAGCCGACGCCCAGGGCGAACCGGCCGTCGAGCAGGACGCTGGAGGTCGCTGCGGCCTGCGCGGTGACCGCCGGATGCAGCCGTACCGTGGGGCAGGTCACCAGCGTGGTGACGGGCAGGCTCACGGCCTGCGACAGCGCGCCGATCATCGACCACACGAACGCGCTGTTGCCCTGCGCCTCGTTCCACGGGTGGAAGTGGTCGGAGATGGCCAGGCGGGTGAAGCCCGCCTGCTGCGCCCGACGGGCCTGGTCGATCAGCTCCGCCGGGGTGAACTCCTCACAGGACAGGAAGTAGCCGTACTCGGTCATCGGATCCCGCTCCTTCGCATAATGTTCTGCCCCCGCTCGTCAGGCGACTACCCCCGGCAGCGCCGGACACCACGCTAAGCGGAAGATCCATCGAGCGGTCCCTGACAACGCCGCCCGCCGGTGCGCTCCACCGCGAACGGGTGATGCGGACGGAGACCGGCGGGCGGACAGGACAGCACCTGGCGGCTCGGCTCCCGCGAGTCAGCGGTGGGGGAACCGGTGCTGTTCGACGAGGTGGACGAAGGCGTCCCAGAACGACGTCCCGGCCGTCTGCCCCGGGCCGCAGACGGCGACTCCGGCGATCCGGTCCGGCTCGCCGGCCTCCGCGGCCTGCAGGAGCGCGGTGCCGGAGCCGAGCACGGCCATGGGTTTGCCGTGCCGCAGTGCCTCGGTGACGAAGCGGACGGCGTCCGGGTCGGTGACGAGCGCCTGGTCGGCGCCGTCCGGCACCAGCACAGCGTCGTAGAGCACCGAGGCGGTGGTGGGCAACGCGCGGTCCACCGGCAGACTCTCGCCATCGCGGGTGGCCAGCTCTCCGCCCCGTGCTGCCAGGGTCTCCACCGTGGCGCCCTCGGCGCCCAACCGCTCGTGGGCGGAGCGCACCTGAGCGGCGTCCGCCCCCGGCCCAGCCAGGACAGCGACCTTGCGGGTGCGGATACCGGCGGCACCCAGGTTGTCCAGGCTCAGCGCCGGGGACAGGCGCGGCCCGGCAGCCTCGTCTCCGTCCTCGCCCGAGCCAGGGTCCACAGGCTCCGCGTCCGGTTCCGGCAGGCCCACGTGCCGCGCGACGTCCGCGGCCAGGCCGGCATCGACGTGGACCAGGTTGGCCACCATCCGCTGCCGCACCTCCTGGTCGGCCACCTTGCCCAGCTCGAAGGCGAACGCCGCGACGATGTGCTGCTGCTCCCAGTCGGCCATGCTGCGCCAGAACATCGAGGCCTGGCTGTAGTGGTCGGCGAAACTGGGGCTGCGTCGGCGGATCGCCGCGCCGTCGATCCGCTCCTGGTAGTGCTCGAAGACCCCCTCGGGCAGTCGGCCGCCGCCCATGGCGGCCGGGCAGCCGCCGCCGACCGAAGCGGGCGCGTAGCTGGTACCAGAGTGGATCACCTGCTGGCCGTAGCCGTCGCGCTGGTTGTTGCGCACATCGACGAGGGGCCGGTTGACCGGCAGCTGGGAGAAGTTGGGGCCGCCCAGGCGGATCAGCTGGGTGTCCAGGTAGGAGAAGTTGCGGCCCTGCAGAAGCGGGTCGTTGGTGAAGTCGATACCCGGGACGATATTCGCGGTGTGGAAGGCGACCTGCTCGGTCTCGGCGAAGAAGTTCTCCGGGTTGCGGTTCAGCACCATCCGCCCCACCGGCCGCACCGGCACGAGTTCCTCCGGTACCAGCTTCGTCGGGTCCAGCAGGTCGAACGGGAACGCGAACTCGTCTTCCTCCGGGATCAGCTGGACGCCCAGTTCCCACTCCGGGTATTCGCCGGCCTCGATCGCCTCCCACAGGTCGCGGCGGTGGAAGTCGGGGTCGCGTCCGGCGGTGATCTGGGCCTCGTCCCAGACCTGGCAGGCGACGCCGAGCTTCGGCTTCCAGTGGAACTTGACGAAGGTTCCGCGCCCGTCGGCGTTCACGAGGCGGAAGGTGTGCACGCCGAAGCCCTGCATCATCCGGAAGCTGCGCGGGATCGCCCGGTCGGACATCGCCCACATCAGCATGTGGGTGGACTCCGGCTGGAGCGAGCAGAAGTCCCAGAACGTGTCGTGGGCGGAGCCGCCGGTGGGGATCTCGTTGTGAGGTTCCATCTTCACCGCGTGCACGAAGTCGGGGAACTTGATCGCGTCCTGGATGAAGAACACCGGCATGTTGTTGCCGACCAGGTCGTAGTTGCCGTGCCGGGTGTAGAACTTGGTGGCGAATCCGCGTACGTCACGCACGGTGTCGGCCGAGCCGCGCGGGCCCTGCACGGTCGAGAACCGCACGAACACCGGGGTTCGGTGCCCCGCCTCCTGGAGGAAGTCCGCGCAGGTGAACTCGGCCAGCGACTCGTACGGTTCGAAGAAGCCGTACGCGCCCGCGCCGCGGGCGTGCACCACCCGCTCGGGGATGCGCTCGTGGTCGAAGCGGGTGAGCTTCTCCCGCAGCTGGAAGTCCTCCAGCAGCGTGGGGCCGCGCTCGCCGGTGGTCAGGGAGTTGTCGGTGTCGTCGACACGCACCCCCTGGTCGGTGGTGAGCGGACCGTCCGGGCCGGGTGCCCTGAAGGCGTCCAGTGCGGTGTCCTTGGCATCGCGCTCGTCCCGAGCGGGAGGGCCCGGGTCGGGTGTCTCGGTGACCAGGGGCGCATGGGGGCGTCCTTCGGGCGGTCCGGGATTGATGGTCATCTCCACGCTCTCCGTCCTTCGAGGGGTACCGGGCAGGCCGTGGCCCCCGCGGTATGGTCGCGGCTGCCCACCGGGTGGGATCGGAAACCGGCTCGCCCGGATCGGAGCCCAGAGGCGCCTCCGCGAGCCCGCAGCCCGAAAGCGCGTCCGCAGCCCCACATCCCCGGACCTCAGCATGTTCGACGCCGGGCGCTGGCCAACCGGCCGCCCGCAGCCCGCCGCCCAGTCCCCGGCGACGCCGAGGCCATCGTGGACCTCGACGTTGCCGGGGACTGCGTTCCAGAGCGGGGGCCGCCTGGGCGGTGCGGCCGTCGAGCATCGGCGGGCCACCGGTCGGCCGGCTGTCAGCCGTGCCGCATGTCGTCCGGGTCGATGACCGAGGAGGCCGGATCACCCTGGGAGCCCAGTTGGGTGTCGTCGGGCGGCGGCGGAGCGCCTTCGGCGGTCATCCGCGACTGTGGGGTCTCCCGCACGGGGGCGTCCCCGGTAACCGGGCCCGCTGCATCGCCCGGGGTGACGCGCCCACGCCAGGCGCCGCTCTCCTGGCCCCGCTCCTCGATGAAGCCCTTGAAGCGCTTGAGGTCACCCTTCACCTGCCGGTCGAGAACGCCGAGCATGGCACCCGCCTTCTCGGTCACGCCTTGGGGATCGAACTCCATGGCCAGGATGACGCGGGTGTGGGCGTCGTCCAGTGACTCGAAGCTGACGACGCCCTTCTGCTGCACGTCGCCGCTCACGGTGCGCCACGCGATCCGCGTGTCCGGGAGCTGGTCAATGATCTCGGTGTCGAACTCGCGGCGGGCGCCGGCCACCTTGGTCGTCCAGTGGCAGTGCCGGTCGTCGGTCTGGCGGACCTCCTCCACGCCGGCCATGAAGCGGGGGAAGTCCTCGAACTGCGTCCACTGGTTGTAGGCGCGGTGCAGCGGGACGTCGACGTCAATGGATTCCTTCACGGTGCTCATTGAGATTTCCTCCTGAAGGATTCAGTCCGGATATTTTCGTCACCGGTCGGGCGCCTTCCCGGTGTCCCCCGTCGTAATCGCCCGAAGCGGGTCGCGGGCAGCGCGTCAGGCTGCGTGCCGCGCGGCGGGTCGGGAGGGCGCGGGAGCGAGGAGTTCGAGGCGTTCGTCTTCGGTGAGGCCGCCCCACACCCCGTAGGGCTCCCGAACCTCCAGAGCGTGCTCACGGCAAGCGTCGGCCACCGGGCAGCGAGCACATACCTGTTTCGCGGCTTCCTCGCGGCTGTCGTGGGCTTGGCCGCGCTCCCCGGAGGGGTGGAAGAAGAGGTCGGTGCCGAGGTGCCGGCACGCCGCTCGCAGCTGCCAGTTCCAGTGGTGTTCGAAGGCGCCGGGCAGGCGTGAGATGTCGGTCATCGGATTCCTCTCTTGATAGGCAGGAGGGGCCTCGCGGTCAGGAGTCGTCCTGGAGTCGGCCGCAGCACAACTGCAGCAGGTCGGCGCCGGCGCTGAGGGCGGTAGTGATCACGCGCGCGGCGGCGGGGGCGAAGAAGTGGGCCACGGTCAAGGCGGTGGCGGTCCACAGGCCGGCGCAGTAGGGGCAGGTGGCCAGGTCGCCCACGGCGTGGCGCATGCCGGTGCCGCGCACGTCCTCCTCCAGCTCTGCAGGTTCCTGCGGTACCGCGGTAGCGGGTGAACGGGGCCCGCAGGGGGCTGGTGACCGGGTCCTTGGTCAGCATCCGCGCCAGTTGGTGGGTGGCGCCGGCGAGCATCACGACCGCGAAGGGCCCCAGGCGCGGCAGCGGGCGCCGGGCGGCGCACGCAGCCCCAGCGATCCCCGCGACAACGCTCGTGTACGTGCCCAGCAAGGCGAGGTAGCCGGCCAGTGGCCGCTCCTCCTCGCCCTGGTAGGCGTCCTGCTGAGCGGTGGCTGCGCGCCGGGCCCAGCGGATCGGACGGGTCGGCTTCACGGTCGACTCCTGCCTTCTGCGGGTGGAACGGCGGTTCAGAACTGGGCAGGCCGCGCCAGCCGGGCGGCGGCTTCGAGCATCAGGGCGTGGACGAAGGCCTGGGGCAGGTTGCCGCGCAGCTGGCGCTGGGCGACGTCGAACTCCTCCGCGTAAAGGCCGGGCGGTCCGCAGGCGGCGCGGTTGCGTTCGAACCAGCGCACCGCCTCCACCTCGTTGTGCTGCTGGTGCTCGGCCAGGGCCATCACGAATCCGCACAGCAGGAACGCGCCTTCGGCGGCTTCGAGGGGCCGCTGGTCATGGCGGAACCGGTAGACGTAGTGGTCCCGAGCAAGGTCGGCGCGCACCGCGTGCAGGGTGGCGGTGGTGCGGGGATCCTCTGCGGGAAGGGCGCCGCGGATGGCGGGCAGCAACAGGGCCGCGTCCACCCCCGCCTGGTTCGGGGAGCGCTGCCACCGGCCTGTGGGGTGCAGGCAGTCGGCGGAGGTTTCGGCGACGATCGCGTCCGCCAGCGCCTCCCAGCCGCCGGCGCGCCCAGTGTCGGTGCGGGGGGCTGCGGCGGCGATCGCGCGCAGGCCGGCGGCGCAGGTGAGACGGCTGTGTGCCCAGCGGTCGTCGTGCAGTTCCCAGATCCCGGCGTCCGGCTCGCGGTGCCGGGTGGCGATCACGTCGGCGGCGGTGAGCGCGGCCTGCCAGCCGTCCGCGTCGAGGCGGTCGTGGCGGGCGGCTGCCGCAAGGAGCAGCAGGCTCTCCCCGAACACGTCCAGCTGGAACTGGCGGTTGACGTGGTTGCCGACCACGTCGAAGCCGCCGGGGTAGCCGGGCAGGTCGAGGGTGCGCCGGTCGGGCACTGGCGCACCGGTGGCGGTGTAGGCGGGAGCGAGCGCCGGGCCGTGTTCGAGCAGGCGGGCGGTGACGAAGCGTGTGGAGTCGTTCAGCAGCTGGTGCGGTCCGGCGGCCGCGACGGCTTGGCCGATGTAGGCCTGGTCGCGGATCCACACGTACCGGTAGTCGTAGTCGCGGCCCTGCTCGGCCCGCTCCGGCAGGCTCGTGGTGGCCGCGGCCACCGTGCCGCCGCCGGGGCCGGTCAGGCCGGCCAGGACCGCGTAGGCGTGCCGGGCGTCCCGTTGCCCGATCGTTCCCGCGAGGGCGGGCACACGCGTCTCCCAGGCCGCCTCGGTGCTCCGCCACAGCACATCGGCCGGCTCCGGTCGCGGCAGCGGGCGGTCGGAGATCTCCAGGACCAGGTCGTGGCCGGCCCCGGATTCCAGCCGCACGGTGGTGTGCAGCCCCGCGTCGCTGCTGCGTGCGTCCGGTGCGCCGCTCCAGCGCAGGTACAGCTCCCCGGCCCGGGCCGTCCACCGTCCCTGGCCGTCCTGACGCACCTGGCACAGCCGGTGGGCGCCGAAGCCTGCTGCCGGTCGCAGGTCCACATCGAGGTGGGCGTCACCGTCGACGGCCAGGATCCGGCGCAGCACCGCCGCCCGGTGCGGGTCGCCGGGGTGGGCGAGGGCTTCGCGGCATTCGACGAGGCCGCCGGTGGTGGTCCAGCGGCTGCGCCAGATGAGGCTGCCGCTCTCGTAGTAGCCGCCCCAGACGAACGGTTCGGTGGGGGTGACGGTGTACCAGCCGGGGCCGCCGATGAGGGCGGAGAATACGGCGTCGCTGTCCCAGGTGGGTGCGCACATCCACACGATGTCGCCGCGCGGTCCGACCAGGGCGCCGCGCTCGCCGTCCGCGAGCAGGGCGTAGTCGCGCAGGGCGTGGGGGGCGGGCGGGTCATCGGTGAAGGCGGTCAACGTCTCATCTCCTCGATGCGGGGCCACGTGTCCGCGGGCGGGATGGCGCCCGGCGGTTGCTGTCGTGGGTGGGCCGGCCCTCCTCAGGCGTGGACACGGACGTGCTCCGCCACCTCGGACCGGATCGTCAGGCCGAGGCCGGGCTCCCCGCTCCGGCCCGGGCGCACGGATCCGCCGACCGGCCTGAGGGTTCCCTCGAACAGGAGGTTCTCGATCCGGACGTGGTCGTGGAACCACTCGAGGTGGCGCAGGTTGGGGATCGCGGCGGCCGCGTGGGCGTGGATGTGCGGGGCGCAGTGCCCGGACAGCTGGAGACCGTGCGCCTGCGCGAGGGCGGCGGCGCGCAGCCAGACCGTGATGCCGCCGCAGCGGGTGGCGTCTGCCTGCAGGCAGTCGACGGCCGGGGCCATGCGGGCGAGGTAGGGCAGGTCGTAGCCGTACTCGCCGGCCGCGACGTCGGCGGTGAGGGCGTCGCGGACGAGGGCGAGGCCGGTGAGGTCGTCGGAGGAGACTGGCTCCTCGAACCAGCTCACACCCAGGCCGGCCAGCGTCCGTCCGACGCGGACGGCCTGCTTGCGGGTGTAGGCGCCGTTCGCGTCGACGTACAGCTCGGCGTCGTCGCCGACCAGACGGCGGGCCTGCTCGGTGCGCTCCAGATCGCGCCGCTCCTCGGTGCCCCAGCTCTCACCGATCTTGATCTTGAAGTGGGTAAAGCCCTGCTCGGCCCAGCCTTCGAGCTGCTCGGCGAGTTGCCGCTCGGTGTAGGTCGTGAAGCCGCCGCTGCCGTACACGGGGACCTCGCCCCGGGCGGCGCCGAGCAGGTCGATGAGCGGGAGGTCGAGCAAGCGGCCCTTGAGGTCCCACAGGGCAATGTCGACGGCCGAGATCGCGCCGGCGACCAGGCCGGGCCGGCCGGCGTTGCGCACCGCGCGGCTCATCGCCTCGTTCGCGGCCGGGACGTCGAACGCCGGGCGGCCGACAACCGTGTCCCGGAGTTGTCCGGTGATCACGTGGGCGGTGGCGGGTGCGCCGTAGGTCCAGCCCACGCCGGTGGTACTGCCGCAGCGCGCGTGGACCAGGACCATGGTGGTGGAGTCCCAGGCGAGTGTGCCGTCGGCCTCCGGGGTGTCAGTGGGGAAGTTGAGGACCTGCACCTGCAGTTCCTCGACGATCGGGGCGGTGGCAGCGGTCATGACGCCGCGTCAGCCAGTCGCTGGGCGAGGCCGGACCCGGGGCCGGTGCGGAGCCGGAAGCCGACCGGCTCGCGGACTGCTTCGCGCGAAGCGTCGCGGCACAGGTCCTGCCCCCGTCCGGCGGGGCCGCAGGCGCCTTCGGGCCGGGATATCGGTGGGCGTCGGCGGCGGTCGCCGTTGACGCCGGCGGCCCGGGTCCCTCGGTGGAGCCGCTCGTGCAGGGAATCCACGGTAATTACCTCCTCCTGGCACGGTGTCGGGCGGCGAGGACAGCGCCCGCCGCCAGGCCGGTCACGGTTCCCGCCACGCCTGCTGTCAGCAGCCGGGTCGCGGCGGTGCGCGGCCCGGGGCGCGGGACCGCCTTCTCGGGGCGGTCGCTGGGCGGTGGTCCGTCCATGGCCAGGGCGAGGGCCTCGGCCAGGTGCAGCGCCTGGCGGCCGGTATCGGCTTGGTCGATCTGGGTGCGGCAGCTGAAGCCGTCGGCCAGGACGAAGGCGCTGGGCGCGGTGTCGCGGACGGCGGGCAGGACGCCCTGCTCGGCGATGGTTCGGGACAGGTCGTAATGGCCTTGCTCGAAGCCGAAGTTGCCGGCCAGGCCGCAGCAACCCTCGTCGAGCACGTTCGCATCCAGGCCCGCGCGGCGCATCAGTTCGCGGTCCGGGTCGGTGCCGAGGACGGCGTGCTGGTGGCAGTGGGTCTGCACGGTCGCCGCCCGGCTGATCCGCTGGGGTTGCCAGCCGTCGGGCGCGTGGTTGACGAGGTGTTCGGCGAAGGTCCGCATCTGCGCCGCGAGGCGGGTGATGTCCTGGTCCCCGGCGAGCAGGTCGGGGGCGTCGGTGCGGAAGACCGCAGTACAGGAGGGTTCGAGACCGATGATCGGCGTCCCGGCCTCCAGCCACGGCCGCAGCACTGTCGTGGTGCGCTTCAGGACTGTTCGGGCGGTGACGAGTTGGCCGGTGGAGATCCACGTCAGGCCGCAACACACCGGCCCGTCCGGCACCGCTACCCGGAAACCGGCGTCCTCCAGCACGCGGACCGCGGCCTCGGCGATGTGGGGGTGGAAGTGGTTGGTGAAGGTGTCCGGCCACAGCAGCACGGTGCGCGGATCAGCCGGGTCGGGCTCATGCCTGCCGGGTCGGTGCCAGGACTCCTGGAACGACTCGGCGGCGAACAGGGGCGCGGCGCGGCGCGGGTCGATCCCTGCCAACCGCTTACCCAGCCACCCGAGACCAGGGGCGTGCAGGGCGGCGTTGGCCAGGCCCGGTGCGACACGGGCCAGCCGTGCCCACAGCGGGAGCCAGCCCATGGCGTAGTGGGCGGCCGGGCGCAGCCGGCCCTCGTAGTGGTGGGCGAGGAACTCGGCCTTGTAGGTGGCCATGTCGACGCCGACCGGGCAGTCGGACCTGCAGCCCTTGCAGGCCAGGCAGAGGTCGAGGGCGTCGCGGACTTCGGTGGAGCGCCAGCTGCCGGTGATCGGGGAGTCGTCGTGGCCGCCGAGCATTTCGAACAGAAGGCGTGCCCGGCCGCGGGTGGAGTGCTCCTCCTCTCCGGTGGCGCGGTAGGAGGGGCACATCACGCCGCCCTGGTGGGTGCGGCAGTTGCCGATCCCGACGCAGCGCAGCACCGCCCGGCCGAAGTCGTTGCCGTCCTCGGCGTACGCGAAGTGCGTCTCCAGCGGTTCGGGCCTCCAGGTGGCGCCGAGGCGCAGGTTGGTATCCACGCGGTGGGGGTGGACGACCTTGCCGGGGTTCATCCGGTTGCCCGGGTCGAACAGCGCCTTGACCTCGGCCATCGCCTCGATCAGGGCGGGGGTGAACATGCGGGGCAGCAGCTCGCCGCGGGCCTGCCCGTCCCCGTGCTCGCCCGACAGCGACCCGCCGTAGGAGGCGACCAGGTCGGCGGCGTCGAACAGGAAGGCGCGGAAGTCCTCGATGCCCTTGCCTTCGCGTAGTTCGAACGGGATCCGGGTGTGCACGCAGCCCTGCCCGAAGTGCCCGTACAGGGAGGCCTGCTGGTAGCCGTAGTGGTCGAAGAGACGCTCCAGGTCGCGAAGGTAGTCGCCCAGTTTCTCCGGCGCCACCGCGGAGTCCTCCCAGCCCTCCCAGGTCTCGGAGCCGTCCGGCGGCCGGGCGGTGACGCCGAGTCCCGCCTCACGGGCCCTGAGCATCTCCTGCTCCCGCGCCGGATCATCGGAGAGCGCCACCCGTGGGTCGTCCTCCTCGCGGTCCAGCGCCTGCAGCAGCTCGTACGCCTGCGCGTCCGCCTCCTGCCTCGTGTCGCCGGTGAACTGGACCAGCAGCCAACTGTCCCCCTCGGGCAGGCTGTCCAGCGAGTCCAGGTAGGCGTGCTCCTCGCGCATGAGCTGCGCCATGCGCCCGTCGATGGCCTCCAACTGGGTGGGGCGGCTGTGTTCGAGCAGGTCCGGGACGGCGTCGGCGGCCTGGTAGATGTCGTCGAAGCCCAGGACCAGCAGCGCCTCCGCCGCCGGCACCTCGACCAGCTCGAGCTCGGCCCGCAGGACGGTCACCAGCGTGCCCTCGCTGCCGACCAGCGTGCGGGCGATGTCGAAGCCGTTCTCGGGCAGCAGGGAGTCCAGGTTGTAGCCCGAGACCCGGCGCGGGATCTTCGGGTAGCCCGTGCGGATCTCGGCCAGATGGCGGTCGGCGAGGTCCTTCAGGCCCTGGTACAGCCGGGCGCGCCCGCCGCCTTCGGTCATGATCCGCTCGAACTGCGCCCGGTCCGTCGGGCCGGCCCAGAATCGGGTTCCCTCGTACGTGAGCACTTCCAGGCGGTGGACGTTGTCGACGGTCTTGCCGTAGGCCTGGGCGGAGGCCCCGCAGCTGTTGTTGCCGATCATGCCGCCCAGCGCACAGTGGCTGTGCGTGGACGGCTTCGGCCCGAACTTCAGCCCGTGCGGCGCGAGTTGCCGGTTGAGTTCGTCCAGCACGATGCCCGGCTCGACCACACAGGTCCGCGCCTCGGGGTCCACCGAGAGCAGGCGGTTGCAGTACTTGGTCCAGTCGATGACCACCGCCTCGTTGGTGCACTGCCCCCCGAGGCTGGTACCGCCCCCGCGCGAGAGCACCGGCGCGCCGAACCGGGCGCACACAGCCACCGCGGCGGCACCGGCCTCCACCGTGCGGGGTACGACCACGCCGATCGGGACCTGCCGGTAGTTGGAGCCGTCGGTCGCGTACGCCCCGCGGCTGCCCGCGTCGAAGCGGACCTCGCCGTCCACCTCCGCGCGAAGCGCGTGTTCCAGTGCGGCGAGATCGACCTTCTGGCTGCCGGACATCGGTCAGCTCCGTCCGTTGCCGGGCAGGAACTCCTGGATCTTCGCCTTGACGCCCTGCTGGACCACCGATGCCCGGTCACTGTCGCCCTTGAGGACGGAGAGCGCCGCGGCCTTGATCTGGTCCCAACTGGCGTGCGGCGGAATCGGCGGCACCGCCGGATCGGTGCGGAAGTCGATGACGAACGGCCGGTCCGCCGCCAGCGCCTGACGCCACGCCGACTCCACGTCCTCGGGCCGCTCCACCCTCACCCCGGCAAGGCCGAATGTCCTGGCGATGTCGGCGTAGCGGACGTCGGGCAGGCTCTGTGAGGGTTCGAACTGCGGGGCTCCCTGCATCGCGCGCATCTCCCAGGTGACCTGGTTCAGGTCGTGGTTGTTCAGCACGGCGACGACCATGCGCGGGTCGGCCCACTCCCGGTAGTACTTCACGGCGGTGATCAGCTCGGCGAGGCCGTTCATCTGCATGGCGCCGTCACCGACGATCGCGATCGCCGGACGGTCGGGGTGCGCGAACTTCGCGCCGATCACGTACGGCACGCCCGGGCCCATGGTCGCCAGGGTGCCCGACAGAGATCCGCGCATGTCGCCGCGCATCCGCAGGTGCCGGGCGTACCAGTTCGCCGCGGACCCAGAGTCCGCGGCGAGGATCGCGTTGTCGGGCAACAGCGCGTCCAGGGCGTGGACGACGAGTTCGGGGTTGACCGGGTCCGCGGACACCTCGGCGCGGCGCTGCATGACCTCCCACCAGCGTGCCGCGTTGTCCTCCACTGTTTTGCGCCAGGTGCGGTCCGCCTTGGGCTCCAGCAGCGGGATCAGCCGGCGAAGGGTCTCGCCGGCGTCGCCGACGAGATTGACCTCGAACGGGTAGCGCAGTCCGACCATGGACGGGTCGATGTCGATCTGCACGGCTCGTGCCTGGTCGAACTCGGGCAGGAACTGGGTGTACGGAAAGCTGGATCCGACCACGAGGAGGGTGTCGCAGTCCCGCATCATCTCGTAGGACGGGCGGGTGCCGAGCAGGCCGATCGATCCCGTGACGTACGGCAGGGTGTCGGGAAGCGCGTCCTTTCCGAGCAGCGCCTTCGCAACGCCGGCGCCGAGCCGGTCAGCGACCTGGTCCACCTCGGGTCGGGCCGAGCGGGCGCCCTGCCCGATCAGCATCGCCACCTTCTCGCCCACGTTGAGGATCTCCGCGGCCTTCGCGAGATCCTCGTCGGCCGGGACCGGGGCGTAGTGGGGGATGCCGAGGCTGGACGGGACCTGCTTGAACGCGTGCGCCGGGGGCTCGTAGTCGAGTTCCTGCACATCGGCCGGGATGATCACCGCGGTGACCGTGCGCCGGGTGGCCGCGATGCGCATCGCGCGGTCCAGCACGTTGGGCAGCTGGGCTGGGACGGTGACCATCTCGCAGAACTCCGAGGCCACGTCCTTGAACAGGCTGAGCAGGTCGACCTCCTGCTGGTAGGAGCCACCCATCGCGCTGCGGTCGGTCTGGCCGACGATCGCGACGACCGGCACGTGGTCGAGCTTGGCGTCGTAGAGCCCGTTCAGCAGGTGGATCGCGCCAGGGCCCGAGGTGGCCGCGCACACCCCGGTGCGACCGGAGAACTTCGCGTACCCGACGGCCTCGAAGGCGGCCATCTCCTCGTGCCGCGCCTGCACGAACCGCGGCGTGTTCTCGGCGCGGCCCCAGGCGGCGAGCAGCCCGTTGATCCCGTCCCCGGGGAAGGCGAAGACGTACTCCACCTCCCAGTCACGCAGCCGCTCCAGCATGTAATCGGAAACCTTCATCACCCAGCTCCTCCACTGCGCGGTCCCGGCACCGTGGGGGCGCCGGGTTGGGCCTATGAGCGCGGCTAACCGCTGGTGCCGCGATGAAACCGGCTTTCGCAGCATCGGTACGGCGGGCGCTCGAAGCTGCGGGCAGTGTCACCGCGGCCGGCCCGTCCGACCGGGAGGCCTGCCGGACGCACCCGTGTGGGCGCCCCGTGTGGCGGGAGGGCCGCGCCGATGCCGGACGGTTTCGGGTCTCGAAGTCGGCAGGCCTTGGCCTCCCGGCCAGTGGAGAGATGTTCGTACGTGCGATGGGCCGTGAGTGGACGCGGGTGATCGAGCGGGCAGGAAACGGGGGTGTGTGGAAGCCTTGAAGCTGCTCACCGCAGCGCACTGACGCTGTCAACCGGTGTCCCCGGGCCATTGGCGCCCAGACACGACACATGCGGGAAGGACCGCTGCTCATGGCCACGTTGCAGGGAAAGACCGTCGCGTTCCTCGCCGCGCCCGAAGGCGTGGAACAGGTGGAACTGACCCAGCCCTGGCAAGCGGTCGCCCAGGCCGGTGGCACAGCGCGCCTGGTGTCCACGAAGAGCGGCAGGATCCAGGCGTTCCACCACCTGGACCGCGGCGACACCTTCGAGGTGGACGACGTCGTCGCCGACGTCTCGGCCGACGAGTACGACGGCCTGGTGCTGCCGGGCGGCGTCGCCAACCCGGACGCGCTGCGGCTCGACTCCGCCGCAGTGGGCTTCGCCAGAGCGTTCTTCGACGCCGGGAAGCCCGTCGCCGCCATCTGCCACGCCCCGTGGACGCTGATCGAGGCCGATACGGTCCGTGGGCGCACTCTCACCTCGTGGCCCAGCCTGCGCACCGACCTGGTCAACGCCGGCGCCCGATGGGTCGACGAGCAGGTCCAGGTCTGTACCGCCGGACCCAACGTGCTCGTCACCAGCCGCAAGCCGGACGACCTGGATGCGTTCGGCGACGCGCTGGTGACCGTCTTCGCCAAGGCTTAGCGGCCGGCAACCACACCGACCGACATGCGTGGGCAGCGGTGCTCCCCCGCACGGACTGGCCATCCACTCCTGGGTGTCGTCAGGCCCAGCTGCCGGTGGGGGTGAAGAACTCCCGCGATCGCCGCACCAAACCGCGCTCCGGTGGCGGCAGCGGATCTGCCGGCTGCGCCGACAAAGCCTCGGTCCGGGGAAGGCCGGCGGTCAGTTCCTTCGGATCCCGGACCCGGTGTCCCAGGTGCTGCAGCTCCGGGAGGGCTTTCGCCGCACGGACCTGCGGGGAGGAGCTGGGCTTCCTCGTAGGCGTTGTGTCCGGTGACCTGCTCGATCAGCCGTGCCACCGGGCGGTCGAAGTCCGGGCCGTGCGCGCCGCGAAGCGGCTGGCCCGAAGGGAGGCACGGACCCGTGCCCCTTGTCCCTATCGTTCCTGAGTTCTCCGCCGAGCCTCTTTTCTCCGGGACGGGGTGTAGCTGAATGCGCCCGCTCCGCGCACACCGGCCGCACGCTCAAGCAGGTCGCCGCCGACGCCGCAGCAGGGGATCCGTGATGACCTCGCTGCTCGACCGGCTGCCCGCCGACCAGCTCAGCCGCCTTCGTCCGGCCCCGCGACGCGAGGACGGCGAGGCCCAGCGGCCCATGCCGGCCCTGCTCTCCGACCGCCGCTCCTTCGACGACGCCTGGCTTTTCGAACGGAAGCTGGACGGCGTACGCGCCCTGGCCGCCCGCGACGGCGACCGGGTCCGCCTGCTCTCCCGAGGCCAACTCCGCAACGCCACCTACCCGGAACTCGTCGACGCCCTCCGCGCCCAGCACTGCCGGGACTTCGCCGTGGACGGTGAGATCGTCGCCCTCCACCACGGACGAACCGACTTCTCGCTGCTGCAGCAACGCAGCGGCCTGACCGACCCCGACGCCGCCCTCGCCAGCGGCGTCCCCGTCCTCTACTACCTCTTCGACCTCCTGCGCCCGGACGGGCGCGACACGACCGCCCTGCCGCTGCGCACCCGCAAGGCCCTGCTCCGCGACGCCCTCGACTTCGACGACCCGCTGCGCTTCACCCCGCACCGCAACACCTGGGACCAGGACCTGCTCGACCACGAGTGCGCCCGCGGCTGGGAGGGCCTGATCGCCAAACGGGCCGACTCCGCGTACGTCCACCGGCGCTCCGGCGACTGGCTCAAGCTCAAGTGCGGCTGCGGCTGCGGCCAGGAACTCGTCATCGGCGGCTTCACCGAGCCCGCCGGCACCCGGGTCGGGTTCGGTGCGCTCCTGGTCGGCTACTACCAGGACGGCGATCTGCGCTACGCGGGCAAGGTCGGCACCGGCTACGACACCCGCACCCTCCTGGACCTTCGCCGACGCCTCGACGCCCGCCGGCAGGACCGTCGACCGTTCGCCGACGAGACCCGCGAGCGCGCCCTCCACTGGGTCCGCCCGGAACTCGTCACGCAGATCGGCTTCACCGAGTGGACCCGCGCCGGCCTGCTGCGCCACCCCCGCTAACTGGGGCTGCGCGACGACAAGCCCGCCACCACGGTGGTCCGCGAACAACCCCTCGGAGGCCCCCGATGAACCCCACCGCGACAGCGGAGCTCCGGGCCGGCCGGCACACCGTGCAACTGAGCCGCCCCGACAAGGTGTTCTTCCCCGACGACGCCATCACCAAGGCCGACCTGGCGCGCTACTACCGCACCGCCGCCCGGCACATGCTCGGCTTCGGCGAGGAGGGGCCGCCGGCGCCGCCCCACCGACCGAGCCCTTCTCCCTCCTCGCCGCCGCAGCAGCACGGGCAGCCATAGACCACGCCGTCCCCGTGTGTGGCCGGTCAAGTGCCGGGTGCGGTTGCGGCCGTGATCCATCGCGGAGGTGAGCATGGAGATCAGGAGCGACCGCATCGCGGACCCCTGCGGCACCTGCACCCCGTACGGCAGGAGCGAACCCCGGTCCCCCGGGTCCGCTCCTTCCTCACGCCCGGCACGGCGACGGACGCGGCGGAGCGGTGGGTGCAGACCGCCTTCCTGCTGCGCTCCCACGGCGACGTGCACAGCGGCGTCGCCCGCTACAAGCCGAACTCGCTGGACGGCGGCTGCCCGTCCTTCGCCGGGGAACACGCCTACATCGAACGCCCCGTCCCGATCGCGGCCACAGCCACGGTCCGCGAAGCGCCCGCCTCGTTCGCCGACCACTTCAGCCGGCCGCGCCAGTTCTGGCTGAACCTGAGCCCGTCGAGCGCGAGCACGTGATCGCCGGACGCGTCCGCGCGCGGCGCCGACCACCACGGTGCCCGCGAGGCCAAGTCAGCGCCGTCGCTCGGCGGCCGGCCCGCCCTCGACTCCCGCGCCGTCCTCCTCGTCAACGAGGCCTACCGGCACGCCAAGCCTCTCGCCGGCCTCGCGGACGCCCGCGGCCTGTGGGCGGCGGCGAGACTCGATCCGCAGGCCCCCGGCGTGTTCACCGCGACCGACGCCGCGCAGGCCGTCTCGGCGCTGGTGGAGCAGCTCGGCACGCACCGGGTCTGGGAACGCTTCCCGGCAACGGCGAACTGAACCTCCCGCCCTCATGGCCGCGGGGGTTCAGGCTTGTTGCCGGGCCGAAGCGATGGCTTCGGCCCGGCAACAAGCCTGCGTGGGGGTGCCCGTTTTCGCGGCAGCTAAGTGGACAGACGCGGAAGAGCGAGTGTTGGTACGGCCCCGTGAGGAGTGACGATGAAGGCCCTGACCTGGCACGGCCGGCGGGATGTCCGTGTCGACACCGTTCCCGATCCGGCGATCAAGGATCCGACCGATGTGATCATCAAGGTGACCACCAGCGGCCTGTGCGGCTCGGACCTCCACCTCTACGAGGTCCTCGGTCCGTTCCTCGACGTCGGTGACATCCTCGGCCACGAGCCCATGGGCATCGTCCAGGAGGTCGGGCCCGAGGTCACCGCCGTGGCGGCGGGCGACCGGGTGGTGATCCCGTTCAACGTGTCCTGCGGGACCTGCCACACCTGCGGGCAGGGCCTGCACTCGCAGTGCGAGACCACCCAGGTGCGGGAGTACGGCAGCGGCGCCGCACTGTTCGGCTACACCAAGCTCTACGGACAGGTCCCCGGCGGGCAGGCCGAACTGCTGCGCGTCCCGTTCGGGAACACCCTGCCGATCACGGTGCCGCACGGCCCCGAGGACGACCGTTTCGTCTTCCTCTCCGACGTCCTGCCCACCGCGTGGCAGGCCGTCGAGTACGCGGATGTGCCCGCAGGCGGCAGCCTCGTCGTCCTGGGCCTGGGGCCGATCGGCGACATGAGCTGCCGGATCGCCCTGCACCGCGGCGCAGGCCAGGTGATCGGCGTCGATCTCGTCGGCGAACGCCTCACCCGAGCCAGGCGGCGGGGCGTGCACGTCCTGGACCTCCACGAGCACGGCAAGGACCTCTCCGACGTCATCCGTGACCTCACCGACGGCCGCGGCCCGGACGCGGTCATCGACGCCGTCGGCATGGAAGCCCACGGCTCGCCCGGCGCGAAGCTCGCCGCCCAGGCCACCAACCTGCTGCCGAGCGCCGTGGCCGCCAAGATGATGGAACACGTCGGCATCGACCGCCTCCACGCCCTCTACCTCGCCATCGACATCGTGCGCCGCGGCGGCACCATCTCCCTCTCGGGCGTCTACGGCGGCCAGACCGACCCGCTGCCCCTGCTCACCATGTTCGACAAGCAGATCCAACTCCGCATGGGCCAGGCCAACGTGCA
This sequence comes from Kitasatospora sp. NPDC091207, assembly GCF_044768625.1. NCBI lineage: Bacteria > Bacillati > Actinomycetota > Actinomycetes > Kitasatosporales > Streptomycetaceae > Kitasatospora > Kitasatospora sp. NPDC091207. The sequence goes on from NZ_JBIVVS010000004.1 coordinate 222,711, forward strand.
CCGCTGGGTCGACGGCATCCTTCCCCTGCTCACCGACGACGACCCGCTCGGCGTCGACACCTTCGCCACCCACCACGTCCCGCTCGACGAGGCCCCCGCGGCGTACGAGATGTTCCAGAAGAAGCAGGACGGCGCCGTGAAGGTGCTCTTCAAGCCCTGACCACCAGCACGCCCCCTGCCGACGAGAGCCCCCGAACCCCGGGAGTCCACCATGACCGCACGACCGCACCGCTTCGCGAACCGCACCGCGCTGGTCACCGGTTCCTCCCGCGGGCTCGGCCTGCTCATCGCCCGGGAGCTTGCCCGCCACGGCGCCCGGGTCATGCTCTGCGCCCGTGACGCGGACGCCCTCGGCCGGGCAGAGCGGCAGCTGCGAGCCGACGGAGCGGACGCCGTCGCCCTCAGCTGCGACATCACCGACCCCGAGACCCCCCGCCGGCTCCTGGACGCAGTGCACGAACGCTTCGGCCCGCTCGACATCCTCGTCAACAGCGCAGGCATCATCCAGGTCGGCCCCGTGGAGGCCCTGCGCGAGGAGGACTTCCGCCAGGCCATGGAGACCATGTACTTCGCGCCGCTGCGCCTCACGCTGGCCGCACTAACCGACCTGCGGGCCAGCAGTGCCGGCACGGTGGTGACGGTCTCCTCGGTCGGCGGCCGGATCCCCGCCCCGCACCTGCTGCCCTACGTGGCCGCCAAGTTCGCCGCCGCCGGGTTCTCCCAGGGCCTGCGGGCGGAACTGGCGGGAATGGGAGTGAGCGTGACCACCGTCCTGCCGGGGCTGATGCGCACCGGATCGCACACCGCCGCACGCTTCCACGGTCGCCCCGGAGCCGAGTACTCCTGGTTCGCCGCCGCGGCCTCCATGCCGCTGCTCTCGATGGACGCCGAACGCGCCGCCCGCGCGATCGTCCGGGCGGCCGAGCGTCGCCGCCCCGAACTGGTCCTCACCCCCGCGGCCAAGGTCGGCGTCCGGTTGCAGGGGCTCGCGCCCGCCACCACCGCGCGCCTGCTCGGCCTGGTCGCCCGAACCCTGCCCGCCACTGGTGACCGGCCACGCCACGACGTCCAGGGCGCCCGCGCGGCGAAGCAGTCCAGCCTGCCTGCGTGGGTCACCGCCCTCGGGGACCGGGCCGGCGCGCGGTTGGCGGAACCCCGCCCCCGTACCGACCCCTGAGCGCACCCCGGCCCCCCGCCACCTGGACCCCCACCGGGCCGATGTGGCCACCCCAGAACGGAACCCCTGGCCGATGCGCCTGAGAACCAGCGACCCGCACAGCCCCGGGTACCGGCGCCGGCGGCACCAGCCGCGGCTGTCGCTACCTGACGTCCCGCGACGCGCGGGTGACCGTCGAGGAGCTGGACCGGGCGAAGGCGCTGGCCATCCCTCCGCCGTGGACCGATGTGTTGGGGCGGGTCACGGCGGAGATGTTCACCCCCTACCCGCCCGGGATCCCCGCTGCGCTGCCGGGCGAGCGCCTCAACCGTGACGTGCTGGAGTACCTGCACAGCGGAGTCCGGGCGGGCGTGGTGATCCCGGACGCGGCCGATCCAGGCCTGGACAGCGTGCGTGTGGCCGTCGAGGAGTGAGAACGGACGGGTCACACGCCGGTGGTCTGGTCGGTGATCAGTGCCACGAGTCCGTCGCGGCCCGCCTTCCGCAGCTGACGCAGCTGGCGGACGGCGCCGTTACCGTCCCGCTGCATGCGCTCCAGCACAGGGACAATGTGCCGCTCGTCCGCACTGTCCTCGATCACCGGGGCGACGTGGTCCAGCAGGGCTCCCACCGCTTCGCCGACTGTGGACAGCCGGCCGGAGAACGGGTCGAGCACTGTGCTCGTGCAGCCGTGCCGGGCACTGTGCCACACGGCGGCCGCGAGCATCTCCTGCTCGACGGACGGGACGCCGCACCGGCCCTTCGCGTCGCCGAGGGCGCGGGTCGCAAGGGCGCGTACGACGCCGGCGAGCATCACCGCTTCGTCCGGGCGCAGCTGGACGTCCATGGTGCGAATCTCGACGGTGGGGAAGCGCTCGGACAGCCGGATGTGCCAGTAGACCTGTTTGATGTCGCGAATCAGCCCGCCGTCCACCAGGGCCCGGGTACGCCGGTCGTAGGCGCCGGCGTCGGGGAAGTGCGGCGGCGGCCCGCTCACGGGCCACCGGCCGAAGACAATGGTGCGCCAGCTCGCGAATCCGGTGTCCGTGTTCTGCCACAGCGGCGAGTTCGCGGCGAGGGCGACCAGCAGGGGCAGCCATGGACGCAGTCCGTTCATCACGGTGACGCCCGCGCCGCGGTCGGGCATGCCGAGGTGGACGTGCATGCCCGTGATCAGCTGCTGATCGGTGAGCAGCCGGGTGTCTGAGCGCATGGTGCGGTAGCGGGCGGTGTCGGTGACGGGGACCGGCAGAGGGTCGGTGAAGGGCGCGGCGCCGCACGCGGCGAGGCGGCAGCCTTCCTGCCGGGCGGCCTCGCCGAGGGCCAGGCGCATCCGCAGCAGGTGCCCGCCGGCTTCCTCCAGGTCGTGGCAGATGGGGGTGGCGACCTCCAACTGGGCCTGGAGCAGTTCTCGCTGAACCTCGTCGCGCTCCAGAGCCGGTTGGAGGCTGGCGGCCTCGCGCACCTGGGCGGCGCGGGCCACCGGGAGCCCGGTGGCGGGGTCGAGCAGGAGGTATTCCTCTTCGATGCCGAGGGTCAGCATGCTGAGCATGTACCCGGGAGCGGAACGCGCATGCGGCTGGCCGCGGCAGGGGCGGGGCCGGCGGAATCAGGTGAGCCCGGCGGGGCAGACGCAGGACGGGAGGTGATCGGCCCTGGTTGCACCGGCCCATAACGAGGAGGCCTGGACCAGGCCGGAGTGCTGGTTCGCCAGGTCATCGCGGCACTGGCCGCCGCCGGGCCCACCGTCGCCGGAGCGGAATCACTGACCGGCGGGCAGCTGTGCGCGCAGCCGGCAGCGGCTCCGGGTGCGTCGGCCGTGTTTCGTGGTGGGCTCGTAGCCTATGCGACCGATCTGAAGGAGGAGCTGCTCGGCGTGGAAGGCGACCTGCTGGCGCGGTCGGAGCGGTCATCCCCAGGTTGCCGCCCGGGAGGCGGAGGGTGTCCGACGGCTCGCGCACGCCACGTACGGTGTGGCCACCACCTGCGTGGCCGGGCCCGCGCCGCAGGACGGATGTGGCGTTGGGACGGTGTTCGTCGCGGTCGCTGGCCCGCACTCGGCCGCGGCTGTGCGGCCACTCCCACCAGCACCGATCGGGACGTCAGTCAGCCTGCGGCCCTCCTCGCGGCCCTGCAACTTCTCCGCGACGAACTCCGGCCCCCGAGCTAGCCGACAGCTTCCTCACCGCCGGCCCCGGGGTCAGGGAAGCGGGGTCGCGTGCAGGCAGGTGTGACGGCCCTGTCCGCCGGGCTCCGGCAGGAGCCGGGCGGTGGCTCCGATGATCCCGACGCGGAAGGTTCCGTGGCTGTCTGCGTAGACGAGGGTGCCGTCGGCGACTCGCTCGCCGGTGGCCGGGGCGCCGGGCAGGGTGACAGCAAAACGCGGCGGCGGGTTGGACGGCTTCCCGTCGGCGGGGGGCGCGGGTGATGGCGTGGGCATGGCAGATTGCGGCCGATGTCCGGCCGCTGCCCCGCAGAGCACGCCTGGGCGGCATCGCGTTCACCTCCGCTCTCGCCACCGTGGGCGTCGTGGCGATCGCGCTGGGCCCACCGGCCTGCCGGTGGATCACGGCGAACACTCCCACGAGCCTGCTTCCGATGTGCCGTTCCGCCCGCACTCCCAGGCAACCACGGCCTGCTCCGGATCGCACTCGGTCTCACCGTCGTCCTGCTCCTGACGACTGCGGCCGCCTCCGTCCGCGGACCTTCGGCACGCCCTGGGCCGGCCGGCACCCCGGCAACGCCCTATCGGCCACCGACCGCGCATCTGGCTGCTGGGAAGCCCGCACCGGCTGGCCACTGATGTCGGCCGCGGCCGGCCCGGTGGTCGGGCTGCTCCTTCACGCGTACTGGGTCCGGTCCGACGGCCCACCGAACAGGACCGCGTCACCGCCGGTCGCCCGGGGGTAGACAGGTGGACCGCGAGGAAATCGCCGTCGCCGGACCGGGCGAGGCGCGGCAGCCGTACGGGCGGAGCCGTGTCAGCCGGTTTCAGCCTGCCGCTCGATGTCCTCGATTCCGCTCGGGCTTCCGGCGCGCACCCACCGCACGAACAGGCCGCCGCCGATCAACACCGTGGCGACCAGGGAGAGCACCGGCCAGCCACGCAGCAGGTTCACCACCAGAGTGAAGGCGACGGCTGCCGCTGCCAGCGCGTTGACCGCAGCCAGTGCGGGCTTTCGCTCACTGCGGGCAAAGCGGGCCATGGCCAGCAGGCCGACCAGGAAGCTGACGAACACCGACACCGCGTAGAACAGCACCAGCTCCTGTTCCTGCCCGGCGGCGGCGACGATGATCACGGCTGCGGCGGCCAAATACACCACCACCGACCAGTACGGGGTGTGGTGACGGTTGGTCCGGCCGAGGATCACGGGAAGCACGCCGGGCCGCTCGGCGCTGCCGGCCAGGGCCTTGAGAAGACCGGGCCCGGCCTGGAAGGAGGAACTGGCCGCAGCGAGCAGCAGCAGGGAACTGGTGAGCTGGAACGTGCTGTAGAGCCAACCGGGGCCGACAGCAGCGTGAGCAATGTCGGCGATCTGCGTGGAGTCGGCGCCCGGCAGGCCGATGTGGAGTTTCACCGAAAGGGCGGTCAGGGCCAGCGTGAGGCCGCCCACGATGACCAGCAGCAGGGCGAGGGTGCCGCGGCCGAAGCGCCGGCGGTGGGTGTCGTCGAGCTGGCCGAGCTGCGCGATCGCGGTCGACGGCGCCTCGACACCGGTGGCCAGCGCCATCGCCACCGGGAAGGCCATCACCACCGCCAACACCGCCGAACGGCCCGGGTCGGTCCGGGCCGGGGCGGTGCCGACGGCGTGCGGAGCCGCGAAACCGAGCACGACCACCGTGACAGCGGCGAACACGAAGACCACCGTCATGGCGGCGAACAGCAGCCGCCCGCCGTGCCCGAACCAGGTCAGCCCGGCCACGACGACCAGAAGCACCAGCGCCAGCGGGATCCGGATCGGCGCCAGGCCCGGGAACAGCGCGATCACCGCGCTCGCGGCAGCCGCGATGGAAATGCCGATGGTGAGCACGAAGTCCACGACCAGGGCCCCGATCGGCAGGAATGTCCATTTCGCGCCGAACGCCTTCCCGGCCGCCGCGGCCGCGCCGCCTCCCTTCGGGAAGCGCCGTACCAGCTGCCAGTAGTTCGCGGTCACCACCACGACCAGGCCGACCACCAACGCCATGGTCGGCAGCAGCAGTGCCAGGTCGCCGTGCAGAGCGTGCAGGGCCGCCTCGATCGCGTACGCGACGGATGACACGGGATCGGCGATCACCGCGAATGCGAACGCGAAGAACAGCACCGACCGGCGCGGCCCACGCGAAAGCGGCGGGGGCGGGGTCACAGCAGGACCGGCGAGCTTGGGAGCAGCCACAGCAGGAAGCCTCTCGCGTCGAGGAACGACAAACGTCAATCGCCGACCAGGCTTCCCGGCACACCGAGCGTTAACGGTACGACAAGAACCCGCCAGTGAGGCATCAAGAAGCCGTTAAGGATCGACGACCATCACAGGCCCGCACTTCGTCACCTTGACGCGCTCTGTCCACCGCCATGACTCCGAATATGACGCAGCGTCACCGAGATATGTCGCCGGTTCGTCCCGCATGAACCGTGCAGTCAGGCCGAGCTGGCGATCGTGCGGCTGTGAGGAACGCGCGGAACCGACTCCTCGTGTCAAGGGGCAGTGGGCCCAGCACAACCTCGTCCTCAAGACCGCCCAGCCGCTCACCTCACTCTCTGTGGAGCTGCGCATCGCCCAGACCGGCGACGTACGGGACACCGGCAACTGGCGGACCCTGCCGAGCGACGACTTCACCGTCACCGCTCAGGAGTCCGGCGGCGTGCTGGTCTACCGCTGGGTCCTGAAGCCGGGCCGCACGGTGCCGGCGGGGCAGCACGAGTTCGCCGGCTAGCTAGCGCGAGGGAGGAATGGGTGCGGCGGAGGGGGAAGCGCCTGGCCGTGCGGGGGTGGAGAGGTGAGTGCTGAGCCAGCTGAGGGACGGGGGGAGCAGACGGACCCAGGTGGTGAAGTTGTGTCCCCCGGCGTCGACGGTCGCCTGGGTGACGGTCATCGGCGGGCGGGCGGCGGCGGCGAACGCCCGCGAGTCGGCGTAGGTGCTGCCGTCCTCCTTACTGTCGGCGAGCAGGACAGCGACCGGGGGTGCGGGCAGGTGGGCGAGTCTCCAGTTGAGGTCGGCCTGGTCGCGGCGCTGCCGGCTGCCCGCGAACAGGTCGCCGGTGGTGAGGTCCTCGGCCGCTTTGAAGTAGCCGGACAGCGACACGGCGGCGGCGAACACGTCGGGGTGCTCCATGGCGAGCTTGAGCGCGCAGTACCCGCCGGTGGAGTCGCCCATCACCCCGAGGCTGCCGCCGCCGGAGAGGATCCGGTAGGACGCTCTGAGGTCCCGCGGCACGTCCGTGGTGAAGTAGGTCTGGGCCTGCGGGCCTCCGGGGATGTCCTCGCACTCGCTGTCCTGGGGCATCGAAGGCGACGGCCGCATCAGCACCTGGATGGTGGGCTGCATGGCGCCGCTCCTGATCAGCTGGAGCTCGGTCGCCGGGTAGCGGAGCTTGGTGATCAGGTTCTTCGCATCGCCGGGGAAGCCCGTCATGACGACGACCGCGGGGAAGCGCTGGTCCTTGAACGGCTCCTGGAAGTACTGCGGCGGAAGGTAGACGTAGCCGTCGGTGGACAACCCGGTGGAGCCGCCCGGGATGCGCACCCGGTCGAGTCTGCCGACCTGTGCCGGGTCCTGGCCCAGGCTGCCGGTCGCGGGTACCTGCTCGCGCCCGAGGAGCTGCACGCCGGCCGCCCCGGTGCCGGTCCCGGTGCCGGGAGAGTGTCCGGTGCCCTGGATGGTCGCCGTCTGGCGGTTGTGGCCCAGGAGGTCGCCCCAGCTGCTGTAGAACACGAAGTAGTCGTTGGCCAGCAGCCCGAGCGTGCACAGCAGCAGGACCTGGGTGGAGGCGATGGTGGCGAGCCGGCTGAACAGGGCGGGCCAGCTGCGGTACGCCAGCCGCGGCCAGATCCACAGTGTTGCGAGTACCGACAGCACCGCCAGCACCGCGCACAGTGCCAGGAGCTTGTGACTGGTCAGTCCCACAGGTCACGTCACCACCGTTCGGGCCCCTCTTCCAGTCTGCCCACCGGACATCCGTCCCCTCCATCGGGCGCTCTCCTCCGCCTGCTGCCGTCGCCCGGCGGCGGTGCGCAGGGGGTGGCCGGCGCGTGTGGTCAGGCGGGCAGGAGCAGGGTGAGGACGGTCGGCGCCGTGGCGGTGACGCGGAGGCGCCCGCCGGCGGACTCTGCGAGGTCGCGGGCCAGGGCCAGGCCGATGCCCTGGCCGCCTCCGGTGGTGGCGCCCCGGTCGAACGCCGTCTGGGGGTCGAGGGTCAGGGTTCCTTCGTCGGCGACGTCGACGGCGATGGCGCCGCCGACCTCCCTCAGGGTGATGTCGATGGTGCCGAGGCCGTGCCGGCGGGCGTTGTCGAGGAGGATGTCGAGGATCTGGGCGGCGGTCGGGCCCGGAAGTGCCGCATCCCGCGCCTCCGGGGCCGTGGTCACGCGCAGGAGGCGCCCTTCTTGGGCGAGAACACCGTGCCAGCGGCGCTGGAGGGCGGCCAGGAGGTCGGCCGCCGCCTCCGTGGCGGGCGTGGTGCCGTCGGGGTCCGGTTTCGACAGGCGCAGGACCTCGTCGATGGTGGTCTGCAGGTGCCGGGAGCGCTCCAGGGACTGCTCCAGGGCAGGGGTCTGGTCAGCGCGCGGGTTGTCCAGGGCCGCCTCCAGGCCGAGCTGCAGGCCGGTGAGCGCGGTGCGCAGCTGGTGGGAGGCGTTGGCGGTGAATTCGCGTTCGTGGCGGAGCAGGTTCGCGAGGCGGCTGACCATGGTGTTCTGTGTGTGGGCGACCTGGTCGATCTCGGGGATGCCGCAGGTTTCGGCCCGGGCGGCGAGGTCGCCGTCGGCGACGGCCCGGGCCTGGGCGGAGAGTGCTTCCAGGGGGGTGCTCAGTGCCCGGGACTGGCGGCGTGCGAGCAGGATGGCGCAGGTCAGGGCGGTGAGGGCGGCGGCCAGCAGGATCAGCCAGGCGAGGACGATGCGCTTCCAGACCTGGCTGGTGGGGGTGGAGGCGCGAACGACGCCGATGGTCTGTTCGCCGACGGCGACGGGCACGGCGGCGATGAGTTCGCCGCCGTGGGTGGCCTGCACGACGGTGCCGGCGGCGGCTGTGCGGGTGGCGGTGTCCGCGTCCGCGGGGCCGGTTCCGGTGTTCAGGTGCAGCGTGCGGTCGTACAGGCCCAGGCGTGTGCCGGGTTCGGGGGCGGGCAGTTCGACCGGGTCGCCGGCTGCGGAGTCGGGGCCGACTTGGACGGCCGCGGCCAGGGCCTGGCGTTGGAGTTCGCTGCGTTCGTCGTTGACGAGCACGAGCCGGATCGCGGCGGCGAGCGGCAGTGCGAGCAGGAGCAGGGCCACACTCACGGCGATGACGGCCACGCGGACCACCCGGTGTCTCATCCCGCCATCATCGCCGCCGTGCCTGGTGCCGGACGGGGACGGCGCCAGGGTGGTGGCGGGTTTTGCCGTCGTCTAACGGTCTTCGGAGCCGGCGTTTGCCCGGGCCTCTCTAGCGTCTGTGGTGTCGCCGAGGTGCGGAGGATCGGATGTCCAGGAAGCGGATGGCAGGAGCCGTCGCCGCCGCGGCCGCGGTGGCCGCGCTGGTGGCGGGCTGTTCCGGTGGCTCGGGTGGATCCCAGCCGACGGGCACGCCGGGTGGTTCCGTGTCGCAGCCGGCCACGGGAGGCAGCCCACCGGCGACGCCGGCGCAGCCGGCGCCCGGCGCGACGGAGTCCAATCCGGCCGGGGACATCCCCGACAGCCAGGCCTACGTCGCGTACGCGCCCGCGCAGGGCGGGTTCACACTCAAGGTCCCGGAGGGGTGGGGACGCACCGACAGCGGCACCACGGTGGCCTTCGGTGACAAGCTGAATCGAATCGAGATCACCGCGGGTGCGGCCGCGAGCGCGCCGTCCGTCCAGCAGGCGAGGGCCGAGGTGCTGCCCGCTCTGCAGCAGCAGGTGCCGCAGTTCGCCGCGGGCACGGTCTCCGAGGTCGCGCGGCCCGCGGGCACCGCGGTCCTGGTCACCTACCAGGGGGACTCGGCGCCCGATCCGGTGACGGGCAAGGTCGTGCGTGACGCGTGCGAGCGATACACGTTCTTCAAGGACGGCCGACAGGTCGTGATCACGCTCTGCGGGCCCGTCGCCGCGGACAACAAGGACCCGTGGCGCACCGTCACCGACTCCCTCCGGTGGCAGTGATGGCCACCCCGAAGCCGGAGCCGACCGCCGTGCTGGATGCGGCCTACGCGCTGGAGGCCCGGGAGCTGTACCGGTTCTTCCGGGCAGGCGAGGAGGAGACCCTGGCGTTGCGCGGGGTCAGCCTGCGGGTGCGTCCGGGTGAGGTCGTCGCGGTGGTCGGGCCCTCCGGGTCGGGGAAGTCGACGCTGCTGGCGTGCCTGGCCGGGCTGGAGGAGCCCGACGGCGGAACGGTCCTGGTCGCAGGAGAGCGCATCAGTCACCGTCCGGAGAGCGAACGCGCCCGCCTTCGGGCCCGCCGCATCGGGGTGCTGCTGCAGAGCGGCAACCTGCTCCCGCACCTGGACGTGACCGCGAACATACGCCTGGCCAGCTTCGCGGCCGGCACCGAGCGCCGCGCCGGAGCGGGCGACCTGCTGGCCGGCGTCGGACTGGACGGCCGCTCGCACGCTCTGGCGCACCAGCTCGCCGGCGGCGAACTCGCCCGCGCGGGCTTGGCCGTCGCCGTCGCCAACGACCCCGACATCCTGCTCGCCGACGAGCCGACCGGCGAACTCGACGGAGCGAGCGAGCAACTGGTCCTGGACCTGCTGCGGGCCCGCGCGGCCGCCGGCGGCGCCGTCCTGGTGGTCACCCACAGTGCGCAGGTCGTGAAGATCGCCGACCGGGTCCTCGCCCTGCACGACGGGAGGATCCGGTGAACACCGCCCCTCACGCACAGGCTGCCGCTGCGGCGGTGGTGCGGTGCCAGGACATCGCCCGCACGTTCGGCCGCGGCCCGGCAGCCGTGGTCGCCGTGCACGGCACCGACTGCGTGGTGGCCGCCGGCGACCTCGTGGCGATCACCGGGCCGTCCGGATCCGGGAAGTCCACCCTGCTCCATCTGATGGCGGGCCTCGAACAGCCCACCACCGGCCACGTCACCTGGCCGGCCCTCACCGACCGCGTCCGCGAGGTAGGCGTCGTCTTCCAGAGCCCCAGCCTGGTCCCGGCGCTGGACGCCGCGGAGAACGCCCAGCTGCCCTTGGTCCTGGCCGGGCTGCCCGAGCAGGAGGCACGCGAGCGCGCCGAGGACGCCCTCGCGCAGGTCGGCGTCCTCGGCCTCGCCCGCAAGCTTCCCGAGGAGCTGTCCGGCGGCCAGGCCCAGCGTGTGGCCGTGGCCCGGGCCCTGGCCCTTCGCCCGAAGCTGATCCTCGCGGACGAGCCCACCGGCCAGCTCGACGGCGCCACCGGCCGGCACGTCATCGATGTCCTGCTCGGCGCCGCCCACCGCACCGGCGCCGCCCTCGTGGTCTCCACCCACGACCCGGCCGTCGCAGCGCGCCTGCGTGAGCGCTGGCAGATGCACGAAGGCCGCCTGCTTCCAACCGCGCAGAACGAGCGCGGCCGGCGCGCCGCCGAGCAGGGGCGAGAGTCATGATCATGTCCTGGGTCGGCGGCCTGATCCGCCACCGCGGCGGGCGGCTGCTGGCCACCGCCCTGGGCATCGCCCTGGCCGTCGCTTTGATCGCGGCGCTCGGCGCGTTCCTCACCGGCTCCAAGGCCACCATGACCGCCCGCGCCGCCGCCACCGTCGCCGTCGACTGGCAGGTGGAGGTCAAACCCGGGGCCGACCCCGCTCAGGCCCTCGACACCGTCAAGGCCACACCGGGCGTGCGCGCCGCGCACAGCGTGCAGTTCGCCCGCACCACCGGACTGACGGCCACCACCGCGGGCACCACGCAGAGCACCGGCCCCGGCGTCGTCCTCGCACTTCCCGACGGCTACCAGGCCGCCTTCCCGCGCGAGATCCGCACACTTGCGGGAACACAGTCCGGCGTGCTGATCGCCCAGCAGACCGCCGCGAACCTGCACGTCGCCCCGGGCGACACCGTCACCGTCAACCTGCCCGCCGCCCCACCCGCCGCCGTCACCATCGCCGCCGTCGTCGACCTGCCCCAGGCCAACTCCCTGTTCCAGACGGTCGGTGCTCCCCCGCAGTCCCAGCCCACCGCACCGCCCGACAACGTCATCCTGCTGCCCGCCGCCGACTTCACCACGGCCACGGCACCCCTGCGCGCCGCCGACCCCGGCGCCGTCACCACCCAGATCCACGTCAGCCGCAACGCCCCCCTGCCCCACGACCCCGCCGCCGCCTACAGCACCGTCACCGCCGCCGCCCACCAGTTGGAAGCGAAACTCGCCGGTGCCGGGCAGGTCGGCGACAACCTCGCCGCCTCCCTCGACGGCGCCCGCCAGGACGCCCTCTACGCCCAGGTCCTCTTCCTGTTCCTCGGCCTGCCCGGCGCGGTCGTCGCCGCCCTGCTGACCGCCGCCGTCACCGGCGCCGGAGCCGGCCGCCGCCGCGACGAACAGGCCCTGCTGCGCACCCGCGGCCTGCGTACGCGCCAGGTCGCCGGGCTGGCCGCTGCTGAAGCCGCCCTGGTCGGCGTGACGGGCGGTCTGCTCGGCACCGGCATCGCCGCGGTCGCCGGGTGCCTCGCCTTCGGCACCGCCTCGTTCGGCACCACGGCCGGCTCTGCCGCCGCCTGGTCCGCCGCCGCCCTCGCCGTCGGGCTCCTCATCGCCGCCGCAGCCGTCCTCACACCCGCTCTGCGCGCCCTGCGCTCCACCACTGTCGCCCAAGCCCGGCGAAGCGTCAGCCGTGCGAGAAACCCCCGGTGGATGCGCTACGGCCTCGACTTCGTCCTGCTGGCCGCCTCCCTGCTGGTCTTCCGGGCCTCCAGCGGCAACAACTACGCCCTGGTCCTGGCACCGGAAGGCGTAGCAGCGATCTCCGTGTCCTACTGGGCATTCCTGGGCCCCGCCCTGCTGTGGGCCGGATCCGCCCTGCTGCTGTGGCGCCTGGCCGCCCTCGCGCTCACGCACGGCCGCCGCCCCATCGCCCGCCTGGTGCGCCCGCTCACCGGCACCATGGCCACCACGACCGCGGCCGGCATGTCCCGCCAGCGCGGCCCCCTGGTGCGCTCCATGGTCCTGCTCGCCCTCGCCCTGTCCTTCGCCGCCTCCACCGCCGTCTTCAACGCCACCTACCGCCAGCAGGCCGAGACCGACGCCCAGCTGACCAACGGCGCCGACGTCACCGTCACCCAGCCCCCCGGCAGCACCACCGGCCCCGACGGCGCACATCCCCTCGCCCAGATCCCCGGGGTCCGCCACGTCGAGCCCCTCCAGCACCGCTTCGCCTACATCGGCTCCGATCTGCAGGACCTGTTCGGCATCCAGCCCGCCACCATCGCATCCGCCACCACCCTGCCCGACGCCTACTTCTCCGGCGCGGGCGCCAAGACCCTCCTCGCCGAGCTCGGCGCCCGCCCCGACTCCCTGCTCGTCAGCGCCGAAACAGTCAAGGACTTCCAGCTCGCCCCCGGCGACCAGGTCAACCTGCGTCTGCCCGACAGCCGCACCAACACCCCCCGCACCGTCACGTTCCACTACGCCGGCATCGTCAAGGAGTTCCCCACCGCCCCCAAGGACAGCTTCTTCGTCGCCAACGCCGACTACATCGCCGCAGCCACCGGCAGCAACGCGGTCGGCGCGTTCCTCATCGACACCGGCGGCACCCACCAGAGCGCCGTCGCCGACCGCCTGCGCCACCACCTGGGCACCAGCGCCACCGTCACCGACATCACCCAGGCCCGTTCCACCGTCGGCTCCAGCCTCACCTCCGTCGACCTCGCCGGACTCACCCGCATCGAACTCACCTTCGCCGTCATCCTCGCCGCCGGCGCCGGCGGCATCGTCCTGGCCCTCGGCCTCGCCGAGCGGCGCCGCACCTTCGCCATCGCCTCGGTCCTCGGCGCCACCCGCCGCCAACTGCGCGGCCTCGTCCTCGCCGAAGCCGCGGCCCTGACCACGGCCGGCCTCGCCGGCGGCGCCCTCATCTCCCTCGCCCTGTCCCACATGCTCACCACCGTCCTGACCGGCGTCTTCGACCCGCCCCCCGCCACCCTGGCCATCCCCTGGCCCTACCTCGCCCTGACCGCCCTCGCCGCGACCGGTGCCATCACCGCCGCCGCCCTCGGCGCCGTACGCCGCTCCAGCCGCCCGCCCGTCGAAGAACTCCGGCAACCATGAACCCGCCCCGGGCCACCACACCGCCAGAACCGAGAGGCGACAGCAGACGCCGAACCGGCTCCCCGCGGACAAGCCCCCTGCGCTCGGGCAGACACCGGACGGCACCCGGCCTCAGCACGGCAAGGTCGCGCGCCCGCATGCTGCTGGCGGCAGTGACGGTCGCGATCACGGCAGTGCCGCTCACCATCCTCGATCCTGCTGACCACGCCCGGGCGGCCAGCGGCCCGGCGGGCGGCCTCAACCTGGCGGCCGCGACCACCGCCGGCATCCACAACACCTACAGCCGCGCCGCCTACCACCACCTCGCCCAAGCCCTCGACGCGGGCGCCTCGCTCGTCGAACTCGACACCTGGACCGGCCCGTCCGGCCGGTGGACCGTGAGCCACACCCGACCGGCGGCCAACGACAACAACTGCACCCAGGCAGCCACCACGGCCGACCTCTACACCGGCAGCAACCAGGACCTCGCGAGCTGCCTGGACGACATCCGGATCTGGCTCACCGCCCACCCCGCACACCCCCCGACCATGATCAAACTGGAGCTGAAGAACGGCTTCCACACCGCCGCCGGAATGGGACCCGCAGCCCTCGACACCCTCATCACCCGGCACCTGGGCAACCTCGTCTACCGACCCGCGGACCTGCTCAACCGGCCAGCCGGCACCGCCTTCCCCGATCCGGACACCGCCGCCCGCTCGGGCAACTGGCCCAGCCGCGCCACGCTCGCCGGCAGGACACCCATCGAGCTGATCCCCGGCACCGCCGAACGGCACACCGTCCCTTCCCGCCAATGGTCCGACGTCGCTTACGCCCGCCACCTGCGCGATCTCGCCTCGACCGGCGCGATCGGCACCGCACAGGTCTTCCCTGCCGTCCTCGGCGCCCAGCGCGGCGACCCGCGAACGCGCTACCCCGACCAGGGGCTGCACCCCTGGTTCGTCGTCTTCGACGTCGACGCCGCTGCGTACCTGGCCCGGGCCGACACCGCCTGGTACGACCGCCGCCACTACCTCGTCGTCACCACCGACCCGCACCGCGTCGCCCCGCGCATCGCCCGCACCGACCCCCCGCCCGCCCAAGCCGCCCACCGGCTGGCACACCTGGCAGCCGCCCACGCCAGCTTCGTCTCCAGCGACTGGTACTCCCTCACCACCGTGCTGCCCACGGTCCTGCCCCGCGGGTGACCGCGGCCCGCAACGCATCCGGTGCTGCTCTCAGGAATCCTCCGCCGCAGCGGGCGCGGGCAGGTGCAGTCGGTAGCCGTGACCGCGCAGGGTCTCGATCACGGGGACGCGCACCCGGCCCGCAGCGCCGTCGACCGCGTCACGCAGGCGGCGGCGCAGGGACGCCATGGTGACATCGAGCGTCTTCGTCGGACCGAACCAGTTCTCGTCCCAGACCCGCGCCATCAGCTCCTCGCGAGCAACGGCACGCTCCGGGTACCGGGCCAGGACCTCAAGAAGATCGAATTCCTTCGGCCGCAGGGCCAGCTCACGGCCACCGACCAGGCAGCGCCTGGCCGCGGTGTCCACGACGAGATCCCCCACCCGAACAGGAGGACCGGCGCCCGCATCAGGCGGAAACCTGCGAAGATGCGCCCGCAGACGGGCCAGCAACACCGTGAGGCTGAACGGCTTCACCAGGTAGTCGTCCGCGCCGGCGTCGAGTCCCGCGATGACGTCGATGTCGTCGCTGCGCGCAGTGAGAATGACGATCAGCAGGTCCGGGTGCTCGCAACGCAGGCGACGGGCGACATCCACACCGTCGACGTCCGGCAGACCGAGGTCCAGCAACACCACATCGACCGGCACCCGCCCGGCCTGGGCGACCCCCGACGCGCCGGTACGGCACCAGAACACGGTGTAGCCACCGCCGAGCAGCCCGGCGTGAAGATGGCCACCGATCACCTCGTCATCCTCGATCACGAGAGCGGCGGGCTGTTCGCGAGACGCAGCTGTGCGCACGGTCACATCATAAAGATCAAACCACTCACCGGGCGGTTCCTTGCCGGATGGCCGCCTGAACCGACGACACGGGCAGGCCCGGCGCACCCGCCGGTCGGTCACCTTGAATTCGTCCAGGCCGAGACCGGGCGGTCGGTACCCACCCTTACCCAGCACCCGTCCGGGTACGGGTGCGCCGGGTGGACCTACCCTGCCCAGGCCTCGGCACCGGCTGAGCTTCTCCGGCCGAGGGTCGAGCCTGCGGCGCATCCCGCCGGTCAGCCCGCGGGAAGCGACACCACGAACCTCGCGCCCTCCGACGAGGGCGCGAGGATGATGTCGCCACCGGCGGAGCGGGCGAGGCGGCGGGCCAGCGGGAGGCCTAGACCGGCGCCGTCGTGGCCGTCGCCGGGGTGGGCGCGGCGGCCTGCCGCGAATACGGCCACGCCCACGTCTTCGGGAACGCCGCAGCCGTCGTCGACCACCGCGACCAGTACCCGGCCCGGCTGCCGCTCGCACTCCACGGTGATCCGGCGCACCGCGTAGCGGCGGGCGTTGTCGAGCAGCGGCACCAGGATGCGCTCCATGAGCGCGGCGGAGACGCCGGCGGTCGCGCCGTCGCCGACCACGGTGACAGCCGGGGCCTCGGGGTACTCCTGGGAACTGCGCTCGGACAGTGCGCGGGCCACGTCGGCCACGGTGCAGCGGCCGGGCACCGGGTGATTGCGGTTGCGGGCCTCGGAGAGCAGCGTCTCGCAGATCTGCTGCATCTGGGCCGCGGCGGCGGCGATGGCCTCGTGGGAGGTGCGCTGGTCGTCGGGGTTCCGGGGACGGGCGGTGAGCCAGTCGGTTTCGGCGGTGATCCTGGCCAGGGGGGTGCGCAGTTCGTGGGAGAGCTCGGCGGTCAGCTGTTGTTCGTGGCGCAGCATCGCGGCTTGCCGGTCGAGGAGCTGGTTGAGGTTGCAGGCGAGTCCGGCAAGTTCGGCGAGGTGGCTGCCGGTGCCGAATCTGTGGGCGGTGCCGTGCTCGCTCCACTGGGCGGCGCGGGTGCTCATCTCGTCCACCGGTCGAAGGGCCCGGCCGACGACGGTGCGGGTGACGAGGTAGATGCCGGTGAGCAGCAGGACGCCGAGGCCGCTCGAGCCGGCGAGGACGGAGCGGGCGGTGTAGCGGTAGGCGTCAAGGCTGACCGAGGCGACGACTGTGCCCACCTGTTGGTCCCCTGCTGTGATCGGCAGAGCGTACAGGCGGAAGGCGTGCGGCTCGGAAGTGTCCGTGGAGGATTCTCCGGTCCCGGCGAGCTGGTCCGCGCGGTCCTGGAGTGCGTCCGGGGCGTTGGGGCGTTGGACGGCTGTGGTGCCTTGGTAGATCCATATTCCGACGTCGAGGGCCGTGTCGTCGGCGGGCTCGTGCTCGACGATCCGCCCGTCGGGCTGGGCCTCCATGGTCGCGGCCACCGCCGTCGCGCGGGTGCGCACCAGGTCGTCGGCCTGGTGGCGCAGGCGCGCCCCGAGCTCGATGTTGAAGACGGCGGTGAGCACGGCGACCCAGACGGCCGTGGTTGCCAGCGCGAGCAGGGCGAGGCGGCCGCGCAGCGTGGCGGGGGCTCGACTGGTCCTCATGCGAGGCGGTATCCGACGCCGCGCACGGTCAGGATGCTCCGTTCGCTGCCCGCCTCGCGCAGCTTGCGGCGCAGCCGCAGCAGGTACTGGTCGAGGGTGTTGTCGCTGACCTGGGCGCCCTCGGGCCATCCGGCGCGCACCAGGGCCAGTCGGCGGACGGCTGCGCCGGGGGTGGACATCAGGCAGGCCAGCAGCCGGAACTCGGTCGGGGTGAGGGCCACCGGCTCGGCGGCCGTGGATCGCAGCACGTGAGCGACGGGGTCCAGGCTCAGGCCGTCGACCTCCACGCCGGGTTCGCGCCCGTTGCGGCGGATCGCCGCGCGCACCCGGGCGGCGAGCTCGGCCAGGTGGACGGGTTTGGCGAGGTAGTCGTCGCCGCCGGCGGAGAACCCGGACAGCCGGTCGGGCAGCGCGTCGTGCGCGGTGAGGAAGAGCACGGGCGCGTCGAAGCCCGCCGCCCGCATGGCATGGCAGACGTCACGCCCGTCGGAGTCGGGCAGGCCGACATCCAGGACGACGGCGTCCACCCGGTCGTCGAGCGCGCGCAGCGCGCCTGCCCCATCGGCGGCGGTGAGCACCTCGAAGTGCTCCTCGCGCAGGCCTCGGGCGAGCACGTCGCGAAGTCCGTGGTCGTCCTCGACGACCAGCACCCGGTGGGCAGTCATGCGGGCCAGTATCGCCCAGCCGGCGCACCACCCCGGACCGGTGCTCAGGTAACGTTCAGGTTCGCCGTGCAAGCCTCGCCCGCATGGCTACCAACACGGAACGACGCACGGCCACGCCCGACGTCCAAGGGCTGCTGAACAAGGTTCCCGAGGTCACGCTCTGGTTCTGGGTCATCAAGATCCTGTGCACCACGGTCGGCGAGAGCTTCGCCGACTGGGTCAACATGACCCTCGGCGTCGGACTGATCAACACCTCACTGATCTTCACCGCCGTACTGGCCGCCGCCCTGACCTGGCAGCTGCGCACCCCTCGCTACGTTCCGTTCGTCTACTGGCTCACTGTCGTGGTGCTGAGCGTGACCGGCACCCTCTACACCGACATCCTCACCGACAGCCAGGGTGTTCCCCTCGCGGTGAGCAGCAGCGTGTTCGCCGTCGTTCTTGCCGCCGTGTTCGGGATCTGGTTCGCCCGTGAGCGGACCCTGTCGATCCACAGCATCGTCACGCGTCCCCGTGAGCTCTTCTACTGGCTCGCGATCCTGGTCACCTTCGCGCTCGGCACCGCGACCGGCGACTGGACGCTGGAGCTGACGGGCTGGGCCCCCGGCGTCTCGGTACTCCTGCCGCTCGGCCTGATCGCCTCGATCGTGCTCGGGTGGCGCCTGGGCGCCGGCGCGGTGCTCTCGTTCTGGCTGGCCTACATCCTCACCCGCCCGCTGGGCGCGAACCTTGGTGACTGGTTCGCTTCACCCAGCAGCGACGGCGGCCTGGGCTTGGGGACCGCGGTGACCAGCGTGGTCTTCCTGGCCCCGATCCTCGCGACGGTCCTCTACCTCACCCGCAGCCGCAGTGACGTGATCGAGGCCGACGGCCAGACCCGAACCGTAGATGCGGGGAACCCGACGCGTGTGCGGATCATGCTCGGCTACTACGCCGTCGTGGCGATCGCCACCGCGGCGCTCCTCGTCTGGGCGCACCATCAGCCGCACGCCGCCGTGGCCAGTGAGGAAGGCGACACCGCAGGCGCGGCGTCCGCCCCGCTCACACCCGAGCAGGCGACCACCTCGTTCCCCGCCGCCGAGGTGGCGAAGTTCCGCACCGTCACCGCCGACACCCTGGCCAAGCTCACGTCCGGCGACCAGGGCGGCGCGACCACCCGCATCGGCGACCTGGAAAAGGCCTGGGACGACGACCAGCCCACCCTGCAGCCCAAGAACCAGCAGGCCTGGACCCTCCTCGACGGGCAGATCGACCAGGTTCTCAGAGCCCTTCGCGCCTCGAAGCCGGACAAGACCACCGAGGTCAAGGCGCTCAACACCCTCCTCATCTCCCTCGGCTGACCGGCCACAGGAGCGCGTCGACGCCCCGCCCGAGCACGACGGAGGACGGAGGACGGCACCGGATGATCGGGTACCGCCCTCCGCTTGGGCGCGGCTGTCATGGTGAACCGGGCGGTTCCGGCCAGAATCCGGCGGCTGATCAACGTCGAGAGCGGACTCAACGGCGGGATCGCCACGCCGATCGTGCTGGTCGCCATCGCCAGTGCGTCCACCGCCGAACACATCCCCGGCACCGGCCCCGAAGGCCGTGACCGAACTCGCGCTGGGCCTGCTGATCGGCGCCGTTGTCGGCGGTGGCGGCGGCACCGAGGTGGGCCACGACCGCGGTTGGGCGGCCGAAGGCTTCGCCGGCGCCGCGGGGCTGGGTCTGGCCCTGTGCTGCTACGCCACCTCGGTGGCACCGGCGGCCCGGCGTTCACCGCCGCGGGCGGCCTGGCGGCGAAACTGGTCCCCTTCGTCGAGGACACCGGCGCCCTGCTGTCGCTGCTGGTCTGGGCCGGTCTTCGGGGCGGTCGCGGTGGTGCCTGCCCTGGAGGCATTTACCTGGCAGACGGCGCTCTACGCCGTACTCAGCCTGACGGTGAGCCGGATGGTGCCGATGGCGCCCGTGCTGACCGGAGCAGGACTCGGCCGACCCGCCCTACTGTGCGTAGGCCGGTTCGGGCCACGCGGCCTGACATCCGTCGTCTTCGGGCTACTCGCCCTGGAACAGCTTGATGAACCCGCAGTGCAGCCGGCCGTCACCGTGATCGCCTTCACCGTGCTGCTCAGCGTCCTGGCCCACGGACACTGGGCGGACCCGCTGGCCAAACCCCACGGTCCCCGACCCGCCGCACCATCGGGAAAGGCCGCAGCTGCTTCGGCCGGTCCGGCAGAGGTCCCCGAACGACGCCTCATCCGCCGAACACCGGCCGTCGGCCGGTTCAAGGAATAGGGAACGCTGGTGACAGCAAGGAGGTGCTCCCCGGCCAGCACCAGCGTTCGCTTCCAAAGGCACCGCTTCAAGCCGAGCTGCGTCGCACGTAGCGGCCGCAGCAGCGGGTTCTCACCGCGAGCCGCGGGTCAGCGCCACGAATCCGCGTTGGTGATCGCATGGTGGTCGCACCCGGCCACCCCGTACCCGGGACCGGTAGCCTCCGCAGCCGGAACTGCCATCCCTTGATGATCCTGACTTGTTTGCTCTGGGGTCAGGAGGAAGAGATGGTGATCCGCGTGGAGGACTGGGCCGAGATTCGCCGGTTGCAGCGGGCCCGAGGGGTCGTCGGCCCGGGCCGTGGCCCGGCAGCTGGGGATCTCCGGAGGAACGATGTCGCGGGCTCTGGCCTCGCACCGGCCACGGAAGTACCAGCAGCCGTTGAAGGTCGGCGAAGTGATCGTTCCCACTCGCCGCTGCCGGGCAGTACCTTGTCGACAGGGCGAACCGATTGCGAGCCTGGCCCGAGCCCTGCCGGCCTATCCGGCGGGGTCGGTCGGCCGGCCGGTGGGGCGGTGCTGGAGGTCGACGGGATCCTCGGGGGCGATCGGTGCCGAGGTGGCGGTCGCAGGCGGCGACGGTGCTGTCGGTGGTGGTGCGGCAGCGCGGGAAGGGGCGACGGTCAGGGTCGGCGCGGGGCTGGTGATGGGCACGGGCGTGATGCTGCTGGAGGACTGGGCGGTGACGGTCGGAGCAGTGGCCGTCGCCGCAGCCCTCGTGGAGGCTCCGGTCGTTGTCGGGGTGTCGACCGTCGTGGCCGGCGGCGCCGGTCGCGAGGCGCCGCCCGAACTGCAAGCCGTCATGATCGCGGCGCCAGTGAGGAGCACCGCCCCAGCAGTTGCACGGCCACGCTTCAACCGAACGGCTCCCCCTGGTTGATCGTCGTCCGGGCCTTGGACGGCACCGGCGTTGACGCGGTTCCCCGACCGGCCGGCTATCTGGGTCCGAAGTCGCCAGAGCTGGGTGGCATGCCGAGTGGGTCATGGCAGAACGGGACCGCTGGTGTCCGGCCCGCTCGGGGTGAGCGGACCGGAGACCGTCGGTTGCTCAGGGTTGCGGTCAGTCGTCCTCGCCGTAGTGGCCGTGGCCGAGGCGGCGCAGGTCGAAGGACCAGATGCCGCGGCCGAAGGTGGCCGCGTAGAGGTTGCCGTCGGGGCCGGTCTTCAGCTGCTGGACCGAGGTGGTCGGCAGGCCGTTGCCGAGAACCTTCCACTGGGTCCGGCCGGGCGTACGGTAGAAGGCCGCCAGGTCGGTGCCGAGGGCCAGACCGCCGTCGGGCAGGATGCGCAGCGAGTCGGCGGGGACGTCGGGCAGGTTGGTGGAGACGTCCGTCCAGGTGGCGCCGCCGTCGTGGCTCTCGAAGACGTGGCCGATGCCGGCTCCGGGGCCTTCGGTCCAGGCGCGGGAGAAGCCGCTGAAGGAGACGAGGACGTGCTGGGCGTCGGTCTGGTCGACCGCGAAGGAGGAGACGTAGCGGTTGGGCAGGGTGCCGTCGACGGGCAGGTTGAGCTGGTGCCAGCCGGTGCCGTCGGCCTTGCCGGTGGCGATGCCGCGGGTGAAGCCCTGGTTGTTGCAGGGGCCGCACCAGCCGGCGTAGACGGTGCCGCCGGAGGCGGCGACGGCGGTGGCGACGTGGCCCTCGCCGAGGTCGTAGGCGGCCGTCCACTCGGCGCCGCTGCGGATCGCGAAGCCCTTGTTCTGCACCCAGACGTGACGGCCGCCGGCCACCCAGGTGTTGGTGTCCTTCGGGTCGGTGGTGACGGGGGCGATGAAGCGGGCGCCGGCGCCGCCGAGGTCCTTGTCCGGCGGGGCGATCTCGTAGGAGGTGGCCTTGGCCGGGTCGGTCTTCCAGTCGCCCTTGTTCACGGCGCAGTTCTGGGTGACCCACATGTCGAGGTAGACGTATTCCTCGGCGATGTTGCAGCCGTTGGCCGGGTCGACGATCGTGTCCGCTCCGTCGCCGCCGAAGTTGGAGCCCATCACCTTGTCGCGGGCTCGCAGGATCGACTGGCCGTTGTCCTGGAGGCCGCCGCTGACGATGACGCCCTTGCCGGAGCGGTCGGCGGGGTCGGTGCCGACGCCGACCGAGTAGTACTGCAGGGTGTCGATGGTGCCGTCGTTGAGGGACTTCCAGTCCTTGGCGTGGCCACCGGCGTCGAGCCGGCCGTTCAACGGACGGCTGTAGATGCCGCCGTCATTGCCGACGTAGACCGACGTCTGGCCGTGGTAGCTGCCGACGGCGACGGCGTGCTGGTCGGAGTGGGTGGTCGGCGAGCAGTCGCCGGTCTGCTTGGCCGGATCGATGCTCCAGCAAGGGAAGTCGAAGTTCCAGTACGGGCCGGGCGTCGTCCAGGCGGCGCCGCCGTCCTTGGTCTCGAAGACCTCTTCCAGGCCCGCGTACACGTGGTCGGCATTGTTCGGGTCGACCTGGAGAAACTGGTTGTACCAGGACTGGATGCCCGGCTGGTAGCCCTCGCCCTGCAGGGCGGAGCCGGAGTTCTTCAGCTTGTCCTTGTCCGCGATCAGCGTCCACGGGCCGGACGGGGAGCCGGACTTGGAGACGTAGATGCCCTGGAGCCCGCTGTCGGGGTCGGTGGCCTGCTTGGTCGGAGACTGGTCGATGGCGTAGTAGCGCGAGCCGTCGGCGGAGCGGGCGAAAGTCACGTTGCCCACGTCGCCGGCAACCGTCGGCAGTTCGCCCAGCGAGGTGAGCCGCTGCCACGTGCCGTCCGCGGCCTTGCTGTAGAAGCCGTTGTAGGTGTCGCCGCCGCGCCAGCCGACCGCCAGGACGACCCTGGACGGGTCCTTGGGGTCGATCGCGATGTCGTTGGCGATGTTCTTGTACGGCGCGCTGGGGTCGGCGGCCTTCGAACCCCCGGGCAGGTACTCCGGGTTGGGGGCGAACTCCGGCGTCCACGGGCCGGCCAGGGTGGTCGTGGAGTGGCTCCAGACACCGCGGCTGGTGGCCGCCCAGACCTTGTCCCCCGCGAAGCGCAGGCTGTGGATCGTCGTCGACTCAAGTTCGGCCCCGCCCACCCGGCTGCCGGGCTGGAACTCGCCGTGCCTGGGGTCGGCGAGGACGTAGACGCCGGTGCCGACGTAGGAGGTGGCGCCGGTGTTGGACTCGCCGGTGGCGTACCAGAGGCGGCCGGAGCCGTCGAGGTCGAGCGCGCCGGTGGAGAGCGAGGGCAGGGTGTCGGAGATGGACTGCCAGTGCCCGCCGCCGGTCCGGGAGCGGAACACCCCACCGTTGGCGCCGCCCGCGTACACGTAGCCGTCGTCGTCGGCGGCGATGCCGGTGATCCGGCCGGTGACGGCGCCGGAGCCGCCGCTGGAGTTGGAGTTGACGTCGCGGTAGCGCGGGTCGTCCGAGTTGTACGGCTTCTCGGTGACGTGGTCCCAGGAGCCGGAAGTGTGCGGCATCGACTGGAGCTGGGCCCACGCGGCGCCGTACGCGCCGGGCGCCACAACGCCGGGGGCGGTGCGCGCCTCGGTGTACTGCGCGGTGCCTTCTGCCGCGTTCTCGGCCTCGTCGCCCTCGTCCTCACCGCCCCCCTCGGCCTTGGCGGAGAACGCCTGGCCGGCGGCGGCCCCGCCCCGGACCTTCTGGGCGTGCTGATGGCCGATCCCGGTCAGGCGCTGGACGGGTACCGGTTTGGCGCCGGGCGCCGGTGCGGCCAGGGCCTGCGTGGCGGTCAGTCCGAGCGCGGTGAGCGTGACGGCGGACATCAGCAGCCGTCGTCGTTGCCTGTTGGGCACGATGCGGTCCTCCCCCATAGAGCCGGTCACACGCGGTCGTGCGCCCCGGCGAAGCAGACTGAAGCCTGACGGCTGTCATGTCACCGCGGGAAGTGGGCTGCGTGTAATGGATGGTTAAAGCTCCTCCCCATGGCGTCAGTTGGAGATGAGCTCGGTCGGACTGGGACGCCTGGAAGGGGCCCGACGGCGTCGGGCCCCTTCCAGGTCCCTTCATCGGACGGTGGTCACAGGCTGGAGCACTGCCCCAGCTTGCCGTGGCTCACCGTGTTCGGGTGGCCGTCGTTGACGGGTGCCGGGTTGTTGCCGCTGCAGGTGAGGGTGCCACCGATGGTGTTGCCCTCCAGCTCGGTGCCGTTGTCCTCCGGGAACGGGCCGTGGCCGGTGTTCCCGCTCACCGAGACCGTCCCGCCGATCCGGTTCGAGACCAGCTCGACGCCGCCCCGGTTGTTGGCCAGCGACACGCCGCCGCTGATCTGGTTCGGCGCGCAGCCGTCGTCACCCGGATCCCCGATCAGTGTGAAGCCGGTGGTCTCGGCGACATCGACCGCCCCGGTGATCCGGCTGCCGCAGACCCCGAACTGGGTCGCCCCGCGCGAGTTGATCCCGATCGCGACCGTCGAGTTGGAGACGAACAGGGCCGCGCCCGGCTGGACCAACACCGGGCCGTTGACCGTCGCGTTCAGCACGCACGTGCTGCCGGTCGTGGCGAACACCGGGCCGACGGTGCCGGTGACGGTCCGGGTGCAGGTCACCGTCTGGGTGAGGCTCTCCAGCGGGCCGGCCAGGTAGTTCCCGTCACCGCCGTAGGAGGCGGTGATCGTGTGGCTGCCGGGCAGCAGATTGGTCCAGGTGAGGGTGGCCTGTGCACAGTGCGCCCCGCCGCCGGGGGCGAGGGTGCCGGTGCCGAGCAGCGTGCTGCCGTCGCGGAAGGTGACCGCCCCGGAGGGCGGCAGGGTCGGGTCGGTGCTCGGCGGCGCCGGGCAGACGGTGTCGGTGAAGGTCACCGGCTGGCCGTAGGCCGCCGGGTTGGCCGAGGAGGTGAGCGTCGTGGTGACGGATGCCTGGTTGACCGTCTGGACCAGGGTCATCGCGGTGTCGCCCTGGTAGTTGGCGTCACCGTTGTAGGCGGCGTCGACGTTGTGGTTCCCGACGCTCAGGACGGAGTCACTGGCCGAGGTCGCCGCCCCGCTGGTGGTGTCGACCGCCACCGGGCTGCCGAGCTGGGTGCCGTCGACCTTGAACGTGACCGTGCCGCCGTCCGGGGGCGGGACGACGGTGGCGGTGAACGCGACCGGCTGCCCGTAGACGGACGGGTTCGCGGACGAGGCCAACGTCGACGTGGTGGCCTGCGGGACGCTGAAGAAGATCGTGTCCGTCGGCTGCGCGGTGGTCTGGTTCACGCCGTTGAGGTTGCCGATGAACGCGCCGAAGAAGGTGTTGCCGACCGCCTTGAGCTGCTGGAAGTCGCCGAACAGCCGCTCGCGGGGAGCGCCGGCGGTGCCGGTCTGCGTGGTGTAGGTCTGCAGCACGGTGTCGGTGAAGGTGACCCCGTGGTCGGTGCTCCGGGCGAGGTGTGCGGAGAAGGTCGGGAAGCCGCTGGTGTTGTTGCCGTCGGAGGTCAGGTAGAGGACGCCGACCGTGCCGTCGCTGAGTACGGCCATGGACGGGAGCGCCGCGTTGGTCGAGGTGGAGACGTTGACTTCGGCACCGACGTTGAGGCTGCCCGCGCCGTTGTCGGTGAGCCGCCGCATCCGGATCTGGTTGGTGCCCGAGACGTCCACGCCGTAGGCGACGAAGACATCGCCGTTGCCCGGGTCGACGGCGGCGTGGTGGACCCCGCCGATCAGGGCGTTGACGCCGCCGAACTTGAAGCCCTGGTTGCCCTGGTCGCTGCTGACCGCGGCGACGGTGATGCCGCTGGTGTTGCCGCCCAGGGTCCAGTTCGCCCCGCCGTCGGTCGACCGGTTGAGCCGGATGGTGACGGGCTGGGGCTGGCTGACCGTGTTGCTGCCGCCCTCCTGGTAGAGCGCGTACATGGTGCCGTTGCGCGGGTCGGCGGCCAGGCGGAGCCCGCCGTTGATGCCGTCCTGCAGGGCGCCGATGCCCGCCGGCTGGTCGTTGGCGACAGGGAAGTCGACCGGGCCGGCGCCGCGCGAGACGGCCACCCGGTCGTGCGGCTGGGTCGTGGTGGCGTTGAAGTCCTGGAAGCCGACGTACACGTCGTCCTGACTCGCCGTGGTCGGGTCGCGGTTGACGATCAGCCAGGGCTGGTCGGTGTTGGTGCGGGTGTTGCTGGTGAGCTGGGTGGTGGTGGGGGTGGGGTTGTTCCAGCGCCACGACGACGCCTGGGTGGGGTCGGTGGTCGAACCGGAGACCACCTGGACGCTGCCCGGCGGGCAGGTGAGGAAGGTGCCGTAGAGCGTGCCGTTGCGGCCGTAGTCGATGGTCTGGTCGCACGGACCGCCGGAGGTGTTCGCCACCCCCGGGGGCACCGGGATGGCCGCCTCGTCGGTCCAGGTGATCCCGCCGTCGGTGGAGTAGAGCAGGTCGGCGTTGTTGTTCCAGGCGGACCCGGCGGAGGCGAACCGGGTGATGGCGATCTGGTGGGGGTTGGCCGGGTTGACCGCGATGGACGGTTCGCCGAACGTGGTCGAGCTGCTCGCGGCGGCGTCGGCGTCGACGACGTACACGCCGGGCGCCCGGACATGGGGCCGCACCATCCTGGGGGTCGAAGGCCCCGGCCGGGTCGTCCGGTCGCGCGGCTGGTCGCTGGCGCCCCGGCTCGCGGACACGGTCGGGCTCTCCTCCGCCCACGCGTAGGCGGAGGACAGCAGCGGACCGATCGCCAGCGACAGGGCCAGGGCCGCGCCGAGCGGCCGTCTGAGCGGGATCGGTCTCCGCCGAGATGCGGGTTTCACAGGTCGCTCCTCTCGTGAAGTTGTCAGGGCCAGCACAGCTTCTGGTCACGAGGGCCGGCATGGTCACGGGGCACACCTGGCGACCATCCATTCGCATCCGAAACTCAAGCCGGTCGGCCCACACCCCACGCACCTCACACCCCGAGGCCGCGACCCTGCCGGCATCCCGAGGCCAGCGCTCGTACCTGTCAACCGGCCGAGAGCCGCCTGTCCGCCTGGATGGCGACAGACGGCCGGCCACGAAGGCGTGCGCCTTGGACGGGCCGGCTTGAGCGAGAACAGGGAAGAGACCTGGTCGACGCCCCGCGGATCCGGCGGCGGCCGCAGGGTGCGGCGGCCGACCGACAGCCGGTCGCCTGCGGCAGCCTGTCGCGCGGACGACCATTGGACGGACGCAACTGGAACCACCGCCGTACTGGACAGGTACCACGACCGGCGCCCTGTCCGTCCGGGCATACCGTCGGCACCGCCGCTGGCGGGTCCGGCTGAGACTCCCACACGAGCACAACCGGGCCCCTGGCTGGCGGCCAGGGCTGGACGCGACTCCCCCACGAAGCAGCAAACGGACCCGGATACTGATCAATCAGCGATACGCAGCGTGCATGTCGGAGCAACGCAACGCTACCGGCTGCCGGAACCAGATCCGCTCTACCCGAGAGGCCCGTTTCGCGGATCGACCACACAGAGCCGTCGGCCGCTTGTGGCAAAACGCCCACGCACGACGACCCACCCCCAGCCGCGCCGAGAAACACACCTGCTGAACCCCGGCCGTGGCGCCACATCCCGGCACCACGGCGCCGAGCGCTACGCCGACCAGCTCACCGACCTCGTCGAGGTCATGCTCGGCATCCGGCGCGCGCCGCGACGAAATCCCCGCCCGCACTGGTCGGACGTCGCCTCGTGGACCGCAAACTCTTCACCCTCTCCTTCATCGCCCAGGTCCTGCGCTTCGACGCCGTCCACTGGCGCAGCACCATCGGCCCGACCGGGGCGGCCGTGCCGGTCGCCGCCGCCGTAGCCTTCATCGGCTTGCGCGGTATAGCCGCCGCCCGACCGAGCCGCCGTTCCACCGGATGCCGCGACCGCTGCCATCGGCGGCGGGCCGACCACCCGCCCTGCCCAGGCCTTCGACTCCGACCAGAGGCGCCACCGGCCATCCGGGCGATGACCACCAGCGCTGAGCCGCCACGGCGGCGACCCGGGGGACGTGGGCCTTTCCGGGACTGCCGGGTGAGCCGGTGGGGAGATGATAGGAGGCAACGCACCACACGGGCCCGGGGGCGACCGCCGACGTCTGCGCCCGACGGAAGGGCCAGGCCGGCCCGCATGTGCTCGGCCAGTGACCAGCCCACGGCCCGCCGCGAGGGCATGCCGATCACCGTGGCCAGGCATGTGATGCCTCCGCACCGTCGCACGTCCGAGTCGCAGGTGGTGCGAGGACGCCGGCTGTCCGGCGCCACTCGCGGCGAGGCGGGGAGACGGGGAGACGGGGCCAGTCACGTGGGCCGGGCTCGTGCCCGACCTGCGGCAGGTGCGGCGATCAGACGGCTGCTTCGAGTTCGCCCTGTTCCTCGTCGAGATCACCGGTCGCCACGTCCGCGAGGGCTGCGAGGTAGCGCTCGGCGTCCAGGGCGGCCGAACAGCCGCTGCCGGCCGCGGTGATGGCCTGGCGGTAGGTGTGGTCGACGACGTCGCCGGCGCCGAACACGCCCGGGAGGTTGGTGCGGGTGGACGGCGAGGCGACCTTGAGGTAGCCCTCGTGGTCCAACTCCAGCTGTCCGGCGAACAGTTCGGTGCGCGGGTCATGGCCGATGGCGATGAACAGGCCGGAGGCGGCGAGTTCGCGCTCCTCGCCGGTGGCGGTGTCGCGCAGGGTGACGCCGGTGAGCAGTTTGTCGCCGTGGATGGCGGCGATCTCGCGGTTCCAGGCGAAGGTGATCTTCGGGTCGGCGAACGCGCGGTTCTGCATGGCCTTCGACGCGCGCAGGCTGTCGCGGCGGTGGACGACGGTGACCGAGTCGGCGAAGCGGGTGAGGAAGGTGGCCTCCTCCAGGGCGGTGTCGCCGCCGCCGACCACGATGACGTCCTTGCCCCGGAAGAAGAAGCCGTCGCAGGTCGCACACCACGACACGCCCCGGCCGGACAGTTCGTCCTCGCGGGTGATGCCGAGCTTGCGGTAGCCGGAGCCGGTGGCGACGATCACGGTCTTGGCGCGGTGGACGGTGCCGGCGGAGTCGGTCAGCAGCTTGACGTCGCCGGTGAGGTCGACGGCGACGATGTCGTCGTCGACCATCTCGGCGCCGAACCTCTCGGCCTGGGCGCGCATGTTGGTCATCAGGTCGGGCCCGTCGACACCCTCGGGGAAGCCGGGGAAGTTCTCGACCTCGGTGGTGGTGGTGAGCGAGCCGCCGACGAAGATCGAGCTGCCGAACAGCAGCGGCTTGAGCTGGGCGCGGGCGGTGTAGAGGGCGGCGGTGTATCCGGCGGGGCCGGAGCCGATGATGACGACCTCGCGCACGTCGCTGTCGCCGGTGATCGATGCGTTGGCGCTCATGAAGATGCTCAGCTCGCCTTGCCCTGCTCGGCCTTGGCATCGATCTCGGCGATGAGGCCCTCGATGAGGCCCTTGATCTCGTCCCGGATGGGGCGCACGGCCTCGACGCCCTGGCCGGCCGGGTCCTCCAGCTTCCAGTCCAGGTACTTCTTGCCGGGGAAGTACGGGCAGGCGTCGCCGCAGCCCATGGTGATGACGTAGTCGGACGCCTGGACGGCCTCGGTGGTCAGCACCTTCGGCGTCTGGTCGGAGATGTCGATGCCGAGCTCCGCCATCGCCGCGACGGCGGAGGGGTTGATCCGGTCGCCCGGGATCGAGCCCGCCGAGCGGACCTCGACGCGGTCGCCCGCGAGGTGGCGCAGGAAGCCGGCGGCCATCTGGGAGCGGCCGGCGTTGTGGATGCAGACGAACAGCACGGAGGCGGTCGGCGCGGTCATGGCGGGGTGTCCTTCGGGTGTGCGGTGCCCGCTGTGGGTGGGCAGGTTTGCTTCGGCTGGAGCAGGGCGGGCGGTGCCCGCCGGGAGTCCCGGGTCCGGCACCGGCGAGCGTTCGTTCATCGGGTTTCCGGCCCTCCGGGGGATGGGGGCGTCCCTCCCGAGTGCGGGCGATGGTTCGTGGGACGAAGACACGCGGGTTCTCCGGAGGCGGCCGGAGGGAAGGGGACTCGCTTCGCGGCCCCGACACAGGTAACGTATCAGCCCATGGTGACATCAGTCGACAGTGACGTCTTGAAGGCCCTGGCCGACCCGCTCCGGATGCAGATCATCGCGCTCCTCGCCGAGGAGGCGCTGTGCACGACGCATCTGGTCGCGGAGACCGGCGCCAGACAGACGAACCTGTCGAACCACCTGAAGATCCTGCGCGACGCCGGCCTGGTCGACACCGAGCCGTGCGGGCGCTTCACGTACTACAAGCTCCGCGCCGAGGCCCTGGAGGCTGTGGCGGCGGAGTTCGCCGGGCTGGCCGCCACCGCCCGCGAAGCCGCCGAGGGCAACCGCAAGCGGTCCTGCTGAACCAGCCCAGCCCCATCCGGCGGCCCACACCCGCCTCCCTGCACGAGGAGTTCCCCCGTTGAGCGCCATAGACGAGGCCAGACCTGACGCCACCGAGGCCGAGCCTCTCGCCGCCGAGCCGCCGGCGATCCCGCTGCTGAACCGGGTCGCGGCGGAACTGGTCGGCACCGCCGCGCTGGTCGCGGTCGTCGTCGGCTCCGGTATCCAGGCCACCGAACTCAGCCGAGACGTCGGCCTGCAACTGCTCGCCAACTCCCTGGCGACCGTCTTCGGCCTCGGCATCCTGATCCTGCTGCTCGGCCCGGTCTCCGGCGCGCACTTCAACCCGGTCGTCACGCTCGCCGAGTGGTGGACCGGCCGCAAGGACCCCAAGGGCCTCGGCCCGCGTGAGATCGCCGCGTACATCCCGGCCCAGATCGTGGGCGCGATCGGCGGCGCGATCCTGGCCGACGCGATGTTCGGCAAGCCGCTGGTCGAATGGTCGACCCACGACCGCACGGCCGGGCACCTGCTGCTCGGCGAGGTCGTCGCCACCTCCGGCCTGGTCCTGCTGATCTTCGGCCTCGCCAAGACCGACCACCTGCGCTTCGCCCCCGTCGCGGTCGCCTCCTACATCGGCGCCGCGTACTGGTTCACCTCCTCCACCTCCTTCGCCAACCCCGCGGTGTCGATCGGCCGGGCGTTCACCGACACCTTCGCGGGCATCGCGCCGTCGTCTCTTCCCGGCTTCATCGGCATGCAGCTGATCGGCGGGGTCGTGGGCCTGGCCCTGGTGGCGCTGGTCTTCACCCACCGCCGCAAGGCCACGGCCAAGTGAGCACGGTCCGGCGCGTCCAGGTCCTCGTCGTCGGGGGCGGCCAGGCCGGCCTCGCCGCCGGGTACTACCTGCGGCGCGCCGGACTCGATTTCGCGATCCTCGACGCCTCCCCCGGCCCGGGCGGCGCCTGGCAGCACTACTGGGACACTCTGCGGCTGTTCTCACCGCCCGCCTACTCGTCCCTGCCCGGGCGCCCCATGCCCGGCCAGACAGGCTCGGAGTACCCGGACGCCGCACACGTGGTGCGCTACCTCGCCGAGTACGAGAAGCGCTACGAACTGCCCGTCCACCGCTCCATCTGGGTCGAGGGCGTCGAACGCGGCCCCGCCGGGCTCGTCGTCCACACCGACGCGGACGCCACCTGGCAAACCCAGTCGCTGATCCTGGCCACCGGCTCCTGGCAGCGGCCCTTCGTCCCCGCCGTCCCCGGCCGCCACGACTACACCGGCCGCCAGCTCCACACCTACGGCTACCGCGGCGCCGCCGCCTTCACCGGACAGCGCGTCGTCGTGGTCGGCGGCGGCAACTCCGGCGCACAGATCGCCGCCGACCTCATCGGCGAGGCCGCCGCCGTACGGTGGGTCACCCGCCGCCCCGCACGCTTCCTCCCGGACGAGATCGACGGCCGCGCGCTCTTCGACCTCGCCACCCGCCGCGTCCAGGGCGACGGGCCGCGCATCGGCGACCTCGGCGACATCGTCGCCGTCCCGCCCGTACGAGACGCCCGCGACGCCGGGCTCCTCGCCGCCCACCCCATGTTCGACCGCCTCACCTCGCACGGACCCGCCTGGGCCGACGGCACCGCCTGGCCCTGCGACGCCGTCATCTGGTGCACCGGTTTCCGCCCCGACCTCGCGGCCCTGCGACCCCTCGGCCTGGCGCAGACCCGCGGACGGGTCCCCACCGACGGCACCCGCTCCACCCAGGACCCGCGCATCCACCTGCTCGGCTACGGCGACTGGACCGGCCCCGCATCCGCCACCCTCATCGGCGTGGGCCGCACCGCCCGCCAGGCGGTCGCCGAGACCGCCGACCTCCTCCCTCCCGCCTGAGGACGCGAAAGCACACCCGCGGTCGCTGCAGTGTCAGTCGACAGCAGGGCTGCGCCGTTCGATCAGCACGACGTCCCGCCACTGGCCGCGGTGGCGGCCGATGCGCTCGCGGGTCCCGATCACCCGGAAGCCGGCCTTGCGGTGGAGGGCGAGGCTGGCCGTGTTCTCGGGAAAGACGCCCGATTGGATCGTCCAGATCCCGGCCTTCTCGGTCGAGCCGATCAGCGAGGCGAGCAGCGCTCCGGCAACACCCCTGCCCCGGGCATCGCGGTGGACGTACACGGAGTGCTCGACGACGCCCTCGTAGGCGCTTCGCTTCGAGACCCGGCTCGCGGCGACCCAGCCCAGCACCCGCTCGTCGCGGTCCAGGGCCACCCAGCGGTGACCGGGGAGCTTGGCGGCGTCGAACTCCTCCCAGGACGGAGCGGCGGTCTCGAATGTGGCGTTCCCCTCCTCGATCCCGGCCTGGAAGATCGCCAGCACGTGACCTGCGTGGCCCGCCTCCATCCGCGCCACCGCGAAGTCGCTGCCCATCGCCCTCTGCTCCCCGCGCACCCGAAGGACCCTGTCGCCTGACATCCCGCACGCCCAGGCCGTACCGGCACCGTCAGCCGGCCGCGGCCAGCATGCCGGCCATCCCGGCGAGCACGCCGGGCGCGACCCGGTAGTAGACCCAGGTGCCGCGCCGCTCGCTGGTCAGCAGGCCGGCCTCGCGCAGCTTCTTCAGATGGTGCGACACGGTGGGCTGGGAGACGCCGACGTCCTGGATGTCGCAGACGCACGCCTCCTGCCCCTCGTGGGCCGCGACCTTGGAGAACAGCCGAAGCCGCACCGGGTCGGAGAGCGCCTTGAACATGGCCGCCATCCGCACCGCGTCCGCCTCCGAGAGTTCGGCGGACGTCAGTGGCGGGCAGCACGGGGCGGCGTCGGGCTCCAGCGCGGTCAGCAGCTTCACGTTCGACATGCGTCTATGTTGACACACGTCGAATCATCGCGGCAGGGTCCGCTCCGGCGGCCACACGGCGGCCCACATGGGCCGCGCCCCCGCACGGAGCTGTCGCAGCAGTGGCACCAGACGCCGACCGCGCGCTCGCACGTCTCCAGGAATTCCAGCCGCGGCCGGTCCGGACCGGCCCGACGCCTGCGGCATCCAGAACCGCTCCCCACCAGCCCCCTCAAATTCGATGAATGTCTATGTTGACCGAGATCTAAACAAGTGCCATGCTGACCACAAGGACATCGACCACTGTCGAATCAGAGGAGCCTCCCGTGACCGCCTCCACCACCACGAACCCCCTTCCCGTCGTCGTCATCGGCGCGGGTCCGATCGGCCTGGCCGCCGCCGCGCACCTGGTCGAACGGGGTATCGAACCGCTGGTCCTGGAGGCCGGTGCCTCCGCCGGGGCGGCCGTGCGTGAGTGGGCCCATGTCCGGCTCTTCTCGCCCTGGGCCGAGGTCGTCGACCCCGCCACCGAGAAGCTCCTCTCCCCCACCGGCTGGGTACGCCCCGACGGCGCCGCCTATCCGTCCGGTGGCGAGTGGGTGTCGCTGTACCTGCAGCCGCTCGCCGACGTCCTCGGCGAGCGCGTGCGCTACGACGCACGGGTGACCGGTGTCGCCCGCGCCGGACGCGACCGCATCGTCGACTCCGGCCGTCAGGAGCAGCCCTTCACCGTCCACGTCGAGCACGCCGACGGACGGGAGGAGCGGATCACGGCGCGCGCCGTGGTGGACGCCTCCGGCACCTGGGCCACCCCGAATCCGCTCGGTGCCAACGGTCTCCCGGCGCTGGGGGAGCGCGCCGCCGACGGGCGCATCTCGTACCGCATCCCCGACCTCGCCGACCCGGCCGTGCGGGAGCGGTTCGCGGGTCAGCGCACCGCGGTGGTCGGCACCGGCGCCTCCGCCTTCACCGCGCTCGCCTACCTCGCCGACCTGGCCAAGGAGGAGGACGGCACGCACGCGGTCTGGGTGCTGCGGCGCGGCATCACCGGCTCCACCTACGGCGGCGGCGAGGCCGACGAGCTCCCCGCGCGCGGCGCGCTGGGCCTGCGGGCCAAGGCCGCCGTCGAGGCCGGCCACGCCTCCGCACTCACCGGCTTCCGCACCGCCGCCGTCGAGCCCGACGGCGACCGAGTCGTCCTGGTCGCCGAGGACGGCCGGCGCAGTGAGAGCGTCGACCAGGTCGTCGTGCTCACCGGCCTGCGCCCCGACCTGTCCTTCCTCTCCGAGGTCCGTCTCGGTCTTGACGAGCGGCTTCAGGCGCCGACGGAGCTGGCGCCGCTGATCGACCCCAACCAGCACTCGTGCGGCACGGTCTACCCGCACGGTGCGAAGGAGCTGTCCCACCCCGAGAGCGATGTGTACCTGGTGGGCATGAAGAGCTACGGCCGGGCGCCGACGTTCCTCGCGATGACCGGTTACGAGCAGGTCCGTTCGGTCGCTGCTGCTCTCGCGGGTGACCACGAGGCCGCCGCCCGGGTCGAGTTGACGCTTCCGGAGACCGGGGTGTGCGGCGGCGCCGGCCTCTTCGACCAGCCCGACGCCGAGCAGGGCGCGGGCGGTGGCTGCTGCTCCGTCCCCACCGCCCCGGAGGTCCTGAGCATCGGTCTCGGCGCTCCCGCCGCCGCCTCCAGTGGCAGTTGCTGACCAGCCCTGTGGTGTCCACTCGGGTCAGCGGGGCCGCGACCAGGTCGGGGGACCGGTGGCGGCCCCGCGCCGCATTGCCCGCCGGACGGTCGTGCTCATCGCGGCCGGCGGCGCGACCACGGCCCTGCTCGGCGTCGTCCCGGGGCCGGTGCCGCTTCGGGTGGCGATCGCCGTCCTCGCCGGTACGGTCCGCGGGAACCCGACCCTGCTCCAGGCGACCGCGCTCGCCGACCGCTGGGGCACCGCCGCCTACGGGCGGCTCAGCGCCCTGCTCGCCGCTCCCGCCACCGTCGCCGGGGCCCTCGCCTCCTGGGCCGAAGCCGCTCTGGTGGGCCCGCTCGGCGGCTACCCTCAGCTGTTCGTCCTGCTCGCCGTCCTCTCCGGCGTCGCGGCGCTCCTGGCCGCGGTCCCCGTCGGCCGGACCGGGTGACCGAACCGCGGGGCTGTCTCAGAACTGGCGACCCCGCTCAGCGGCGGGCGCCCGCCAGCAGCCCGGCCAGAGCAAGCGCCATCCACGCCGCGAGGTAGCCGAACGCGGCGCTCGGCGAAACCGTGCTCCACAGGACACCGGCGACGGTGGACGCCGCGAGGTTGCCGAGGGACTGGACGGTGGCGAGCGCACCGAACGCGGAGCCGCGCAGGTCGCTGGGCGCGAGGGCGGCGACGGCGGAGTGCTGGGCGGTCTCCACGGCGCCGATGCCCATGCCGGCCAGGACGAACGGAAGGGCGAGCACCCCGATGGCGGCGGTGTCGATGGCGAACAGGCCGTAGGCGGCGGCGAACGCGGCCACGCCGCCGGCGAGGACACGGACAGGTCCGCGTTTCCCGAGCCGGTCGGCGAGGTGTCCGGCCGGGACCGAGGCGAGGGTGGCGGCGGCGTTGTAGGCGGCATAAAGGCCGAGCGCGATCGTCGTGGCCGTCTTCGAGCCATGCTCGGGCGACAGGAGTTCGGTGGCACGCAGGATGAGCAGGGTGGCGGCGACGTTGCCGACCTCGAACGCGGCGCAGGCGCCGAGCAGCCTTCCGAGTTCGCCCTTCAGCAACGGCCGGACACGGATCCTGAGCGGCACCTTGTCCCGGCCGGTCGGGCTCGGGGTGCGGCGGATCGCGTAGACGATGGCGGCGGCGGCGAGCAGGCCGGGGATCACGGACAGGCCGATCGCCCACTGCACGCCGAGCCAGGCGACCAGGCCGAGCGCGAGGAGCGGGCCGAAAATCGCCCCGAGGTTGTCCATCATCCGCTCGAACCCGTATGCGCGTCCGTAAGCGGCGGCCGGAACGATGTCGGCCAACAGCGCGTTACGTGCCGGCACCCGAAGGCCCCGCGCGGTCCACGCCGCGGCCCGCAGCACGCCCACCTGCCAGACCGCCGTCGCGCCGGCGGTCGCGGCACCCAGTACCGCGGTGGTGGCGTAGCCCCCGACCGCGACCTTGCGGCGCCGCGCGGGGTCGTCGGCGAGTACCCCTCCGCCGAAACGGGCCGCTCCGGCGAGCGCGTCGGACAGACCCTCGATCGCGCCCAGCGCGGCAGCCGGGGCGCCGAGCGTCGATGTGAGCAGGGAGGGCAGCAGGGCGGTCGGGATCTCGTGCCCGACGTCCGCGAGGAAACTCGCCGTGCCGATTCCCCGCACGCCCGGGGTGAGCCATGCCTGCGGATCGGCGGCGGGCGGGGCGGGAGTCGTCGCGTTGGTCATGGCGCGCAGTGTCCCGCATCCATCCGGGCCACCGTATTGGCAGATCACACAGATCGCGGCGGGCGCGTGGCATGCTCCCGTCCCTCCAGCGGGGCGGCGCCTACGGGACGTCAGGAGAATCCGGCTCTGTCCCGTAATCGGTGGTAGCGCTGGGTGATGATCACTGGAGGAGGATGCGGTGGCGGAGCAGGGAGAATCCGGCTCGGCCGTGCATCTGTCTCATGATCCGTTTGGTTCGCGTGTTGACTCCCTCGGTGCGGCCGTTGTGGAACGGGCTGGGAGGCGATGACGTCACCGCCGCCCCTGGAGACGACATCGACGCAGGCCTGTGCGGCGCTGCTCAACTCGGCCGGGCTCACGGCCCGCGGCACCCGGGCCGTGGGGCGCAGCGCGCTGCGCTGGGCCGGGACGGCCGGCCTCCTGGGGGCAGGTACGGGGCGGGCGCTCGGCGCGGCACGGGTCGAGGACGGGCTGGGGCCGCGGGGCCTCGTCGCTGTCGACTGTGCCGGAGAGGAGCGGGAGGTGCGCCGGGGCGACGGGCCGAGGGGGCGTGGCCCACCCGGGAGTCCTTGGTGCTGGTGGCAGCGGAGCCCGGCCTCCTTCACCCGGTTCCTGCAGAGTGTTCTGTCCTTCTTCATGGCGCGACACCTGTTGATCACGCACAGAGAGTGACCGAGTATGCGCTTTCGGGCAAGGGGGCGAGGTCGGCCACTGTCCTGATCCGGCCATCTCGGAATGCAGTGGGACATCGGAGTCGTTGGACGGCCGTACCC
The DNA here is from genome assembly GCF_044768625.1 of Kitasatospora sp. NPDC091207. Classification (NCBI taxonomy): domain Bacteria; kingdom Bacillati; phylum Actinomycetota; class Actinomycetes; order Kitasatosporales; family Streptomycetaceae; genus Kitasatospora; species Kitasatospora sp. NPDC091207. Next base: position 260,030 of record NZ_JBIVVS010000004.1, read on the forward strand.
GACCGCAGCTCCGATCGGGTGTGCGCATGGCGTCGAGACACCGCGCCCGGACGGCGCCAGGCGCCCGCGAACATTCACTGCGCGACAGCGACCGTTCCGGCACGGCGCGGCGATGCCGCTGCACGGCACTTCCGCTATTTCCGACAAATCGTCACATACCTTGTCGGCGAAGGGTGGAGCACGGACAGCTGTGCAAGGCCCATGGTCGGCATCGCAGTACCCGCCACACCCCTCGTCCGTGCCGTCTCGCCTCACGGCCACACTGCCCGAATCCGGCTCGACCGGAAACGCAGGCCTCCAGCGAGACGTCAATCCCAAGCCTTCATGGAGGCAGTACATCGTGCAGAAGATCACTCGTCTCGGCGTGGCCGTCGCGACCGCGCTCGCCACCGCAGCCGTATGCGCTCCGTCCGTGTCCGCGGCGACGCGCGGCGGCGGCGACGACCCGCGCGGCGGCCACCACGCGGTCTTCGTCCAGACCGACGACCCTACGGGCAATCAGATCATCGCCTACCGTCGCGCGGACGACGGGCAGCTGACCCAGGCGAACACCTACGACACCCACGGCCTCGGCGGCGTGCTGGCCGGGTCGGTCGCCGACCACCTCGCCTCCCAGGGATCCCTGACCTACGACCCGCGCCACGCCCTGCTGTACGCCGTCAACGCCGGCAGCGACACCGTCTCGGTGTTCTCCGTGGACGGCGACCGCCTCGCACTGCGGCAGGTCGTCGGCTCCGGCGGCCGCTTCCCGGTGAGCGTCGCCGTGCACGACGACGCCGTGTTCGTGCTGAACGCCCTGGACGGCGGGTCGATCCAGGGCTACACCGTCCGCGACGGCCGCCTGGACGAGCAGGCCGGATGGAACCGCTGCCTCGGCCTCGACCCGGACGCCACCCCCCAGTTCACCAACACCCCCGGGCAGGTGGGCTTCACCGGCGACGGCTCCCAGCTCGTCGTCACCACCAAGGCGAACGGCAGCAACCTGCTGGTGTTCAACCTGGACCGCTCCGGCACCCCTGCCGACTCCCCCGTCGTCACGAACCTCCCGGGCGCCGTGCCCTTCGCCTTCGTCCCCAACGGCCGGAACGGCCTCTTCCTGACCGAGGCCGGCACGAACGCCGTCGCGACGTTCACCGTCCACCCGGACGGCACCGCCACGCAGGAGGCGTTCGCGGCCACCGGCCAGTCCGCCACCTGCTGGATCGTCGCCGTCCACGACCTGCTCTACGCGTCGAACGCCGGCAGCTCCACCCTCAGCGGCTTCCGCGCCTCCGACCACGGCCGCCGGCTGACGGCCCTGGGCAACACCCCCACCGACCCCGGCACCGTCGACGCAGCGGTCTCCGCCGACGGGCACTACCTCTACGCCCAGACTGGGGTCAACGGCATCCTCGACGAGTTCGCGGTCAACGACGACGGCTCACTGACCGCACTGGGCGCCCGGACCGTGCCGGGCGGCAAGGGCGGCGAAGGCATCGTCGCCTTCTGACCGACCACGCACGACAGCCGGCCGCGGCCCCGCCTGGTGGGCGGACCGCGGCCGCCGCGTTTCACACGGACACCGACAGCACGGCCTCGACGGGGGATGCCACCGTCGAGGAACCGTGTCACGGCGACGGGCAGGGACGACGCGACGGCGTGCTCCACCTCGCCTTGTCGGGGCGAGCCCCCGGACGACTGGACGCGACGATGTCGCCCAGAGGTGTCGTCCCTGCCTCGTCCGACCGCGGCGACGCGGCCGTGCGGTGGCCGGCTCCATGGCCGGATCTGCGCTGACCTCGTCATTGCGGCCACCGCGCGCCGGGCACCATGATCAGGGCATGCCCCAGTCGCCCCACCGAGTCGTCGTCGCCGCCTTCGCCGGCGTCGAGCTGCTGGACGTCACCGGACCGGCAGAGGTGTTCTCCGTCGCCACCCGTGTCGCCGGACCCGACCGGCCCGGCTACGTCGTACAGATCGCGACCGCCGACGGCGCACCGGTCGCGACCTCCAGCGGCGTGCGCCTGATGGCCGACCTCACCCTCGACGCGGTGGACGGCCGGATGGACACCTTGCTGGTGGCGGGCGCGATCGATCTGGCCCACGTCGGCCACGGCGCCGCGCTGGACCTCGAACGGGTCCGACGCTGGGCGGAGCGCGAGCACGAGCGCCTGTCCCGGCTGGAGTCCGCCGGCCGCCTCACCAGCCGCGAGGAGGAAGCGTCCCGATGATCCCGGCGTGCCACGGACGCCGGCCGACAGCCCGCTGTCGGCCAGGGGCGAAGTAGCGCAGCGACAGGTAGAGCGCGGCGATGGTGACGGCGGGGACGGGGGCGCCGTAACGGGTGAAGGTCCAGAAGCTGATGGGGGTGCGCTTGCGCTCGGCGATGCCGAGGACGACCACGTCGGCGGAGGCGCCGATGGCGGTGACGTTGCCGCCGAGGTCGGCTCGAATACGTGGCGGCCCCCTGGCGCAGAGGAGATGTGCCCCTTGTCCGCCGACCAGGCCTCTCGGCACTCCACCCGGGACTTCTACGGCTCTTCAGCGGGCCCTTGACGACCGAGCTGTGCGCCGCGGCTCACACCGCAGCAGTCCGGACGACGAAACCTGACCATGTGGTCCCCGCCGCCGGCCACTACCGCCGGGTCCGTCGGCCGGCTGTTCAACAGAGCCTCACGGCCGCCGAAGCCGCGAGGAGGCCGGTCGGTCGGCCAGATTCGAGGCCCGCCCGGGCAGGCATATCTGATTTCATGTCAATGACATTCCAGTGCCCTATCGTTGGCTCACCACGAACCGGTCCACGATGGCACCATGCCGGGTCGGTGCGATGACGAAGGGAGAGTCCGGTGAGCAGTCTCAACAAGGGCCTGGAACGGATCGAAGTAGGTCTGTCGTGGGATCCGAGTCCCGCAGGTTCGGCGGGTCACGATCTGGATCTCGTCGCCGCGACATACACCACCGGCGCCCCGGCCGGCACCCCCGCCTACCTGGTCCACTTCGACAGCCGCGCTCCCGACGGCACGATCACCCTCACCAGGGACAGCCGCGACGGCAAGGGCCTCGGCGTCGACGAGTGCCTGGTCCTTGAGCTCGACCGCCTGGCGCACCGCTACCTCCGGGTGGTCGTGGGCGTCGCCATCCAGCAGAATGCCGGCCGGCTGACGTTCGGAGACATAGCGAACCCCGCGGCAAGGATCCGGAACGGGCGCGATGAGGTGGCGGCGGTGGACTTCGCCGACGTCGGCGGGGCAACGGCCGCGAGGGTCGCGGAGTTCGTCCGGGACAGCTCGGGGGCCTGGGTGTTCCGGCCCGGCATCCATGGCTTCGATGCCGATCCGGTGACTTTCGCGAGGATCATGGGCACCTCGTAGGGCCTCGCCGGGTGGCCCTCTTCCGAACGACGGCCGGGGTCACCCGTGACACACCTGACTCCGACCCCGGCACAAGACCACGGGCGATCGGGCCGACCGGTCAGGCACTCACGCCGCCCCCGTGCCGCGCCTTCCAGCGGTCCAGCATCCCCTCCAGTTCTGTGATCATGAACTCGAAGAACTCGGCGCTCTCGGCGAGCCGCCCACCGGCCACGCTCTGCGCCCCGAGGGTGACCTCGCCCTCCTTGAGCACCCGGACCCAGCGCACCAGGACCTCGTCCCGCCGGGTCAGCGACTCGTACCAGACGTCGTTGAGCACCCGGAAGCGGTCGCGACGGCCGCCGGGCGCGGCCTGTTCTCGCGGATCCGCGGCGGTGCGCGATGACCGGCGCCACCACGACGGACACCGCGGCGCCGGGCGGAACGGCGGCACGCCGGCAGCCGGGCGGCCACCTCGCCGGGATGGGAGCCCTGATCCGCTTCGACCTCCGGCAGGAGCGGATCAGGATCCCGGCCTGGGTCCTGCTCGTCTTCCGCGTCACGGTCTCGACCGCCAACAACGTCAAGACGCTCTACCCGACGGCCGAGGACCGCTCCTCGGTCGCCCGGTCCTCCGACAACCCCGGCGTGCTGGCGATGACCGGGCCGCGGCACTTCCTCGATGACTGCACCTACGGCGCCATGCTCGGCCACCGCCTGCTGGGCCTGGCGGCCGTCCTGATGGCCCTGCTGAGCGTGCTGGTCGTCACCCGGCACACCCGGGCCGAGGAGGAAACCGGACGCGCCGAGCTGGTCCGCTCGGCCGCCGTCGGCCGGCACGCCCACCTCGCGGCGGCATTCGCCGTGGCGACCATCGCCAACCTCGCGCTCACCCTCCTCCTGGCCGTCGGCCTGAGCGGCCTCGGCGTCGAGGGCATCACCGCCGGCTCCGCCCTGCTCTACGGACTCTCCTGCGCGGCCGCGGGGCTCCTGTTCGCCGCGGTCGCGGGTGTCACCGCCCAGATCTCCGCACACGCCCGCACCGCCTCGGGCCTGGCCCTCGCCGTCCTCGGCGCCGCCTACGCGGTGCGCGACGCCGGCGACGCCGGCGGCAACGGGCTCTCCTGGGCATCGCCCATCGGCTGGCTCCAGCGCACCCAGGCGGGCGACCCGTCAGCGCGCTCGTGGCCATTCGGCCTTGATGGCCTCCCATCGGGCGGCCTGGTCGGGCGTGAGGGTGCCGCGCAGTTCGGCGAGTTTGAGGAGCTGGGCCTCGGCGTCGGCCCCGAGTGGCTGGGCCTCGGCGCGGTAGTGGTCGGTGACGAGTGCGTCGAGTTCGGTGTCATCCATGGCGGGCACGACGCGTTGGGCGATCCTGGCCATGTTCCGGTACGAGCCCTGGAGCAGGAAGGGCGGCTCGGTGCGGGAGCGGTCGCTCTGGGCGGCGGAGTGCAGGTATGCGCGGTTGACGGCGAGGACGGTCGCGCGGACCCGCAGGAGCTTGGCCAGGACGGCGGTCATCCGCTCGGTCTCGGCGGCGGGCCAGGGCCCGGAGAGTTCCTGCCCGGAGGGTTCTCCGCCGGCGCGGCGCAGGAGGGCGTCCAGGTCGGCGGGTTCGGCGGTGGCGAGCGGCGCCAGGTGGGGGCTGGCGGTGAGGGTGTTCTCGATGAAGCTGAGGCCGAAGAGGTCGTCGCGGCCCGCGACGACGTCGCCGAGGTTCCAGACGTCGGCGCGGTTGGCGAGCATGTCGGGGATGCGGAAGTTCCTGCCCGACTCGGTATAGGGGTTGGCGGCCATGACGACGGCGAAGCGCTTGCCGCGCAGGTCCCACTCGCGGGCCTGGCCGTCCCAGACCCCGTCGATGCGGCGCTGGGCGTCGCACAGCGGGATGAACCGCTGGAGGAGCTCGGGCGAGGTGTGCTGGATGTCGTCCAGGTGGAGCAGCACGTTGGTGCCGGCGTGGAGCGCGAAGTTGATCTTCTCTATCTCGCGCCGGGCGGTGGCGTCGGAGGTCTCGGCGGGGTCCAGGGAGGTGACCCGGTGGCCCAGCGCGGGGCCGCTGACCTTGACGAGGAGGAGGCCGAGCCGGTCGGCCAGGTATTCGACGAGCGTGGTCTTGCCGTACCCGGGAGGGGAGACCAGGAGGAGCAGACCACTGCGGTCCGTGCGGGCGCGGTCGCCCGCTGTTCCGAGCTGCTTGGCGAGGTTGTCGCCGACGAGGGGAAGGTAGACCTCGTCGATGAGGCGGTTGCGGACGAAGCCGTCGAGGGGCTGCGGACGGTACTGCTCCAGGCGCAGCCGGGTACGTTCGGCCTCCAGTAGGCGGGCGCGGTTGTGCTGGTAGGCGCGGTATTCGGGAACGTGTGTGGTCCGGAAGTCGGCGGTTCGGGTGAGGAGTTCGTCCAGGCGTACGGTCAGGGCGCCGGAGTGCAGGCGGGGGTGGTCGCCGGCCAGCCCGGTCACGGTGGTCTCGGCGGCGCCGTCGGTGAGGTAGCGGGGCAGGCCCGGGGTGAGGAGGGTTGCCGCCGCCTCCGCGAGGTCCGCGGTGTCGGCGGGGTGGCCGGTGGCCTGGGTGAACGCTTCCAGCCAGGCCGAGGCCAGCTGGTGCCGGGCGGGCAGGCGGGCGGGATCGTCGGGGATGGTGGCGAGCGCTTCGGCGAGGTCCCGGGTGCCCGGATCCGCGTGGAACTTGTCCAGGAGGGCCGTGATGGCGGGTCGGGCGGCGAAGCCGGTGGCGGTGTGGGCGAGTTCGGCCACGAGGTACGCACCGGCCCGGGACGCGGGCAGGCCTGCCCTTCGGGTGAACTCGGCGATTCTCTCGTCGAGTTCGTCGGCGAGCGTGTCGAGGGCGGGAACGGTGCCGAAGTGCGCACGGGCGGCTCCCAATGAGCGGGCCCGCGCCGCCCAGATCGTCCTGGCGTTCTCGTCGGCGCCGTGTGTCCAGAAGAGTTGCGCGGTGCCGCGGGCGGCCGCGGGGTGGCGCAGCAGGCCGGCACCGGCGTGCAGGGTGAGGAGGGCTTGGAGGACGGCGGTCGCGTCGTGGTCGTGGACGCCGCGCCGGTAGCCCTCGTCGTGGCGTTCTTCGCCAGCCCGGCGTACGAGTTCGGCGAGCGTGCCTCGCGCGGCTGCCTCGTGAAGGGCATCGAGGCCGTCGGGCTCGGCGTCGAGCAGGAGGGTCGCGGCGAGGTACTCGGCGCGGTAGATCCCGGGGGTCTCGGAGACCAGCGGTTGTTCCCAGAACGGTTCGGTGGCCGCGTAGTCGGGGTCGGTGACGGGTGCGTGGTAGTCGGTGCCGGTGAGCGCGAAGGTCGGGCGGCCCTGCCGGTGGACGAGGGTGAGTTCGGGGCGCTGGGTGACGGTGGTGAACAGGTGGCGGCCCAGTCGCAACGTGCCGGGGCCGTCACCGGCCTGGTCGGCGCGGTCGCGCAGGGCTCGGTGGGCCTGTTGGCGCGCCGCACGCAGGCGGCCGACCGCTTCCTCGGCCCGTACGGGGTCGCCGAGGTCGGCCAGTCGTCCGGCCAGTTGGCGGATCTTGACGGCCATCGGGTCTGCTGCGAGGGCGGCGTCGATGTCGGCCGGGGATCCGAGGGCGGCCAGGCGCGGGCGGAGCGCGTCGAGGAGGCGGTCGGCGGAGGCGGCCAGGCGTTGGGTGTGGCGGGCGCGTTCGTCGAGGAGGTTCTGGCGGCGGGCGCTGAGGGCGTGGTGGATTTCTTCGCGGCGGGCTGTGAGCTGCTCGGTGAGGGCGGCATCGGCGTCGGCGAAGCGGGTGTCGAGTTGTTCGATGCGCAGCATCAGTCGGGTGAGCTGCTCGTCGCAGGTCTGCGGGGTGTCGGCGGCGGCCAGGGCGGCGGCGGTGGCCTGGGCGAGCAGGGCGCTTTCGGCGGCGAATTCGGCGGCGGCCTCGCGGGTGCGCAGTTCTCGTCGGCGGGTGTCGAGGGTGCTCCGGGCTCGGTTGAGCAGTCCGAGGATGTCGGCGAGGCGGTCCAGGATGGCGGTGCGGACGGCCGGGTCGGCGAGTTCGAGTGTGGTGACGAGTTCGGCGACGGTCTGCGCGGCCTCGGTGTGTGCGGCAATCCGCTCGGCGAGTGGCACGGCGTCGGCGGCCGTGGTCAGCGATCCGGCGGTGTCCGCGAGTTCGGCGGCCTGTCGGTGGTGGTCGGTGAAGGCGTCGGGCTCGGCGAGGAAGTCGACGGCGCGTCGCGCCGCCTCCGCGGTTCCTTCGGCGAGTCGCTCGGCGAGGAGGTCGATGCGGTGGGTGTCTGCGCGGCGCAGCTCGCGCAGGGCTTCGACCTGTCCCCGTGTGCGGTGCAGGTCGGCGAGTTCGGCGATCCATTCGGCGGCGGAGGTGAGGCTCTCGCCGCGGGTGCGACGCAGTAGCCCGTCGACGTGCTCGGCGGTGCGGGTGACCTGGGCCGCCGCGTGGGCGGTGAGCTCGGCGACGGTCTCGTGTTCGGTGATGGCCTGGCTCGCCGTCTCGCGGATGTCGCCGAGCGGCGCGTGGAGGTCGCCGAGGCCGGGCTCCGCCAGCCAGTGGTGGCGGTCGGTGGTGCGTGTGCTCGCGGTGAGGACGGCCCGGTAGCCGGCGGTGGTGTCGGTGCGGGCGGTGGCCAGGCGGGCGAGGGCCAGGCAGTCGGCCAGGCCGCGGACCAGGTCCGGGTTGCCGATCCGGGCGAGCGGGCCGTGTCCGGTCGGTTGGGCGGCGGCGTGCCGTTCGCCGGTGAACGGGGTCCGCCAGGTCTGTACGGGGTGCAGTCGGGTTGGTTCGTCCGCGGTGTGCGGGGCGATGAGCGTGCCGTCGTCGAGCAGCGCGTAGCCCTGGCAGAGCAGGGGTGCGGCGGCTGCCTGGCGGACGCTGTTGTAGGGGAGCAGCAGGGTGCGCCCGTCGACGGGGTCGCGGAAGGCGAAGAGGGTGTCCTCGCCGTTGGGCGAGGTGATCGTCCGTTCGTGGCGCAGGCCGGCGGTCGGCCGGTCGAACACGCGGTGGGTGCCGTCGGTGAGGACGTAGCCGCCGGGGAAGACCAGGCCCTGATCGGCGGGCAGCCGCAGGCAGGACTGGCCGAGGGCGTCGATGCGGACCGTGCGACCGGTGGGCAGGTGGCAGACCAGGTGGCGGACCGTCTCCTCGCGATAGGGCCTGACCCGCACCAGCAGCAGGGTGTCGAGGCGGCCGTGGGCGATGTCGGAGTCGGCGAGGGCCTGGAGCGGTTCGTCCAGCGGTTCCTCGTGGACGGTGCGCCCGGCCGGGGTCGCCAGGCGCAGTGTGCCGCCGTCGGTGGAGAGCAGGAGTTCGCCCGTGAGGGACACGGCGGGTGGGCGTCCCTGGCGGTGGTCGGCGCGGGTGGTCGCGGTCCAGTCGATCTGCCGGCCCTCCGCCGGGGCGTGGTCGCGTTCGCCCCGGGCGTCCAGGTAGGCGGGGGTGCCGTCGGCGGCCAGGTTCCAGCGCAGGACCCGCAGGTCGCCGGCGGCCGGTCCGGTGCGGAAGAGCGCCAGGAGCCGGCCGTCGACGAGCCGGAGCTGTTCGAGGCGGGCGTCGCGGTAGTAGCGGTGCAGTTCGTCGAGGTCCTGCTGCAGGCGCGGGTCGTCGAGCAGACCGGGCAGTGTCCCGCTGGGCGCCTCGGTCAGATCGGGTCGGTGGAGGGTGAGGATGTCGTCGAGGCGGGCGGCGCCGGCGGTGTGCTGCCACCCGGCCAGGAGCAGGCCGCCGACCGCCGCCACGTCGCGCAGGGCGAGAGGCTTCGAGGCGGTGAGCCGTCCGGTGCCGGCCAGCGTCAACTCACCTCCGCCGAACTCGGCCACCCGGCGTGCGTTGAGGGCCTGTGCCCGCTCGGTCAGGTCGGCGGCGGCGCGGCGGAGCCGGGCACGCAGCAGCTCGTACGTGCCGTCGTCGTCGACGTCCTCGGTCACCGGTTCGCTCCCCTACTTCTTCGCGCCGTTGAGAGCGGCGATCGGTGTCTCGGCGATGCCCAGCTGCCGCGCGGAGGCGAGGAGCTGGGTGAGCGGCCCGCTCTGGTCACCGCCCGGGCCGATGAGCTTCATCAGCAGCGCGGAGACGGTGAGGTTCTGCACGTCGGCGGTGGAGAGTGAGGAGAGCACCCGGGTGAGGTCCTCCGTGAAGGTCGCGCTGCCGTCCAGCCAGGGACCGGCGAGAGCGCGGGCGGTGTCGGAGTGGGTGACGAACGCGTCCACGCTCTTGCCCGCCGTCACCGACTGCACCAGGCGGTCGAAGAACACGGTGTCGCCGCCGACGATGTCGATGTTGGCCTTCTCCAGTCCCGCCGCGACCAGCGAGGCCTGGGCCTCGGCGATCCGCCGCTGGGCGTCCAGGCCGGCGAGGCGGACGTCCTTCTCGGCCGCGAGGCGCAGCCGGTACTCCTCGTGGCCCCGGCCGGCCTCGTCGAGGGCGGCCATGGCGGCGGCCTTCTCGGTCAGGCCCTCGGCCTCGGCCTTGAGCTTGGCGCCGATCTCCAGTGCGGCGGCCTGTGCCTTCTCCGTCAGAACGGCTGCCTCGGCCCGGCCGACCTTCTCGATCGCGGCGGCCTCCTGCTCACGGACCCGGACCTGTGCCAGCCCCTCGGCGGCGGCTTCGGCCTGGATGCCGTCGGCGAGGCGGATCTTGGCGGTCGCGTCCAGTTCGGCGGCCTGGCGGCGCGCCTCGGCGAGGACCAGGGACTCGCGGGCCTTGTGCTCGGCGGCCTGCTCGGCCGCTTCGGCGGCCTTGATGTCCTTGACCAGCTGCTCCTGTGCCTCGGCCTCGGCCTGGATGACCGTCGACTTCCGCAGCCGCTCCGCTTCCTCCACCGTGCGCAGGGTCTTGATGGACTCCTCCTGTTCGGCGACGGTGCGGTCGACGGCGATCCGCTCGCGGATCACGTCGGCGATCTCCCGCTTCTGCTCCTCGACCTCCTTGTCCTTGGCGATCCGGGCCAGCTCGGTCTCCCGGTCGCGGCCGATCACCTCCAGGAGGCGGTCCTTCTCGATCCGCTCGTTCTCGATCGCGATGACCCGCTCGCGGTTCTTCTGTGCGACGGCGACCTCGCGGGCCTGGTTCTCGCGCTGGACTCCGAGCTGTTCCTCGGTGGTGAGGAACGCGGTCTGCGCGTTGAGCCGCTCCTCCTCCTGGACGCGGGCGATCACCGCCTCCTCCGTGGCGCGCAGCGTCTCGATCTCGCGCCGCTGGCGGATCTCGGCGTCGGCCTGGCGCCGTTCCAACTCCAGGACGGCCTCCCGGGCGTCGACGTTCTGCCGGGTGATCTCCTTCTCCTCCGTGCGCTGGTACTCGTTGGTGCGCACGTGCTCGATCGCCGTGAGTTCGGTGATCTTGCGGATGCCCTGGGCGTCCAGGATGTTGTCGGCGTCGAGCGAGCCCAGCGGTGTCTGCTCCAGGTGGTCGATCGCCGCGTCCTCCAGGCTGTAGCCGTTGAGGTCGGTGCCGATGATCGCGATGATCTGGTCGCGGAACTCGTGCCGGTGGGTGTAGAGGTCGGTGAAGTCCAGTTGCTTGCCGACGGTCTTCAGCGCCTCGGAGAACTTGGCGGCGAACAGGTCCTGCAAGGTGGCCTGGTCGCTGGCCCGCGCGGTGCCGATCGCCTGGGCGACCTTGATGACGTCCTCGACGGTCTTGTTCACCCGGACGAAGAACGAGATCCGGATGTCGGCACGGATGTTGTCCCGGCAGATCAGGCCGTCGCGGCCGGTGCGGGAGATCTCGATGGTCTTCACCGAGATGTCCATCAGCTCGGCCCGGTGCAGCACCGGCAGGACGACCGCGCCGGTGAAGGTCACGTCGACCTTCTTCGTCTTGGAGACGATCAGCGCCTTGCCCTGCTCGACCTTCCGGTAGAGGCGGCTGGTGAGCAGCAGGGTGGCGAGCACGATGAGCAGCACGACGGCCATGAGCACGCCGAAGCCGACAGCGATGGTGTCCATCACAAGTCCTTTGTGTGAAAAGAAGTCAGAGCACGCCGGGCGGACAGCTCAGTCGCCGAGCGCCCCTGGATCGAAGGCGGCCACGAGGTAGCACTCGGCATCGGGGTCGTAGTCGAAGATGAGCGCGGTCCGGCCTACCGTCAGACCGGGCTCCTCGGTGAGGGAGCGGACCTGGACCACGGCGCTCGACCCGTCCTCCGCGGTGACCTCCGCCTGCCCGAAGTCCGGCCCCACCCGGCCGGTACGCACCACGCAGAGCCGTCCCACGAAGTCGCTGCGGCTGGCGGCCCGTTCACGGGGAAGCCGCCGTGCGATCGGGCGCAGCACCGCCCTCGTCCCCGCCCAGGCGGAGGCCAAGGCCGCGGCGAGGACGGCGGTACGCGCCGCCGGGCCGGTGGTCAGCACGGATCCGGCCAGGCTCACGAACCAGGCAACGGCGATCAGCAGAGAACCCGCCACCGTCACCGGCACGCCGCCCAGCCCGAGTCCGGCGAGAGCTCCCCCGTGGGTGTCGACGCCCTCTCCCCCGTCCAGGGCGTCGACACCCGGGCCACCGAGCAGAACCAGCCCCCAGTACCCGATGACCACCAGCAACGCGAAGCTGAACAGTGCCGTGGGAAACCCCAGCGCGACCTCGGTGAATCCCCGCACCCGCCCCCACCCCCGCCGCCTCGCGCCACGGCACCGGTTCGGTGCCACGGCAATCCTGGCAATCGAACCGGCTTTCGCACATTGCCAGGACCCGGCAATCTTTATGCGCTGTTAACACCCTGGACCAGGCATGAGCGCACCGGTCACAGCGGCTGCTCGGGCCAGCCCAGCAAGCGTGCGCCCATGGCCGCGGTCTCCAGGGTGTAGCGGTGCAGCGCGTCCGAAAGGTCGTACCCGGTAAGGGACTTGATACGCTCCAGGCGGTACGAGAGGGTCCGGACGCTGATCCCCAGCCGCCGCGCCGCCGCCGCGTTGACGTAGCCCGCCTCGGCCTGGATGGCGATGGTGTCCAACAGCGGCCGCGCCCCGCCCCTGGCCGCCGTCAGCGGGCCGAGGACGCTGCGCACCAGCTCCGCCATCGCCGCGCGGTCCCGCATCAGGACGGGGAACACCAGCAGCTCCTCCGCCTTCAGCAACGCGGCGGGCAGTGCGAGCCGGTCGGCGAAGTCCAGTGCGCCCAGAGCCTCCTCGTAGCTGCGCACCACCCCGCCCGCCCCGGAGTGCCGCCGCCCGGTGGCCACCCGCCGGGCCGGCCGGTAGCCCGGCCCGGGACGGAGCGCCAGGTGGGCGAAGAAGTCGAGCACCGCGCGCTCGCTGTCCGGCGCGACGCACACCAGCCGACCGTCCTTGGTCGCCAGCAGCACGTCCCGCTCGCCGAAGCGGCCCGCCAACTCGCGTTCCACCCGCCGCACCACGGGATGCACGTCGTCGTAGGGCTCCTCCCCGACCGCGACCGCGACCGCATGGGTGCGGGCCAGCCTCAGCCCGAACCGCTCCGCCCGCTCCGCCAGCACTCCCGGATCACTGCGGCCGTAGAGCAGGTCGTCGATGAACTCGCGTCTCAGCGCCTCCTCCTGGCGGACCGCCAGTCGCTGCGCCCGCTCGTGTCCCTCCCCCAGGGCGGCGAGCGCCGCATCCGTCGCCGCCAGCACCGCCTCTCCGGCACGCCGCAGCTCGCCGAGCGTCGAGGCACCGGCTATCCCGGGCAGGGTCTGCCACACCTCGCGGGTCGCCCCCAGACAGTACGAAACCACCTCGCGCAGGCCGTGTCCCGACTCGGCAGTGCGCTCACCCAGAAGACGCAGGCTCTCCAGCTCCGGGCGGTGCAGGCTGCGGCCGGTGCCGGAGACGTCGGCGAGGAGTTCCAGGTACCGGTGGCTCAGTTCGGCGAGGGTGCCCGCCCCTTCCGTCACCGGAGCCGCCCCTGACCAAGGACCGCCACCGCGCGGGCCACCGCCACCGCACCCCGTGGCGGAGCCGTGTCGGACAACACTGGAGCGAAGCGTGCGACAGGCACCATGAGAGATCCCCCGGAATCCTCGATGAGCGAAGAGGACTGTCCCCTGCTCGCCGACCAGGCTTCCCGGCACACCAGCCGAAACCCTACCGGACCGTTGACGCTTCCTTGACGCGTCGACGGATCGGGCGGACATTGACCGACGGAGGCCATCGCCATCCGAAGGCCGGCCCTCCCTTTCAGGGCGGCCGCCCGCTGAGGCCGTCCGCCGCACCGGGGCACCGCACGACGCGCGGCACGCCCCACGGCGACTCACGGACGAGGCGCGCCGCCGCCCCGGACCGGCTCGTCCCGGTCCGCGGCCGGCGCGGGCACCCACCGCGGGTGCTCGCACTCGGCCCAGCGCCGGTCCACCAGGCCGGTCCGCATCCCGCGCCGGGCCTCGGGATCGCGGACCGCCATCCGCACGTGCCCGGTGGTCACCACGGCGATCGTCGCCGCGAACCAGTCGTGGACGAAGGTCGCACCGGTCCGCCAGCCCGGCGGCGTCAGATGGACGAGCCACATCATCAGACCCGTGCCGACGATCACCAGCGTCGACCCGAGCGTCCACTGGGCGTACAGCTTCTGCCCGGCGTTGAACTTCCCCGCCGGACGGTGCGACGCGCGCGCCCGTACCGCCCGCAGCCAAGCCCGGTCCGCGGGACCGAACCGGCTCAGCCCGGACACGTCCGCGCGCACCGCGCGGAAGGCCAGTCCGAGCAGCAGCGGCACCGGCAGCGCGAGGCCGCACCACACGTGCACGGTGACCACCAGCCTTCGGCGGCCGACCAGTTCGGCCAGCGGCGGCAGGTAGAGGCAGGCGGCGGTGGCCAGGCAGGTCAGCATCAGCGCGGCGGTGGCGCGGTGCACCAGGCGCTCGGCCCGGGTGAAGCGGAGCAGCAGGTCAGGCGGTCGGCGCATCGTCACGTCCGTTCGAGCGGCCGACCCAGGCGTCGGTGTCGTAGCCGAGTTCCTCCCAGTAGCCCGGCCGCACCGTGTCGGTGACGGTGATCCCGGAGAGCCACTTGGCCGACTTGTAGAAGTACATCGGGGCCACGTACAGGCGCACCGGACCGCCGTGGGAGTGGGAGATCGGGGCGTCCTGGAGCTTGAGCGCGACCAGGACGTCGTCGCGCCGGGCCTGCTCCAGGGTGAGGCTCTCGGTGTACTCGCCGTCGAAACAGCTGAACCGCACCGCCCGGGCGCCCGCCGTGACGCCGGCGGTGTCGAGCAGGTGGGCCAGCGGCACACCCTCGAAGGGAGTGTCCGGTACCCGCCAGCCGGTCACGCACTGCACGTCCCGCACGATCCGGCGCTGCGGCATCGCCCGCAGGTCGGCCAGCCGGTAGCGGCCGGGCCGTTCCACCAGCCCGTCCACCGTCAGGGTGTACGTGTCCTCACCCCGGGTCGGCACCGAGGCGACCACCGAGTAGTACCGGAATCCGCCTCCTCCCGGCAGCAGGCCGGTGAGACCCGTCGGGTCCTTGCCGACCACCGCCTCCTGGGCGCGCTGGAGGTACGGGCCGGCCGCGACTCCCGCCGCACCGAGCCCGAGCAGGCCGAGCACCATGCGGCGGCCGACCGGCGTCCCCCGGCCCTCTTCGTTCTGTTCGCTCACACTGCCGATCCGACCAGCCGGCAGGCCGACGGGCCAGGGTCTGCTCCGCCCCGTCAGACTTTCGTCACTTCTCGCCGCCCACGGCTGCGGCCACCTGCCCCTCGAGGTGCTGCCGCAGCAGCGGGACCAGGAGGACGACGCACAACGCCGTCCCGTAGGAGAACTGCTGCGCGCTCCGCCCTCCGGTCAGGTGGAGCGGAAAGGTGGTCGGACAACCGAGACTCCCGATCCCCTCCCTGTCGCCCCATCAGTTCGTTGAAACCGGCACAGGGGTCTGCCGCAGGGGTTCGCCGGAGAATCCACCGGCAGCCCTGCGGACGCCTTCCCATTCGCCGTACCCTCGAAGCATGTCTCCCCTAGCCTCATTGGCGACACTCGCGAGCGGCTTGTGGTACCTGATCGCCGCTGCACTGATGCCGGCGCAACAGGGCGACACCATCGCGTTCGCGGCTGGGTCGGCCGTAGCGGGTGCGATGCTCGCCACCGGAGCCGGCCGCATGATGGCCGGCAAGCCGGCTGGCGTCCGAACGGCAATCCGCGGGGCTCGGGTCGCGCTTCTCGCCGTTCTCGTCCCGCTCGCCGCGTGGACCGCGATGATCACGTTGTCCGGGAGTGCTGAGCACGCCCGACTCGCGGTTGAGAATGGAACGCTTCTTTACGCGCTTGCCGGAGCAGCGCCGGCCATCGTCGTGCTGCTTCTTGTCCGGCGGAGCAGCCACATGTGACACCGTGCCAGCAGCGGAGCGACGCGGGCCCGCCCCCACCACCACGGGGACGCGGGCCGAGGCCGTCACTGACGCCCAGTCGGCTCAACGCCGAAGCGGAGGTGGCCTGGTTCATGGTCCATCCGCCGCATGAAGCCGCCCCCGGCATCACACTCGATCAGATGCGCGACCTGCACGACGTCACCGCTCGTATCTCCAGTCCTGACGGCGACCCGACCGGCATTCAGCCTGCTGACTCAGGCGAGGGCGAAGTAGCGGAGCCACAGGTAGAGGGCCGAGATGGCGATGGTGACGGCCGTGACCGGGATGCCGTACTTGGTGAAGGTCCAGAAGCTGATGGGCTGGCGGTTGCGTTCGGCGATCCCGAGGACAACCACGTTGGCGGAGGCGCCGATGGCCGTGGCGTTGCCGCCGAGGTCGGCACCCAGGGCCAGGGCCCACCACAGGACGTGGCCGTGGGTGTCGCCGACCGTCTGGACGAGGTCCGCGGTGATCGGGGCCATGGTGGCGACATAGGGGATGTTGTCGACGATCGCCGAGAGCAGGGCGGAGGCCCACAACAGGAGCATGGTGGAGCCGAGCGGAGCGCCGCCGGTGAGGTCGGCCAGCGCGGTGGAGACGGTCCCGATCACGCCGGTCTCGATGAGCGCCCCGACCATGATGAACAGGCCGGCGAAGAACGCGAGGGTGGGCCATTCGACCTCGCCGAGCACGTCCTTCACCTCGACCTTCGAGATCGCGACCAGCAGGCCGGCGCCGAGCAGGGCGACCACCGACGGCGCGTAGTGGACCACCGGGTGGAGGACGAAGCCGACGATGACCAGGCCGAGGACGACCAGGCCCTGAACCAGGAGGCGCGGGTCGTGGATGGCCTCGCGCTCGTTGAGCGAGAGGACTTCGGCGGCGCGGTCCTCGTCGTAGACGAAGGAGCGGCGGAACAGGAACCGGCACATCGCCACCAGCACGACCGTCAGGACGACGGCGAGCGGTGCGAGGTGGACCAGGAAGTCGTTGAAGGTGACTCCGGCGCGGCTGGCGATGATGATGTTCGGCGGGTCGCCGACCAGGGTGGCGATACCGCCGACGTTGGACGCGAAGACCTCGGCGATCAGGAACGGCGCCGCCTTCAGGGCGAGGCGGTCGCAGACCAGCAGTGTCACGGGGGCGACGAGCAGCACGGTGGTGACGTTGTCGAGCAGTGCGGAGGCGACGGCGGTGATGACCATCAGCATGGCCATCACCCGGAACGGTCTGGCGCGGGCGCGTTTGACCGCCCAGATGGCGAGGTACTCGAACACGCCGGTGCGCTTGAGCACGCCGACGATCATCATCATGCCCATCAGCAGGAAGATGACGTTCCAGTCGATGCCGGAGTGGGTGGAGAAGAACGCGGCCTCGTCGTCGGTGGCGCCGATGGCGAGCATCAGGCCGGCGCCGCCGAGAGCCGCGCCGACCCGGTGCACCCATTCGGTGACGATGAGGACGTAGACGGCCGCGAAGACCGCGAGCGACGCCCAGGCCTGCCAGTTGGTCACGGGTTCCCCAGGAGTCGGTGGAGCAGGTGGGAGGCGGTGATGACACCGAGCAGTCGGCCGCCGCCGCCGCGGCGGCCGGGGGCGTGTTCGACGACCGCGGCGAGCGGGCTGCGGTTGCGGGCCATGAGGGCGGCGATCTCGACGGCGGTGTCGTCGGCGTCGGCGACCGTCGGCGCGGGCGCGTCCTTGGGCAGGCAGTCGCGCACCCGGAGCCCGGTAAGGGCTTCGCACAGCCGGTCGGCGTGGGCCTCGTCGATGACGGCGGCCAGTGTCGGGTCCTCCATCACGTAGCCCGGCACCAGCAGGCGCACCAGTTGGGAGGCGGGCAGGATCGCGCGCGGGCTGCCGGGGCCGTCGACGACCAGGACGCCGGGCAGGCGGTGCTCCGCGAGGAGGCGGGCGGCGTCCAGGGCCTGGTCGTCCAGGCTGACGGTCGGGTAGGGCTCGGCGAGGTCACGTGCGCGCATCGGGGTGCTCCTTCACGAGGGTGTCGGCGGTGGCCCGGGCAGCGGTGAACCGGTCCACTGTGACTGGCATCGCGCTCGGGCCGGCGGGCACTGCCTCGGTCCCATCGTCCCCGGTGGGCGGCAGGACCGGTTCCTCGACATCGAAGAGACGGGCGACCGGGACGTCCGAGCTGGAGTGCACGGCGATCGACACGGCGATGCAGACCGCGATCAGGGTGTAGGCCTGCTCGCCCTGCGGGATGCCGGCTTGCAGCACCAGCAGCCCGTACACCACCGAGGCGAAGCCCTTGGGCCCGAACCAGGCGGCGACCAGTTGCTCGCGCCGGTCGATGCGGGAGCGGATCAGCGAGATCAGCAGGGACGCCGGGCGGATCAGCAGGATCGCGAGGGCGACCGCGACGTAGCCGCCGACGGACAGGTCGCCGAAGAGTCGTGGGGTCAGCAGTGCGCCGAAGACCAGCAGGGCGGCGAACTTGCTGAGCTCCGCGAGGGCTTCGCCGAGCGGCTCGAAGGTGCGCCTGGACCCGGGCGAGACGGAGGCGAGAACGGCACCGGCGGAGAATGCGGCGAGGTAGGGGTTGGCGTGGGTGAGGTGGCAGGCGGCGTAGAGGAGGATGCCGGTCGCCAGGGGAAGCAGCGGCTGCAGCTTCGCCTCCGCGCCGAGTACGGGCACCCGTACCAGCAGGTCGACCAGGACGGGCAGCACGGCGCCGAGGGCCAGGCCGCCGACGAGTTCCAGCCCGATCGTGGGCAGGGAGGCCTCGAAGTCCGGGGAGGTCGGCCCGGCGGCCGCGATCAGCACCAGGACGACCGGCAGCGCCAGGCCGTCGTTCAGCCCCGACTCGACGTTCAGCAGTTGCCGCAGCCTCGCCGGAACCTCCTTGCGGCCCACGATCGCCGAGGCGAAGACCGGGTCGGTCGGCGCCAGCACCGCGCCGACCAGGAACGATGTCGTCCAGTCGAGTCCGACCAGGAAGTGCGTCACCAGCGCCATGCCGACGAATGCCAGTGGCATCCCCAGCCCGAGCGCCCGTGCGGGGTTGCGCCAGGCTCCGCGCAGTGACGCGAAGGAGACGTGCATGCCGTCGGTGAACAGCACCGTGAACAGTGCCAGGTCCGCTGTCACCGCGACGATCGGGCTGCCCGGGGTGACGTGGATGAGACCGAGGAATCCGTCGCTGACCAACGCACCCGCCGCGAGGAACAGCAGCGAGGTCGAGAGGACGGAGCGGGCTGCCAGGCCCGACAGAAGAACCGCGACAAGCAATGCGGCCCCGAAAACGGCAACGAGCACCACAGGAGTCACCCCCGGATCGACGAAGAGAACTGTCCCTTGTTCGCCGACCAGGCTTCCCGGCACTCCGCCCGCGACTTTATACGACTTTTACGCTTCTCTGACAGTCCTTTAGCGGTCAGGCGTCCAGAACGGCTCGCCGCGCCGCCTCGACTCGGGACCTGCCGGGAGCGAGCTGCCATCAGTGCTCGGTGAGCCGGGAAGACTGGTCGTCAGGACACTCCACCGTGCTCGGACCCACCCCGTGCAACCACCCCGTACCTCCTGTTTCCGCTCGACGCCCGAACCTGAACGCCGACCGACGAACACCGTCACACCCGCAGGGGACCTGCGCGCTTGTGCTGCTGAGCGCCGATGCTGGGATCGACGCCGTCGCGAAGGCGTTCGAGGGACACGCCGTGGACCGCCGCGACCGTCCCCTCGTTCCTGGTCGGTCCTCTCGTCGAGCCTGGCCCGCACTGTCCGGCACCGGCCGCGACCGTTCACGTGCCGCGGGTGCGACGCCGGATCTCCTGCCGCCCGGGGCCGGTACCGCCGCGGGGGCTTCGGCCGGTTGTTGCCCGGGCCTGCCACGCTCGCCGGTGCGTCCCGCCGGGACGGCTGTCCACGGATGTGGGCTCGCGAGCCCGGACGGGTCTTCGGACGGGTGCGGGCGGGTCGTTGGTCCTGCGAGCGGGAGTCGTTGTGCTGCCGCCGGGGCGGGTGGATCGTCCTGGGCTGGACGGCGACACGTGGGTGGCTTCGTGGCGGTGGCCGGTACGGTGCCGGCGGATCGCCGGCCGGACCGTCGGCCCCGGGCGCTGCCGGTGACGGTGACGGGAGTGGTGGCGGTGGTCGCGACGGCGGCCGGCCCCGGGTTCGGGCTGCTCCCCTTCTACTCCGCCGGTCCCGCGCTCGCGGCCGCCCGCGGCACCGTGACCACGGTGCTGGGCACGGGTGCGCTGCCGGTCGGCCTGTGCCTGGGCGCGGCGGGGATCGACCACCTGCTGGGACACACCAGGGTGGTGATCGCGCTGGGCGGGATCGTCGTCGTCAGCGCCGCCGCCTGTTACGTCAGTTCGGTGCGACGGCGGGCCGAACGGGACCTGGTGGACGTGCGGGAGGTCGCCGAAGCGGTGCAGAACGTGGTGGCGCCTCCGCTGCCGTCCCGGCTCGGGCCGGTCGCCCTGACGGGCTCCTACCGCTCGGCGACCCGGGCAGCGCGGGTCGCCGGGGACCTGTGCCAGGCCTTCGAGGCACCCGAGGGGATGCGCGTGATCGTCGCGGAGGTCCAGGGCAAGGGCCTGGACGCACTGCACACGGCCGCGCTCGTCCTGCACACCTTCCGCGACACGGCCCGCACGGCCGAGGACCTGGGGGGAGGTTTCCGCGCACATCGAGGAGATCCTGGGTTCATCGGCGCGGTCCATCAACCGCCCGACGACCTCGTCGACCAACGCGTCCTCGGCCACCGCGGCGACCGGTTCCTTATCCACCATGACTCGTCCGCTGTCACATCACGGACTTACGCGATCTTTCGGACACGCTCTGCGTCGTCGGTCAGAAGATCGACCAGCCGGTGTGGGTGGTGAGGGTGTCGAGTGCGGTGATGCCCGCGATCGAGTTGCCGTGGCTGTCGAGGGCGGGCCCCCAGGTGCAGAGCGTGCCACGGCCGGGGATGACGGCGAGGATGCCGCCGCCGATGCCGCTCTTGGCGGGCAGGCCGACGCGGTGGGCGAACTCGCCCGCGGCGTCGTAGGTGCCGCCGATCAGCATGACGGCGTTGATGCGCTTGGCGTCGCTGCGGGAGAGCAGCCTGGTGCCGTCGGCCCGTATGCCGTGCCGGGCCAGGAACCCCGCGGCGAGGGCGAGGTCGCGGCAGCTCATGGTGAGGGCGCACTGCCAGAAGTAGTGGTCGAGGACGTCCGGGACGGGGTTGTCGAGGCGCCCGTGGTCGGCCAGCAGGTGGGCGAGCGCGGCGTTGCGGTGTCCGTGCTGGCTCTCGCTCCAGGCGACCTGGGCGTCGAAGTCGATGTGCGGGTTGCCGCTCTCGGCGCGCAGGAACTCGCGCAGGGTGCCCCGGGAGTCCCCGGTGAGGGTGAGCAGCCGGTCGGTGGTCACCAGCGCGCCGGCGTTGACGAACGGGTTGCGCGGGATCGCGTTCTCCCGCTCCAGCTGGGCGAGGGAGTTGAAGGGCGAACCGGAGGGCTCTTTCCCCACCCGGGTCCACAGCGAATCGCCGTCGGCGGCCAGGACCAGGGCGAGCGTGAACACCTTCGAGATGGACTGGATGGAGAACGGGACCCGCCAGTGCCCGGTGCCGCGCGGCGGTCTGCGGGTGTGGGTGTCCGCGATCGCGAGGCCGAACAGGCGGGGGTCGACGGCGGCGAGGGCCGGGATGTACTGGGCGACGGTTCCCTCGGTCAGGACGGGGCGGACCGCGTCGTTGATGCGTTCGAACAGGTTCTCGTAGTCCATGCCGGGCCCCCTCCGCGGGCGGGACGCCGTTGTCCGGCCCGGCATCAGCATGCGCCGGGGCGCTCACGGGGGGAAGGGCGCCCGAAGCGGAGAGGAGGGGTCCGATTTCCGGCCATGGTGACGTTCGGGTGCCTTGCACCACCGGAAAGGGACGGACATCCGATGGCGGATCACCTCACCCAGACCCACACCGCACCCTCCCCGAAGTCGCCGGGCCAG
Source organism: Kitasatospora sp. NPDC091207 (assembly GCF_044768625.1). Taxonomy (NCBI): domain Bacteria; kingdom Bacillati; phylum Actinomycetota; class Actinomycetes; order Kitasatosporales; family Streptomycetaceae; genus Kitasatospora; species Kitasatospora sp. NPDC091207. The sequence continues at coordinate 281,590 of NZ_JBIVVS010000004.1, forward strand.
GAGAACGCCCTGCGGGGGGACATCGCGGCACTGCACGGAACCGTCGCGAGGTGCATGCGCCGGAACTACCAGGCGACCGTGCCGTTCGTTTCGCCAGGACGGTCTCCCAGACGTTTCCCCTGGTGGCGGCGGTGCGCCGCACGGGCGGTGAGCGTCCTGTTCATGGAGCCGTTTGACCACGGCCGGCAGTCGTCGGCGGTAAGCAGGTCCGCGAGTTGGCCGGGAGTTGTCGGCGGCCTCCGGCCGGGCCCCTGGGCAGGGTGAGGGCCCGGGCGAACCGGTCCGTCCGGGGCGACGAGTGGTGCCGGTCCTCGGCGCCCGGATGCAGGCGTGTCCGAGCGCGGAGGCTCCGTCAGCCGGCCGCCCTCGCAGGGCTGCCGAGGAGGGGATGTAAGGGGCTCCGGGGCGAGAGCCTCGGACAATCGGTCACGTGAGAGATCTTCCCGGTGCCGTGTGATGTGTGCAATGGTATGCCATCCCCGCTGCTCGGTGGCGTGCCGCAACCCGGTGTGCCCGTCGAGTGGTCCTCCTCCACCCGACCGCACCCCACACGGTCGTCGTAGGCCCGGAGACCCCCACATGAGTTCCGTCCGAATATCTGGGCTGTCGCGCTACGCGCGGCTGCTGCCCCTGGCGCTGACGTCCTGTCTGGCGCTCGGCCTGTCCGCCCCGAGCAGCCAGGCCGCTCCCGCCCCGGCACCACCGGCGACGGCGAAGGCTGCCGCCGCCCTCGCCCCGCAACCCGCGCCCGAGGCCGACCCCGACGCCCGCGAGGCCGAGCGCGGTACCGGGGCGACGGTGCCCGCGAGCGAGCGCGCCCCGTTCACCCCCGCGGCCGACCCGGCGCCGGGCACACCGGTGTCCGCCAAGTCGTTCGGCGCGTCCGCCCAGGCGGCTGCCGCGGACTGCTCCGTCAGCGCCTTCGCCAGCCGCACCGGCAGCGCGCTGGTGCAGCAGATCAAGGCCGTCGACAGCGTCTGCATCAGCCCCCTGTTCACCATCACCGGCACCGACGCCTCGTACGCCTTCCGCGAGTCGCAGATGGTGACGGTCGCCAACGCGCTGCGCGACAACGTCGCCTCCTATCCGGGCGACAACTCCACGTCCACCTACCAGTTGGTCATGTACCTGCGCGCCGGCTACTACGTCCAGTGGTACCACCCCACCGACGTCGGCACCTACGGCACCAGCCTGCGGACCGCGATCCGCGGCGCCCTGGACGGCTACTTCGCCAGTGCGCGCTCGCGCGACGTCACCACCGCCAACGCGGCCGTCCTCGGCGAGTCGATCACCCTGATCGACAGTGCCCAGGAGAACACCCGCTACCTCCCGGTGATCAAGCGCCTCCTCACCGACTACAACGCCGCGACCTACAACACCGTCAGCGGAATGCCCGGCGCGATCAACGGCATCTTCACCACCCTGTGGCGCGGCCACGAGGCCGCAGGCTTCGCCGCCGCCGTCCAGGCCGACCCCAGTGTGCTCGACGCGCTGAACGGCTTCGTCTCCGGGAACACCGCGCTGCTCGGCACCGACTACGGCTACCTCGTCTACAACGGCGCCCGCGAGCTCGGCCGGTTCCTCCAGTACGCGTCCCTGCAACCCAAGTTGCAGCCGCTGCTGAGCGGCCTCACCGCGCAGAGCGCCCCCAGCGGCCGCACCGCCCACCTGTGGGCGGCCGTCGCGGAGATGGTCGGCGCCTACGACGCGGCCGACGCCGCGCTGTACGGCACCGCGGACGGCGCCGCCCGCCTGCGCGCCGGCATCCTGGCCACCACCCACACCTGCAGCCCGAGCATCCGCGTCCTCGCCCAGCAGGTGACCCCCGACAACCTGGCCGCCGCCTGCGCGAGCCTGCTGGCCCAGGACACCTACTTCCACGCCGTCGCCCGCGACAAGGGCCCGGTCGCGGGCGACCTCAACACCAGCATCGAGGTCGTGGTCTTCGACACCCGCTTCGACTATCAGGTGTTCGCCGCCACGATCTACGGCATCGACACCAACAACGGCGGCATGTACCTGGAGGGCAACCCCGCCACCGCCGGCAACCAGCCCCGCTTCCTCGCCTACGAGAACCCCTCCGTCAAGCCCGACTTCCAGGTGTGGAACCTCAACCACGAGTACACCCACTACCTCGACGGTCGCTTCAACATGCACGGTGACTTCTACGCCGGCGTCTCCACCCCCACCATCTGGTGGATCGAAGGCTTCGCCGAGTACGTCTCCTACTCCTACCTCGACCAGCCCTACACCGCCGCGATCGACGCGGCCAAGCTGCGCACCTACGCGCTCTCCACGCTCTTCGACACCACCTACCAGAACACCAACTCCGAGCGCACCTACCGCTGGGGCTACCTGGCCGTGCGCTACATGATGGAGAAGCACCGCCCCGACGTGGACGCCGTGCTCGCCAAGTACCGCGCGGGCGACTGGGCCGGCGCCCGCACCCTGCTCAAGACCACCATCGGCACCCGCTACGACGCCGACTTCAGGACCTGGCTGGCCGCCTGCGGGGCCGGCGCCTGCGCCACCACGCCTTCGCTGCCCGGCAACCAGGCCCCGGTGGCCGCCTTCGACACGGCCGTCAGCGGTCTCACCGCCACCTTCGCCGACCGCTCCACCGACGACGACGGCACCGTGGCAAGCCGCAGTTGGAACTTCGGTGACGGCACCACGTCCACCGAGGCCGCCCCGGTCAAGACCTACGGCACAGCCGGCTCCTACACCGCCACCCTGACCGTCACCGACGACAAGGGCGCCACCGCCACCACCAGCCGGCAGGTCGACGTCGGCCTGCTGCCCCTGTGCGCCGGGAGCAACGTGAGCGTGCTCGGCCAGAACTGCCGCCGCGCCGGCCTGAGCGCCACCACCGGCAACATCTCCCACCACTACCTGAACGTCCCCGCCGGCACCAAGCAGCTGAAGATCACCACCACCGGCGGCACCGGCAACGCCGACCTGTACTACAACTCCCGCACCTGGACCGCCCCCGACGCCTACACCAGCAAGTCCACCCAGGCCGGCAACACCGAGACCCTGACCATCGACAACCCGCCCGCCGGATACGTCTACTTCGGCCTCCACGCCCAGCAGGCCTTCACCGGAGTCAGCATCTCCGTGCAGTACTGAACGCCCCCCCACACGAACACCCTGAATCAGTGGTGGGCCGCCCCGCACCGGGGCGGCCCACCCGCTTACCCGGCCCGCGGCGGGGCCGCCGGCCGCAGTCCTGCAACACCAAGGGCCGCAACGCCGCCTGCCGCCGCCTGCCCGGCCCGGCCCGGCCCGGCCACTGACGCTGCTCCCGGGCAGGGTATTCGTGACGCCGACGCTGGAGATCGAAGGGCACTCCGCACAGCAGCCCCCGCCACAAGAGGCAGCGACTACCCCGGGAGCGGCGTGGGGACCACGGGGAACCGAAGCCCGCCCACACACCAGGAGAGAGCGGGCACCTGGTTTCCCAAGTACCCGCTCTCACCGCCGACTTCACGGTCGCGGTGGCAGGATGTGCGCCTGCGACGCCTTGACCCCCGCGGCCAAGCGCGCCACCACGCCCTCACCGCACGGCGCCACCACCGATGACGGGACTGAGCTGGAGTCCCGACAGCCACGACAGTCCCGGCGGCGCTCCGGCGGGCCGGTCGAGTACCGGTGTCAGGCGGTCAGGAGGCCGTCGAGCCGGACGTCGTGGAGCTTGAGCCAGGCGTCCAACCGGACCGGGGGCTCCGTGTAGACCGATCGTTGCATCATGGAGTAGGCGTTCTCGACCGGCGTGGCGAGGTGGGACCGGACGGCGTCGAGGTTCAGCAGCGGCCGCGCCGGGGCGTCCCGGTCGGCGGTGATCCGGGCGAGCTCGCGGTTGATGGCCCGGTCGTAGCCGAGGTCCTGGGTCGAGGGGTAGGGGGCCTTCCGGCGCTGCGCGATCGACGGCGGCAGCAGGTCCTTGGTGGCGTGGCGCAGCAGGCTCTTCTCCCGCCCGTCGAACGTCTTGAACGCCCAAGGGGTGTTGTAGACGTACTCGACGAGCCGGTGGTCGCAGAACGGCACCCGGACCTCCAAGCCGGTCGCCATGCTCATCCGGTCCTTGCGGTCGAGCATCATCTGGAGGAACCGGGTGATGTTGAGGTGGCTGGCGACGCGCATCCGCCGTTCGAGGCCGCTGTCCCCGGGCAGGTGGGTGACCTGGCCGACGGCCGTGCGGTACTCGTCGGCGACGTACTCGGCCAGGTTGAGTGACTTGACCAGGCCCGGGTCGAGGAAGCTGGTCGCCTGCTCGCTCACCGGGACCCGGTTGATGGCGTGCCACGGGAAGGTGTCGGCCTGCGAGGCCACCGGGTCGTGGAACCAGAGGTAGCCACCGAAGACCTCGTCGGCCGACTCGCCGGAGAGGGCGACGGTCGAGCTCTCGCGGACCGCCTTGAACAGCAGGTAGAGCGAGGGGTCGTGGTCGCCGATGCCGTAGGGCAGGTCCCAGGCCCGCAGCACGGTGTCGCGGACGCCGGGGTCGACGAGTTGGGCGGTGTCGAGGAGGATCTCGCGGTGCTCGGTGCCGACGTGGCGGACGAGTTCGGCGGCGAACGGGGCGTCCGGCGCGTCCCGGAACTGCTCGGGCTTGAACTCCCCGGCCAGGCCGACGAAGTCGACGGAGAAGGTGCGGACCCGGCTGCCGTCCTTGGCGTCGAGCGAGCGCTGGGCCAAGGCGGTGAGGGCGCTGGAGTCGAGACCGCCGGAGAGCAGCGCGCAGAGCGGCACGTCGGAGACCATCTGCCGGCTCACCGCGTCCTCGATGAGCTCGCGGACGGTGGCGACGGTGGTGTCGAGGTCGTCGGTGTGCGGGCGGGTCTCCAGCGACCAGTAGCGCTCCTCGCGCAGCCCGTCGCGGCCGACCCGCAGGATGTGGCCCGGCCGCACCTCGTAGAGGTTCTTCAACGGGGTACGGCCGGGCACCCGGGCGAGGGCGAGGGCATCGCGCAGACCGTCCAGGTCGAGCGTCGCGGTGCTTAGCGGGTTGGCGAGGATGGCCTTGGGCTCGGACCCGAAGAGCACGCCGCCGTCGACGGGGTAGTAGAAGAGCGGCTTGACGCCGAGGCGGTCGCGGACCAGGAGCAGTTCCTGCGTCCGGGTGTCCCAGATGGCCAGACCGAACATGCCGTTGAACCGGTGGACGAACTCGCTCCCCCACTGGAGGTACGAGCGCAGCACCACCTCGGTGTCGCTCCTGGTGAGGAAGCGGTGGCCGAGCAGGACCAGTTCCTCGCGGATCTCCTGGAAGTTGTAGACCTCGCCGCTGTAGCTCAGGACCACGAGCGGCCGGCCGTCCGGACCTGTCTCCGGAGTGATCATCGGCTGGGCGCCGCCCTCGATGTCGATCACCGCGAGCCTGCGGTGGCCGAGCATCGCGTGCGGGGCCGACCAGACGCCTTCGGCGTCAGGCCCCCGGCAGGCCATGGTGTCCGTCATGGCCTGCGCGGTCGCTCCCTCCCTGGTCAGGTCGCGACCGAAGTCCACCCAGCCGACTATTCCACACATCTCGGACATACCTTTCGTCGAGTGATCGAGCGCGTTTCAGTGGTACGTAGCGACCTCCGACGGCTCCGCCGCCGCCGGGGTACGCGAGGACAACCGGTGCGCCAGCTCGGACAGGCCCAGGGCGACCACGGCCAGCCCCGCTCCGATGAAGCTGATCCGGTCCGCACCGATCGAGCTCATGCCGACCGCCCCGATGACACCGGAGAAGGCGATGGCGAGGTAGAGGAAGGCCGCGTTGAGCGAGATCAGCAGGGGCGCGGACTCGGGTTCGAGGGTGATCAGACGGGTCTGCTGGGGGGCCGTGATGGCCCAGGCCGCGACACCGTACGCCACGATGACGACCAGCGCGGCCGGGTACGTGCCGGTGGTCAGCGGGAGGACGACGAGGCTGAGGGCCAGCAGCACGATGGCGCCGCCCACCACCGGCCGGGCACCGATCCGGTCGACCAGCGCGCCGGCGTAGAAGTTGCCGACCGTCCCGGTCAGGCCGAAGGCGAACATGAGGATCGCCAGCTTGCCGCCGCTGCCTCCGGTCGCCGAGGAGAACACCTCGGCCATGTAGGTGTAGACGATGTACGCGGCGGTGAAGGCGACCAGCGTGGTCGCGAGCACGGTGACCACCCGGCGGTCGCGGAGCGGGGCGAGCCGCTGGCGCAGCCCGCCGGGGGCCGGCACGGACACCCGGGGCACCAGGGCCAGCACCCCGAGCAGGCCCAGGACCGTCAGCGCCGTGATGAACCACATCGTCGCCCGCCAGCCGAGGACGCTGCCGACCACGGTGCCGATCGGCGCGCCCAGGGCCGTCGCCGCCGTCAGCCCGGTGGTCACCGCGGCGATGGCCCGGCCCCGGCGTTCGGGTTCGACCAGGCTGGCGGCCGTGACGCTGGCCGCCGGGATGTACAGGCCGGCGCCCGCCGCGGCGATCATCTGCGCCACCAGGACGACCGCGAAGGACGGGGCGAGCCCGGTCGCGATCACGCCCACCATGTAGAGCAGGACGGCGAGTTTGAGCACCCGGTGGCGGGGCCAGCCGGCGGTCAGGGTGCCGAGGACCGGCGACATCACGGCGCAGGTCAGCGCGAACACCGTGACGGTCTGGCCGGCGGTGGCGATCGAGACGCCCAGGGAGTCACTGAACTCGGGCAGCACCCCGGCGAGCACGAACTCGTCGGTACCGAGCGCGAAGGTGCCGAAGCCGAGCACCAGGACGGCTCGCCACGCATTCCTCGCCGATACCGCCTCGGTGTCCTCGTCGGCCATTAACGCTGTTCCCGTGCCGGGAGCGGTCAGCCGGGCCATGGGCCCTCCTTCATTCGGTACCGATCGGTTCTATTCAACAGGACGGTACCGCTCGGTGCCGTTTGCGGTCAAGATCCGCTACCGTGGACCCATGGCGACCCAAGCACGCGACCGCCTCCTCCAGACCGCGGAGGAGCTCTTCTACGCCGAGGGGATCCACGCCGTCGGCGTGGAGAGACTGCTGGCCGTCTCCGGGGTCGGGCGGGCCTCCTTCTACCGGCACTTCTCCGGTAAGGACGCCCTGGTGGCGGCCGTCCTGACCCGTCGGGACCAGAGCTGGCGCGCCTGGCTCGAAGACGCCGTGGACGCCCACGGGGGCGGACCACTGGCGGTCTTCGACGCCCTCGCGGAGGGGGCGACGGACGTCAACTTCCACGGCTGCGCGTTCATCAACGCCATGGCGGAGATATCCGACCCCGCCAGCGAGGTGTACCGGCTGGCCGCAGCGCACAAACAGGCGGTGACCGGCTTCCTCGACCGCCTGCTCGAAGCCGCCGGGCACAGCCGGCACTCCGAGCTCGCCCCGCAGTTCGCCCTGCTGATGGACGGAGCCATCGTCACGGCGATGCGCGAGCGCGACGCCGGGCCGGCCCTGCTGGCCCGCCGAATGGCGGAGCGGCTCCTCGACTGAACGCCGCACCCGGCCCGGGCGGACCGGCGCGGCCCCACCACGGTCGGGCGGGCGACGCCTCCGGCGGTCGCGACGGTCGCGGCACGGGCTCTCCCCCTCGCACGGTCCGTTTCGTCGGTCACGGCCGGTACCCGGCCCGGGCCGGCGGCGGCGGGTCGGCCGCGGCCCGGTCCGGTGCCCCGATGGCGGCGGCGATGACCAGACCGCGCTTGTGCGTGATCGAGACCCCGATGCCCGCGATGCCGCGCTCCCGGGCCCGCAGCGCGGCCGGGCCGCCGAGCCGGACCACCGGCGCCCCGCCGTCGGCGCGCAGGACGGCCACCTGCCGGGGGGTCACTCCCCCGCCGAAGCCCGTGCCGATCACCTTCAGCACGGCCTCCTTGGCGGCGAACCGGCCGGTGAGGAACTCCCGGGCCCGCTCGGCCCCGTAGGAGTCCGCGATCTCCAGCTCCGCCGGCGCGTAGGCGTACGCCCGGAACCAGGGCCGGCCGAGCAGCGCCGCCAGCTCGCCCTCCTGGAGGACGTCGACACCGATCCACACGGTCAGCGCACCCCCGGCCGAGGCGGCCGGACGGACCCGGCCCGGACGGCGGGCAGGGCCGGTACGGCGCTCGCGCGGACCGGGCTCACCGGAGGAACGTGCCCTTGAGCACGCCCTGGAAGACGGCCAGCCGCTGGATGTGCCCGGTGCCCTCCATGAACTCGAAGGCCCGCGCGTCCCGGTACAGCTTGTCGAGCAGCGGATCCGCCAGCAGGGCGCCCGGGCCCAGCAGTTCGGCGGCGGCCAGGGTGCTGCGCTCGGCGAGTTCGGCGGCGCGCGTCTTGACCCCGGCGATCCGGTCCGCACGCGCCTGGCCCGCGTCGATCGCGGCGGCGACCTCGTAGTTCCGGTGCCGCAGCGCGGCAAGGGCGTCCACCAGCTCGTCCAGCCGCAACCGGGCCGTACCGGTGAGCCCCGGGCGCTCCTCCCGCACGTGCTCCAGCACCGCGCGGACCAGCCCCAGCGCCGTCCCGGCGAGCACCGGACGGAACCGCTGCAAGGTCCGGATGGCGCCGACCAGCCCGCGCCGGCTGGGCTTGAGCGTCTCGTAGCCGAGGATCTGCTCGCGCTCGACCCGCACGTCCTCGAACCGGATCGCGGAGATCCGCGCGCCGCGCAGCCCGATGGTCGGGATCAGCTCGGCCCGCAGGCCCGGCGCCGTGGTGTCCAGCAGCACCGCCTCGATGCCGAGCGGTCCCGGTGCCCGGCGGCAGAACACCACGCCCAGCTGGGCGAAGGCGGCGTTGCCCACGTAGCGCTTGGCGCCGTTCAGCCGGAAACCGTCCCCGTCCGGGGTGAGCGCCGTCTCCAGTTCGGCGGCGGCGGACCCCTTGTGGGGCTCGGTCAGTCCGAAGAAGGTCCAGGTCGACCCGGGGGCCGCCACGCGCTCGTAGTAGGCCTGCCGCTGCTTGTCGTCACCCAGCGCGGCGACCGCCACACCGGACATCAGCGGGCCGGGACAGGAGAGCATGAAGCCCGCGTCCCCGTAGCTCAACTCCTCTATGGCGATGGCGTGTTCGAGGCACGAGCTCATGTCGTAGGTGTGTCCGTCGATGCGCAGGGGCCGCTCCAGGTACTCCACCGGGACGGTGGCCTTGCGCATGATGTCCACCACGGGGAGGTGCAGCCAGCGGTCGATCGCCTCCGGGTCGCGGTCGATCTCCAGACCGATCCCGCGCAGCTCTCCCGCGCACTCCCGGATGTGGGCCCTGAGCGCGGCTGTCCGGTGCGGCTCCGGCTCACTCATTCCCGTCCTCGTCTCGTTCTCGGCGGTCCGGCAGGAGGTAGGTGTTGCCCAGCAGCTCGGCGAGGTACAGCAGCCGGCCGGGGCCGTCGGCCACGAAGCCGCTCGCGCCGTACAGCTTGATCGCGACACGGCCCGCGTCCACCAGTCCGCGGTGGATCCGGTGGCGGCGCGCGGCGGTGCGGTCGGGGATCGCCAGCAGGTCGGCCGCCTCGGTGAGGGCCAGCGCGACGTCGGCCACCGCGCTCCGCACCAGCTGGCGGTTGAGCAGGTTGGCGCCCTCCGAGGTGCGGTCGCCGAGCCGGACCACGACGGCGTCGAGCAGCCCGCGGAGCAGCTCCCGGTGGAGCCGGAGCAGCCCGTCGGCGAACAGCTCCCGGGCCCGGTCCGGCGACGGCACCCCGGAGCCGGTCGCGGCGAGCACGTCGGAGCCGCCCGGCACGGGGGCGCCCTCCGGCAGGCGCCCGGCCGAGGCGACGGCCCAGCCGCCGGACGAGCTGACCAGCGCGCCCGGGCCTGCCAGCTCGTGGCAGGCGTCGAGCGCGGCGGCGAAGTCCCGCAGGGCCGCCGCGGCCCCGGCGCCGTCGGTGCCGGCGGGCGCCGTCCCGCGCGGGGTGTCCACCGGCGGCATCAGAGCGCTCCCCCGCCGGAGGCCCCGGGCTCGGCGGAGTCCGAGGACAGTACGGCCAGGTGGCTCTCGCCGGAGCGCGGGTCGGTGTCGCAGAGCAGCACCGTGGTGTACCGGTGCTGCCAGGAGCGCCAGTTCCGGGCCAGCGCCAGCCAGACGCTGGTGCAGTAGCTGCCGGGCTCCACCCGGTGCCGGGGGGTGTCCTGGTCCAGCCCGTGCTGGTCGAACCAGGGCCCGGTGACCACCAGCGTGCCCGCCGGGTCCTTGGCGGCCAGCTCCCCGAGGCGGTCGAGGGGCGACTCGGTGGCGGGGATCGTCTCGACCCCCGCCACCCGGGGTCCGCCGGTGGTGCCGAGGACCAGCGCCACCCCGGAGTCGACCAGGCCGTTGTCGTGGACCAGCGGGAACCGGGTCGGCAGGGTGGTCTGTTCGAGGACGGCGAGCACCGCCGTGCGGCTGCGGCCGGCCCGCTGGAAGGCGGAGACGACCCGCAGCGCGGTGAACGGTGCGGCCAGGCCCTGCTGGCCGATGCCGAGGTTGTTGGCGGACCCGCCGCCGAGCAGCCGGTCGAGGTAGGGCGCGATGGCGACGAACGGTGTCACGTCGGGCAGCGCCTGCGCCACGATCACCAGGTCCGGCGCGCTGTCCCGGATGCCCTCGATCGCCGCGAGCCGGTCGACCAGGTCGCGGTGGGTGACGTTCGGCGCGGAGCGCAGCAGGTCCTGCGCCACCTCCAGGCCGAAGGGCTCGACCAGGTCGCGGTAGTAGGAGAGCGTCGCCGGGTCCTCGTCGTACGGGCGGCGCGGCGGGGAGAGCACCGCGCCGGCGGCCTGGAGGTTGGTGGACATCGCGGTCTCCCTCATGCCCCGTCGGCCTGGGCCAGGACGTAGTCGGTGAGGGTGCCCACCGACTTGAAGTCGTCCATGTCCAGGGCCTCCGGGTCCACCGAGATCTCGACCGTGTCCTCCAGGACCATCAGCAGTTCCAGGACGGAGGTGGAGTCCAGGTGCAGGTCCTCGAAGAGCCGGGCGTCCTCGGTGAGGCCGGTGACGGCACGTTCCAGGACCTCGCTGAGAGCGGCCTCCACCGCGGACACCACGTTCTGACGTTCCATGTGCCGGTTCACTCCTCTGTGCCGGGGCTGTCAGGACTGTCGGGGCTGTCGGGGGCTTTGTCACGCGGTCGGGGCCCGGCGCGCCGTCGGGGACCTCTCGCCCCGCGCGGGGCGGAACTCCGGGACGGGCAGCCGGCGGGAACGGCCCGCCGACCGGTCAGTCGAAGTCGACGAGGTGCTGCTTGGCGAGGATCTCCTCGCGGCGGTCCCGCTCCCGGACCAGGTGCGCGGCACCGTTGTGGACCAGTACCTCGGCGGGGAATCCGTGGCTGAGGAAGAGCCCGGGGGAGGCGGTCGGCCCGTAGGCGCCCGAGCGCTCGACGCCCAGCAGGTCGCCGGCCTCGACCGGCGGCAGGGCGACCTTCTTCCCGATGACGTCGTTGGGCGTGCAGAGCGGCCCGGTGACGGTGTACGTGTCGCTGGGCTCGTCCTGGTACCTGGTCAGCGAGCGGATCGGGAAGTTGCGCTTGACGAAGCTGCCGACGCCGACCGCCGCCATGTGGTGGTTGGTGCCGCCGTCGGCGACCACGAAGCGTTCGCCCAGGGACTCCTTCACGTACAGCGCGCGCACCACGTACGTGCCGGCCTGCGCGGTCAGGTAGCGGCCGAGCTCGTTGATCAGCCGGCAGCCGGGGTGCGCCCGGACGAAGGGCTCGACGACCTCGTTGATGCCGGCGACGACGGCCCCCAGGTCGAGGTCCTTCTCGTTGTCGAAGTAGGCGACGCCGAAGCCGCCGCCGAAGTCGACGGTCTCCAGCGGGATGCCGAGCGTCCGCGACAGCTCCTCGGCGATCGCCAGGATCTGCCGGGTGTTGTGCACCAGGTCGTCGGCGTTCAGGAACCGGGTGCCCATGTAGGCGTGGAAGCCGCGGACCCGGACCCGGCGCAGTGCGTCGATCACCGGGCGGGAGCGGCGCAGCAGTTCCGCGTCGATGCCGAACTGGCGCGGTTTGCCGCTCATGGCGAGGCCCGAGCCCTTGGTGTGGAAGTCGGGGTTGACCCGGAGCAGGACCGGTACCTCCTCCCGCCCGGCCTGTTCGGCGATCTCCTCCAGGAGGCGCAGCTCGTCCAGCGACTCGCAGACGACGGCGTGCAGGTTCGCCGCGACGCACGCCTCCAGCTCGGCGCGGGTCTTGCCCGGCCCCAGGAAGATCACGTTCTCCGGCGCGATGCCGGCCCGCTGGACGGTCATCAGCTCGACCAGGGAGGAAATCTCGGCGCCGGCGCCGAGCGAGCCGAGGTAGCCGCAGACGGCGACGTTGGGGTTGGCCTTGAGCGAGAGGAAGACGTCCACCGCCGGGTGGAGCCCCTCGCGCAGCGACTGGTAGACGGTGCGCAGGACCTCGGCGTCGTAGACGAACAGCGGGGTGCCGAACTGCTCGGCGATCTGCGAGACCGGTACCCCCTGCACCCTCAGTTCGGTGGTGTTCATGGCGTCCTTTCGGTGGTGCCGAGGCGGTGGAGCGCCTCGGTGATCCGGCGGTCGAGGTCGCCGAGGCCGTCCCGGTCTGCGGCGAGGAGCAGGGTGTAGAGCCGGCCGTCGAACGGGAGCGAGGTGCCGGCCTGCGCGTTGACCGTGCCGAAGCAGGTGACGACCAGCCCGGTGCCGTCGACGGGCGGCCGGGCGAGGTCCCCGAGTACGTGGGCCACCTCGTCGAAGGAGACCGGGGCGGAGATCCGCAGCGGGTAGTGCTTCGCCAGCGCGGCCCCGCCCGGGGCGAGGAAGCGCTCGGTGACCTGCCCCTGGTAACTGGACATGTTCAGGCGGGCGTTGATCTCCAGGACGGGGTACACCAGGTCGTCCTGCCCGAGCAGCGCGTCCACGCCGACCACGCCGAAGAAGCCGTCCTCGAAGAGCCGGGCACCCAACCGTTCGGCGGCGGCGACGAGGCTCTCGTGCTGGGCGGGCGAGAGCGCGGCGGGCATGACGTGCCCGAGGTGGACGCCACCGGAGGTCAGGGCCTCCTTCGCGAAGTCGAACCTCACCCGCCCGCCCCGGGCGATGGTGAACTGGTAGTTGAGGTCGAACCGCTTGGGCAGGAACCGCTCGACGACGACGTGGATCGCGTCGTCGCCGCTGTTCTGCGCGCGGCGGTCGACCATGCGCAGCAGCCGGTCGGCCTTCTTGCGGCTGTCGAGCACGATCAGGCCCTTGCCGGAGACGCCGTAGGCGTCCTTGACGATCACCGGCCCGCCGTCGCCCAGCGACGCGTCGAGCGCCCGGTGGAGCTCGCCCACGGTCTCGCAGCCGAAGCCGGGAATGGCCCGCAGGCCGAGCTCCTCGGTCAGCCGGCGGCTGTACAACTTGCTGTTGACCCGCGCCGAGGTCGCCGGGTCGGGCACCGCGGGGCGCAGCCCGGTCCGCCGGCAGATCTCCTGCTCCAGGGGGGAGTTGCCCATCGGCATCAGGTAGGCGCCGCCGCCCGCGAGCACCCGCAGCCGGTCCAGCAGCTCCGGGGAGTCGAGGACGGCCCGGCTGGTGCCGCCCTCGCCGGCCGGTGCCCGGGTGATCAGTTCGGTGGGCGCGCCGAGCCCGGTCTTCTCCGTGTACGCGCGGTAGCCGGGGTCCAGCGGGCGGTCGAGCAGCAGATGGTCGGTCGGCTCGGCGAGCAGGGCACCGAGCTCCTCCATCCGCTGCACGGTCGCGGCGGTGGTGGTGATCCGCGCCGCCGGGAGCCCGGTGTGGCCGTGCGCCCACTGGTTCTCCACCTCGAAGTTGCAGAGCCAGACGAACCGCGCCTCGCGGTCGCCGGTGAGTGCCTCCTTGAGGTCCGCCGTGTAGGCGGTGCCGGTCATCGGGTGCCTCCCTCGCGGTGGGTGATGACCATGGCGCCGAAGGTGGCGCCCAGGCCGACCGAGACCAGGACGTAGTGGCCGCCGTCGACCAGCCGGCCCTGCTCGCGCAGGGTGGTGTAGTTGAGGAAGACGTCCGAGGCGTAGCAGTGGCTGTAGAGCGGGATGTTGTCCAGGAAGAAGCGGTCCGGGTCGGCGCCCATCCGCTTGATCGTGTGGCGCCAGGAGACGGCGTTGACGTTGTGCGGGACGACCATGTCGATCTCGGCGAAGGTCAGGCCGGCCCGGCGGACGGACTCCTCGATGACCTCGCCGAGCACAGTGGCGTACTCGTGGCCGAAGCCGTTGATCTCCTGCGGGGTCATCTCCAGGCCCGCCGCGTACGCGCCGAGGGTGCGGGTCAGGTACGAGCGCACCTCGTCGCCGGGGCCGCCGACGGTCAGCAGGCAGGCGGAGGCCGCGTCCGCCATGACCGCGCTGTTCGGGATCAGCTGGACCTTCGGGGAGTACGCCCGCTCCCCGGTCACCATCAGCGCGTACGCGCCCTCGGGCGCCTCGGCCCGCAGCAGCTCGCCGGCCAGGTCGATGGCACCGAGGCTGCTGACGCACGCCTGCTGGGTGAGGGCGAACGCCTCGGCGTCGTGCAGCCCCAGCTTCGCCCGGATGACCCGGGCGGCGTCGATGTGCGGCGGGGCGAGCGTCTGCATGGTGTGGGCGTAGATGACGTAGTCGACCCGCCGTCCTTCGGGAAGTGCCGCCAGGGCCCGGCGGGCCGCGGGAAGCACCAGGTCGAAGAGGCCGGTGCCGGGGTCGAACCGCAGCCGGTCGAGGCCGTAGATCTTCCGGAACACGCCCACCTCGGCGCGGCGCAGCCCCAGGCTTTCGGCGAGGTCGTCGATCCGCACGCTCCGTTCGGGGAGGAACGACTCGATCCGCTCCAGTGTGGTCACGCCACTCATCCGGGTACTCCTCTCATCCGCCCCCTCCTCAGCGGCCGGAGAACTCGGCGCGGACCAGCCAACTGCGCGCCACGCCCCGGCGGTCACGGGGCTGCACCTCGTACGGCCAGCGCCCCTGGCCCGCGCCGGGCTCGCCGGGCTCGCGCAGTTCGCGGACCTTCCAGCCGGTGCCGGCCAGGAACTCCTCCGGCTCGTCGGTGCCGAAGAGCCAGGGCGTGCCGTCCTCGCGCAGGCCGGCCAGGAAGGCCCTGGAGAAGGGGCTGCGCAGCAGCGCCCGGCTGGCGAAGTCGACGGCCAGCCGGCTGCCGGGGGCCGAGACCGAGCCGAGGACGCCGAGCAGGTGGGAGGCCTGCTCCTCGGTGAGGAAGAACATCAGCCCTTCCGCGACCCAGAGGGTGGGCAGTTCCGGGTCGAAGCCGGCGCCGTGCAGCGCGGGCAGCCAGTCCGTGGCGAGGTCGGCCGACACCTCGCGGCGCTCCACCGTGGGCTCGGCGCCGAGCGCGGCCAGCCGGGCGCGCTTCTCCTCGATGAGGCCGCCGTGGTCGACCTCGTACACCGTGCTGCCGGGGGGCCAGGCCAGCCGGAACGCCCGGGTGTCCATCCCGGCGGCGACCAGGACGACCTGCCGGATGCCGCTGTCCTCCAGCAGCGCCTCGATGCTGTCGTCCAGGTACTTGGTGCGGATGGCGATGAACGGGATCAGGCCGCCGCCGCCGTACTTGTCGAGGAGTTCGAAGCCGCGCGGGGCCGCGAGGTCGCGCGCGAACCTGTCCTGGAACAGGGCGTCGCCGGGACGCTCGGACTCGACGGCGCGGGCCGCGGCGGTCCACTGGGCCGTGTACGAGACAGCTTCCATCGGGATACCTCCTACGGGAGTCGGGCCGGGGTGAAGAAGGCCTTCTCGATCGACGAGAGGGTCTGGAGGTCCTGCATGTCGATGCTGTCGAAGTCGATCTCGATGCCGCTGGCGCTCTCGATCGTGTAGATCAGCTCCACGAAGGAGAGCGAGTCGACGAGGCGGCTCTCGATGAGGTTCTCGTCGGGCTCGATGGATTCCCGTTCCGGGTACTTGGCCAGGATCCAATCGCGGACCTGGTCGATTCCTGCCGAAGCCATTGCCACTCCTCGGGTGTTGGGCGATACGGGCATGCTCGGGCCGTGCCGGATGTGTTCGGGCCGTACGGGCGCTACTCGGAGGCTCCGCGCCTCAGGAGAGCCGCCGGGCCGCGGTCCGCACCGCGCCCAGGGCCTCGACCGCGTCGCCGTGGTGCAGGTCGACCAGGACGGAGAGCCACCGCTCCAGGCCGAACGCCACGCAGCTGGTGAAGGCGAACTCGTTCTCCGGCCCGCGGATGTCGCAGCGCTCGCCGAAGAAGTTGCGGTGCGTGTTGACGGAGGAGACGGCCAGGTCGCCGGCCTGGAACTCGTACTTGACCGGGCTGAGCTTCTGGAGCAGGGCGCGGGCGCCGTCGCTCTGGAAGAACGGGTCGAAGGCGGGCACCTTCTCCAGCCGCAGGGACAGCGCGTCGGCGAACGCGGCGATCCGCTCGGCGAACGACCCGATGACCTGCTGGGTGTGCTCGTACGAGCCGAGGGCGACGACCTCGCGCATCTGGAAGCTGAGCAGCCGCCGCAGGCCCTCGTACCGCTCCTCGTTGCGGAAGCAGCGGTTGACCAGGGTGACCAGCTCGTCCGCGGCCACGACGGAGTTCTCGTAGTACAGGAAGGCGCTGTAGCAGGTCGCGTGGGGCAGGCCGACCTGCGCGCCGCGCAGCGCGGCGGGCGCGAACCGGCCGTCGACGGGCTTGTTCTCGCCGCTCTCCAGGTCGAGTCCGGCACCGACGAAGGCCAGGTGCGGGAAGTTGGTGTAGACGTCGAACTTCTCCAGGTCCGACACGGGGTACACCGGCGGCGGGAGGATCTCGCGGGCCCCGGCGGCGCGGCCCCAGCCGGCGAACGTCCGGTCGAGTTCGAGGAGCAGGTCGGTCTGGTCCGGGTCGAGGATGACCAGGCCGCCGAAGGGGTCGGCGGTTCCCGGGGCGGTGTCGGCCATCAGATGAGCCCCGTCCTCTCGAGGTACTTGGCGGTCTTGCGGAAGACGCTCTTCTCGAACTCGGCGCGCTGCGGGGATTCGAGGAGCTGCCGGCGCAGGTCGTGCGGGTTCTTGATGCCCGCGTCCCGGTACACCTGCGGGCTGTACAGCGTCTCGAAGCTGTAGGTCATGTAGCGCCGGATGTAGCCGGCGATGTCCCGCATCTCCTCCTCGGTGGAGGTCTGCTTGACGTCGGTGGCCAACGCGGTGACCAGTTCACGGCCGAAGGCGATGTGCCGCGACTCGTCCTGGTGGTGGATCCGGTTGATGCCGCGGATCGTCTCGTGCAGGCGGTCGTCCAGCGCCATCCGGGAGTTGAAGTGGTCCACCAGCTCCTCGAAGATCAGGATCCGGGCGAAGACCAGCAGGCTCTCCACGTTCGAACGGGGGATCTCGACGTTCGCACCGGTCGGCTGCCGGTAGATCTTCTTGCCGTAGCGCAGGCAGAACTCGGCGAAGAACCACATGTGCTCGTTCTCCTCACCGATGAAGTGGTGGAAGAAGTCCGAGGGCGTCTCGAAGCCGGTGGTGTGAATCCGCTTGGTGACCTCGATGAGAAGTTCCCGGATTCCGTGCACATTGAGGCTGTAGAAGTTGATGCTCTCGTACCGAGACAGTGCGTGGAGCTCCTTTTCGGTGAGCCGCCGGGCGGCCTCGGTACCGTGGGTGGTGGTGAGTTCGGGGCTCATCCACCACATCTCCTCGGGCAGGCTGTCCGGCCATTCGAAGAGCTTGTAGGGGTTGTAGTAGTCGTCGATCGACTTCGTGGTCAGACGGTCGAGGATTTCCAGGAACCGGCCGTCCTGGTCGATCAGTTTGCTGACCATGCTGGCGTTGACCTCCGAGTCTCCCCGGCCACCTCGCGGTGGTCGGTGGATCCAATTCCGTGCCGTTTCCCGGCACTCCTCGAAGATAAGGACGCCCCGGCGGGCGCCGCAATGACCTGATGTGGTGTGGCCACATACGGCCATATCAAATCGGCGACGCCCGTCGGGATCGACGGCACCGGGCCGGTCAGCCGGCGGCGGCCCGGACCGGCAGGAGTCCGGCCTGGACGGCGGCCGCGCCCGCCTGGAACCGGCTCTCGGCGTTCAACTCGTCCATGATGGTGGCGAGGTGACGGCGGAAGGTCCGCGAGGACATGCCGATGCGCCGGGCCACCACCTCGTCCTTGAGCCCGGAGGCGAGCAGCTCCAGGATGGCGCAGCGGACCTCGTCCAGGGTCTCGCCGTACCTGACCACGTTCGCGTCGATGTCCGTGCCGGACGCCCAGGCGTGCTCGTAGGAGCGCACCAGCCGGGAGACGATGGCCGGCTCGTAGACGACGGTGACGCCCCCGTCGTCGCCCCCGGGGTCGGCCAGGAAGGCCACCTCGCCGCCCACGATGACCAGGCGTTCGAAGGCCTGGGTCGACGTGCGGACCCGCGCGCTGGCCTCGGCCAGCGTCCGCAGGCTGCCGCGTGAGGCGAGGCTGCTGCGGGCGGTGTGCGGGTACAGGACCTGGATCGGGATCCCGGACGGCAGCGCGGACAGGCCCAGGGCGTGGGAGTCCTGCCCCTGGACCGGGGCGAACGGCTCCATGACGAGGATCTCGGACGGGCGGTCGCGCAGGGCGTCCGCCATCCGCAACCCGGTCTGCTCCCGGTCCAGCCCGCTGAGCACCGGGTCCCTCCGCAGCCGGGTGCGCTGGAGGTTGCTGTAGGTGTCGACGAACGAGCCCAGCATGTCCTGGTAGTCCGTCAGTTCGCGGCGCTTGTCGCGGATCGCCTGCTCCAGCGGCATGAGCAGTTCCAGTTGGGCGATCTCGGGGCTGCGCGCCACGTAGCGCCCCTGCTCCGGGCAGTACCTGACGAGCTTCAGGCAGCGCAGGGCGGAGAGCGCCTGTTCCGCCCGCTCGGCCGTGATGCCCAGGTCGGTGGCGAGCTCCGAGGGGGTCACCCCCTTGGTCGTCAGGAGCCGCTCGTAGGCCCGGACCGCCAGATCCTCGTCGATCGAGCACAGTCCCCGCTTCACGATCTGTCTCCGTCCTCTCGTCCGGTGGATTCGACGCCCAGGTCCGCGGTGATCGTCCCGACCACCGCGGCCAACTGCTGATCGAGGAAGAAGTGGCCACCGGGGAAGGAGGTGAGCCGGAACTCCCCCGTGGTGTGGCCCTTCCAGCCGAGCGCCGCCGCCGGGTCGAGGTACGGGTCGGCGTCCGCGAACAGGAAGGTGACCGGACAGGCCACGGTGGTGTCGGGCGGGACGGTGTAACGGGAGTTGGCCCGGTAGTCGTTGCGGATGACGGTCATGATCGACTCCCGGTACTTCGGGCGGTCCAGCAGCCGCGCCGGGATCCCGCCCAGCTCCCGGAGTTCGTCCAGGACATCGTCGTCGCTTCGGGGGATGTTCAGACCGAGCCCGGCGGAGGGCGAGCGGCGGCCCGAGACGAACAGCCGCACCGGGGCCCGCCCGGCCTCCTCCAGCCGACGGGTCACCTCGAAGGCGACGACCGACCCCATGCTGTGGCCCAGCACGGCCAACGGCAGGTCGTCGAAGCCGAGCAGTTCGGTGCCGATCCGGTCGGCCAGCGCGCCGATGTCGTCGATCCCGCGCTCCCCGGAGCCGCCGCGCCGCCCGGGGTACTGGACCGACAGCGCCTCGACACCGCCGGGAAGGGCGGCCGAGAGCCGGCGGTAGGTTCCCGCGGAGGCCCCGGCGTGCGGGCAACAGACCAGGCGCAGCCCGGCCTTCGGTGCGGGGTCGAATATCTGGATCCATCCCGTGCTATTGGTCAGGCCTTGTTCTTCCATCTCAGTTGTCCCGTCCTATCCGATCACTGGGCAGCGGAGACGCAAATAATCCACACAGGTGCGAAAGTTCTTCGGTGGAGAGAGTCGGCAGAAGGCAGATGCGACACTTTCCTCATGCCGTGATCGCCGTCGGGGCGGAGTCGACGGCGGCAACTGGTGTTCGGTATCGTCACGGCCGCAACAAGGCTCGCCGCCATGACAGTTGCCAGGACGTCAGCTTACCTTCCGTCACTTTCATGTCAACCAATCGGAAATCCGTGTGCGACGTGTTCCCTGTGGGACTGCTGGTGAGGAGTGGAACGCAATGAAGGAACGCGGCCCATTCTGCCCGGACAAACTCGGAACGCGCCTCAACCGCCTCTTCGCGACCGTCCACCCCCGAGGTCGTGGTCCGTACGGCAACGAAGGGGTGGCGAAGGCCATTCACCTCCATGACAGAGATATCCCGAAGGCGTACACCGCCTATCCGCGCAACGGCATCCGCGACAATCCGACCCCGTGCCGCCCGGAGGCCCTCGCGACCTTCTTCGGCGTCGAGCCCGCGTACTTCTTCGGCGACGAGGTCGCGCAGGAGGCCCATTCGGCACTGTCGGCACTGGTCGCGCTGCGCGAGGCCGGCATCCGGCTCGGCGCGTGGGCGGTCTTCCGGGACGCCGGGATCACGAAGATCGCGGCACGGGCGGACGGACTCTCCCCCGGGGGCCCGAGGGCGGCGGCGATCGGCCAGGTCGACCCGGCCCTCGCCCGGCACCTCCTGGCCCGCACCGACCGCACCTCCTGGCCCGCACCGACCGCACCACGTGCCACGCGCCACGCGCCACGCGCCAGGAACAGGAGGCCGAGATGCCGGCGACCCTGATCCGCACCCGCGCGGCCGGATCGGAGGAGCCGGCCGCGGAGCGGGGCCCGTGATCCTCTGTCAGCTCCGGCGTGACCTGGTCGCCGCCGTGCCGTCGGTGGCCCTGGCACCGCCCCGGCCCCGGGTCCTGGAGTTGCTGCCGCCGGGGGCGCCCCGGCGGCCGCAGGTCCACCGGCGGGTGACCGAGATCCGGGACGCGATCCCGGCGCTGCGGGACTACGGGCCGCCCCGGCGGGGCCTGCACGGCTGCCGGACCGCCGCCTCCCGCGCGGTGCACGCGGCGGCGGTGTCGGCCTGGCTCCGGGCCGCGTGCCGGGCCAAGCGGTGCGGCCGTCCGCCGCTGTGGTCGGCGACCTTCGCCGTGGCCGGCGCGCACGACCTGGCCGGCGAGACGGCGTTCCTGGTGGTGGCCGCCCGGCCGGGCGGCACGAGCGCGCGGTGACGCCCGGCCGCTGCCGCCCGGCGGCCTCACTCCACGGCTGAGGACACCGACGCGGACGGGGTCCCGTCGGGCGCCGTGCGGCCGTCCGCCCGGCCGGAGAGCCAGGCGAGGCCGGCCGCCGACACGGCGAAGGCCGCCGCGGCCGGCAGCAGGTACCCGGCGGAGCCGAAGGCCTTCAGGCCGATCGCCCCGAGGACGCCGGCCAGCGAGACCGCCAGGTACAGCACGGCCGCGTTGAGCGAGACGACGAGGGACTCGGAGCCCGCCGGGGCGAGCGCGATGATCCGCTGCTGCTGCGGCGCGGTCAGCGACCAGGAGGCCACCCCGCAGAACGCCACCGCCACCAGCGCGGCCGTGAACGAGTCCCGGCCCTCCAGCATCGCCAGGAACACGGCCGCGAGCCCCAGACTCGCGGTGATCACCACCCGGCGCGGCCCGTACCGGTCGGCGAGGTGCCCGGCCATCAGGTTCCCGGCGGTGCCGGCCACCCCGAAGACCAGCAGCAGCAGCGCCACCCGCGCGCTGTGTCCCTCGACGGCCGGCGCGAAGACGGAGCTGATGTACGTGTAGGGGAGGTAGACGCCGATGAAGGCCAGCAGGGTGCAGGCGAGCACGCCCGCCACCCGCCGGTCGGTGAGCGGGGACAGGCGCCGGCGCAGTCCGGCCGCGGTGCCGAGCCTGATCTCGGGCAGCCGCAGCGCGATCACGGCGGCGACCGGGACGGCCAGGGCGGTGACGAACCACATCGTCGCCCGCCAGCCGATCGCGTTGCCGATGGCGGTGCCCAGCGGAGCGCCGAGGGCGAGCGAGGCGGTCAGGCCCACGGTCACGATGGCGATCGCCCGGCCGCGGTGGCGCTCACCGGCGAGTGCCGCCGCCGTCGCGCCCGCGTTCGGGGTGAACATCGCCGCACCGGCCGCCGCGACCACCCGGGAGGCCAGCACCAGCCCGTAGCCGGGGGCGACCGCCGTCACCACGTTGCCCACCCCGAACACGAGCAGCGCCGTGACCAGCACGGTGCGCCGTGACCAGGTGCTGGTGAGCGCCGCCAGGACCGGGGAGAGCACCGCGTACGCGATGGCGAAGACACTGACCAGCTGGCCCGCCGCGGCGACGTCGACGTGCAGGGAGCCGGCGATGTCGGGGAGCAGGCCCGCGATGACGAAGGCGTCGGTGCCCACGGCGAAGGTGCCGAGGGCCAGGAGCATCGCGGGGGGACCCCAGGGGACGGCCGGGGACCCGTCGGCGGCGGCGGTCATGGGGCGACTCCTGGTTCGATGATCGGCGTCTGTTACGACCGGCATCGTAACAACGGTGGCTTTCCGGCTGGCGCCGGCAGAGCGGCCGACCGACGGTTTTCGGCCGAATGCCCATCGGCGAAGGCCTGTTGAAGCCCTCACCGGCCTCCGGCCGCACCGGGACGCGGTTCCCCGGCGGCGACCGGAAAACCTCACAAGGGTCAATGCCCATCGGAAAGGTCGACTACTATCGGATGACCGAAGGGCCCCCGACCGAGCGGCCCGGACGCGGGTATCGTCGGCACCGGTACACGGCCGCACGGCCGTACCGACGAGCAGGGTGGAGCGGATGCAAGCGATCGAGGAGACCTGGCTGCCACAGCCCGACCTTGCGGCGGTGGACATCGGCACCGTGCTCCAGGCGCTGGCCGATCCGGTGCGCCTGCAGATCCTCCGGGCGCTCGACGCCTCCGCCGAGGAGTCGTGCACGTCGCTGGACCTGCCCGTCAAGCGCTCGACCGTCTCGCACCACCTGCGCACCCTGCGCGAGGCCGGGGTCGTGGCGACCAGGCTGGTCGGCAACAGCCGGCTCAGCCGGCTGCGCCGGGACGACCTCGAAGCCCGCTTCCCCGGACTCCTGACCTCGATCCTCACGGCCGCCCCCGCGGCCGTCCCGACCGGGTGACCCGGCGGGCCCGGTGATCCGGACCGCCCCGCTGCCCCGCCATCGCGTCCACCCAACCGCCCGACCGGCGAGAAGGAGCACAGCATGGGCCGCTACGCCCACCTGGCGTACACCGACGAGGTGCGCCGGGTCCAGCGGGAACAGGGAAGCGAGTTGTCGGCCGTCCGCCAGCTCGCGCACGGCGACGAGCCCGAGGAGCTGACGGACGCCGAGGCCGGCTTCATCCACTCCCGCGACGGGTTCTACCTGGCCAGCGTCAGCGAGACCGGCTGGCCGTACGTCCAGTTCCGCGGCGGCCCGCCCGGCTTCGCCCAGGTCGTCGACGAGCGGACGATCGCCTTCGCCGAGGTGCGCGGCAACCGCCAGTACATCAGCACCGGCAACATCCGCGCGGACGGCCGGGTGGCACTGTTCTTCATGGACTACGCCCGCCAGGCCCGGCTGAAGCTCTTCGGCCGGGCTTCGGTGCAGGACTTGGAGAAGAACCCGGAGCTCGACCGGCGCCTGCTCGCCACCCGGACCGGGGGACGCGTGGAACGCCTGATGACCATCCACGTCGAGGGCTTCAACTGGAACTGCCCCCAGCACATCACCCCGCGCTTCTCCGAGGCCGAACTCCGGCCCCACCTCGACCAGTTGCAGGACCGGATGGCCGCGTTGGAGGAGGAGAACCGCGTGCTGCGGACCCGATTGGAGCAGCAGGCCGGGTAGCCGCCGCCCCGGAAGGCACCGCAGAGCCGGCCGGCACCGCTTCAGGCCGCCTGGAAGTCGGCCGTCCGCTCCCGATGGCTCCCGATGGCCCCCGGGAGGACCGTCCGAGGTATGGGCCCGGCGCACACCCCGGCTCGGCGGAACACGGCTGACCCTTCCGGTTCCACGCGGTCGCCGTACCAGGACAACGCCGCCCGGCTCGGCCGGTACTCGTGCGGCACGGGTGCCCTGCCGATGCGCTGTCGAGAACCTCCCCAAGGAACCGACCACCGGGCTACCGGATCTCGCCCTCGTCGCCGCCCGCGCCTACTGATCGACGCGGCCGGGCAGGCGGCACGATGTCGCCCGCCCGGCCGAGCGCAGGCCCTCCACCCGATCAGCCCTGGTGCGGGCCGGCCGCGTGGTCACCCACCAACGCAGCGAGCGGCCTCCCGTACGAACCCGGCCAGGGCGTCCGCCAGCTCGGCCTTCCCCTTGAGCCGCCCCTGCGGACGTCCAGCGCCACCCACGTTGTGCCCCGACCGCGGCCAAGCCCGGGGCGCCACGCCCCGTGGGGCGGATCGTGCTGCGCGGACCCGGTCGGCGACGGCGAGGATGAAGATAACGAGGAGGGAACACTTGGCCGCCCGCGGCCGCTCGGGCCGCCGCCGGGCAGCACCGGCGAGGCACCATGGGCGGCCCACCGAGTCACCCGCCGAACCCGCCGAACCCGCCGAACCCGCAGGAAACGCCATGCCCGCACCGCCCGTCCTCGCCGCCGCGCTCGCGCTCTCGGCTCTCGCCGTACTCGCCGGCTGTGCCGGTGCCGCCGGCCCGACAGCGGGACCGGGTCCGGTCTCGGCTCCCCCGGGCTCCGTCGCCGCGTCGGTGCCTCCTGGTACCACGACGAGCGCCGCCGCAGCCGGCTCCGCCGCGACCGCCCCTTCCGCGCCGGCGGCCACCGGCTCTCCGGGTACGGCCGCCCCCGCCTCGCCGTCCGCTCCCGCCGCCACCCTCGGGCGTACCGAGACCGCCTCCCTGGCCATCCCCTCGATCGGCTTGGCGGGGCTGCGGGTGGTCCCCTACCAGGGCACCACGGACGACGGGCCCGGCACCCGGATCCAGAACGGCGGGGTGGCCGCCAGCCCGTACGGCGAGCAGGGCGGCGTCGGTCCGGGCGAGGTGGGCAACTACCTGGTCACGGCACACCGCCTCTCGGCCGGGGGCCCGCTGCGGAAGCTCCCCGCGGTGCGCGAGGGCGATGCCGTGCTGGTCACGGTGGGCGGCGTCGAGTACGAGTACGTGATCACGGGCACCAGAAGCACGTCGTTCCGATCCGCTCAGTCCCTGGCCGAGCAGCGGGCGGCCGTCCCGGGGCGGCCGGGCGAACGGGCGGTCCAGGCGATGATCACGCTCTCGACCTGCGCCACGCCCGAGGACGACGCCACGGGCGAACGGTGGCGGGACGCGCAGGGCAACCCCGAGCACCGGATCGACAAGATCGGCGTCCTGCGCGCCAGCCGCCCGGCCGCCTGAGCCTCGACCCGGAACTGGAACCGGAACCGGAACCGGAAATCCTTCGGCCCCGGATGGTGGGAGACCCTCACTTCGAGGGGTTGGGAGCGCAGGATTTCCCGTTGCCCGCGATCTGGGACCCGCCACCCGGGAGAACCAGCGGACCGGAGCCGAGCGGCTGAGTACCGGATCCGGCATGGCAGGCTTGTGGGCCATGAGTGAGCGCGATGCGGGCGGGACGGACGGGCGGGTGCCGCTGCTGGTCGTGGACGCCGCCAATGTGGTGGGCTCGGTGCCCGACGGCTGGTGGCGGGATCGCCGGGGCGCGGCCGAGCGGCTGCGCGACTCGCTGGTCACTGTCGCGCAGCACGGACCGGCGGACCGTGCCGGGACGCCTCCCCCGTCGGAGGCCGGCCCGGTCGAGGTGGTCCTGGTCGTGGAGGGCGCCGCTCGTGGGGTGGCGCCGGTGCCGGGGGTGCGGGTCGTCGCCGCGCCCGGGTCCGGCGACGACCGGATCGTCGCGCTGGTCGAGGAGGAGCTGACCGCCCGGCCGGGGCGGGACTGCCGGGTCGTCACCGCCGACCGCGGCCTGCGCGCCCGCGTCCTCGCGCTCGGCGCCGGGGTGCTCGGTCCGCGCACGGTGTGGCCGGCCCGCCCGGCCCGCCCGGAGAACTGAGCGGTCGGCCCGCCCCGACGCCGGACGAGGCGCCGATCGCGACACCCGGACACTGGTGTGGCCCGGCCTCGGAAGGCCGGGCCACAGCAGTCCCGTGCTACCGGTCGGGGCCGGGCCCGCACGGGCAGGGACGGGTCAGTGCTGCCAGACCCGCACGTAGTCGACCTGCATGTCGGCCGGCGTCGCCGACGGGCCGCCGCCCGACCAGACCGCGTTGTTCAGGATCAGGTACTGCGGCGAGGAGCTGATGCCGGTGGTGATCTGGCCGACCTGCTTCCCGTCGTAGTAGTAGGTCACCGCCCCCGGCTTCCACTCGGCGCCGTAGGTGTGCCAGCCGGTGTAGTTGCCGGTGGCGCAGCCGCCCGGGCCTCCGGACGGCGAGTGGTAGTGGTAGCAGGCCTGGCCGCCCAGGCCCTCCATGATGTCCATCTCACCGTCGGCCGGCCAGTTGTGACCGTCGGCCCAGAACGCGGGCCAGTTGGCGACCTGCGAGCCGTCGGCCGGCAGGTAGATCCGCGCCTCGAAGGCACCGTAGGTGAACTCGGCCTTGCCGTTGGAGGACAGCATGCCGGAGCGGTACGGGTAGGTCTTGCCGTTGACCGTGGTCGGCTGCTGGGCGATGTTCAGGTGCAGCGAGCCGCCGCTGACGGTGGACTGCGACGGGGCGTAGGCCGCCAGCTCGATGTCGGGGTTGACCGGCTGCGTGGTGCAGGTCTGGCAGCCGAACCAGTTGGGCGTCCACTTGGCACTGTCGACGGCACTGCCGTTGAACTCGTCCGCGAACACCGGGCGCCAGCTGCCCGCGATACCCAGCGGGCCGCCGCCCGGGGTGGTGACGGTGGGCGACGCGGTCGGCGTCGGCTTGGCGGTGGCCGTGGGCGACACCGTCGGCGTGGCGGTCGCGGAAGGCGTGGCCGTGGGCGTGGTCGGGGTCGGCGCGGGCGTCGGGGTCACCGTGCCGCCGCTCGACGTGAAGGTGCGGACCGGCGTCAGGTTGTGCCAGCCGTCCGAGGCCTTGTAGGCCACGAAGTAGGTGTACGAGCCGGTCGGGAACGTCCGGCTCTTGGGCGTGACGGTGGTCTGCGCGGTGCCCAGCGTGGCGGCGGCGGCCCCGGGGAAGTCGTAGTTGGCGCCGTTCGCCGAGCGCACCGCGATGGTGAGGCTCTGCAGCTTGATCCGCTTGCTCGCGTGCACCTTGGCGGTCGCGGTCACGGCCGCGTTCGCCGTGGGCGAGGCCGGCGCGATGTCGAGCGAGTCGACGACGACCGGGCTGGTGGCCGCCTCGGACTGGGCCGCCCAGGTCACGGTGCCGGTGGTCACGGCCGCGGCCGCGAGTCCCGCGATGGTCACCCGCTTCCAGGTGGCGGGCTCGGCCCGGCGGTGTCGGGCATCGGTTCGCAGGGTTGTCATTGCTGTGGGCTACCTTTCCTGCCCCCCTCAAGACACGTGGGCTCCGTCCGCGGCAGGAGCGGAGGAGAGCCCGTCGAGGGGGGAGCCTGTGCGAACCGGCGCGTCCCGCGCAACCTGCGGACCGTCAGCTCGGACCGTGCCCGCCGGTCGGGTGGCGGACTGTCCGCAGGCAAAGCACCAGGTCAGGCCAGGTATCGGGGTCGCTGCGGGGAGCTCGTGTGAGGCGCAGCACAGGTGACCGGGGCCACACCGGACGTCCGCTCAGCCGGACCACCCGTCCGGACAGCGGCACCCCCGCACGGTCGGGCCCGGCGGGGAGGCGGCTGCCGCACCCGACGGCAGCGGACCACCCCGGGCCGGGACCGCCCCCGGCCGCCACCCCGGCGGGGCGGGGCGGGGACGGGCCAGGGGCGGGTCAGGGCCGGTCGCCGAGGCGCAGGTGCCCGGCGATCTGGCGACGGCCGCCGGTCAGGGCCTCGACCAGGACGGCGAGCGTGGCCAGCAGGGCGAGCGCCGCCGCCGGGAGGAGGAGCGGCCCGGCCGTGGGGTGCAGGCCGGCCGGCACCGGGGCCCCGACCAGGGTGGACAGGTCGACGGCCGGCCCCAGCACCAGCACCGCCGCCAGCGCGGCCAGCGCGCCACCGGCCGCCGCCACCAGGGTGTGCGGCAGCGTCTCGGCGATGACCAGCGCCAGGCCCTGAGGGGAGCGCAGGCCCATGGTGCGCAGCCGGGCGAGGAGGGCGGCGCGGTCGGGGGCGGCGCGCAGCAGGGTGAGCAGGACGGCGAGCAGGGTGAGCGCGCCGGCGGCGGTGAGCGCGTGGCGGAAGAGGCGGCCGGCGGCGTGCTGGAGGGGGTCGTCGGCCAGGTCGGCGGTGACGGCGGCGCTGGTGCGGGTGACGTAGCCGCTGCGCAGCCCGTCCGGGTCGTTGCCGATCACGGCGGCGGAGGCGGTCGGCCCGGGCGGATCCGAGGCGCCCGGGTCGACGAGGTTCGAGGACGGCAGCGCGTGGACCAGGCGTGCCAGGGCCGGCTCGTCGATCCGGCCGACGGCCAACCAGTCGGTGGCGCGGGCGAGTTCCGGCAGGACGGCGGCGGCGGGGGTGGGCAGGACGACGAACGGCCGGGTGGCGCCGGGCAGCGCGGGGGTGGCGTCGAGCGTACCGGCGTGGACGGTGAGGACCTCGCCGCCGCTGGGCAGCCGCAACCGGTGACCGCCGGGGCCGAGGTGGCGGGCGAGGTCGGCACTGAACAGGGCGGGGACGGTGGGTGTCCCGGCGTCCGGCCCGGCAGGCGCGGGAGGGGTGACGGCCAGGGCCGCCGGGTCGAACACGCCCGCCCCGACGGTGCGGGCGATCCGCGCGTAGGCCTGCGGTTCGGCCACGACCAGGGTGACCTGGGTGGCGCCGGGGTCGACGCCCGCGCGGGCTCCCGGGACGGCTTCGAGCAGGAAGGCCTCGCTCTCCAGCCGGACGGCGGTGGCGGCCGAGACCCCCGGCAGGGAGCCGGCGGCCGCGACGAAGCCGGGCGGCAGGGTGAGACCGGCCGGCGCCGCCACGGAGGCGTCCGCGCCGACGATCAGCCGCGCGGCCCGCTCCCGGGCCAGGCCGACACCCTCCAGCACACTCGCGCCGAACCCGGCGGTGGTGACGGCGAGCACCAGCGCGAGCAGCGGCAGGGCGGAGGGACGCGACCGGCCGCCGGTGCCCCGGGCGGCCCGGGCCAGGCCCAGGAAGGCCACCGTGCCGGTGGAACGGGCCGCCGCGCGGGCCAGGGCGCCGGCGAGGACGGGCAGCAGCCGCGCCAGCAGCAGTGCCGCGCCGAGGGCGATCAGCAGCGGCGCCCCGACCAGCAGCAGGTCGGGGCCCGCGCCCGGCGGTGCGACGCCGCGCCGCCGCACCCCCTCCACCGCGACCACCGTCAGGGCGAGCACGGCGAGTTCGACGATGAGCCGGCCGCGCCGTCGCCCCGCCGGCCCCGATCGGACCGGCGGCAGGGCGGCCCGTACCGGGACGGCGAGCCACGCGAACGCGGTGGCGACCAGCGCGGCCGTCACCGCCGCCGTCCAGCGGGGAGTGGGCCGGAGCCACAGCGCCAGCGCCGTGGCCGCCACCGCGGCGGGCAGCACCGTCACCGCGCCCTCGCCGCACAACCGCGCCAGGACACCCCGGCCGGAGCCGCCCCGGGCACGCAGCAACCGCAGTTCCGCGCCGCGTCGTTCGACGGTGAGCGCGGTGGCCAGGGCCAGCACCACCCCCACGATGCCGGCGACGGCCGCCGGCCCGATCAGCGCCAGTGGGGCGACGGCGGCCTGACGTGCCACCGCCCGGTCGAGATGGCCCGGCAGCCGGGACGTCGTCGCCAGGTCCGGGCGCCCGGTGGCCGCGAGCAGCCCGGTCATGGTCGGCCCCGTCAGGAACGCCGCGACATCGTGCCGGACCCCCGCCAGCCGGTCCGCGCGCAGCACGCCGGTGTCCAGCGGCAGGCGCCAGAAGTCGCTCGCCCGGTACCCCCAGGTCCTGAGGGCACCCAGATCGTCTCCCCCGACCACGGCGGCGGTGTGCCAGTACCGGACGGTCGGGTCGTCGGGCGAGCGCTCCAGACAGGCCCGGTCCATGCAGGGCAGACCGGCCCAGAACGGATCGGCGGTGTCGGTGACGGTGTAGAGGCCGGTCACCCGCACCTGTCGCGCGGGCACCGAATCGTCCGCCAGGACATCGCCCACCCGCATCCCGATCGTCTCCGCCGCGCCCCGGGCCACCGCGATCGGGATCGGATCGCCGTCGGTCGCGCCGGACGGCCAGCTGCCCGCCACCAGGGTGGTGCGCTCGGCGAGCCCGTGCAGGTACAGCAGCTGCAGCGTGGGAGAGGAGATCCCGTCCGGCCGGTCCAGGCCCGGCGTGGTCAACGCGCGGCGCAGCAGGCCCCGGGCGCCGAACACCGGTCCCGACGGTGCCACCGGGAAGTCCGCCCCCGCCCGGGCCACCAGCTCACCCGCCACCGCCTCCAGGTCCGCCGCGCGCTCCCCCGCACCGGCGGCGGCGGTACTGAGCAGACTCGTCTCCAACGGCCCCCGGTCGTGCAGGAAGTCCCGCAACGCCGCGTCCGCGCCACGGTCCAGGGCCCTCGGGAACGCCGCCGCCAGGAACACCAGGACGAAGGCGAGCCCGGCGGTGAGCAGCGCCGCCCAGGGACCGGTACGCAGTCTGGTCCGCACCCACCGCGCGGGCCGGAGGTGCCCCGTGGGCACCGGGCCGGTCGGGCGGCGGCCGCCGACGACCGCCGCGCACGCCCGGCGGACCGAGCGGACGAAGCAGGCCAGGCGGGTGCGGGTGGTCATATCGTCCTCCGTCGGGTGGGACGGCGGTCATCGACGTTCCGTCACGGGATAGCCGCCGATGCTGTCAGAGGAACCCCCCGGGACGGAAGAGACCGGTACGAAGCACGGACCGAAAGGGCAGCCCCCGCCAGCCACCCGGGCAACCGGCCGCCCGTACCCCGCGCACCCGGGCACCGGCGCGGGCCTGTTGCCGAACCGGCAACAGAAGTGGCATCGCCGCGGCGTGGTCGGCGACGGTGGACACGTGACCGACGACATCGCAACAGACGTACCCGTGGCCGACGCCGCCGGGCCCGCGGACGACTACCTCGGAGACCCCGCGGCGCGCGCGGAGTGGGACGGCCGCTACGCCGAGCGGCAGCGGTTGTGGAGCGGCCGGCCCAACGGCGCGCTGGTGGCCGAGGTCGCCGGGCTCACCCCGGGGCGGGTGCTCGACGTCGGCTGCGGCGAGGGCGCGGACGCCCTCTGGCTCGCCGGCGCGGGCTGGGACGTGACCGCGCTCGACGTCTCGGGCGTCGCGCTGGAGCGGGCGGCCGGGCACGCCCGCGCCACCGGACGCACGGTTCGCTGGGTGCACGCGGGCCTGGCGGAGGCGGTACTCCCGCCGGCGTCCTTCGATCTGGTCTCCGCGCAGTACCCGGCGTTGCCGCGCACTCCCGACGCCGCGGCCGAACGGGCCCTGCTCGCCGCCGTCGCGCCCGGCGGCGTACTGCTGCTCGTGCACCACGCGGGGATGGAGACCCGGCGGACGCACGACAGCGGCTTCGACCCGGCCGACTACGTCTGGCCCTCGATGGTCGCCGCGCTGCTCGACGACGACTGGGAGATCGAGGTGGACGAGCAGCGGACCCGGGTGGCACCCGACGGTGGCGCCGGCGCGCACCACACCGACGACCTGGTGCTCCGCGCACGCCGGCTGCGCTGACGCGCCCCACCCCGGCGGACAACCTGTCGGGTCGTCCGCCGGCCCGGTCGGCATCGGCGGGGCCGGCGGACCACCCCTGACTACCCCTCAGCCCGGTCGGCATCGGCGGGGCCGTGGGTCATCAAGTCCCCCGGCTGGCACCGGAGGACCTCGCAGATTCTCGACAGGGTCGAGAAGCGGATGGCCTTGGCCCGGTCGTTCTTGAGCACGGACAGGTTGACGACGGTGATGCCCACCTGGGCGGACAGCTCGGTCAGGGTCATGCCGCGCTCGGCGAGCAGACGGTCGAGGTGGACGCGGATCCCGTGGTGTTCCTCTTCCGGCATCAGATGGTCCCTTCGAGGTCCTCTCGCATGCGCACGCCCTCTCGCATGACCCTCCCCATGGTCACCGCGGCGAGCCCGGCGAGGACGAGCACCAGGGGCCCGGAGAGCGTCGGCCCGGAACCCACGATCGGCGCCATGCTCCCGACGAGCCAGGACTGCGACCAGCCCGTGACGAGGGCGGTCAACAGCGTACCCGCGGTGACCGACCAGCCGAGCACGGAAAGCTGTCGCGCCACCGGCTCGGTGAACGGCCCCTGCCGCAGGGCAGTGGTCAGCAGCCGGGAGAAGAGCAGCAGCGCGAGGGCGCCGAACAGCAGCCAGGGCAGTTCGCTCCCGAGGTCGGCGGCACGCTGCGCCGCCGAGGGCCCGCCCTGGCACAGGCGGGTGGCGCCGGCGGTCGCCGTCACACCGTCGCCGATCGGCAGTCCGTTCGCCAGGGCGGCATTGGCCCAGAAGCCCGTCCGCACGCAGACCGCCCCGTCGTCGATCATGCGCGCGGCCGCCGTGCCGACGAAGGCGAGCCCGCAGAGTACCGCCAGGGCAAAGGTCGCCGAGGCCAGCGTCCTGGTGAGTCGCGTGTTCACAACAGTCCTCCCCATCGATTTTCGATATGCCCCAAGGTATCGGGGCATATCGATATTCGACAAGTCCGGTACGGGCCGCCGGGGCGGGTCACGGGTGGGAGGACGGCACGGCGGGCTGCCGGGAGCAGGTGGCAGGAGGCCGCCGAGCCGCTCGTGCCACGGCATCGGCGGGGCAGGAGACCGGTTCCGGTCGATCGGAACACGGTGGAGGAACCCGGCGGATCGCCGCCGCCCACGCGAACGCCCGGCCGGGAGTTCCCGGCCGGGCGTTCGCGTGCACTGTCCGTGGCCCCGTCGGCTCGCCGCGCGGTGCGACGGCCCCGGTGGGCCGGGGGTCAGAACCGGGTACTGACCGTGACGCCGCTGAAGTCGGTCACGGCGTACAGGCTGAGGTAGCGGTAACCGGCGGTGGGGTTGGTGATGGTGAGGGACTGGGTGGTGCCGGTGCCGGTGGAGGAGGCCGTGAAGGCGCTCGGCGAGGCCCAGGTGCCCGGGTTGTAGTACAGGTGCGCGGTGCCGGTGCCGCCGGAGGTGGCGATCGTCAGCGTGCTGGTGCCGGCCGGCAGGTAGACGTACAGGTAGGCGGAGTTGCCGGCGGTCGCGGCGAGGCCGGTCCGCGAGCAGTTCTGCCCCATCGCGTCGGTGCGCGGCTCGGTGCAGGTCGGCAGGGCGACGGGGGCCGCGGTCACGGTGACCGAGGCCGGGGTGGTGGCGGTCCGGCCGGTGCTGTCGGTCGTGGTCAGGGCGACGGTGTAGGTGCCCGAGGCCGCGTAGGTGTGGCTCGCGTTGCGGTCGTCCGAGGAGGTGCCGTCGCCGAAGCTCCAGTGCCAGGAGGTGATCTGGCCCGGACCGGTCTGCACGGACCGCTCGGTCGTACTGACGGTCGCGCCGTTCACCGACGTGTCGAACAGGGCGGTCGGGCCGGCGGCGTAGCAGGCGCCGGCGGCGCAGGCGGTGAGCCAGGCGTCGAAGTCGGCGTCGTAGGAGGTGCCGAGGTTGTTGTAGACCGCGTAGCCACCGGTGTAGTCACCGACCCGGAAGCGGGCCAGCATGGCCTGGACATCGGCCGGGTGCTTCTCCAGCATGTACCGGACGGCCAGGTAGCCCCACGGGTAGACGCGGGTCGAGTCCGAGTTGCCGTAGGTGTTCTGGAAGATGGTGCTGAGCTTGTAGGTGTGCAGGGCGGCCTGGGCCATCGCGTCGGTGTCGGTGGTGGCGCGGTAGCTGTAGGACATGTACTCGGCGAGGCCCTCGACCCACCAGATGTCCGGGACGGACATCTGCTGGGTGAAGGTGCCCTTCATGTCGTAGATGCCGTCGAGGTAGTGGGTGTACTCGTGGTTGAGGTTCCACACCCGGGCGGGGTCGCTGTTGTTCCAGGCCTTCTGGTACATCACGTTCGCGGCCCGGTTGTTGGGGTCGGTCGCGTTCATGACGGTCTGGCCGCCGTTGTCGGTCGAGTTGCCGAAGATCGCCCACGAGTAGGTGGTGTAGTCGGCCTTGTTGGCGAATATCCCGGCGGTGACGGTCTTGTTGTACTGGTTCGGGACCGGCCCGTTGTCCTTGACCAGGTTGTGGAAGAACGCGTCCTCGTTGCGCAGGCTCGCGCAGACGGTGGCCAGTTCGGCGGCCGACAGGGCCTGGGCCTGGATGGTGCGGTTGTCGCAGACCAGCTGGTTCGGCAGGACCACCGCGGTGAGCTTGGCGGGCAGGTCGCAGATGCCGTAGTACGAGCACTGGCTGTTGTCGTAGACGTTGGCCTGGTAGGCCGTGTACACGTACAGCGGCGCGGCGGCCGTGAGCAGCGGCGCGGCGTCGAGCACCCGCTTCACCTGCGGCTTGGCCGCGGCCTCGACGGCGGGGCCGCTGCCGGCCATCCGGGCCAGGTCGTTGCCGGCGTTGGTGTCGAGGACGGCGTTGGGCCCGCCGAGCAGGTCCTTGTGGTTGATCGCGAAGTTGGCGAGGGACGTGACGAGGCTCGGGTCGGCGCCGAGCGCGTTGACGAAGTTCGGGTTGGTGTTGCCCCGCCAGAGCGGGAACCTCAGCACCGAGTTGACCGCGTTGACCATCTGCGGGAACGCGTTGTACGAGTTGTTGTAGTCGTCCAGCACCCGCTTGTAGACGCCCAGGTAGTCGGCCTGGATGTTGGCGCTGTCGGTGAGCGTCAGCACCTCCTTCAGCACGCCGCCGTTGGTGTCGGTGACGTCGTGCCAGCGGGCGGCAGCGAAGAACGCGTCCAGGCCGGCCTTGACGGCGACGGTGAGCTCGCTGGTGTACGGGCCCGCCGCGTCCGGGTAGTAGGACTGGATGTAGTAGCCCACCCGCAGGTAGAGCACCAGTTGCAGGATGCCGGTCGAGTTGTCACCGGTGTAGGTGGCCGCGAGGTCCTTGAAGGCGGCCGCGACGGGCAGCATCCGGGCCTGCTGGAAGATGCTCGGGTCGGCGCTGCCGCTGTTGAACAGCGCGGTCACGCAGTCCGTGGTCGAGCCCTTGAGGAACGCGACCAGGTCGGCACCGGTGTGGCCGGCGAAGTCGGCCGGGGTGCAGCTCTGCGCGGCGGCCGCCGCGGCGGCGCCCGACTGGGCCCGCGCCGCCGCGGACTTGGGCTGGACGGGGGCGCCCTGCGCGGCCGTGGCGGCCGGCTCGCCCATCAGGGTCTCGCTGAGCAGCGCCGGGGGCAGCGGGGCGGCGGGCGCGGCGAGGTTCTCGGTGCCCGTCGTCGCGCCGGCGGCGGCCGGGCCCGCCGGCTTCCCGGCCGCGGCGGCGATGGCGGCCGCGGTCACGGCCGGGGTGGTCGCGGTCGGGGTGGCCGGGGCCGAAGCGGTCGCGGCCGCTCCGGCGGTGACGGCCGCGGGTGCCGCGAAGGCCTGGGCCGGCAGCACGGTGGTGGCCGTGGCGCAACAGGCGACGACGCCGGCTGCGAGCGTGGAGAGGCGTATGCGCAGGTGCACGCTGAGTCCTTCTTCGAGTGGGGGCAGCCTGACGTGGGGTCAAGCTGAAGGAAGGAGATTGGCGTGGATCCTGTCACCGAACGCAGGTGAGAACAATGTCACAGGTCATATGGCATGAAGCTTTCAGCCATTTCACCGCCCACAACCCGCCACTCGCCCGCTGACCTGCGACGACGGTGGCCCTGACGGCCCCGGCGCACGGGCGCCGGGGCCGCCGTTCCGCCACGAGCCGGGCGGCCACCCGCACCCCCGGAGGCCGACGGGCCGCCCGGAGTGGCCGATCTGCGACCCCGGTCCGGGAAGCCGCCGGCCCCGGCCGGGGTCGCCGTGTCGGCGGCCTCGGCCGGGGCCGGCGGCGGGGAGCTGCGCCCCGCCCGGTCAGCGCTTGCGCCAGATCGCCCAGCCCTGCGCCCTGTTCACCTTCGCGACGTACCACTCGGCGGGGTGCTCCGGCCAGTACCCGTCCGCGGCCCGGCCCTCCGGGGCCGGCGGGGTGACCAGGACGGTCGCCTCCGCGGGGACGGGCTGCCAGCGCGGGTCCCGGTACCAGACCCGGCCCTGGTAGACCTCGAAGGCCTGGGCGTTGCGCAGGCCGCCGTCCACGTCCCAGGCGAACACCACGTTGTCCGTGGACTTGACCCCGGAGGCCTTGGTGAAGCCGGTCGCGAGGGGCTTGCGGTAGTTCGCGTGCGGGTGGCTGACCTGCTCGGCGATGGTGGCGGTGGCGAACCCGGCGAACAGCGCGAGCGAGAGGCCGACCGCCCAGACCACCCGGCGTCCGCCGGCGACCAGGAGCAGGACCACCGCACCCAGGATGACGAACGCGGCGGCGGACGAGCGCATGATGTTCAGCCGCGTCCAGTCGGCGGCCAGGAAGGTGACGTCCGGCAGGGCCCAGCCGATGAACAGCTTGGTGGTGAGCGCCGAACCGGCGGACCAGACCACGATCTTGCCGAGGAGCAGGGTGAGCGCGACGGTGGCGGCGACGGCGTAGCCGAGGCCCCGGCGGCGGGACCGGCAGAGGACGGCGGCGCCGACCGCGAAGGCCGCCGGGACCAGGAGCGAGAGGTAGCGGGCGTAGACCCAGTCGTCGATCCGGCCGTCGTCCGGCAGCGCGGCGGCGGAGGCGAGCGCGGTGCCGACGAGCAGCGCCACCAGCACGCCGCCGACGATCCGGTGCGGGCGCGGGAAGCGGCCGCTGAACAGCGCGAACAGGCAGCCGACGACGGCCAGGCCGCCGACGCCCCAGGTGGAGACGATGAAGTACCAGATCTGGCCGGCCGTCCGGGTCAGCGTCATCCCGGTCTTGTCGGGGTCGGTGAGGCCCTCCCACAGGAACCCTCCGACATCGCTCGGCTCGACGGTGAACTGCGCTTCGAGCCACCAGGCCAACGCCTTGGCCCCCGCCGCGCCGACGCCGAGCGTGCCGAGGCCGATCAGTGCGGTGCGCCACTCGGCCCGGCGCAGCACCAGGACACCGAGGAGGAGCAGACCGGTGAGGGCGACCACGACGCCGCCCCGGTCGTGCGTGGCCATCGAGTACGCGGCGGTCGCGCCGGCGCCGGCCGCGTACCAGGAGCGCCGCCCGACCGGGCCGTCACCGAGCCAGCCGTGCAGGCAGAGCAGCCAGGCCAGGACCAGCACCGGCAGAACGGCGTCCGACATGACGAACTCGGAGTAGAAGATCACCGGCGGCAGCAGGGCGGTGACACCGGCGAAGACGTAGGCCGGCAGCCGGCGCAGGCCCAGGCGACGCAACGCCAGCTGGGCCAGCGGGAAGACCAGCGCGTTCAGCAGCGCGTTGATCACCATGATCAGGTGGTAGGCGGTGACCGGGTCGCCGGCGATCCGGAAGGCCGGGGAGATCAGCAGCGGGTACCCGCCCGGGATCACCACGCCGACCGGCATCTCCGTGCTCGACCGGCCGGCCAGCACCCGGGCCAGGACGAGGTAGGAGTCCTCGTCCGGGTGCACCGAGGGGAAGCTCAGGTGGCGGACGAGCACCAGGCGGAAGAGGACCTCGGCCGCGTACCCGGCCAGCAGCAGCACCGGCCAGAACCAGCGCCGGCCGCGGGCCCGCTCGAACCGCGCTGCCGCCAGGCCCAGCAGGCCCGACGGGCCGGTGGCGGGGGCGGCGGGCTCGGCGGATTCCCCGGCGCCGGCGGGGCGCTCTTCGAGAACGGCAGGCCGCGGCAGGGTCGACTGTCGCAGGGAGCGTTGTGTCATGCAGCTACATATATCGGCTACCTGCATATGATGTCCACATGAGTACGCAGCGAGGGGTTCGGGCGGAGCCCTCGGAACGGCCGTCCGCGCGGAGGGGCCGGTCGCCGCTTCCGGGCGGCCTGCGGGCCCGGGACCGGGACCGGGCCCCGTCGCACCGGCGACGACCTGGCGCCACCCCTCGGATTGAAAACCCGGGAACCGGACAGACGCTGGGTGACCTCCGCATCGGCGGTAGGCCGCAGACATCACGGGGGAGCGAAAAACGGAGGTCGTCGTGATCGTCCTCGGAGTCATCCTTCTCGTCATCGGATTCGTCACCGGTGTTTCCGTCCTGTGGACCATCGGCCTCGTCCTGGCCCTCATCGGGCTCGTCCTGTGGATCCTCGGCGCGGTCGGCCACGAGGTCGGCGGCCGCCGCCACTACTGGTAGACCCGGGGCACCGACACCCCCGACCGGCGTCGAGGCGCCGGTCAGCCCTCGCCCGGACGCGGCCCGCCCGCCCCGGACGGGCCGGCCATCGCCCACCGGATCGCGCTCGTGACGGCGCCCGCGCCCAGCCGCGCCGCCGGCCCCTCGACGACCGGGAGGTACGGCAGCCGCAGCTCCCGCCGGGCCCATCCGGGCAGCAGGGCGACCGCCCCGGCGGCGAGCAGGCCGTACGGCGGGCGGACGACCCAGGGCAGCGGCGGCCGCAGGAGGATGAACCGGGCCGCGTCGAGAGCGGGCGCGGTGCCACGCAGTTCGGGGCGGTACCGCTCGATGACCGACGCGAGCTGCCGCTGGTCGCGCGGCGGGTCGACGACACCGAGCGCGGCGGCCACGACGGCGGCGTCGGCCACGTATCCGTCGTAGGCCTCGTCGTCCAACGGCCGCTCACCGTAGGCCCGGTGGGCCCGGAGAAAGCTGTCGACCTCGGCGGCGTGGACCCAGCCGAGCAGGTGCGGGTCGGCGGCCCGGTACGCCTCCCCCGACGCACTGGTCCCGCTGACCCGCTCGTGCGCCGCCCGGACCCGGTCGGCCGCCCGTCGCGCGTCGGCGGCGGTCCCGAAGGTGGTCACCGCGAGGAAGGTGCTGGTGCGCTGCAGCCGGCCCCACGGGTCACCCCGGTAGCCGGAATGCGCCTCGACCGCGGCCATCGCCAGCGGGTGCAGCGACTGCAGCAGAAGCGCCCGCAGACCTCCGACGAACATCGAGGCGTCCCCGTGGACGACGCGGATGGGCCGCTCCGGACCGAACCAGCGGGGGCCGGGCGTGTCGTGGATCCGGCTGCGGGCCGCGGGGCCCCGCGGCCCGGCCACCCGCGCGAACAGCTCCGCCCCGAGACGCCGCCGAAGCGCGGCGAGACCGGGGAGGGCGGAGCTGCCGTCGGTCACACCTGCCACTGTAGATCCGCGCCGCACCTCCGTGCCCGCGCCGACGGCACCCCCGGCCGGCCCGCCGCGTCAGCTCCGCGGCAGGTCGATCTCGGCCCAGACCGCCTTGCCGGGGCGGTCGGCCCGCGGCAGGTGTCCCCACCGGCTGGCGAGCAGCGCGACGGTGTGCAGGCCGTGGCCGCCGATCCGGGTGGGCACGTGCGGCACCTGCGGGCGCGGCGGTGCGTCGGACCGGTCCAGCACCTCGATCCGCAGGGTCAGGGCGGTCGCGGACAGCACCAGTTGATCCGGTCCGCCGGCGTGCCGGCAGGCGTTGGTGGCGAGTTCGGAGACGATCAGGAGGACGTCGTCGGCCCGGGCCCGCTGATCGGGGTCGGCGGTGGGCAGCCAGCCCCAGTCCTCCAGAGCGGTCCGGGCCTGGTCGCGACAGCGTCCGGGCACGCCCGTGACACCGTCCAGGACCAGCCTCCGGGTCTGGCCGGTGGCGGGCACCCCGGGCATCACCGACCGGCTCGTGGTCCGGTACTCACTGGCGCTCATCTGTCCTCATTCCCCGACGACGGACCGGGCCGGGCGGCGGCCGGCCGTTGCCTACTCGTGTGCCCGCCGGCGCGCGGGGGACACCGGTGACGCGCGGCGTGTCGCGGCCGCCCGGGAACGGCGGGCGGCCGGTCCTCGGGCCGCCGCCCGGGGGGCCGCGGCGTCATCCGGCCAGCGCCGAGCCGAGGTCCGCGCGGATGTCGAACACGGCCCGCGCCCCGGTGACCTCGAACATCCTGGCGACCGGGGGCCGCAGCCCGGCGAGGACGAGCGCGAGGTCTGCGCGTTCCGCTTCGGCGCGGGTGGTGAGCAGCAGATTGAGGCCGGTGGAGTCGCAGAACGCCAGGCCGTGGCAGTCGACGACCACCCGGTCGTCCGCCTGTCCGATCGCCTCACGGAGCCGCGCGCGCAGGAGCGCCGCGCTGTCGTGGTCCAGCTCGCCGACGGGCGAGACGACGACCGTGCCGCCCTCGGCCCGCAGACCGACCCGCAGTCGCACGGCGCCCGGCCCTTCGCCGGGATGGCGGGGGGCCGGGGTCGGTTCGGGGACGCTGTCGGGCATCGCTCTCCCTCCTCCTTCGTCGAGCGGGGCCGCGGGTGGATCGGTACGACGATACGGCGGCACCCGGGCGCACGGTACGCCGCAGGGCAGGGGCAGTCGAGCAACCCGCCGGATTGTGCGGGCAAGGTGAAGATGATGGGGCCCTCTGGCGAAGACAGGCCTGTTCGGGCCGAGGCGGGGCAGGTGAGTCGCGTCGTGCCCGAACAAGTGATCACCAGCAGAGGAGAGAGCATGCCGACCGTCGTGTCCAGCCCTTCGACCACTGCCCGCACCAGCGCCGCGGCCGCCGCACCCCGTCCGGTCGTGATCGGCGACGAGTTCTCCTGCCCGGCCGACTTCGTCCGGGTGGCAGCCGAGCTGGGGATCACGGCGGAGCAGCCGGCACAGGTGTGCCCGGCGGACGCGCGCGCGTTGTCCAAGGTCCTGTTCGCCCGCCTGCGCGCGGCGGAGGAGGGCACCGCCGAGTACTCCTACGTGCGCGGCACCCTGGTCGAACTGAACATGGCGCTGGTGAAGTTCGCGGCGAACCGGTTCAGCCACCGCAAGGAACCGGTCGAGGACATCATCCAGGTCGCCACGATCGGCCTGATCAAGGCCATCGACCGCTTCGACCCGTCGTTCGAGGTCGAGTTCTCCTCGTTCGCGCTGCCGACCATCCGCGGCGAGATCAAGCGGTTCTTCCGCGACACCGGCTGGATGGTGCACGTCCCCCGCCGGCTGCAGGAGCTGCGTCTGACGCTGGCCAAGACCAGTGACGCGATGGAGCAACTGCTGGACCGCGCCCCCACCCCCGGCGAGCTGGCCGCGCACCTGGACCTGACCGAGGACGAGGTGCGCGAGGGCCTGCTCGCCTCCCAGGCGCAGAGCGCCGGATCGCTCGACGCCCCGGTGCCCGGCAGCGACCGGACGGACGGCGGTGACGCGCTGGGCGACCGGGTCGCCCAGGAGGAGGACGCCTTCGAGACCGTGCTCTGCCTGGAGACCCTCAAGCCGCTCATCGCCGCCCTGCCGGAGCGCGACCGCACCATCCTCTCGCTGCGCTTCGGCGCCGAGCTGACCCAGGGCGAGATCGGCCGCCGGCTCGGCGTCTCGCAGATGCACGTGTCCCGGCTGCTCACCCGGATCCTGGCCGGCCTGCGCGCCGAACTCCTGGCCGACGCCTGAGCCCACCGCTGCCGGGCCCGTCCGACCGCGGCACCCGGGCGCGCCCGCGGTCGGCGGGGTACGACCGACCGCCCCGCGCGAGCGGCCTCCGGCCGGGACGGACGGGACGGCCCGGGGCGTGTTCGGCCCGGCGCAAGGGCGTTCGCCCCCGACGGAGCGGGTGCGGTAGCGTCCCTGACGGTACGGACGGGTGCCCGGCACGGCTGTGCGGCACGGCCCTCGGGCGGGTGCGGAGCCGGGGCGGGCGTTGACTGTGGCGGGCCGACGGCCCGGCGCCCTACGAGGAAGCGACGTCCCGATGGCCGGCACGGCGAAGCCCCTGGCACAACGCACGACGAGCGGCACCGCGCAGGTCGGTGAACCGGACCTGCGGCGCCTGCTGGCCGGGCTGACCGCCGTACGCGACGGCGACTTCGGCACCCGGCTGCCCGACGACGCCGACGGCCTGCTCGGTGAGATCGCCACCGTGTTCAACGGCATGGTCGACCAGCTCTCCCTCTTCACCTCCGAGGTGACCCGGGTCGCCCGTGAGGTCGGCACCGAGGGCCGGCTCGGCGGCCAGGCCGAGGTACCGGGCGTGTCCGGGACGTGGAAGGACCTCACCGACTCGGTCAACGCGATGGCCGGCAACCTCACGACCCAGGTCCGCGACATCGCCCAGGTGGCCACCGCCGTCGCCAAGGGCGACCTCTCCCAGACCATCACCGTCGACGCCCGGGGCGAGATCCTGGAGCTCAAGAACACCGTCAACACGATGGTCGACCAGCTGAGCGCCTTCGCCGGTGAGGTCACCCGGGTCGCCCGCGAGGTCGGCACCGACGGACGGCTCGGCGGCCAGGCCGACGTCAAGGGCGTCTCCGGCACCTGGCGCGACCTCACCGACTCGGTCAACTTCATGGCGGGCAACCTCACCGCCCAGGTCCGCTCGATCGCCCAGGTGGCCACCGCGGTCGCCAAGGGCGACCTCTCCCAGACCATCACCGTCGACGCCCGGGGCGAGATCCTGGAGCTCAAGGAGACCATCAACACGATGGTCGACCAGCTCTCCGCCTTCGCCGACGAGGTCACCCGGGTCGCCCGCGAGGTCGGCACCGACGGACGGCTCGGCGGCCAGGCCGAGGTCCGGGACGTCTCCGGCACCTGGAAGGACCTCACCGACTCGGTCAACTCCATGGCCGACAACCTCACCGCCCAGGTCCGCTCGATCGCCGAGGTGACCACCGCCGTCGCCAAGGGCGACCTCTCGCAGAAGATCCGGGTGGACGCCCGGGGCGAGATCCTGGAGCTCAAGGAGACCATCAACACGATGGTCGACCAGCTCTCCGCCTTCGCCGACGAGGTCACCCGGGTGGCCCGCGAGGTCGGCACCGAGGGCAACCTCGGCGGGCAGGCCACCGTCCGCGGCGCCTCCGGCACCTGGAAGGACCTCACCGACAACGTCAACGTGATGGCCTCCAACCTCACCGGCCAGGTCCGCTCGATCGCCCAGGTGGCCACCGCCGTCGCCAAGGGCGACCTCTCGCAGCAGATCAACGTGGAGGCCAAGGGCGAGGTCGCCGCGCTGGCCGGCGTCATCAACACGATGGTCGACACGCTCTCCGCCTTCGCGGACGAGGTGACCCGGGTGGCCCGCGAGGTCGGCACCGAGGGCACGCTCGGCGGGCAGGCGCGGGTCCCGAACGTGGCCGGCACCTGGAAGGACCTCACCGACAACGTCAACTTCATGGCGCACAACCTCACCAGCCAGGTCCGCAACATCGCCCAGGTCACCACCGCCGTCGCCAAGGGCGACCTCACCCGCAAGATCGACGTGGACGCGCGCGGCGAGATCCTGGAGCTCAAGACCACCATCAACACGATGGTCGACCAGCTGAGCGCCTTCGCCGCCGAGGTGACCCGGGTGGCGCGCGAGGTCGGCAGCGAGGGGCGGCTCGGCGGCCAGGCCGAGGTCGAGGGCGTCTCCGGCACCTGGAAGCGGCTCACCGAGAACGTCAACGAGCTGGCCGGCAACCTCACCCGCCAGGTCCGCGCGATCGCGGAGGTCACCAGCGCCGTCGCGGAGGGCGACCTGACCCGCTCGATCACCGTGGACGCCTCCGGTGAGGTCGCCGATCTCAAGGACAACATCAACTTCATGGTGGAGTCCCTGCGCGAGACCACCCGGGCCAACGAGGAGCAGGACTGGCTCAAGTCCAACCTCGCCCGGTTCTCCGCCCTGATGCAGGGCCGCCGCGACCTCCCCGTCGTCGCCGAACTGATCATGGACGAGATCACCCCGCTCGTCTCCGCCCAGTACGGCGCCTTCTACCTCGCCGAGGACACCGGCGGCGCCACCTTCCTCACCCTGATCGGCTCCTACGCCTTCCCGGCCGGCGCGACGCCGACCCGCTTCAGGCTCGGCGAGTCCTTCGTCGGCCAGGCGGCCCGCAGCCGGCGCACCATCGCCGTCGACCGGCTGCCGGCCGGCTACGTGAGCGTCTCCTCGGGCCTGGGCCGGGCCGAGCCGACCTCGCTGATCGTGCTGCCGATCGTGGTCGAGGACCAGGTGCTGGGCGTCATCGAACTCGCCGCCCTCCAGGACTTCACGCCGGTGCACCGGGCCTTCCTCGACCAGTTGATGGAGACCATCGGCGCCA
This sequence comes from Kitasatospora sp. NPDC091207, assembly GCF_044768625.1. Classification (NCBI taxonomy): domain Bacteria; kingdom Bacillati; phylum Actinomycetota; class Actinomycetes; order Kitasatosporales; family Streptomycetaceae; genus Kitasatospora; species Kitasatospora sp. NPDC091207. The sequence continues at coordinate 325,351 of NZ_JBIVVS010000004.1, forward strand.
ACGTGAACACCATCGTCGCCAACGCCCGCACCGACGAGCTGCTCGGCGAGTCCCAGCGGCTCACCTCCGAGTTGCAGGTCCGCTCCGCGGAACTCCAGGCCCGCCAGGAGGAACTGCAGTCCTCCAACGCCGAACTGGAGGACAAGGCGGCCCTGCTGGCCGCCCAGAACCGGGACATCGAGACCAAGAACCTGGAGATCGAGCAGGCCCGCCAGGAGCTGGAGGACCGCGCGCACCAGCTGTCGCTGGCCTCCACCTACAAGTCGGAGTTCCTGGCCAACATGAGCCACGAGCTGCGCACCCCGCTCAACAGCCTGCTCATCCTCGCCCAGCTCCTCGCCCAGAACCCCACCCGCAACCTGACCGCCAAGCAGGTCGAGTACGCGGGCATCATCCACTCCGCCGGTTCCGACCTGCTGCAGCTGATCAACGACATCCTCGACCTGTCCAAGGTCGAGGCCGGGAAGATGGACGTCGCCCCGGAGCGCATCCCGCTGCGTCGGCTGCTCGACTACGTCGAGGCCACCTTCCGGCCGCTGACCGGCCAGAAGAGCCTGGCCTTCCAGGTCACCACCGCCGACGGCGTGCCCGCCGAACTGCTCACCGACGACTACCGGCTGCGGCAGGTCCTGCGGAACCTGCTGTCCAACGCGGTGAAGTTCACCGAACGGGGCAGCGTCGACCTGCGCATCGAGGTCGCGGACGGCGCGCAGGTGCCGGAGGTCGCGCGCCGCGACGACGGTCCGGTCATCGCCTTCCACGTCCTGGACACCGGCATCGGGATCGATCCCCAGCACCTGGAGAGCGTCTTCGGCGCGTTCCAGCAGGCCGACGGCACCACCAGCCGCAAGTACGGCGGCACCGGCCTGGGACTGTCCATCAGCCGGGAGATCGCCTTCCTCCTCGGCGGCGCCATCACGGCCCGGAGCACCCCCGGTCGTGGCAGTACCTTCTCGCTCTACCTGCCCGCAGCCCGGGCGGAGTTCGTCGAGCTGAGCGGGCAGTGCCCCCGGGAGGCCCTGGAACCCGGACCGGCCGAGTCGGCCCGGCCCGGCCCGGAGGACCGGACGGGGCAGCCCGGCACGCCGGAGGCCGGCCGGCCCAAGCGGCTGCTGGTCATCGAGGAGCGCCAACGCGGCCTGCTGTCCCTCGTCGCGGAGAGCGCCGTCGCCGACCTGACCGGGCACACCGACCTCGGCGGACCGCGCGGCGCGGTCGAGGTCATCACCACGGTCGGCGCCCAGGAGGCGGCGGAGACGCTCGCCGCGACGCCGTGCCACTGCGTGGTCCTCGAACTCGATCTGCCGAACGGCGCGGCGCTGGCCTTCCTGGAGGCCATGGCCCGGGACGCCGCCCTGCACAACGTGCCCGTCCTGGCCCACAACAACCGGCGGCTCGGCGCCGAGCAGGAACGGCTCCTGCAGCAGCGCGCCGCCGCACAACCGCTGGAACTCCTCTCCAGTCTCGACGAGTTGCGCGAGCGCATCGCCCTGCACCTGAGCGCGGACCAGCCCGGCGACGTACTGCCGCTGGTCCGCGCCGAGGACACCGCCACCCCGCCCGCCCAGCCCGTCGACGGCTCGCTCGCGGGCCGCACCGTCCTCGTCGTCGACGACGACGACCGCAACCTGTACGCGCTCACCGGGATCCTCGAACTGCACGGCATCCAGGTCCTGCAGGCCGAGAACGGACGCGCCGCGATCGAGACCCTCACCCGCAACGCCGGTGTCGACCTGATCCTGATGGACGTCATGATGCCGGAGATGGACGGCTACGCCGCCACCACCGCCATCCGTGCCATGCCCGCGTACGCCGACCTGCCGATCATCGCCGTCACCGCGAAGGCGATGATGGGCGACCGGGAGAAGAGTCTCGCCTCCGGCGCCAGCGACTACGTCACCAAGCCGGTCGACGCGGAGGACCTCGTCACCCGCATCGAACGGTGGCTGCGGCCGTAGCGCGCCCCGGCGACTCACCCGACACCGTGCGACCCGAGGAGAGACCGATGCGCGAGAACCGACCGCCTCGGGACACGCACGACCCGTCCCGGCCCGGGCCCGACCACGGGGACGCCCCGGACCGGGCGTCCACCCGGTCCGCTCGGGGCGTCAACGCCCAGCGCACGGCGGGCGACCGGCCGGCCGGGCAGCTCGCCGACCGCCCGGCCGACCACGCCGTCAGCCGGCCGGTCGACGGCGTCGTGGGCCGGCTGACGGTCACCGTCGAGCGTCTGCGCCGCGAACTCACGGCGGCCCGGGCCGAGGCCGACGGCCGGGCGCTGGTCGAACTCGCCAAGGGCATCCTGGTCGAGCGTCTCGGCTACGGTCCCGCCGACGCCATCCGACAGCTGGAGGACCTGGCGGGCCAGTCGAACGTGTCCGTCCTGGAGCTGGCCGCCGACCTCGTCAACCAGGCCTCGCACGACCGGATCGCCGACGTCGCCCGCGAGTTCCTGGCCTCCACCGGTGAGCCGTCCGTGGGCGTCCGGCTGCGCAGCGCCGAGACCGGCATGCTCGGGGCCGACGACGTCCAGGCGGTCGCCCAGTCCGTCCTCGAACACGCCCTGCGGCCGCTCGGGGCGCAGGCGGTGGCGATCTGGGCGGCCAACTCCGACCAGTCCCTGACCCTGGCGGGCAGCGCCGGGTTCGCCGGCGAGGAGGCGAAGCGCTGGCGCCACGTCCCGCCCGGTGTCCCCGTCCCGGCGCGCCGCGCGCTGACCGAACGGGCCCCCGCGGCCTACGCGTCGCTGGCCGCGGCGGGGCTCCCGTCAATCGGTCAGCGGGAGTTCGGCGGCGGACGGCTGGCGGTGCCGGCCGGCGCGGGCGGCCGGATCACCGGCGTCCTGGAGATCTGCTGGAGCGGCGCCCTGCCGTCGCAGTCCCAGTCGCTGCAACGGCAGTTCGAGGCCCTCGCCGAGCTGTGCGCCACCGCCCTGGAGTCCCGGCCGGCCGCCGGCGGGGCCGACGGTACCGACGACCCGCAGACCGCCGACCTGCTGGAGCTGGTCCACGGCCTGCACGATCCCTGCCTGGTCATGCAACCGGACGTCGACGCGGCCGGCCGGGCCACCGACTACCTGATCAAGCACCTCAACCCGCGCTTCGAGGACTTCGCCGGCCGGCCGCGCAGCGCCGTCATCGGCGCCCGGCTGCTGGAGGCCTACCCGCTGGCCGCCGAGCCGGGCGGCCTCTTCGAGAAGATCGAACACGTCCTGGCGACCGGCGAATCGTTCCGCTCGCCGGGGATGAGCCTCTCCGCGCTGGTCGACGGCGTCCCGCTGACCACCCGGGCCCGGGTGAGCATCAGCCGGCACGGGCGCCACGCGGTCGTCGTCTGGCGGACCGAGGACGGCACCGCGCGCGTCGCCAACCTGCTCCAGCACGCCCAGCGCCTCGGGCGGATCGGCGGGTTCGAGGAGAACCTGCACACCGGCGAGATCGTCTGGAACGACACCCTGTTCGACCTCCACGGCCTCCCGCCCCACGCCGACCCCGTCCCGCTGGACCACCTGCCCGCCCACGCGCACCCCGACGACGGGCACACCATCGGCCGGTTCCTGCGGACCCTGCTGCACCACCAGCGGCCCGCCTCGACCGCCTTCCGCCTCCAGCGCGCCGACGGCATCGCCCGGCACATCCGGGTCGTCGCCGAGCCCGTCCTGGACGCCGACGCCCGCATCACCGCCGTCCGCGGCGCCTACCAGGACGTCTCCGCCCAGCACTGGACCGAGGTCGCGCTCGCCGCCACCCGCGACCAGCTCGCCCACACCGAACAGCAGGCCGCCGAACGCAACCGGCTCGCCCTGCAGCTGCAGCACGCCATCATGCCGCCCAGCCGGGGCCCGCTGGACCTGCACGACCTGCACGTGGCCGTGCGGTACCGGCCCGCCGAGAAGGACCACCTGGTCGGCGGCGACTGGTACGACGCCCTCGCCCTGCCCACCGGCCGGGTCCTGCTGTGCGTGGGCGATGTCGCCGGGCACGGCATCGGGGCCGCCACCGGCATGGTCGCGCTGCGCAACGCCCTGCGCGGCCTGGCCGCCACCGGAGCCGGCCCGGGACAGCTCCTGGGCTGGCTCAACACCGTGACCCACCATCTGACCGACAACGTCACCGCGACGACCGTCTGCGCCCTGTACGAGCCGCGGACCCGGACCCTGCGCTGGGCCCGGGCGGGCCATCTCCCGCCGATCCTGGTGCGCGACGGCCGGGCGGCCGAACTGCCCACCGTCGGCGGCATCCTGCTGGGCGCGATCGACCAGGCCGACTACGAGGAGGGCGAGATCGTGCTCCGGGCCGGAGACACCCTGATGCTGTACACCGACGGGCTGATCGAACGCCGGGACCGCTCCCTGGAGCTGTCGCTGGCCGACCTGCTGGCCGCCGCCGGGGACGCGGACGGCCTCCCGGAACTCGACCGCCGGCTCGACCACCTCCTGCGGTACAGCAGTTCCGACACCGACGACGACACCTGCCTGATCGGCATCACCGTCCGCTGAGCCGACGGCGCCCCGCCCACGACGGGCGGGGCGGCGGGCCGGGCCCGGCCTGGTCCGGCGGCCTGGTGTGCCGGTGGATCCGGCCGCTGTCGCGGATCAGCCGGCCGTCCACGGGGGCCCGGGTCCGGCGGTCGTCGGCGGCGGCGCCGTCGAACGGGGGCGGCGGCCCGCCGACGGGCCGGCCGGCGAACCCGGTGCCGGTGCCCCGCGCCGTGGCGAACGCGCGGCCGGCGCCATCACCAGGGGAGGCCAGGGTCGCGGCCGGTTCTGCGGGGGCGACGCCGGTGGCGGACCGGCGGGCCGGGCGGCGCCACCTCAGGTGACGACCAGGGTGAGTTCGGCGGTGTGCAGCTGTCCGGCGGCCCGGAACTGCAGGAAGACCCGCCAGCGCCCGGTCTCGCCGAGCATCGCCCGGAAGGTCAGCGTCGGGCCGCCGTGCTCGCCGTCGGCCTCGTTCGCCGGGTGGAGATGGGCCAGTGCCAGGTCGCCCTCGTGGAAGGCGGTCAAGTGGGCGTAGCTGTCCAGGTACGGCTGGAGATCGGTGACCGGCCTGCCGTCCTTGCCGACGGTGGCGGTGAGCAGGTGGGCGCCGGCCACCGGCTCGCTCCGGAGGGTGACGGTGTAGTCGTCGACCGTGGTGCTGCCGGCCGGCCCGGGCAGCGGCACCACGGCGGCCTCGCCGGGCACGGTCACCGTACGGCTGAGCACGAGCTCGCCGCCCTTGCGGGGGCCGCTGTCCGGCAGGAACGACGCGTACAGCCGCCAGTTTCCCGGGGCGAGTGCGGCCAGGTCCGCGGTCCAGGTCCCGTCCGCGGCCATCGCCGGGTGCAGGTGCTGGAAGCCGGTGAGGTCGGAGCGGACGGCGTAGAAGTGCAGCTTCTCGGTCTGGTGCACGACGAAGTCGGTGACCGGCCGGCCGTCCGGGCCGGTGATGGTGAAGGCGTAGCCCGCGGCCCGGCCCGCGGGCAGGTCGCCCGTCCCGGAGTCCAGGCGGTAGCCGTCCCGTTCGGCGGCGAGACCCAGCGCGGACGGGGGCAGGTCCGGCATGCCCGGCAGGGGCGGCACGGGTCGCGCGGGTGACCCGGGCGGGGCCGCCGCGCCCGGCCGGCCCGGGTGCCCGGAACCGGACGGGGAACCGCCGGTGACGAGCCCGAGCAGGACCAGAACGGGCAGGCAGGACGCCAGCGCCCAACCGCGGGAGAACGAACGACGAGCAGCGGACATCAGCAGGTCTTTCCCGGACGGACGCGCCGGGGCGCGTGGCGGAGCAGGTCCGGGCGGGACCGGTTCGGCCGCGGCCCGGTGTCGTGCGGGCCGACGAGCACCGGCCCCACAGGAGAGGAGACCGGTGCGGGCCGCCGGGATAACCGAAAGGTGGGCGGCTACGGGATGAACTTCGAGCACATGCCCGAGCTGCGGTGGGCCTTCGGCTACCCGGCCGTGCTGCTGGTCACCGCCGCCGTCTGCGCGTTCGTCTTCCGGGCGTTCCGCCGCAACAACTGGCTCTAGGAGGCCGCCGGTAGCGCGCCGCCGCACCGGGTGCGCCCCTCCCCCGGCCCAGGGACCGACAGCGGCGGCACGGGGCACGGAGGAAGGGCGCGGGCTCGCTCAGGGCGACGGCGGACGGCCGGGGTTCAGGCCAGGCATCCGACGTGCGCGAGGGCCCGCTTGAGCAACGCCCCCTGCCCGCCGGGCATCTCCTGCTGCACCAGCGCCGACGCGGCCTCCTCCGGGCTGAACCAGACGAGGTCGAGGGCGTCCTGGCGCGGCCTGCAGTCGCCGGCCACCGGGATGATGTAGGCGAGGGACACCGCGTGCTGCCGGGGGTCGTGGAACTCGGTGACGCCCAGGGTCGGGAAGTACTCGGCGACGGTGAAGGGTTGCAGCGAGGCCGGGATCCGGGGCAGCGCCACCGGGCCGAGGTCCTTCTCCAGGTGCCGCAGCAGCGCGTCCCGGATCCGCTCGTGGTAGAGCACCCGGCCGGAGACCAGCGTGCGGCTGACCGTGCCGTCCGGTCCGATCCGCAGCAGGAGTCCGACCTGGGTGACCTCGCCGGTGTCGTCCACCCGCACCGGCACGGCCTCGACGTACAGGATCGGTATCCGGGCCCTCGTGGTCTCAAGTTCCTCGGGGGCGAGCCAGCCTGGCTTGGTTTCCGTCATGTCAGACATTCGCTGATCGTACGTTCCCCCGCGCTCCCGGGGCCGACAACCCGCGCTGCGGCGGTCCGCGATCGCCGGCCCGGCCCGGCCCGGCCCGCCCCGCGCCGGCCGCCGGGTCACCGGTGGGTGTTCCCGGGCGCCGGCCGGGGCGCCGTTCAGCCGGCCACCCGCACGACGAACTTGCCCGTGGCCCGACCGGCCGCCATCGCGTCATGGGCGGCGGGGACATCGGTGAGGCCCGGCAGTTCGGTGACCGGCAGGGTGAGCCGGCCGTCCGCGACCAGGTCGAGGGCCCGGCTGATCCCCCGGGCCAGCCTGGCCGGGGCGGTTTCCGCCAGGAAGCGGTGACTGAATCCGGTGACGGTGAGATTGCCGGCCAGCAGCCGGCCCACCGGGGGCAGCGCGTCGACGGCGCCCCCGCCCGCGTTGCCGAACAGGACGATCCGGCCGCCGGGTGCGGCCAGTTGGAGGTCCGCCTCCAGGGCCTGGGTGCCCAGGGGGTCGAGGACCAGGTCGACGCCCTGCCCGTCGGCGGCCGCCCGGACGGCGTCGCCGAGCTTCTCGTCCCGGGCGAACGCCGCGTGGTAGCCGGACGCCACCGCTGCCGCCGCCTTCTCCGGGCGGCCCACCGTGCCGATCAGCCGGCCGCCGCCGAGCAGCGGTACGAGTTGGGCGACCGCCGCACCGATGCCGCCGCCGGCCGAGTGCACCAGGACGGTGTCCCCGGGGGTGAAGCGGCCCGCGTCGGTCAGCAGCAGCAGGGCCGTGGCCAGGCCGAGCGGGACGGCGGCGGCCTCGGGCAGCGCGACCCCGGCCGGGAGCGGAACGGTCAGCGCGGCGTCGGCGACCACCACCTCGGCCAGGCCGCCGCCGACCGGCGCGGCCACCACCCGGTCGCCCACGGCCAGACCGACGACACCTTCGCCGACCTCCCGGACCCGGCCGGACACCTCCTTGCCCGGACGGTACGGCCAGGTCGTCACGTACCCGGCGTCGCCCCGACGGGCCATCACATCGACGAAGTTCAGGCCGGCGTAGGACACCTCGACCGACACCTGACCGGGGCCGGGCCGTACCTCGTCGACCTCCGTCACCCGCGAGTTCTCGGCTCCGCCGGGTGCGGTCATCACCAGTGCGCGCATATCGGTTCCCCCTCCAGCTACGATGTTCTACGAACGACGAAATTAGTATCACGCAACTTCGATGATTGTCGAACAATGGAGGTCCGTCCGTGCCCCGCAGCAGCCGACGCCGTGCCCCGCTCGCGCACCCCGCGGCCGAGGAGATCGACCTGCTCGACGTGCTGCACGCGCTGTCCGACCCCACCCGGATGACGATCGTGCGCGTCCTGCACGCCGAACCCGAACGGGCCTGCGGCACCTTCCCGGTGGAGGTCGCGGCGTCCACGCTCAGCCACCACTTCAAGGTGCTGCGCGAGTCCGGCCTGATCCGGCAGCGCGAGGAGGCCAACCGCAGGCTCACCGCCCTGCGCGGCGCCGAACTGGAGCAGCGCTTCCCGGGGCTGCTGGACTCCGTCCTCACCGCCTACGACCGCACCACCGGGCCCACCGGCTGAGCCGCGCGGCGCCCCTGCCCCGGCGGACCGGCCGCCCCGCGGACCGGACGGTTCGTCGCCGGAGGCCCGAAGGCCGCGGAGAGCCTCACCGCGTCGCTGAAGGAGATCTTCCGCCGCGACGTGTCGTTCGAGGACAAGGGCAAGAAGGACGGCAAGGAGCTGATCACCGTCAGCGCCCCCGGCCGCAAGCTGGCGGAGGACCTGCTGAAGGCCGCCGAGCCGCTCGCCAAGGAGATCCCGAACTTCGGCAAGCTGCCGAAGTCCGTCCCCGCCGACCTGACGGACCGCGAGGTGGCCCTGGACATCCACCTCGACGGCGGGGCGCTGTCGGCCGTGACCTTCGACCTCGCCCAACTGGACGGGAAGGCCGCCGCCGGCACCGCCGGCCTCCCGATCAGGATCGCGTTCGGCAAGGACGCCCCGACCGTCAAGGCACCGGCCGACGCCACCGAGCTCAGCTCGGCCGACCTCAACGGCGTCTTCGGTGGGCTGGCCGGCCTGGCCGGCCGTCCCGGCGCCGGCCCGGCCGGCCAGGCCACCCCGCTCACCGACGCCCAGGTGAAGGAACTGGCCCGGAGTGGCGTGCTGACCGAGCAGGAGGTCCGCACCTACGACAAGCTGGGCCTCACCTACGAGGAGATCAAGGACCTCGCCGCCACCAGCTGAATCGGCGACCGCGCGTCGGCCCTGCCCCGCCTGCTCCGGCGGGGCAGGGCCGACGCGTGTTCCCGACCGGGCCGGCCGACCGGTCGCGTCGGCCCGCTCACACAGGCTCGGGGAGGGGGAAGCTGCGACGCATCAGCGCGTCGAAGGCGGCGTCGGGGAGCAGCCGCTTGGCGAGCATGGTGGACCGGGCCAGGCCCCCGACGGCGTAGCGGGCGCGGGGGCGCACGGCGGTGGCCGCGCGGACGACGACCCGGGTGGCGGCCTCGGCGGGGACGGCGCCGTTGCGGCGGGTGAAGGTGCGACCGGCGTACATCTCGGCGAGGCGCGCGCGGAAGGTGGCGTACGGGTCCGCCGGGTCGGGGCCGCCGTGCATGGTGGCGACGGCGGTCGCGGCGAACCCGGTGATGGTGGGCCCGGGTTGGACCACCACCACCTCGACGCCGAACGGGGCGACCTCCAGGCGCAGCGAGTCGCTGATCGCCTCCACCGCGTGCTTGCTGGCGTGGTAGAAGGCGCCGCCGGGCGGTGAGAAGCGACCGGCCATCGAGGAGATGTTGACGATGCGGCCGCGGCCGGCGCGGCGCATGCCGGGCAGCACCAACTGGGCCATCCGCACGAGCCCGAAGACGTTGGTGTCGAACTGGGCGCGGATCTCCTCCGGGGTGGCGGACTCGACCGGCAGGTGCAGGCCGTACGCGGCATTGTTGATCAGCAGGTCGATCCGGCCGTGCCGGGCCTCGACGGCGGCGACCGCGGTGACCATCGACGTCTCGTCGGTGACGTCGAGCGCCAGGGTGGTGATGCCCAGCGCGGCGAGGTCGGCGAGGGTCTCGGGGCGGCGGGCGGTGGCGTGCACGCGGTGGCCGAGCCGGTGCAGGGCGAGGGCCGTCTCGCGGCCGAGGCCCGAGGAGCAGCCGGTGATCAGCACGGTCCGCGCGTCGGCGGTCATGGCGAGGCCTTTCGGTGCAGGAGGTCCCAGACGGCGGCTTCGGCGCGGTCGAGGTCCTCGGGGGGAAGGGTGTCGGGCCCGCCCGGGCGCCGGAGCTTGACGAGGCCGGTGAAGGCCCCGAGGGCGAGGGCGACCAGCTGGGCGGCGTCGCCCTCACGGATTTCACCGGCCCGCTGGCCGCGTTCGATGAAGTCGGAGGCGACGCGGTCGATCTCGTGGGCCAGGGCGCGGCTCTCGGGGGCGAGGAAGGTGTCGTGCTGCTGGTGTTCGAGGAAGACGAAGGCAGCCGGATGCGCGCTCGCGTAGCGGGTGAAGCCGCGCCAGAAACGCCCGAACTCCTCGCGGATCCCGCCGGCCGGGCCGCCCTCGGCGAGGGCGGCGGCGAGATGGTCGAGCAGGGTGCGCTTGGCGTGCTGGAAGGCCGCGTTGCCGAGCGCCTCCTTGCTGGGGAAGTACCGGTAGATGCTGCCGACGCCGACGCCGGCGCGCTGGGCGACAACGGGCATCTGGGTGCCCTCGTAGGTGCGTTCGGCGAAGAGCGCGAGGGCGGTGTCGATCAACAACCGATCGAGGTCGGGCTTTCTGGGTGCCACGGAATGAATATTCATTCCTCGCTCCGGCCCTGTCAATCCCCGGGTGAATCCGCCGAGACCTCCATGGACCGGGACCTGGACCTGGGTCTGGGCCTGGGCCGAGCCGATCGACTTCGAGACCACCCTCCCGGGCGCGGTGGAGGAGCTGCCGCGGGCGCGGGAGGCGCGCAACCCCGGGCGAGCGCCCCGGGCCCGCTCACCCCCTCGCGCCACAGGTCAAATGGTTCAACGCGGAGAAGGGCTTCGGCTTCATCGCCCAGGACGAGGGCGGCCCCGACGTCTTCGTCCACTTCTCCGTCATTCAGACCACCGGTTTCAAGGAACTGTACGAGGACGACCGGGTCGAGTTCGACGTCACCCAAGGGCCCAAGGGCCCCCAGGCGGAGAACGTCGTCAGGCTCTAACCGGCCGTGGGGCCGGCCCCTCGGTCGGCCCCACGGCCCTCCGGCAGCGGAGTGTCCCAGGCGAGCAGGCGCAGCAGTTCCTCGTCCACCCGGGGGCCGCCCCCGGCCCCGGCCGCCCCGGGGCCGTCCGGCCGGCCCGCCACCGGCCGGCCACTGCCCGGCTGCTCAGCGCCCGGCCCGCCATGGCCCGATCGGGGGCCGGCCGAGGTGGGGCCGGCCGTGAGGCGGGCGCTGGTGGCGATGTTCTGCTCGGTCCTCGGCCTGCGGACGTGCTCGTAGCGGGCCAGCGCCTCGGCGGGTCCGGGGGCGTCGCGCAGCGCCTTGGCGAGGACGACGGCGTCCTCCAGCGCCATCGAGGCGCCCTGGCCGGTGGCCGGCGAGGCGGCGTGGGCGGCGTCGCCGATCAGGACGGCGCGGCGGCCGCGCCAGCGCCTCCCCGGGGCCAGCTGGAGCGCGTTGGTGACCATCAGCCGGTCGTCCGTCGTGGCGACGATCCGCGCGGTCGGCGTGTCGTCCGGGCTCAGCAGCGGCCGGAGCCACTCCCGCCACTGCGCGGGAGAGGTACCGGCCACCTCCTCGGCGGAGGCCGCCGGCCCGGTCACCCGGGCGAACCAGCAGGTCTCGCCGGTCGGTGAGACCAGGTAGCCGAAGGCGGTGGCACTGCCCCGGACCATGGTGATCCGCTCCGGCACGGGGGACGGCGGGGTGACGGTGCTGTACCCGTAGAAGACCCGCTGCCCCGCGTACTCGGGTCCGGGGCCGGCCGGGTCCAGCCAGGCCCGCACGGCGGAGTGCGTCCCGTCGGCGCCGACCAGCAGATCGCCGGTCACGCTGGTGCCGTCGGCGAAGTGCGCGGTGATGTCGGCGGCGCACTCCGTGACGGCGGTGAGTCGGGCCCCGTGCCGCACGGTGATGCCGCGCCGGACCGCCTCGACCCGGAGGGCGGCGGCCAGTTCGGCGCGGCGCAGACAGCGGTAGCGGGTCAGCCGGTGCTCGGGCTCTCCCAGCGGGGCGGTCGCCAGTTCGGCCCCGCTCGCGTCGAGCACGCTCATGGCGGTGACCGGGAAGCCGACGGCCGCGACGGCCTCGGCCGCGTCGACCGCGGCGAGGGCGCGCATCCCGTTGGAGGCGAGGGTCAGGAAGGCGCCGATGTCCTCACCCGTGTCGGGGTGCGCCTCGTGGACGGCGACGCCGAACCCCGCCTTGTGCAGCGCCAGCGCGGCCGCCGTTCCGGCGATACCGCCGCCGATGATCTGAATCAGTGTCAACTCCGGTTCCCCTCAGCTGCCTTCGGGCCGGGACCGGGCCCGGACGGCCCGGCCGCGCGGAGCGTCGGCCTGCCCCGGTGGACGCTGCCGCGGGGCGCACCCGGCTGCCCCGCCGGCCCTCCGGTCATCCTGCCAGTCGCCGGACCGGGCGGTCCTCGTTTCCCGACCGCGCAGTGGCACGGCACGCGCGGGGTGGCAGGTCCGCGGCAGGGGCCGGGGTCAGAGGCCGGTGGTGCCGAGCGCGAGGCTCAGCGGCGCCGGCAGGTGGAACGGCGTGCCGAGGGGATGCGGCCCTCCACCCGTCTGCACCCGAGCCGGCCCGGCCGGGAGGACAGCGGCAGGTGGGTTCCTGACGGTCGACCAGGAGATGCACGGGGGAACCGAACTGCGCGTGGCGCGCGGAGGGGCGGTGCCGTCGGCAACGTCACCGGCTGCCGCCGCGCCACACGGACAGCCCGGCCGCCACCCGTCGGCACCGCCCCACCCCGGCCCGGCGGCGGGTGCGCCGCGCTCGGCCAGGTCGGCCGGCCGTCATCTAGGACACGATCTGTCCCACATGGTCCCTACTGTGGTTCTCGGCAACGGAACAGCACTGACGAAGGCGGACACCATGACCGACACCACGACGCACGCCCGGCCGACCACCCACGAGCAGAGCGGCGCGGCGGTCACCGGGGAGCGCGCCGACCTGCTGGCGATGCTGGACAAGCACCGGCACTTCCTGCGTTTCACCACCCGCGATCTCACCGACGAGCAGGCCGGGCGCCGGAGCACCGTCAGCGAGCTGTGCCTGGGCGGCCTGATCAAGCACGTCGCGGCGGTCGAGCGCGGCTGGGTGGACTTCATCCTGGAAGGCCCTTCGGCCCTGGGCGACTTCAGCGCCATGACCGAGGCCGACTTCGCGCGGCGCGCCGACGAGTTCAAGCTGCTGCCCGGCGAGACGCTGGCCGGCGTGCTGGCCGACTACGCCGACGCGACCCGCCGCACGGACGAGCTCGTCGCCGTCCTGCCCGACCTCGACGCCTCGCACCCGCTGCCGAAGGCCCCGTGGTTCGAGTCCGGCACGCACTGGTCGGCCCGCCGGGTGCTGCTGCACGTCATCGCCGAGACCGCGCAGCACGCCGGCCACGCCGACATCATCCGCGAGGCCCTGGACGGCGCCAAGAGCATGGGCTGACGAACCCCGCGCCCGGACCGGCGCTCTCCCGCCTTCTCGGACGCGCGCTCCCCCGCGCGCTTCGACGAGGGGGAGCGCCGGTCAGCGCTTGACGGCGACTCCCGCATAGGCGGGGGCCGCCTCCTGCCAGCCCGGCGGCAACTCGGCCCGCGGCCGCCACAGCGGCAGTTGCACCAGCCCGGGCTCGGCGAACTCGAAGTCGCCGAAGAACTCCCGCACCTGCTCCTCGGCCCGCAGGACCAGCGGCGAGGTCGCACGGCTGTAGATCCGCGTGGTCTCGGCGACCGCCTCGGCGGTCATGAAGTCCTGGGTGCCGTGCGAGAGGATCAGCAGACTGCCCGGCGCCAGCGCGTCCCGCAGTCGGGCCACCGTCGCGGCTGCGCCTTCCTCGTCGCGGACGAAGTGCAGCACCGCCACCAGCATCAGGGCCACCGGCCGGGAGAGGTCGAGCGCCTCCTTCAGGCCCGGGTCGCCGAGGATCGCCTCCGGGTCGCGCAGGTCGGCGTGGAGGACCGTGGTGTGACCGGCGGGGTGGTGGGCCAACAGGGCTCGGGCGTGGGTGAGTACGATCGGGTCGTTGTCGACGTACACCACCCGGGCGTCCGGAGCCACCCGTTGGGCGACCTCGCCGGTACTGCCGACCGCCGGTATCCCGGTGCCGATGTCCAGGAACTGGCGGACGCCCAGGCCGGCCGCGAACTCCACCGCGCGCCCGAGGAACTCGCGGTTGATCCGCGCTCCGAGCCGGGCGTCGGGCATGGCCGCGATGACCTTCTCGGCCGCCTGCCGGTCGGCCGGGAAGTTGTCCTTGCCGCCGAGGTAGTAGTCGTACATCCGCGCGGGGTGCGGGACGCCGGTGTTCAGCTCCGCCGGCGGCTGCCACTCCCCCGCCGCGACCGGCCCCGACCATCCGGCCATCGCATCGTCCCGCATGAGCTCCCCAGCCGTTCTGACAACAAGTCATCTCATCCTAAGCTCAACGGGATTCGCTCCGTCGACCAACCATCGGGACCGTGCCCTGTCGTACCGGTCCCGGCGCCCCCGCGGGCAACCGGGGTGCACGGAGGGGGGCAGCGAGCCAGTGGTCGCGCGGGTGCCCGCGAGCCGGGCGCGGGCACCCGCGCCCGCGAGCGAGGCCCAGCCCCACCTGGGCCTCGGCAAGAGCTGAGCGCATATCAGAGAAACGATCAGAACCAAACTAATTTCAACGCGATGTGAAATGTCACATGCCCCGATGGCCCCCGTCAAGCGCCCTGTCGGGCCGAGTTCAATCTGTGACGCAACCGCGCACTCCGTGCCCCCTGACAGGCTGTCCGGCCTGAAATCCGGTCAGCGGCGACTCCGTGCACAACACTTGAGCGCGGCTTGCCCGTGTGCCTATGCTGCGTTGATTTCTGTCGGAACTTCAAACAGAAATCAACGGCATCAGACTGCCGATCCCCCACCCCCACCCCCACTTGCGCACTCTGGAGCGCCCATGCGGATACCCCTGCGCCGCGCACTGCCCCGTGCCCTGGTCGCGCTGTCACTCGCGGCGACCGGGCTGAGCACCGTCGTCCTCGGGGCGGCCACCCCCGCGGCGGCCCTGGACAACGGACTCGCCCTCACCCCGCCGATGGGCTGGAACTCCTGGAACACCCTGGGCACCGCGGTGACCCAGGAACAGGTCGTCCAGACCATCGACTTCATGTCCGCCAACGGGCTGGTCCAGGCCGGGTACGACACCGTCACCATCGACGACGGCTGGTCGCTCGGCCACCGCGACGGCCAGAGCACCGACCTGGTCAAGACCTCCTACGGCGCGATGCAGCTCTACGACGCCGCCCACAACCCCGTCAGCGGTACCGACGGCACCGGGTTCGACCCGACCACCGGCCATCTCGTCCCCGATCCGGACAGCTTCCCGGCACGCACCGTCAACGGGCAGTCCCTGAACGGGATCCAGTACCTGTCCTGGTACGCCCACAGCAAGGGCATGAAGTTCGGCCTCTACGCCACGGACACCTACACCACCTGCCAGGGCCACCCCGGCAGCCTGGGCCACGAGTCCACCGACGCCGCCGACTTCGTCGCCTGGGGCGTGGACTTCGTCAAGTACGACGACTGCCCGTACGGACCGCCGATCACCGGGCCGGACGGCCACAACTACGGGACCCAGGGCGAGGGGAGAGAGCTGACCCGGTCCGTCTACGCCCGGGTCCGCGACTTCCAGTGGGCGCTCGACGCGGCCTCCCGGGCCCAGGGGCGCCCCCGGGTGGCCCTCAGTGTCTCCGCGCAACCGGTGCACACCGGGGTCCCCCACCTGCTGGCCTCCGACGACCCGGCCCGCACCGACCCGGTGGTGGTCGCGGCCGGCACCCCCGCGAACCAGGCGCCCGGCTACGCCCCGACCGGGGTGTGGTGCGGACAGGTGGCCAACCTCTGCCGGATCGGCGGCGACCGCGGCACGGACCTGGAGGGCGTCCTCCTCAACGGCCAGTTGTCGACGGCCCTGAAGTACCCGGGCAACGTCCGGCCGGGCAGCTGGAACGACCTGGACATGATGTTCGCCGGCTGGCAGGACCCGTACGGCGTGTACGGCGTGACGGACACCTGCACCTGCCACCGGCCCATGTCCCTGACCGAGTCGCGCAGCGAGATGTCGATCCTCGCCATGATGGCCTCCCCGCTCATCTCCGGCGCGGACCTGCGCACCGCCGCCGACTCGCAACACACCGAGGACGGCCTCACCTGGTCGACCGGTGTCACCCCCGATCACCTGGCCGTCTACAAGAACACCGCCGTCATCGCGATCGACCAGGACCGGCTCGCCGAGCCCGCCACCCTGGTCGGTGCCCCGCCCGCCGGCAGCACGGCGCCGATCGTCCTCAAGCGGCGGCTCGCCGGCGGTGACACCGCCGTGCTGCTGGTCAACCAGGACCCGACCGGCTACCGGACCGTCTCCACCAGCCTGACCGAGCTCGGTCTGACCGGCCCCGGCTACACCGCCCAGGAACTGTGGACCGGCGCCGGCGGCACCGTGACCGGCAGCCTCGGCGCCCAGGTGGAGCCGCACGGCGTCGCGCTGTACCGCCTCAAGGCGCTGCCGTCGACCGTCCCGGCGGCGGTGATCGGCGACGGCCGTTACCACACCGTCAGCGCCGGTGGCACCGACGGCCGCGTCCTGGAGGTCCAGGGCACCTGCAGCGCCCCCGACGACTCCCCCACCGACATCAACACCTGGTGGAGCACGCACACCTCGGAGCAGTGGAACTTCGCCCCGAACCCGGACGGCACGGTGCACATCACCGACAACTGCTACACCGGTACGCAGATCCACGGCACCCTGACCGGCGGACCGGCGGGCGCGCCCGCCCGAATCCGGAACGGCTACGACCCCGGCGATCCCGCCCAGAAGTGGCACGTCGTCCAGGACACCGCGACCGGCGCGCTGACCGTCACCAACGCCGCCTCCGGTCTCGTCCTGGCCGCCCCGCAGGCCGCCGCGGCGTCCCCCGTCGTCCTCGGCCCGGCCGACGGATCGGCGGCGGGGCAGTCCTGGAGCCTGCTCTCCTGACACCCCTCCTCCCGGCCGCCCCGGCTCCGGCGCCTCGCCGGAGCCGGGGCGGTTCCGGCGGTGTCAGCGCCGGCGCGCACCGGCGCGGCGCAGCACCAGCTGGGGCAGCACGAACCAGGTGGCGGTGAACCAGGCGAACACGGCGCCGCTGAGGATCCAGGCCAGCACCGGGTCGCCGGTCGCGGTGCGCAGCAGCAGGAGCAGCGCGGCGGTGATGGTGAGAGCGAGGGTGACCAGGCCGATGGCGATCAGGCGGCCGGCGACCCGGACGAGTTCGGGCTTGAGGCCGTGGCCGGCGAGGAACCGGTGGAAGGCCACCGGTGCGACGAGTGCGCCGGTGGCGACGGCGCCGAGGACGACGGTGACCACGTACAGGTTCCGGTCGACGTCGGGCAGGACGGCGAAGCGCGGGGTGAAGGCGACGCCGACCAGGAAGCCGAAGAGGATCTGGGAGCCGGTCTGGGCCACCCGGACCTCCTGGAGCGTCTCGTTCCAGAGCCGGTCCGCCCGCTCCTGCGGTGTCTCGTGGCGACCGGACGCCGCCGGGCCGCCGGGCCCCTGGTCCGTCACCGCTCGCCTCCTCCGGCACGGTCGCCCGGCCTCGCCGGCCGAGGTCCTGCGGGGTGCCCCTGGTGCACGCCCCCGTCACGTGCCCCCGTCACCCGCCGCTGTTCTCCGCCGCTGCTCTCCGTCTTCGTCACCCGCTGCGGGGTCGCCGTCGGGTTGTCGGCCATCGCCGAAAACCTACGTCGGTCGGCCGCGCGTCGCCTGCCGAGGAAGCACCGCCCGAGGAAGCACCGGCCGGGCCGCAACGGGTGGACGGGACGGGTTCGCCGCGCGGTGACGGCCTCCGTACGCGGCGGTGGCCGCGCCGGCGGTGGCGGCCGGCGGGGCGCCGGGAGGTGAACGCCCGTCCCGACGCCGGGAGGAAGAGCCGGGCCACCTCTCCCCCCAGGTTGACCCCGATGGCCAGGGCCATCGCGGTGGCACACGCGCGGCCGACCCAGCTGCACCCGGCCTCGGGGCGGCCCTGGACGAAGGCGAGCATGCCGAAGTACAGCGCCGCGCCGGGCATCAGCGGGCCGAGGGCCGCCGTGACGTGCGGCAGTGCCGACATGGCCCGGTAGCGGGCCATCAACTGGCCGAACAGGCCCACCAACCCGGCGGCGAGCCCGGTGGCCACGATCGGCTCGACGCGGGCGTCGGTCAGGACGGCGTAGGTGGTCCAGCCGGCCGCGCTGTTGAGGACGACCAGGACGAGGGTCGCGCGGTCGGTGCGCAGCAGTACCGCGAAGGCCAGGGCGAGCAGCATCGCGGCCGCCAGTTGGAGCGGCGGGTTCACCGTGCTGCCCGGCCCCGCGTCGGGGGTGAGGTCCGCTTCGCCGCTGACGCCCAGGTACAGCACCGTCATGACGCCGATCACGATGCCGGCCATCAGGTACAGCACTTCGAGCAGGCGGGCGGCCGCGGTGAGGTAGAAGCCGGTCAGGCCGTCCTGTGCGGCGGCCACCAGGGGGCGGCCCGGGAGCAGGGCGAACAGCCCGCCGGTGATCACCACCGAACCGCGCAGCTGGAGCCCGTTGAGCGAGAGCAGGCTGCCGATCGCGGCGGCGGGGGTCGCGGCGATCACGAACCCGTAGAACTCGGGAAGGTCGTGCCGGGCGACCAGGGCGGCCAGCCGGTCCCCCGTCAGGGCGGCGACGAAGGCGATCGCGAAGACCAGCCAGGCCCGGCTGTCCGCCCTCCCGCCGACCAGCAGGGTCGCGGAGCCGGCCAGCAGGCCGGAGGCCGGCACCAGGAGCCACTCGGGGTACGGGGGCCGGCGGTGCGCGGTGAGGGCGGTCAGCCGCTCGCAGGCGCGCTCGGCCGCCACCTCGCCGGCCGTGATGGCGGAGACCAGCCGGAAGACGTCGGCGAGCCGGGTGTAGTCGCTGGCAGGGCGGCGGACCGCCCGTTCGGCCGTCAGCGGAGGATCGTCCGGTGTCGGCTGGTGGGAGATCGCCACCAGGGTGAAGGTCACCTGCGGTTCGCAGGGGTAGACGCGGTAGGCGTGGGCGACGCCCAGCATCGCGCCCTCCACGTCCTCGGCGGACTCGCCGCTGGCGAGCAGCGACTCGCCCACCCGCAGGGCGAGGTCGAGGACGCGCGAGGCCTCGGCCGGACCGGGCCGCTCCCGAGGCTCGGCACCGGCGAGGACCGGGCGTTCGGCCATCGGCGTCCGCACCAGCGGCCGCATCCGGTCCGGCCAGGGAGGGGCCGCCCGCCCGGCCCGGCCGGGGGCGGCCTCCCGCTCGGTCGGCGGCCGGGCGCCGGCCGGCGGCGCTGGTCGCTGGGCGGGCAGCGCACCCGGCTCCGGTGCGTCGTCGCCGGCGCCGGGCTGCCCGCTCGGGTGGCACTGCTTCGACACCGCCGCTCCTCACCGTCGTACCGCCGGCCTTCGTCACGCCCACCGCCGTGCCGCCGGCCCTCGTGCCGTCCCCGGTGCCGGTTGCCGGCGGTGGCGTGCGGCCGCGTCGAGGCGGCGCGTGACCGCCGCCACCCCGCTACTCCTGGTGGATGCTCTGCTACCCATCGTGACGTGATCCAGAACGCTCACGGCGGCGCGCGGGGCGGAGCCCGGCGGTCGGCCCGCGCCGTGCGCTCGGCCGACCGGGTGGCGCCGCACGGCACGGCGGCACCCGGTCGGCGGCCGGGCCGAAGGGGCTCCCGATCGGCTCGGGCGGTCAGCCCGACGCGGGCCGGGCCACGAGGGCGCACGCGGCGGCGGTCACGAAGGATTCGTACGCGCGGTCGGTGGCGCCCGGATCGCCGCGGTCGTACGCCTGGTAGGACAGGGTGAACTGCCGGCTGCCGTCGCGGGTGCCGAACACCGCGCTCTCCGCGCCGCGGATGTCGCCGGTGTGGCCCCAGATCTCGCCGCACGGGGTGTCGATCCGGGCCACGCCGAGGCCGTATCCGCCGTGCAGCTCCGCCACCGGGACGGTGGTGGTCATCTCGGCGAACTCGGCCGGGCGCAGCAGGCGCCCGCCGAACAGGGCGGCGTGGAACCGGTTGAGGTCGCCGGCGGTCGAGATCGCGCTGCCGGAGGCGTCCGCGACACTCGGGTTCAGCCGGGTGATGTCGGCCGGGCCTTCCGGCAGTTGGGCGTAGGTGTGGGCGGCCGGGCCGGGGACGCGGGTGTCGGAGGTCGGCAGGAGGGTGTCCCGGAGACCGAGCGGCCACAGGACGCGTTCGCTCACCTCCTGCCGCCAGGTCCGGCCGGTGGTCCGCTCGATCAGCATGCCGAGCAGCACGTAGTTGGTGTTGGAGTAGTGCCAGCCCCGGCCCGGTTCGAAGTACGGCGGGCGGCTGTTGGCGATGTCCACGAGCTGCTGCGGCCGGTAGTCGATCCAGCGGCCCTCGGCCAGGTACCGGCGCACGCTCGCCTCGTCGCGGTAGGCGAACCGCGGGTCGTCGAGGTAGTTGGCGAGGCCGCTGGTGTGGTTGAGCAGCTGCCGCACCGTGATGGCGCCGCCGCCGGGCACCTCGCCGGGCAGCCCGCGCTCGATCGGGTCGTCCAGGCGGACCCTTCCCTCGCCGACCAGTTGGAGCACCACGGTGGCGACGAAGGTCTTGGTGACGCTGCCGGTCCGGAAGCGGCCGTCGGCGCGCACCGGATCGCCGAGGGCCAGGTCGGCGGTACCGGCCGTGCCGCGCCAGGCGACCCGGCCGCGGTCGCGGACCTCGGCCAGGGCGGCGGTACTGCCGCCCTGACGCACCAGGGCCTCCAACTCGCCGCGCAGGTCCATGCGCAGATCGGTGCCCGGCGACTGCCCGGCCGCACGGGGCTCCGACCGCGCGGCGGCCGGCGGACGGCTCGCCGCCACGGCGGCCGGGGCGAGGGCGAGCACGGTGGTACCGGCGACGGCGACGGCGGCGATCCGCACGCCGAGCCGTCGACGCGACGGGGCGATGGTCATGGCATTCCCTCCCGAGGCCCACGGACCGGGCCTTCCAACGCCACGTTCGCATCCGGCCTCCGCCGCCGACCTCCTCCTCAGGACCGGGGCCGCCCTCCGTCTTGCGGAGGTCTCCCGATGTGCCGTGCTACGACCGGAAGATGAGGCCACGCCGGCCGTCCGGTCCGTCCGGGCGGCGGTCCGCGCCGCCGGCTTCCCGCCGTTTCGCGCGTGCGGTGGACTCGGCGACGGCGAGGGCCGCGCAGCTCACCGACCTCCCGGCCGGGGCACAGCGGGCCGGGGCGGTCCGCCCGGAACCGATCTGGCCCCGACCTCATCGCCCCGCTGATCGGCACGACCACCTCGATGGACCGCCTCGGGACCGACGGACCGGCCCGGGAAGGGATCTCCGCCGTGGTCTTCGACGATCTGCGGCCGCACTGACCGGCCGAAGGGGGGCACCGGGTGCCGCCCCCTTCGCCCTTCGCCCCGGACGGACGCCCGGAGCTACTCCCAGAGGCCCGAGCAGCTGTAACCGGCGGTCGAGCGCTCCGGTCCCGTCCTGATGTGGAAACTCGTGATGTGCCCGTGGCAGATGCTGCCGTCGGGAGCGACCTCCAACAGCGACGCGTCGACGAGGAGGCGGTTGACCTCCCGTCCCTCGGCCTCGGTGATGCGCTTGAGGAACGCGCGCGGCGCCTTGTGGAACTCGTCCCAGTCCTCCTTGGTGAACTCGACCTCCCAGAACTCGATCCGGTGGTCGTCCTCCTCGTACCTGGGCATGAACTTCGCCATGGCCGATCACCCCGCAATCGTGTACGGCCCCGCAGTTCCAGGCTTCCGCGCGTGGACCCGCCCTGCAACCGGGGTCACACCGGGTCACACCCGGGCACCACCGCCCCGAGGTCCACCGGCCGCCCGGGGCGAGCCCGAGCGAGCCGGTGCGGGACTCCGGGCCGCGCCGGACGGGCGGGGTACGGGCCGGGCCGTCGTCTCAGTCCGCCAGCAACGCGCAGACGAAGTCCTCCTGGACCCGCCGGAGTTCGGCCAGCAGGTCCGGGGTGCCGCTCTGGTTCACCTGCGAGGTGACCGAGAAGGCCAGTGAACGGCTGCCGTCGGGGGTGCCGACCGCCAGCTGGGTGTAGCCGGCCGTGTTGCCGGTGTGGCCGTAGACCACGCCGCACCGGGTCGTGTAGCGGAAGACCGCCAGCCCGGCTTCGTTGCGGCCGGGCCCGGCGGGCTCGGAGGCGCCGTCGACGAAGGTGAGCTGCTGCCGGCGGACGGCGGGCCCGATCAGCCGGCCGCCGGCGTACCTGCCGATGAACCGTGCCAGGTCGTCCGGGGTGGAGACGATCCCGCCGGAGGCCCAGGCACCGGAGGCGCCGAACTGCGTGCTGACGTCCTCGGGCGCGGCGGGCGGCCGGACGGCGTAACCGTGCAGGTAGGGCCGGGGCAGGCGGTAGCCCGACGGGAGACTGGTCTCCCGCAGCCCGAGCGGACGGTAGACCTCCGTGCGCAGCAGGTCCTCGTAGCGGTGGCCGGAGGCGGCCTCGGCCATCAGGGCGACCGCGATGTTGTCCGAGTTGGAGTACGCGTAGCGGGAGCCCGGGGTGAACTCCAGCGCCTCGCCGGCGACGAAGTCGAGCAGGCAGTGCGGGTCGAACCGGTGGTGCGGGTCGGCCTGGAGGATCGCGCGGAACTCCCGGGACCCGCTGTAGTCCGGCAGCCCGCTGGTGTGGTTGAGCAACTGCCGCAGCGTCACCGCTCCCCAGGCGGCGGGAAGCTCCGGAAGACGCTGGGCCAGGGTGTCGTCCAGACCGAGCAGCCCCTGGTCGACCAGGCCGAGCGCCACGGCTCCGCTGAAGGCCTTGGCCACGCTGGCGACGCGCATGTGGTCGGTCGGCTGCGGGGGCCGGCCGCTCCCCACCTCGGCCACCCCCGCCCGCAGCACCTCCCGGCGCGAACCGTGCCGGAGCACCACGATGACCCCGGGCGGGCCGTCCGCCCGGGCGACCAGCTCCTCCAGACGCCGTTGCAGCCGGGCCTCGTCGTACGCCTGGCCGGCCTGGGCGGAGACGGGGCCGGGCGCCAGGGTCAGCACCGAGGCGGCCGTCAGCACGGCGAGCAGCGGGCGGAGGCGCGGACGCGTCAGCGGCATGGAGAGCTCCTGGGGGCGGTGCCGGTGGATGGGGCGGTACGGCACCGCCCGCGCCCCACCGCATCACCTGCCGCGGCCGGGCCACCGCCGACCGGCCGGAGCCGTCACCCGGCCGGGGCAACACCCCCGCGACCGATCGGAGCAGCCCGAGGGCGGGCTCCGGACCCTTCCGCGTCCGGAGCCCGCCCTCGGTCAGCCGCTGTCACGTCCGGCGCCCGTTCGCCGGGCCACCGGCCGATCGTGCCGCCTTCGCCCGCCGCGGGAGCGGACGGGCCGGCCGCCTGCGCGGCCGGAGCCATCCCGAGGAGGGCGAGAGCAGTGAGCACCGGGACGGCGGCCACTGCACGAAATCGCATGGTTTCCACTCCGATTCTCTTCCTTGGCCAACTGCTGTGCGAATGAGATTCAAGCGGCACGCCATCAGCTACGGACACCGAGAAACAGGACAGATCTCCGGCCACCCGCGCGGGATTCGAAGCGCCCCCACATTCCGACATCACACCTGGTGAGCGGCTTCCACACCAGGAAACGGAGGAGGCTCGACAGCGGACCGACAGGTCCGACACTCGGGCGTTCAACCGGTTCCGCGAGGCAGTCGGCCGGCTTTCTGTCCCCTTGGCCCGTGACGTTCTGCGGTCGACCGAGAAATGTCGAACGGCGGGAGAAGCGGCAGGAATTCACGGTATATGTTGCCCCGGCCGTCGGACGGGGTACCGGCGGCCCGGGAACGGTGCCGGCGGCCCGCCGCCGACCGCCCCCGCCCGGAGGCCGGGCGGGGGCTGCCTGCCCTCCGGTCCCGGGCATCCCGGGACCGGAGGCGGCACAAGCCTCGCTCAGGCGGGCTTCGCGGCCAGGATGTCGACGACGCGGATGCTCGGCTCGCTCGCCAGCAGCCTCGGGACGACCTCCATGAGCGCGGCGGCGATCGGGCCCTCCAGGTGCGCGACCCGGCCGGCCTCGTCGGCGAAGGTGTCGAAGATCCCGAACACCGTGGGACCCTCCCGGAAGGCGAACCAGGTCACCGTCCCCTCCTCGGCGCGGGCCGCGTCCAGCGCCCCGGTCAGGAGTGCCGCCACCTCCTCCGCGTGCTCCGCCCGCGCTTCGATACGCACCAACAGGCCGTTGTTCGATGGCATATCCGCTGTTCTCCGATCACGTCCGAGTGACCGCGCGCGTCCGCGGCGGTGGAGCAACCCGTAGCACGACCGCCCGCCGCGCTCCGGCACCCCGGCACCGGACGAGGCCGCCGTTCACCTCCTCGGCCGCGCCGCCCCGGCCGCCCGCCCGCCGGTCCGGGGCGGCCGTGAACACCGCCCCGAAGGCGTGCCGATCACCCCGACCGGGCACGATTCCACGCGGGACGCCGACGCCCCGTCCCGCGCGCGCGGGGGTCCGGTGCCGGCGCGCCGTCCGTGCCACCGGCTCCGCGGCTCCTCACCACCCGACGCGAACCACCGACTCCTCACCACCCGACGCGAAGGAGAGCGCCCGATGACCGCCACGCCCCGCCCCGCCCGGCCCGAGGACGCCGACGAACTCCTCCGCCTGCGCGTCGCCGTCCTGGACGGCGCCGAGCTCACCGACGAGTGGCGCTCGACGTTCCGCGACGACATGCGCGCCCGGCTCGGCGGCGACCCGCACCTGCTCGCCTTCGTCGTGCCCGCCGACGGCGGGCTCGCCGCCTGCGCCATCGGCATCGTCTACCGCGGCTACCTCGGCCCGGCCTACCCCACCGGCCGGTGGGGCCGGATCCACACGGTGGCCACGGACCCCGCGCACCGGCGGCGCGGCCACGCCCGTGCCGTCACCACGGCCCTGGTCGAGGCGCTCCGGGACGTCGGCTGCGGCTCCATCGAGCTGCGCGCCACCGAGGCCGGCGCCCCGCTCTACCGCGATCTCGGCTTCGGACCCGTGGACGGCTACATGACCCTGCGGCCCGGCGACCGGGGGTGGGGGTGACACCCGCCGCGGCGCGGGCCGGCGGGGTCCGGCCGGTCGGTCGCGGTACACGAACGACGCCTTCCGCCACCGTTCCGGCACCCCCGCCGCACGGCGCCTCCCTCGAACGGCGGACGGCCGCCGGACGCCGCCGTCCCGCAGGAGCGCCCGGCAGCGCCGCGCGCCGCGCCCGGGGCCGTCACGCCGGGTGAGCGCCCCGGGTGGCCCGCACCGGCGGCCTGTCCCAGGCTGAGGCGTGTCCGCGACCACGCCGCAGCCGAGAGGTGCCGATGTTCGACGAGAGCTTCGCGTATCCGCACCACCTGCTGGGCCGCACGGCCCACGCCCGCCACCGGGTCGCCGTGGTCGGCGCCGGCGTCGCGGGCCTGGTCTGCGCCTACGAACTGCACAGCCGCGGCTTCGACGTCGCCCTGTACGAGGGCTCCAGCCGGCCGGGCGGCCGGGTCCGGACCCACCGGTTCTGGGACGGCACCCACGCGGACCTCGGCGCGATGCGCATCCCCGCCAACCACCACTGCGTGCTGCACTACGTGCGGCGGTTCGGCCTCGCCACCCGCCCGTTCGTCAACCACAACCCGGCCGCCCTCTACCACCTGCGCGGCCGCCGGAGCAGGATGCGCGACGCCCGTGCGCTCTTCCCCGCGTTCGCGCTGCGCCCCACCGAGGAACAGCCGCCGACCGGACAGCTCGACCGGCTGCTCGGCACCGTCTGGGCCCAGCTCGGCGTCGCCCGGCAACTGCGCGTGCTGCGCGGCCACTGGGACGACCCCGCGCTCGAACAGCTGATCTCGACGTCGCTCTGGCAGTTCGTCAGCAAGCACCTCTCCCAGGAGGCCTGGGACTTCGTCGGGCACGCCACCGGGCTGACCCACTACGAGCAGTCCTCCCTGCTGGAGGTGCTGGTCGACTACTTCGGCCTGTTCCACGCCGGCCAGCTGGAGCTCGTCGACGGGACGGACGCCCTGATCCGCGCCTTCGTCCGCGAACTGCCGCCCGGTACCCTCCGGTTGTCCACCCGGGTCGACGAGCTGGCGGTGACGGCGACCGGGGTGACGGTCCGCGGAACCCGGCTGGACCGGCCGTTCACCGACCACGCCGACTTCGCGGTGTGCTGCGTCCCGGCCCCCGTGCTCGAACGGATCACCGTCCGGCCCGGGCTGCCGAACCCGCAGCGCCACGCCATCCGCGGCATCAGCTACGCCAGCAGCGCCAAGACCCTGCTGCACCTGACCCGCCGCCGGTGGGAGTCGCAGGACGGGATCTTCGGCGGCGGCAGTTTCACCGACCTGCCGATCCAGCAGTGCTGGTACCCCTCGGACAACGCCCGGCCGGCGACGCACCGGATCGACGGCGGCGGCCCGCACTGGGTGGCCCGGGACCGGCGGCGTTCCGAAGAGCCGGCGGCCCTGCTCGGCGCCTACCTCTGGGGCGCCAACGCGCGCCGCTTCACCGCCCTGGCGCCGGCCGACCGCGACCGGCTGGTCCTGGACTGCCTGGAGCAGCTGCACCCCGGGATCCGCGCCGACGTGGACGACATCGTGCACTGGAACTGGGACGAACAGGCCGGTGTGGGCGGCGCGTTCGCGCATCTCGCGCCCGGCGAGCACCTGCGCCACCTGGGCGTGCTCGGCGACCCGCATCCGCTGGACGACCCCCGGCTCTACTTCGCCGGCGAGCACCTGTCCGGCGCGCACGCCTGGTGCCAGGGCGCCGCGCAGTCCGCCCTCACGGCGGTCGGCCGGCTGCTCGACCGCGGCAGCCAGGTCGCGCTCGCCGCCACCGCGAGGGCGGCGTGACCGGCGCGCCCGCCCGGGGCGACCGCCCCGGCCCGCCCGCCCCCGGGCCACCCGCGCTGGACGGCGCGGCCCTGCGGGCCCCCTTCGCCCGCGCCGCCACGCCCGTCGAACGCGTCGGGCTGGAGATCGAGACCGGCCTGGTCGACCCGGGGACCGGCCGCGCCGCCCGGTACGAGGGGCCCCGCGGCGTCCGGTCCGTCCTGGCGACGGCGCTCGCCGAGTGGGGCGGCGAGCCCCGCACCGACGCCGGCACGCTGACCGGCGTCGTCCTGCCCGACGGCAGCGGGCTCAGCCTGGAGCACGGCGGCCAGCTGGAGTACTCCTCCGCCCCGGTCGTCGGCCTGGGCCGGGCCGTCTCCGACGCCGAGGCGGCGCTGCGCCGGCTGGCGGCCCTGGCCGACCGGTTCGGTCTGGCGCTGCTGCCGGGCGCCCAACTCCCCTTCGAGCGGCTGGACACCGTCCCCTGGGTCCCGATGAGCCGGGGCGCCGTCATGCGGGACTTCTTCGCCCGCACCGGCGAGCCCGCCGCCCGGGCCACCACCATCATGTCGATGTCGCTCTCCACCCAGGTGCATCTGGACCACCTCTCGGCCGAGGACTTCACCCACAAGCTCAGGATGCTCGTCGCGGCCGCCCCGGTGGTGGCCGCCCTGCTCGTCAACTCACCCATCTCCGACGGCCGTTCGAACGGGATGCTGTCGCACCGCTCGTACGGGTGGCTGCGGATGGACCCTCGGCGCTGCGGCCTCCTGCGCCCGGCACTGCGCCCGGACGTGAGCGTGGACGACATCGTCGACTGGGCGCTGCGGATCCCGATGATCTACTACCGGACGGCGGACGGCCGCTACCGGCTCGCCCCGGACCGGCCGTTCGCCGAGCTGCTGGCCGACGGCTTCGACGACGGCTCGGCGCCGACCGCCGCCCACTGGGACTCCCACCTCTCGCAGATCTGGACGGACGTCCGGGTCCGCCGCACATTCGAACTGCGCAGCGCCGACGGACCGCCCCACCGCGGCATCCCCGCCCTGGCCGCCCTGTGGGTCGGGCTCGGCTACCACCCGCCGTCCTGCCGGGCCGCCTGGCAGTTGCTGCGCCACCACACCGCCGCCGAGTACCAGGCCCTCCTGGACAGCCTCCCGCACGAGGGCCTGCGCGCGCGTCTCGGCGGATCGCCGGTCGGCGAACCCGCCGCCGAACTGCTCCGGCTGGCCCGCGCGGGCCTCACCGCCCGGATCCAGGACGGGCTCGAACCCCCCGGGGTACTCGACCACCTGGAACCGCTGGACGAGATCCTCGCGACCGGCCGCACCTTCGCCGAGCAGTGCCTCGCCCGCTGGGAGACCGACCTGCGGGGCGACCCGCGGCGGTACGTCGCCGCCTATCGGATCCCGGCCTGACGGGCGGCGACCGACCGGGTGCCCCGTCAGCCCTTGGCGGCCGCGTAGGCGGTCTCGGTGCCGAAGCCCCACCCCGGGGTGGCGTCCCAGGGGACGTCCAGCGCGTCGTCGGTGGCGTAGACGTAGCCGGCGCCGCGGATGAAGGCGGTGTCCAGGGTGGCGCGCATGGCGGCGGTGTCCGGGGTGTCGTACACCAGGTGCCAGAAGGCCGTCCCGCTCGGATCCAGGGTCGCGCCGGAGTAGTAGCCGGCGGTGTAGTTGAAGACGTTGCCGCCCAGCCAGCCGCCGGCGTAGTCGGCGTGGCTGCCCTCGAAGGTCACGAAGACGTCGGCCGTGCGGTGGCCCGGTTCCAGGTAGCAGTCGGCGACCGCGGTGCCCGGGTTGTCCACGACCAGGTCCGGGGCCTGCGGTGACACCGCGTAGACGGTCTCCTGGACGTAGGCGCGCAGGTTCGCGTAGTAGTCCCGGGCGGCGTTGCCCGCCCCGCAGTCCCGCTGGGTCTGGTCGAAGAAGATGCCGTCGACGTGCAGCCGGTGGTCGGCGGTCCTGAGGTAGTTGTCCACCGTCGCCCGGACGGTGGCCTGCGGGATCGTGCCGTGGGCCGTGTCGACGTAGCCCAGGACCCGGGTGCGGCCGCCGTGGGCGGTGACACCGGCCCGCAGGGCGTCGGCCTGTGCCTGCCAGGTGGCGTCGAACGGGGCGTAGCCGTTGTAGGGGTTGAGAATCACGATCGACGGCGCCGGGTGGGCGGCCGACAGGCCGGCCAGCATCGGATCGCCCGGTAGGGCATAGGCCGGGACGGCGACCTCCAGACCCCGCGGTCTGTCGCCGGTCACCGCGGCGGCCCCGCCGGTCGACGCCGTCGCGGTGGGCGTCACGGCAGCGGCGGTCAGTGCCGCGCCGGCCAGCAGGACGGGCAGGGTCCTGGTGAACGAACGCATGGTGTCCCTCGATCCGAGAGCGGGGAGTCGGCGGGAGGGAGGCGCGGGGGCGACAGCCCCGCGGCGCCCGGGCACGGCCGTCTCCGCACCCGGCCTCCCCCGCCGCCCGGCCCGGGCGGGCCGAACGCCCCCATTCCTACCGGGCCGCCGCCGCCGAGGTGGCCAACTTCGGAAGAACGCGCGGAGCTTCGCCCCCACTGACGGTCCGTCAGTGAACGGGCGAGGCGGAGTCCAGCGCGGCGGCGAGGGCGGCGGCGTCGCTCTCGGCGCCGAAGTGGTGGATCACGTGTGCGCGGACGCCCTGCCGGACGCGCGCCGCGCGCACCGGCGACGCGCACACCGGCAACGCGCGCCGCCGCTGATCCTGCGTCACCGCGGAAACACCGTGCGTGCTATTCGGCGCTCCGATTTCCGGTGCGCCCCGCGTTCCGGGGTTACGGCTTCGTGCCGGAACAACGGGCGAATATGACGCCCTGTCATCGGAATGTCACGCAATTTCGCGGCCGGAGCTTGTCCATGACATCCCGCCCCCTCTTTCACGGGCCGGTCGCGGTAGTCGGTTCATCACGCTTCGTCTTCATTCCGCCCGGCAATTGCCGGGCGGCGCACAGTCCGCCGGACTTCCCCGGACGGGGCGCCCGCCCCCGGCGGGGACTAGACGTCCAGGCCGGCCTCGATGCGCTTGAGGCCGTGCCGGGCGAGCGCCAGGTTGGCCCGCGAGCGGTCCAGCGCCAGGTACAGGAAGAGGGAGCCGCGGGCGCCCGCCAGCGGCCGGATCAGGTGGTACTGGCCGCCAAGCGTGATCAGGATGTCCTCGATCACGTCGTCGATCGACAGCGCGGCCATGGCCCGCATCTTCGCGCGGACGACCTCGGTGTTGCTGGCCGCCGCGATCTCCAGGTCGAGTTGCTGGCTCCCGCCCTGAAAGCCGAGCGCCATACCGCTCTCGTAGTCGACCAGGGCCACCCCGATGGCACCCTCGATACCCATCGCGTCCGTGAGCGCGCTGTCAATGTTCATGAACTGTTCGTCCTTTGCGTGCCATCCGGGCGGAACCCCCGTGTGCAGGAACAAAGTAGCAAGAAGGTCATGAGGTGTGGTCACCGCACGGAAATGGTGAAATAAAGTACGCTGCCAGCGGTTCAGAATGTGAAGGGGTACTGGTGCACGCGCTCGAAGCTTCCCTCTCCGATGTGCTCGACTCCCCCGGAGTGGTCGGCGCCGCTCTGGTCGACGCCGTCACGGGCCTCGACCACCGGTCCGCCGGGGAGCACCGACTGCTCGGAACCGGCGCCGAACTCGCCGAGCTGACCAATCTGATCAGCGAGCGGCTGTGCGAGGCGGGAGCGGAGGGCGAGTTGGAGAGCCTGGTGGTCACCAGCACCCGCCATCACCACGTCGTCCAGGTGGTGCCCCGGCAGGGCGACCCCCTGTTGCTGGCCACCGTGCTGGACCGCGAGCGGACCAACCTGGCGCTGGCGATCCGCCAGAGCGCCGACCGCGCGAGGGGCCTGCTGGCATGACGGACCGCTCCCGGGCCCCGGAGCCGACCAGGCCGGCGCCGACCGCCGTACGCAATGTGCCGGCCCTGCTGCTGACCCTGCGCCAGGACGGGTTCACCGGCTCGGTCATCGTCTCCAGCGCGCCGGGTGGCACGATCCACCTGGAACAGGGGCTGGTGACGGCGATCGACACCCCCGGTGCCCCGGCCGTCGAGACCCTGCTGCTGAAGTCCCGGCGCGTCGGCGAGGCGGACTGGGCCACCGCCGGGACGACCGCGGCCGCCGCCCCCGGGCCGCGCGCCGGCGACCTCGGTGCGGCGTTGGTGGCCCAGGGGTCGATCGGCGCCGCCGAGCTCGAAACCGTGTGCGCCGCCGCCGTCTTCGACGGCGCCTTCGCGCTGGTGCTGAGCCCGCCCGGCAGGTGGGAGGTGGCCGAGGCGGCCGCCCCCGCACCCATCGCGCTGCGCCCCGGGATCGAACCGCGGCGGCTGTTCGAGGAGACCGCCCGACGGGTGGCCCTGGTGACCGACCTCTGGGGCCCGCCCGGCGAACTGGCCCGCCGCCGGATCCGCCCCGCCGCACAGGCCGAGTCGAAGGCGCCGCGGATCCCGGGCCGCTACCGGGACATCCTGCTCGCCGCCACCGGCCGGCGCACCGCGCGCGACATCGGGTTCACCCTCGGGCGAGGACTGTTCGCGGTGCTGCTCGACCTGGTCCGGATGGACGCCCGGCAGTTGCTCCACCGCGAGCCGGCACACCCGGCCGCCGCGGTGCCGAGCGTGGCGCCGCGCGCGCCGCACACCGGCCCGCCACCGGCTCCCGCCGGACCGCTGCCGCGCCGGACACCCGGTCGGCGCGGCCCCGAGGGCCGGGGCGGTCCCGCCGCGCCGACCGACCTCACCGCGCCGCACCACCTCACCGCGCCGCCCGGCCGGCCCGAGGGCCCGGCCGCCGCTTCCGACGACCCCCCGAACGATCACCGCGCCGAGCGCACCGAGACGACCGAAGAGACCGAGAAGAGCGCACCATGAGCAGCCAGACGTCACCCGCAGCACTCGTCGACGAGTTGAAGTCCCTCCGTGACCGGGTCATGGGCATCTCCGAGAGTGTCATCTCGACCGCCGACGGCCTGCTGGTGGCCGCCGACACGGCCGCCGTCCACCCCGAGTCGGCCTCCGCCCTGTCCGCCGCCATGCTCGGGCTCGGCCGGCGCACCGCCGCCGAGGTCGGCCTGGGCGGCCTGCGCGACGTGGTCACCCGCTGCAACGGCGGCTACGTCGTGGTGCTGGCGATCGGCGAGCAGGCGCTGCTGATGATCCTCGGTGACGAGGGCCTGGACATCGCCGGCCTGCACCGTGAGGCTCCCGCCACGATCCAGCGGCTGGGCGAACTGCTCGGGATGGTGCCGGCTCTGTAGCGCCCGTCCGCACACCCCCGGCGGCGGGCCGACCGCCGGTCACGCCTCCAACCGGCGCCGGGCCGCCGTCGGACGGGGCCCGGACGGGTGTCGACCGGGCGGACAGCCCACGATAGCCTCCGTTGACCGCGACCGGAGCGCCCCTTTCGGCGGTCGGGGAGCGCGATCGCTCCCACCAGGGGGCGCCGAGGCCACGCGGGCCCCGCCGGGCCGCCCGATACCTTACGGAGTACGCATGACCGGTGATGTCGTTGTCGTCGGGGGCGGGGTGATGGGCTCCTCGGCGGCCTGGCGGCTGGCCGCGCGGGGCCACCGGGTCACGCTCCTGGAGCAGTTCGGGCCGGGGCACGACCGGGGCAGTTCGCACGGCAGCTCGCGGATCTTCCGGCTGGCCTACCCGGAGGCCTTCTACGTCGACCTCGCCGTCCGGGCGCTGCCGCTCTGGCGGCGGCTGGAGCGGGAGGCGGACGCGGAACTCCTGGCCCTCACCGGCGCGGTGGACCACGGTCCGGCGGCCGTGACCTCGGCCCTGCACGGGGTGCTGACCGCCGCCGGGCGGCCCGCCGAGCTGCTCGACCCCGCGCAGGTGGCCGAGCGGTGGCCCGGACTGCGGGCCGACACCTCCGCGCTGTTCCACCCCGAGGCCGGGCGGCTGCACGCCGACCACTGCGTGGCGGCGTTCCAGCGCGCGGCCGGCGGGCACGGAGCCGTCGTCCGGCACGGCGTCCGGGTCGGCCGGCTCACCGTGCGCGACCGGGGCGTCGAGCTGGAGACCGACGGCGCGGAGGTGATCCGCGCCCAGCACGTCGTGGTGGCGGTCGGCGGGTGGGCGCCGAGCGTGCTGTCGGAACTCGTGCCCGGCCTGCCGCCGATGCGGGTGACCGAGGAGCGACCGGTGCACTTCCCGGCCGCCGCGCCGTTGGACTGGCCGAGCTTCATCCACCACGGCGGCGCGGGGCTGGCGTCGGCCGCCGGTGTCTACGGGCTCGGCAGCGCCGACGGCGTCAAGGTCGGCTTCCACGGCGTCGGACCGGTCGTCGACCCCGACCACCGCGCGGACCGCCCCGACGCGGGCGCGGTGGAGCAGGTCCAGGAGTACGCGCGGCGCTGGCTGCCGGGTGTCGACCACGGCGCCCCGACCGCCAGCACCTGCCTCTACACCACCACCCCCGACCACGACTTCGTCATCGACCGGCGCGGCCCGGTGACCGTCCTGGCCGGGTTCTCCGGACACGGCTTCAAGTTCGCACCGGTGCTCGGCGAGCTCGCCGCGGACCTGGTCGAAGGCCGCCCGGCCGCGAGCCGCTTCGCCCTCGGCGCCGCCCGGGCGCGCTGACGGACCGCCCGGTCCCGCCGGCCCGACCGCGCGCCGGCGGGGCAGGCGGGACCGGCCGGCCGGGCCGGACCGGCGGGGGCGCGTCCGGGGGGCCTTCGCGGCCCCCGGGGATCACCGGTTCTTGAACCCCTCGATGGCCACCCGGGCCGCCACCTTCATCGCCTCGCTCCCGACGTGCCCGGAGTCCTCGAAGATCTGCAGCCGCGCGTCCGGCCACGCCTTCGCCAACGCCCAGGCCGACTCCACCGGGCTGCCCATGTCGTGCCGGCCGTGCACCAGCACGCCCGGGATGCCGGCCAGCTTGTGGGCGTCGCGCAGCAGTTGGTCCTCCTCCAGCCAGGCGCCGTTGCTGAAGAAGTGGGCGCAGATCCGGACGAAGGCGATCTGCGCGTCGATCTCCCGGTCGCTGTACATGCCGGGCACGCCGTTGGGCTCGTTCGAGATGACCGCGTCCTCCCAGGCGAGCCAGTCGGCGGCGGCCTTCGCCCGGACCCCCCGGTCGGGGTGCTCCATCAACCGCGCGTAGGCCGCGACCAGGTCGCCGTCCCGCTCGGCCGCGGGGACGCCGTCGCGGAACCGGTCCCACGCCTCGGGGTAGAACCGCCCGGCGCCCCGGTAGAGCCAGTACGTCTCGGAGGGGCGGGTCATCGTCACCGCCTGGAGGGAGATCTCGCTGACCCGCTCGGGATGCTGCTGCGCATAGGCCAGGATCAGTGTCGCCCCCCAGGAGCCGCCGGCCAGCAACCACCGCTCGATGCCGAGGTGTTCACGCAGCCGCTCCATGTCGTCGATCAGGTGCCGCGTGGTGTTCAGGCTCATGTCGGCCGCCGGGTCACTGGCGTGCGGGGTGCTGCGACCGCAGTTGCGCTGGTCGAAGCGGACCAGGCGGTAGCACGCCGGGTCCCAGGCCCGCATCGGCTGCCGCGACGCGCCCGCGCCCGGGCCGCCGTGGACGGACAGGGCGGGCTTGCCGTCGGGGTTGCCGAGCTGCTCGTAGTAGACCCGGTTGCCGTCTCCGGTGTCGAGGAATCCGCTGTCGTAGGGACTGGTGGCAGGGTAGAGGTCAACCATGACCGTCGATCGTACAAGAGCGGTCACGACCGAACTCCGCGCCCGGGGCACCCGGTTCGAGGGCCCGGCCGCGAACCGGCGCGACCGGTCCCAGCAATCTGGGATACCGGCGGATCATCCACTCCTGGAACGCTGACAGCGGTCCGCGCCGTGCCCGAACGGTCCGTCGGCGGACCCTCTCCGTCCACCTCCGTCCGTACTCCTGGAGAACCTCGTGTCCGCGCTGCTCAAGCGACTTGTCACGGCCATGGTGCTCGCGCTGGTCGCCGTGGCGCTCGCGCCGGTCACCGCCTCGGCGGACAGCCCCGCGACGCTGCTGTACAACCAGGAGACCGCGCAGTGCCCGTCCGGCGGGGGCCTGCCCAGGGTGGACCTGATGCTCTGCGATCCCCCGAACGTGCCGGGCAAGTGGCAGCTCCTGCCGGTCGCCGGTCTGCCGGGCGTGGTGACGATCAAGGCGAGTACCGCGCCCAAGCTGTGCATCACCGCGGGTGCGAGGGTGGGGGTCTCCGGGTGCACGGCCGGCGCCGACAGCCAGCGGTGGCAGGCGAGCCCGTTCCAGACCACCGGCACTCCGCCCGCGCACGGCATGCGCGGGCTGCGGTTGCGGAACGTGGCGACCGGCCTCTGCCTGGACAACGACAAGCTGAACATCGGCCCCCGGTTCCTCTACCTGCACGAGTGCAACGACGGCGGGTACCAGCAGTGGAACATCGACCCGGCGGCCTACCTCGACGTGTTCGCCGGCCGGCACGCGGGAATGACCTGGGCCCTGCTCGAACGGCGCGCCGACAACCTGGTCCACGTCGGCCACGACGGCGCGAGCAACCCCTACGCGGGCGACACCCCGCCGGAGACGGCCCTCCCGCTGCTCTGCCTGAACCGGGACGGCCGCCCCGCCCCCGACGGGATCCCCGCCGGCGGCTACCACGGCTGGGCCGGCGGCGAGGTGGCGCCCACCCCGCCGATGCCCGGCTCCCGGCTCAGCAGCCGGGCCGCCGCGGACGAGATCTGCTCGACCGGGTTCGGTCCCGGCTGGCGGATGGCCGAGTTCCACGACGGCCAGGGCTGGTCCTTCTGGGCCGACGGCTCACTGCCCACCGGCCTGCGCTTCTGGACCGCCATCGACGACCAGTCGGCCAACCCCTGGAACTGAGCCCGGTACCGGTACCGCACCGGAGGGCGTGCGGGCGTGCGCTGGACGGCGCGCGCCCGCCGTGTTCACGCGCGCGGCGGACGACGCCCCGCCCGGTGCGCGGCGATGGCCTGCCACACCTTGTCCCGGAGGAACGGCGCCTCGGTGAAGCGGATGCCGGTGGCGTCGCGCAGCGCGTTGGCGAAGGCCGGCGGGACGGGGTTGAACGGGCTCTCGCTCATCGACTTGGCGCCGAGCGGGCCGATCGCGTCGGAGGTCTCCGTGAAGTGCACCTCGGTGCGCGGGACGTCGGCGTAGGCGGGCAGCCGGTAGCGCCGGAAGGCCGCGGTGGTGACCTCGCCCCGCTCGTCGACCAGCACCTGTTCGAAGAGGGTGGCGCCGAGCGCCTGGGCGACGCCGCCCTCGACCTGGCCGCGGCACTGCAGCGGGTTCATCACCTTGCCGGCGTCGGCGCCGTGGACGCTGCGCAGGATCCGGATCTCTCCGGTGTCGGGGTCGACGGCGATGCGGAACCACTGCGAGTTGAACGCCACCGAGCGCGGCGAACCGCCCCAGTGACCGTCGGCCGTGAGCTCGACCCCCTGGCCGCGCGCGGCCTCGAAGACCTCCTTGAGCGGGACGGTCCGGCCGTCGCACTCCACCGCGTCGGCGTTCAGCCGGACCAGGCTGCGCGGGGTGCGGGCGTACTCCGCGGTGAAGGAGAGGATCTGCTCGGCGAGGGCGTTGGCGGCCTTCATCACGGCCTTGCCGGCCACCACCGTGCCCGCCGAGCCGAACGCACCGGTGTCGTGCTTGACCACATCGGTGTCGGACTGCCGGATGGCGATCCGGTCCACCGTGGTGCCCAGCGCGCCGGCGGTGATCTGCTTGTGGACGGTGGTGGTGCCGTTGCCGAACTCCGCGGTGCCGACCGCGATGTCGTAGGTGCCGTCCTCCAGCAGCTTCACCGTGGCGTCCGCGAAGTGGCCGCCGGGCGGGCCGGTGGCGATGGCGGACATCGCGAAGCCCTGCCCGACCAGCCAGCCCGGCGGGGCCAGCTCGGCGCTGCGGTCGTCGGCGAGGGCGTCGCGGACCACCTGGAGGCACTGGTCCAGGCCGTAGCTGGCGACGTGCAGGTCCTCCTCCTCACCGAGGGGGCCCTCCATGTGCTCGCCGGGGCCGATCACGTTCCGCTCGCGCAGGATCAGCGGGTCGATGTCCAGCCGGCGGGCCAGCTCGTCCATCGCCGACTCCAGCGCGAAGGTCACCTGGCCGAGGCCGTAGCCGCGGAACGCCCCGGCGGGCACGCAGTTGGTGTACACCGAGTAGGCGTTCACCTTCTTGTTCGGCGCCCGGTACACCCCCATCGACTCGCCCACGCTGTGGAACATCACCGCCGGGCCGTGGTTGCCGTACGCCCCGGTGTTGGCGACGACCCGGAACTGCAGGGCCGTCAGGACGCCGTCACTCCTGGCGCCGACCTTCACCGTGACCTTGAACGGGTGCCGGGTGGTGGCGCCGTAGAACTGCTCGGGGCGGGTGAACTCCAGTTTCACCGGCCGGTGCAGCTTCAGGGCGGCGAGCACGACGATGTCCTCGGTGAGCATCTCCTGCTTGCCGCCGAATCCACCGCCGACCCGGCCGGCGATCACCCGGACCTTCTCCATCGGCAGGTCGTACAGCGCGCACAGCGCCCGCCGGGTCAGGAACGGCACCTGGGTGCTGGAGCGCACCACGATCCGCTCCTCGCCGCTCTCCTCGTTCTCCTCGAACCAGGCGACGCACCCGTGCGTCTCCAGGCTGGCGTGCTGGACCCGCTGGGTCTGGAAGGTCTCCTCGTACACGACGTCGGCCTCGGTGAACCCCCGCTCGACGTTGCCCAGTTCGCCGTGCACCTCGCCGCAGACGTTGTCCTCGGCGCGGAAGATGCGGGACTCCGGCCCCTTCGGGTGGATCAC
This sequence comes from Kitasatospora sp. NPDC091207, assembly GCF_044768625.1. Lineage (NCBI taxonomy): Bacteria > Bacillati > Actinomycetota > Actinomycetes > Kitasatosporales > Streptomycetaceae > Kitasatospora > Kitasatospora sp. NPDC091207. The sequence continues at coordinate 362,808 of NZ_JBIVVS010000004.1, forward strand.
CGGCGCGCCGGGCAGCATCGCCAGCTCGGGATCGATCACGTGCGGCAGCGGCTCGTACTCGACGACGATCCGGCGGCACCCCTCCTCGGCGGCGCCCTCGCTGTCGGCGACCACGGCGGCCACCCGCTGGCCGACGAAGCGGACGACGTCGTCCAGCACCCGGGTGTCGTCCGGGTCCTCGGTGGGGTGCTCGTGCCGGGCCGAGGAGTAGAGCGTGTCCGGCACGTCGTGGTGGGTGAACACCGCCTGCACGCCGGGCACCCGCAGGGCGGCGGAGGTGTCGATCGAGACGATCCGGGCGTGCGGGTGCGGGGAGCGCAGCAGCTTCATGTGCAGCAGCCCCTCCACGTCGATGTCGAAGGTGTAGCGGGCCGTTCCGGTGACCACCTGCGGCCCGGCCGGCGCACCGAGGCTGCGCCCGACGGCCTGCCCGGCGCACGGCCGTTCGGTGTGCTTGACCCCGCGTACCGAATCCTCGATCGCCCGGTAGCCGGTGCAGCGGCACAGGTTGCCCTTCAAGGACCTGGGCAGGTCGGCGAGTTGCTCCTCGCTCAGGGCCGAGGTGGTCATCAGGAAGCCGGCCGTGCAGAAGCCGCACTGGAAGCCCTGGGCATCCAGGAACCGCTGCTGCATCGGGTGGAGTTCGCCGTCCTTGGCCAACCCCTCGACGGTGGTCACCGCGCGGCCCTCGGCGCGCACGGCCGGGTAGACGCAGCTGTGCACCGGCTCGCCGTCGACCTGCACGGTGCACGCACCGCAGTCCCCGGCGTCGCAGCCCTTCTTCACCCCGAAACAGCCGCGCTCGCGCAGGTAGGTCCGCAGGCACTGCCCCGGCCGTGGCACCGTGTCGAAGTCCTGGTCGTTGACGCGGATCTCGAAGCTCATCGTCCGGCCTCCTCGGTCGGTGCGCGGTGTGCGCCGCCGGTCGGTGCGCCGTCCGTCGCCGCGCTGTCGGCCGGCGCGCCGCCGGTCAGTTCGCGGCGGATCTCCTCGGCGAAGCGGAACGTCATGTGCCGTCGCCAGGCGGGCAGCCCGTGGATGTCGTCGTAGTACTCCTCGGGCCGGACGGCGTACTCGACCGCCTCCCGCACGGCCTCCGCGTTCGGCGGCACCGGGAAGCGCAGCCGGATCGGCCGGACGGTCGAGGCGGTGATGGTGAGCGTCAGGGTGCCGTCGAGCGGGTCGAGCGCGCCGATGAGCAGCGCACCCGAGCGGCCCAGCCCGTACAGGGAGGCCTGCCGGAACGCCGTGCGGCTCGCGAGCGCGCGGGCGGGCAGGGTGATCGAGCGGAGCAGCTCCCCCGGCTGCAGGACCTTGACGCCGGCTCCGACGACGAAGTCCGCGACCGTCACCCTGCGCACCGAGCCGCTCTGGGAGAGCAGTTCGCAGACGCCGTCCAGTGCGGCGGTGAGGGAGATCATCGGCCCGGCGGGCAGCCCGTTGCACAGGTTGCCGCCGACGGTGGCCATGTTCCAGATCTTCCAGGACGCCAGGAAGGCCCGGCAGCACTGCTCGAAGAGCGGGCCGGCCGTCCACGGTTTCGGCAGGCGGGAGAGCTGGGCGATCGTGCAGGTGGCGGCGATCTCCAGGTCCCCGTCGGCGGTGACCTTCAGCGGCTCCCAGCCGGTCCGGCTCAGGTCGATCAGCCGGCGGATGTGCGGCTGCGGCTCGGAGAACAGGTAGGTGCCTCCGCCCAACCAGGCGTCACCCTGCTGCCATGCCTCGCGACGGCGGGCGTCGCGTACCTCCGTCACCGTGTTCAGATCCATGTTCTTCCACCGTCCGGGTCGCTCGATACGGTGATTGAAGCAACGCGGTGACGGTGGGGACGAGTGGTGCCGCACACCAGTGATCCACTGCCGGACTGGAGGATCAACCAGCGGGGACGGATATCCGGCGGCTTGCATCTGCAAGGGTGCTACTCACAGTGCCATCGCAGACGCAAGCAGCGGGGCGCGGCGCTCGTTCCCGGCGCGTTGGGGCGTGGCCGGGTGGTGTGTGCGCGCGGAAGGTGCCTTCGTACGGGTACGACCGGGAGCGTGGGCAAGCCTCGTCGGAACCTGGCGAAAACTTGTTGGACGGGATGGCCGGGCGATGCCACAGTCCGGCTGTGACCACGACCCGAGGTAGTTCCGCAGCTGTTTCGTCGGCCGACGGCCTCGTCCTGCGACAGGCCAGGCCCGCGGATCTCGACCAGATCGGCGCGCTCCTGTCCGAGCGCGGTGAGCCGGACGACGCCATCGACCACCGGCTGGTTGTCACCGACCCCGACGCGGGCCTGTCCGCCTGTGCCGTGGTCGTCGACGGCGACCGGGTCGTGTCCACCGCGACGCTCCTCGACGAGGAGGTGTGGGTCGGAGGCCTCCGCCTGCCCGCCGGCCAGGTCGAACTGGTCGCCACCCAGAGCGGATACGAGGGACGCGGGCTCGTGAGGGCGCTCATGCACTGGGCTCACGAGCGTTCTGCCGCCCGTGGTCACCTCCTCCAGCTGATGATCGGGATCCCGTACTTCTACCGGCTGTTCAGCTATGAGTACGCCATCGACATACCACAGGCGCTGAAGGTGAACGCCTTGCCGCCCGGCGATGGAACGGCCACGCTCCGGGCCGCCCGGCCCTCCGACATCCCCGCCATGGCTGCCCTGCAAGCCTCGGCCCAGAGCGGGTTCGATGTGACCATGCCGCACTCGGCGGCGTGCTGGCGATGGCTCCTGGACCACGGGGCGAGCAACCTCTGGGTTCTCGACCATGCCGACACGGTCATTGCCACCGCGCGCACCACGCCTCCCGGTGAGGAGACGCTCCTGGCCGAGGCCGCGGCACGCGACGAGGCGGCGGCACGGGACCTCCTGAGCGGCGTCGCCGCCCTGGCGCCCGGCGGCCGGATGCGGATCGTCCATCGGGCAGGCACCGTGACAGGCAGCGCGTGGCAGGAGTTCATCGACCGCGAACCGCGCCGGAGGGCAGAGCAGTACTACGTCCGCATCCCGGATGTCGCAGCGCTGCTCGACCGACTGCGTCCGCTGTTCTGGCAGCGCCTCACCACGGCCGGGGTGGACCGCACCGGCCGGGACATCGTCATGTCCACCTTCGGCGCCCACTACCGGATTCCGGTTCTCGCCAACGGGCTCGGTGAAGTCGTCACCTGCGGCGCGATGCAGTCGCCGGGAGCTGTGGGAGGCGCCGGACTGGCGCCCGACCAGCTGGCCGCCCTGCTGTTCGGCCCGCACGGAATCGAGGGCCTGACCCGGATCCGCCCCGACGTCTACGCCGCGGACGAGGAGCTGTTCCAGGCGCTCTTCCCTCCACTCACTGCCGACGTACTCAGCTACTACCTGCCGTACTAGCCTCCGCCTTTCAGTCGGGTTCGGCCCGGTCATCGCTGCTCAGTAGACGTCCCGGACGTAGCGCTTGTCGACCGCCAGCTGCCGGACGTGGGCGGCGGCCGACTCCTCGTCCATTCCGCCGTGTGCGGCGGCGATCTCCCGAAGGGCCCGGTCGACGTCCTTGGCCATCCGGCCCGCGTCCCCGCAGACGTAGACGTGGGCGCCGTCCTGGAGCCAGCGCCACAGGCGCGGGCCGTGCTCGCGCATCCGGTCCTGGACGTAGACCTTGTTGCGCTGGTCGCGTGAGAAGGCGACGTCGAGACGGTCCAGGTGGCCGGAGGCACGGTAGGCCTCCAGGTCCTCGCGGTAGTAGAAGTCGGTGGCTTCGCGCTGTTCGCCGAAGAACAGCCAGTTGGGACCGGTGTGGCCGCGGGCCTGCCGGTCCTCCAGGAAACCGATGAACGGCGCGACGCCGGTGCCGGGGCCCACCATGATCATGGGAGTGGCCGAGCCGGCGGGCGGGCGGAAGTGCGGGGAGCGCTGGACGAACACCTGCACCGGGCCGTCGTCGGCGCAGTCGGCCAGATACGTCGAGCAGACGCCCTCGCGGTCGCGGCCGAGGTCGTTGGTGTAGCGGACGACGGACACCGTGAGGCGGACCTCGTCGGGGTGTGCCAGCGGGCTGGAGGAGATGGAGTAGAGGCGGGGCTGGAGCCGCTTGAGCACGGCGGCCCATTCGGCGGCCGAGGCCCGGACGGGGAAGGCGCCGACCACGTCGGCGGCCTGCCGGCCCCAGCTCCACTTCGCCAGCTCACCCTTGTTGTCGGGGCGCAGCAGCCGTTTCAGGGAGCGGTCGCCGGTGCGCTCGGCGACGAACCCGAGCAGGTCGGGGGTGATACGGGCGATGTCGAGGCGGGTGCGCAGGGCCTCGACGAGGGGGAGGTCGCCGCTGCCGGGCAGGCAGACGTTCTCCTCGGGGTCGAGGCCCGTCAGGGCCAGCCATTCGGCGACGAGTCCCGAGCCGTTGGCCGGCCACACGCCGAGGGCGTCACCGGCCTCGTAGGCGAGTTCACCGCCGCGGGTGTCGAAGGCGAACTGCCGTATCTCCTTCTGCGATCCGGGCAGGCTGAGCAGCCGGTTGCCGATCAGGAGGGTCGCGAAGGGGGACGCCTTGGTGTAGCCGGGGGCGGGCCGGGGCGTGGCGAGCACGGCGGCGGCCGGGGCGGCAGGCGGTGCGGCGGGCGACGCGGGGACGGACGGCGCGGGCAGCGGTTCGGCCGGTGCGGCGAGCGCGCCGGTGACCTGGTCGAGCCACTGCCCGGCGGGCCCGTCGTCGTCGGCTTCGCAGTCGGCACGGGGGTGCAGGCGGGTGGCGCCGAGTTCCGCGAAGCGCTCGTCCAGGCGGCGGCCGTGACCGCAGAAGTCCCCGTAGCCGGAGTCGCCGAAGGCGAGGACGGAGTAGCGCACGCCCTCCAGTCGCGGGGCGTCGGAGGCGGTGAGGCGCTGCCAGAAGTCGGCGCCGTTGTCGGGCGCGTCCCCGTCGCCGAAGGTGCTGGTGACGATCAGCAGATCGGTGCCGGCGGTGAGGTGTCGGGGGGTGGTGTCGGCCATCGCGAGCAGGGTCGGGGCGCGTCCGGCCTCGGCCAGACGGGCGGCCGCGGTGGCGGCGAACTCCTCGGCGGTGCCCGTCTGCGAGGCCCACAGCACGAGCAGGCCCCGGGCCGGGGCGGGTTCGGCGTCGGCGGCGCCGGCGGCCCGGCCCGGGGAGACGGGGACGGCCGGCCCGGGAGCGGCGGGAGCGGCGGTCCGGGAGAACATGCCGGCCAGCACGCCGTCCACCCACAACGCCGTCCCCGGGGCGAGCGGCGCTCCTGCGGGCAGCACCGGGACCTCGCCGGGCGGGGCCGTGACGCCGCCGGCTGCGTACCCGGAGAGGTAGCCGGACAGGTAGCGGCGCTCCGGTTCGGCGAGCACCGGCGGTGTCAGGTCGGTGATGCCGAGCAGCGCGGCCAGGGCGGGAACGGCCCCGGGCAGGCCGCCCGCCACGGCCGGGCTCGCGGCCTCGGCGACCGGAGGGGCGGGCTGGTCCTGCGGCCGCTGTGCCGGCGCGGCGGGGCCCGCGCTCACCGGCACGGGAGCGGTCTCCTCGGGTGTCGCGGCGGGCACCACGCGCAGCGCCACGGCGCATGCCTTGAGTTCCGGCTGGAAGGAGATCGGGTCGACGGCGTCGTTGGTGACGGCGTTGATGCCGAGGTACTCGCCGAACAGGTCGTTCCAGTGGAACGGCGCGAAGCAGTTCCCCGGGCGGACACGGTCGGTGACGACGGCGGGCAGGACGGCGCGGCCGCGGCGGGAGGCGACCTCGACGCGGTCGCCGTCCTCGGCCCCCATCGCGGCGGCGTCCTCGGGGTGGAGTTCGACGAAGGGGCCCGGGTCCAGCCGGTTGAGCCTGGCGATCCTGCCGGTCTTGGTGAGGGTGTGCCACTGGTGCTGGAGGCGACCGGTGTTGAGGACGAACGGGTAGTCGTCGTCGGGGAGTTCGGCGGCGGGCAGGTGCGGCCGGGCGAAGAACCGCGCGCGACCGGTGGCGGTGGGGAACACCAGCCGGGGCCTGGTCCCGTCCGCGCGCTCCAGCAGGCTCTGGCTGACACCGTCGTTGAGGTAGCGGATCGGGTTGCGGTCGGGGCCGTCCGGGGTGGCGGCCGGCCACTGCACCGGTGTCTCGCGCAGCCGCCGGTAGCTCACGCCGCGCAGGTCCCAGCCGGTCTTCGGGTTCCAGGCCCGCTTGAGCTCCTCGAAGACCTCCTCGGCGCTCGCGTAGCCGAAGGCGTCGGCGAAGCCCATCTCGCAGGCGACGCGGGCGATCAACTGCCAGTCGGGCAGGGCCTGTCCGGGCGGGTCGACGACGCCCTGGACGAGGGTGAGGTTCCGCTCGGAGTTGATCATGACGCCGTCGGACTCGGCCCACAGCGTGGCGGGCAGCACCACGTCGGCGTACGCGTTGGTCTCGGTCTCCGTGAACACGTCCTGGGTGATGACCAGTTCGGCGGCCTCCAGGGCGGCGATGACGGTCCCGCGGTTGGCGACGGAGGCGACCGGGTTGGTGCAGATGATCCAGCAGGCCTTGATCTCGCCGGCGGCCATCCGCTCGAACATCTCCACCGTGCCGCGCCCGGCCCCGGTGCGCAGGGTGCCCGCCCCGATGCCCCAGAGCTCCTCGACGAAGGCACGCTCCTCGTCCACCAGGACGCAACGCTGGCCGGGCAGGCCCGGTCCCATGTAGCCCATCTCGCGGCCGCCCATCGCGTTGGGCTGGCCGGTGAGCGAGAACGGGCCGGAGCCGGGGCGGCAGATCGCGCCGGTGGCCAGGTGCAGGTTGACCAGGGCGTTGGTGTTCCAGGTGCCGTGGGTGGACTGGTTGAGGCCCATCGTCCAGCAGCTCATCCACTCGCCCGCCTCGCCGATCCACCGCGCGGCCTGCCGGAGGTCCGCCTCCGGTATCCCGGTGATCCGTTCGACCGTCGCGGGCGGGTAGTCCGCCAGGAAGGCGGGCAGGTCCTCCCAGCCGTCGGTGTACCCGGCGACGAAGGCCTCGTCGAGGTGACCGTTCGCCACCAGCAGGTGCAGCAGACCGTTCAGCAGCGCCAGGTCGGTGCCCGGCCTGATCTGCAGGAACAGGTCGGCCTTCGCGGCGGTGGCGGTGTGCCGCGGGTCGACGACGATGAGCTTCGCCCCGGCCGACCTGATCCGGTCCATCATGCGCAGGAACAGGATCGGGTGGCAGTCGGCCATGTTGGCCCCGATGACGAAGAAGACGTCCGCGTGGTCGAAGTCCCGGTAGGAGCCGGGCGGCCCGTCCGCGCCCAGCGACAGCTTGTAGCCGGAGCCGGCGGAGGCCATGCACAGCCGGGAGTTGGACTCGATCCGGTTGGTGCGCACGAACCCCTTGGCGAGCTTGTTCGCCAGGTACTGCGCCTCCAGGGACATCTGTCCGGAGACGTAGAAGGAGAGCGCGTCGGGTCCGTGCTCGTCCAGGATCGCCCGCAGGCGTCCGGCGACCGCCGTGATCGCCGCGTCCACGTCCACCTCGGCCGGCTCGGCGCCCCGCTCGGCGCGGACCAGCGCCGTACCGGCCCGCCCGGAGGCGGCCATCAGCTCGGCACCGGTCGCCCCCTTCGTGCAGAGCCGCCCGGCGTTCGTCGGGTGGTTCCGGTCCCCGGACGCCTTCCTGACGGCGCGCCTGCCGGTGGCGGCGTCCCGACCGATGTCGAGCACGATGCCGCAGCCGACACCGCAGTACGAGCAGACCGTCCGCACGCCGTCCGCCTTCGAACCTGGTGTCGTCACCGGGACTCCCTCCCAGGGATCACGCGGTGGGAGGATCCCACGGTCGCGACCCTAGGAAGGCCGCATTTCGGCCTCGTCACAGGGCGTGGATCGGGGAGTTAACCGGATCGCACAGCCCGCCCACGAGGGGTGTGAGCACCCACCCCGTCCCAACGGCACCCACGCGACGTCCCGCCGTCGGCCCGCGCGCCGCAGGGCGGGTCGCCGGGCGCTCACCCCGCGGCCGCCCCTGCCCTCGCCCCGTCCCCCGCCGTCGCGCCGTCGATCGTGAGACCCAGGCAGACCGGGGACCGGGAGTGCTGCACGGCCTGACCGATCCGGGCGACGAACAGCACGACGGCGACCGTGAGGGCCAGCAACAGCAGGGCGGCGGACAGCGCGACGGCGTTGTGCAGCCGCCTGGTCGTCAGGGACCGCTCCGTGCGGTCGGGGCGGGACGAGTCCCATCCGGATTCTTGGCATGAACTGGCCATAGTGCCTCCTCGCAGGCCGTTTCGGCCTTCCACTCCCAAAGAGCCCACCGCCGGCCGGAACCGCTTCCACGACGCCGGGGCCCCGCCGCGCCCCTCAGAGTCTTGCTCACCCGAGCAAGAAGCCCTACAGTTTTGCTCATGCAAGCAAAGAGCAGCGCGGGCGAGCAAGGCGACTCCGGGTCCGGACGGACCTTCACCGAGTCGGCGCGACGCGCCCAGATCGTCCAGGCCGCCATCGTGGTGCTCGCGGACGTCGGCTTCGCCAAGACCTCGTTCGCGAAGATCGCCAAGCAGGCCGGGCTGAGCAGCACCGGGATGATCTCGTACCACTTCTCCGGCAAGGACGACCTGATGCACGAGGTGGTGGCCGAGGTGATGCGGGTGTCCGAAGCGTTCATGCTGCCCCGGATCGGCGCCGCCGAGGGCTACTCGGGCAGGCTCCGGGCCTACCTGGAGTCGAATGTCGAGCTGCTCGCGGCCCATCCCAAGCACCTGCCGGCCCTGACCGAGGTCGTCACCAACCTCAAGGGCGACGACCCGCATCGCGTCGGGTTCTCGGACGCCCTGAAGTCGATCATGGATGTGCAGGAGCAGCGCATGCGCGAGGCCCAGGCCGCCGGGGAGTTCCGGGAGTTCGACGTCCGGGTGATGGTCACCGCGATGCGCGGAGCCGTCGACGGGGTGGTGCTGCGCGCGGCCGCCGACCCCGGGCTGGACGTGGCCGCCTGCGGACGCGAGCTGGCCGACATCTTCGACCGGGCCACCCGCCGGACACCGTAGCGGCCCGCCCGCCGGGCACGACAAGCGCGGCCACGACCGTGAGGCACACCAAATGACTGTGGGGGAACAGGGAATGGCGACCATCGTCCGCACCACCGAGGGGGACATCGTGCAGGACAACGCGGCACCCGGATCAGCGCCGGTGTCGACCCCGCCGAAGGCGCGGACCACCCGCGCCGCGCGCCTGGCGCCGGCCCGGGCGCTCGTCCTCGAACTGGCCGCGCCGCTCGCCGGCTACTACGTGCTGAAGGGCCTGGGGGCGAGCCAGTGGGCGGCCCTGGCCGTGAGCGGTCTGCTGCTGGCCCCGTGGATCGCGTACGGGATGGTGAAGCGCCGCAGGGTCGAGGCGATGCCGGTGTTCACCCTGACGCTGCTGGTCGTCGGCGCCCTCATGTCGATGGTCACCGGCGACCCGAGGACCCTGCTCGTCCGGGACAGCTGGCTGTTCGGCGTGGTGGGCCTGTGGGTGCTCGGCACGCTGGCCACCCAACGGCCGTTCATGCTCAGCGCCGGACGGACGGTCGTCGCCTCGAAGATCGGCGAGGAGGGCGCGCGGGAGTGGATGGAGCGCTGGCACCAGGAGGCCGACTTCCGCCGGCACATCCGCGTGATCACCGCGGTCTGGGGCGCCGGATTCACCGCGGACGCCCTGATCAGGGTGGTCCTCGCCCAGACCCTGCCGGTCGACTCCGTCCCGCTGGTGAACGGCCTGCAGTGGCCGGCCGTGCTGGCCGCGCTGTTCGTCTTCCACTACCGGTACGTCACCCGCCACGGCCTGAAGGTCTGAGCGCCGCACCCGCCCGCGCGACCGCGGCGCCCCCTGGCGGCCCGCCCACGACAGGTGGCCCGCCCACGACAGGTGGGCGGGCCACCGCGCTATCCGCGACGCACCGACTGTTCGAGGGCGTCGGTCAGCCACAGATGGGCGGCCCCGATCGTGGCCGGGTCCCCGCCGGCCTCGGCCACCAGCCGCCAGTAGCGGCGCATCCGCGGCTCGCGGTCGGCCGCCACCCGGGCCAGCAGCCGGCGCCTGAACCCCGGGGTGTCGCCTCCGCCGCGCACCGAGGCGTGGACCGCGACGAAGCGGTCGAGTTCGGGGCCCGCACGGGGAGGCTCGCCGGCCCGCAGGGCGGGCTGCACGAGCCCGCAGGCCTCGCCGATGCCGTTCAGCAACTCGGTCTCGTCGGAGACCAGTTCGGCGTTGGCTCGGGCCATCGCCAGCAGGCCCCGGGTCAGCTCCCGGTCGCCGGCCAGGGCGAACAGCTCGGCGAAGGCGACCACCTGCGACGGGGTCGGATCGGTGGGCGGCTCGGGCACCGCCGTGGTCACGAACGCGGCGAGCATCGCCTCGGACACCGGAGCCACCATCGTGCGCCGCCAGAAGCCGACCAGCGCGTCACGGGCCGCACTCCCGTCCTGGACGGCGGCCAGCAGCGCCAGCCGGGCCGCCCGGTCGGCGGGGCCGGCCTCCTCGACCGCGCGCAGCGAAGCCCGCCGCCAGGACAGGTCCGCGAGCCGCGCGTCGAGCGCGGCCCGCTCGGCCGCGACGACCTCGGCCACCGAGCGCTCACCGGCGAGCACCTGCCGGACGGCGGTCAGCCCGAGTCCGAGCCCGCGCAGCCGTCGGACCAGGACCAGCCGCTCCACGGCCGACGGGTGGAACCTGCGGTGCCCGCCCGTGCTGCGCACCGCGTCGACGATGCCCTCGTCGCAGTAGAAGCGGACGGTCCGCACCGGCAGACCGGTCAGCCGGGCCAGCTCGCCGATCCCGAGCGTCTCATCGAGCAAAGGCACTTGAACCTCCACCGGACTGGAGCTTCTACCGTACCGGCGGGACCTCTGGAGAGGAGCTTTCGTGGAGACATCGACGCTGGACACCGCGCGACTCGTGGCAGGCCTGCGGGAACAGACCGCGGCCTTCGCCCGCGCGGCCGCCGGGACGGATCCGGACACCCCGGTACCGGGCTGCCCGCGGTGGCCGCTGCGCACCCTCGTCGGACACGTCGGCCAGGAACACCGGTGGGCGGCCGAACTCGTGCGCGGGGGCGGGCAGTTGACGGCACCCGATCCGTGGCAGGCCGAGCCCGGCGCACCGGACGGGTGGGCCGAGTGGCTGCGTGAGGGTGCGGAGGAGCTGATTCACGCGATCGGGGAGACCGGCGCGGACACCGAGATCGACACCTTCCTCGGACCCCGACCGGCGGCGTTCTGCCTGCGCAGGATGCTGAGCGACACCTGCGTCCACCACCACGACGCGGCGCTCGCGACGGGCGGCGCGTTCGAGATCGCCGAGGACCTCGCGGCCGACGTGATCGGCGAGAGCCTGGAGCTGCTGTCCAGCCCGGTCCTCGCGGCGGTCAGGCCGGCCCTCGCGGAGCTGCGCGGCCGGGGCGAGCGGATCGGGTTCCGGCCGGGCAGCACACCGGGCTGGGTGATCACCAGAACGCCCGGGGCGGTGCGGTGGCGCCGCGGCCCGGTCGAGGCCGATGTGGTGGTGTCGGGGGCGGTGGCCGACCTGATGCTGGTCGTCACCCGTCGCATCCCGCCGGACGACGCCCGGGTGACCGTGGCGGGCGACCGCGCGCTGCTCGACCACTGGCTGGAGCGTACGGCGCTCTGAGCCGAACGCCGGCCTGCCGCAGGCGCTCGGTGTCCTGCCCTCGACCGCCTCCGACGTCATGGGCGAGGAGACGCCCGGCCTGCTCACCGCCGCCGGCACCGCGCGGTCGGTGGCCGTCGCCGGGCTCCCCCAAGCCGGACTCACCCACGCCGGGCCGCTCCGGGCGGGGCTCACCGAACCGGGCCCCGGCCGGAGCGTTCGCACCGGCACGCTCGCGGCGGCCGCCGCGAGCGTGCCGTCCGACCGGGTCGGCGGGGCCGGCCCCCGGCGTCCTTCGGCGTCGAGCAGTTGAGCCGTTGAGCTGTCGAGCCGTCGAAGGACGCGAGCCGGCTCGACGGACCCGATCGAGCTGGCCGCTCGGAGCACGGGGGCGTAGCGTCGCAAGGTGAGACCAGGTGAGGCAAGGTGATCTTACCCATCGACACGGATCGACACGGGGAGTACCCATGATCGGCGCCACCGTCACCTTCTCCTACACCGGCGACTTCGATCGCTCACGGATAACCGAGGTGGCCGCGAACGCCCGGGGCATGTTCGAAGGCATGGCGGGCTTGCGGTTCAAGTTCTTCACCTTCGACGAGAAGCGGCGGCAGGTGGTCAACTTCTACGTCTGGGACTCGAAGGAGCAGGCGGAACAGTTCTTCTCCGAAGAGTTGCGCGAGCGCGTGACCGGTCTGTACGGCGTCGCGCCGGCCATCGAGTTCGTGGAGATCGCCGAGATCGTCGACAACTCGCCCGCGTAGCGGCAGGCTCGCACCGCGGCCTCGGATCGCGTCAGGTGTGACCGGATCCGTCGTCGAGTGGTCGTCCCGGGCGATGGTGGTGCTCGTCCATGCCTCCCTGTGGGGGCACATCTTCATCGACCGCCGCCTGTACCCCGCCCGCGGCGCGCGCCACCGGGTCGGCCGGGCCCCGGAGGGGCAGGCCCGCCCGGTTCCGAACTCCCCACCGGAGCGAGGTGCGATGCGGCAGTTGCCCGACCGGCCGGCGCCCCCGCGCCGGGCGCGTCCCGATGCGACGGTGGTGCACCGCGCGGTCCGGGTCACCGCAGCCGCGTGCGCGGGCTTCTACACCTTCCGCTACGGCCTGCACCAGCCGGTGACGGCCACCTACGCACTGTTCGGAGCGGTCGCGGTCGGCCTGCTGGCCCGGGTGGAGGGCGGCGCGCGGACCCGAGTGCGCACGCTGCTGCGGACCCTGCCGTTCGCCTGGGTGCTGGTGTGCCTGGGCACCGCCCTGGCCGTGCACGCCTGGACGGCGGCGCTCGGGATGGCGGGCGTGGGATTCGCGGTGGCCTTCGCCTCGGTGGGCGGGCCGCGACTGGTCGGGCTCACCAACGGGCTCCAACTCTTCTACATCCTGCCGTGCTTCCCGCCCTACGCCCCGGACGCCCTGCCGCAGCGGCTGGGCGGGCTGACCGCGGGCCTGCTGCTGCTCGCCGCGGCGGAGCGGCTGCTGTGGCCCGAGCCGCCACCGACGGACTACCGCGACCGCCTGGCCCGCGCCGCCGGGGCGGTGGCCGGCCTGGCCGATCTCGCCGCCGCCGACTGCACCGGCCGCCCGCCCACCGCGCCACCGGGGCGCACCGGCCCACCGCCGCCCGGCACCCCCGCCGAGGAGCACGCCCTGGCCCTCCTCGACGACCTGCGCTTCTCCCGGATCCCGATGATGGAACGGCCCGCCGGACCGGGCGCCGTCGACCGCGCCCTCACCCACTGCGCCACCACCCTGCACTTCACCGCCGCCGAACTGCTGCGGGTCCGCCGACTCGGGCCCGCCGGCGGGCCCTACCCGGAGGCGGCCGGTGTGGTGGCGGCCACCGCCGACGCCCTGCGCGCGGCCGGGGCCGGGGTCCGGACGGACGGGCCGGTCCCCTCCGCCACACCGATCGAGGCGCGGATCGCCGCCTTCGACGCCGACCGCGGCTCCGACCCCGCCGGGCCTGCCGCACCCCGCGCCGCCGGGCCCGACCCCGTCGAGCCCGGTACCTCCCGCACCGCCGAACCCCGAGCCGGCGCGGCGCGGGAGCCCCGGAGGACGACGGTGGCCCGCCTGGCGCTCGGCACGCTCGCCCTGAGCGCCGCCGAGGGCACCCGGTTCCTCACCCTCGCCACCCGCACCACCCGCCGCCTGGCGCCACCGCCCGACCGCACGCCCCCCGAGCAGCGGCCCGGCCCGTTCTGGTACGCCCACGAGCCGGCGCCGATGCTCTGGTGGCGCCGGATCCGCGGGAATCTGACCACCCGCTCGGTGTACTTCCGCAACGCCCTGCGCACCGCCGGCGCTCTCAGCGCGGCGCGCCTGGTGGCCGGCGCACTCGACCTCACCCACGGCTTCTGGGTCCTCCTCGCGACCCTCACCCTGATGCGGACCAGTGCCGTCGACACCCGGATGACGCTGCGCCCGGCCCTGGCCGGCACCGCCGGCGGCGCCGCCGTGACCGCTCTGCTGCTGTTCGCGGTCGGCGACCACCCGGTCTTCTACGCGGCGGCGCTGCCGCCCGTGATGCTGTTCGCGTTCACCGTCAGCCCGGTCCTCGGACTGGCCTGGGCGCAGGGGACGTTCACCGTCGTGATCGCCATGGTCTTCACCCAGCTCACCCCGGCCGGCTGGCAGCTGGCCGAGGCCCGGCTGATCGACGTGGCCACCGGTGCGACGATCGGCATCCTCGCCGGGCTCTGCGCCTGGCCGCGCGGCGGCGGCCACGACCTGCGGCGCCGCACCGCCGAACTGCTGGACCGCAGCGCCGCGGCGCTGTCCGAGACCGTCGCCGTGGTCACCGGCTCGGGCCCCGCCCGGGGTGCCCTGCGGCAGGCCCGGCATTGCGCGCTGCTCACCGAGGCCCTGTACGCCCAGTACCGCAGCGAGCGGCATCAACCGGCCGGTGAGGGCCCCAACTGGCAGGCCGCCGTGCTCACCGGGCAGCACACCCTGCGCGGTGCCGAACCCCTGCTCGCCCGCGTCCGGCCCGGGACCGCCGCCACCGGGCCGCAGGGCGCGGCCGCCCTGGCGCGCCGCGCGGACCAGGTCGCCGCGGCCTTCCGCCACCAGGGCGCGGCACTGCTCGAACCCACCCGGCTCGGCGGCGCGGAGCGCGCCCTGGCCGAGGCCCGCGCCGCGCTGCACGAGGACCGCGTGACGGCCACCCGGACGCCCGCCGACCCGGCCTCGCTGCACACCGTCGACATCACCCTGTGGCTGACCGGGCTGCTGGACGACCTGGCCCGGGTCCACGGCTCCGCCCGGGCCGCTCCTGCCCGCCCCCACTGACGCCACCTCGGCCACAGCCGGCAGTGGGGCGCGGGCAGCGGCCGACCGGCCGCACGCTTGACAGATAGGCAAGCCTTACCTAAGTTCACGTTCCATGTTCCGCAACCTGCCCGCCGCCACCCACCCGCTCGCCCTCGCACGACGCCTGCGACCGGGCCCGGGACGGCTGCCGATCGACCCGCAGGCCGATGTCGGGCGACGCGCCTGGGTGGCCTGCCCCGGCTGCGACGACACGCGCGGCTGCGCCGGCTGCGCGGAGCGGCGCAACTGCCGGGAGCACTGGCGCTACCTGCTGTCCCACACCGGCAGCGTGCTCCACCTCCAGTGCCCCACCTGCACCCACGTCTGGGACCACGAGACCGGCTTCGGCGCCACCCGCCACCACGTCCAGCGCCCCGCCTGACCACCCGAGCACCTGACCACCCGAGCACCCGAGCACCTGGCCATCTGAGCACCGACGCCGACACCGGAACGCCCCGCGGACTGCCGCGCCATCGCGCCGGACCGCCTCGACCGGCCGGCTCCCCGGGGGAACGCCGGGCCGGCACCCGGTGGCCCCCGGCCCGCTGGCCGGTTCCGACCCTGGGGTAGAGTCACCGGCGCGGGACGGCCTGTCGCCACCCGACCCACGGCCTGCGCGAAGCGCGCGGGCCGATCGTCGTGTCGGGGCCGATGCCGTCCCGGCGCGCACCGATGACCCGTGAGGAATCCGCCGGCAGGAGAGAAGCGTGTGCAAGCCCCGGGTACCCGGCGCCACCGCCTGCCCGCCGTGACCCGCCACACGTGAACGTCCCCGCGTCCGCGCCCACCCGCCGGACCGCCGCTCGCCCCGAGGCCCGCACGCCGTAGCTCGCGCCCGTCACCACCGGCGATCCGCCGGACGCCGCGGTGGCCTTCCGCACCCCGTCCCCGCGCGAACCTCCCGGTCGCGCCCGAGCCCGACAGGTCCACGCCGTCTTGCAGACTCCCCCGCCCGCCGCCGCTCGCCTGCTCGCTGCCCGTCCCACCTGGCTGAACGACCCGAAGGTCTGGCGCACCGAGGTGCTGGCCGGCCTGGTGGTCGCGCTCGCCCTGATTCCCGAGGCGATCTCGTTCTCGGTCATCGCCGGCGTGCCCCCCAGAGTCGGCCTGTTCGCCTCCTTCACCATGGCGGTGACCATCGCGCTCGTCGGCGGACGCCGCGCGATGATCTCGGCCGCGACCGGCGCCGTCGCGCTGGTCATCGGGCCGCTGAACCGCGAGCACGGCTTCGGCTACCTGGTGGCGGCGGTGATCCTGGCCGGGGTCCTCCAGATCGCGCTGGGCGCGCTCGGGGTGGCGAAGCTGATCAGGTTCGTACCCCGTTCGGTGATGGTCGGCTTCGTCAACGCCCTGGCGATCCTGGTCTTCATGGCCCAGGTCCCCGAGATGACGCATGTGCCGTGGCCGGTCTATCCGCTGATCGCGGCCGGCCTGGCCCTGATGGTGTTCTTCCCGAAGGTCACCACCGTGGTCCCGGCGCCGCTGGTGTCGATCGTCGTCCTCACCGTCGTCACCGTCGCGGCCGGTCTCGCCGTGCCGACCGTCGGCGACAAGGGGGACCTGCCGTCGTCGCTGCCGGTCCCCGGGCTGCCGGATGTGCCGTTCACCGCGCACACGCTGACCGTCATCGCCCCGTACGCCCTCGCGATGGCGCTGGTGGGGCTGATGGAGTCGCTGATGACGGCCAGGCTCGTCGACGACATCACCGACACCCGCTCCGACAAGACCCGCGAGTCGATCGGTCAGGGGGTCGCCAACATCGTCACCGGGTTCTTCGGCGGCATGGGCGGCTGCGCCATGATCGGGCAGACCATGATCAATGTGAAGGTGTCCGGCGCCCGTACCCGGCTGTCCACCTTCCTGGCCGGCGCGTTCCTGATGGTGCTGTGCATCGTCTTCGGCCCGGTCGTCTCCGACATCCCGATGGCCGCGCTGGTCGCCGTGATGGTGATGGTGTGCTTCGCGACGTTCGACTGGCATTCCATCGCCCCGGCGACCCTGCGGCGGATGCCGGCCGGGGAGATCGCCGTCATGGTCGTCACGGTCGCCCTGGTCGTCGCCACGTCGAACCTGGCCGTCGGTGTGGTGGTGGGTTCGATCACCGCCATGGTGATCTTCGCCAAGCGGGTCGCCCAGCGCGCCGACGTCACCGCCGTCACCGACCCGGACGGCGGCCGGGTGGTCTACACCGTGACCGGGCAGCTCTTCTTCGCCTCCAGCAACGACCTCGTCGGCCGGTTCGACTACGGAGGCGACCCGGACCGGGTCGTCATCGACCTGAGCCGGGCGCAGATCTGGGACGCCTCCTCGGTGGCCGCCCTGGACGCGGTCGAGGGCAGGTACGCGCAGCGCGGCAAGACCGTGGAGATCACCGGTCTCGACCGGCCCAGCGCCGAGATCCACCGGAGTCTCAGCGGCGAACTCGCCGGCCACTGACACCCGTGTGACCGCGCCCGCCCTCCGGAGCTCCGGAGGGCGGGCGCGGTCACACGGCACGGCGGTGCGGTGCCCGCTTGGCCTACAGCCCGCGCGGTCGGGCGGCAGCGGCGCGTACCGGGCGGCAGCGGCGCGTACCGGGCGGCAGCGGCGCGCGCTACCCGGGCAGGGCGTCGAGCAGCGCCTCCGGGCGCACCGGCAGCTCGCGCACCCGTACCCCGGTGGCGTGGTGGACGGCGTTGGCGACGGCCGCGGCGGTACCGACGATGCCGATCTCGCCGATCCCCTTCGCGCCCATGGGGTTCAGGTGCGCGTCCCGCTCGTCGATCCAGTGGGCCTCCACGGACGGGATGTCGGCGTTCGCCGCCACGTGGTACGAGGCCAGGTCGCGTTCGGCGTGGTCGCCGAACTCCCGGTCCATCGTGCTGTGTTCCAGGAGCGCCATCGAGACGCCCATGATCATCCCGCCCACCAGCTGCGAACGGGCGGTCCGCGCGTTCAGGATCCGCCCGGCGGCGAAGACCCCCACCAGCCGGCGCAGCCGCACCTCCCCGGTGTCGGCGTCCACCGCGACCTGGGCGAACTGGGCGCCGAAGGCGTGCCGGGCGTACGCACGACCGGCCTCCAGCACCGCGCCGGTGGTGTCGGCCCGGTGGCGCAGCCCGTCGGCGGGCAGCGGCGCGTCACCCCGGTCCGCCAGGGCGCGGCGCAGTCCGCCGCAGGCCTCGTGGACCGCCCAGCCCCAGGAGGCGGTCCCGGCGGACCCTCCCGCGAGCGGGGCCCGTGGCAGGTCGGTCCGGCCGATCGCGACGGTGACCCGGTCCGCCGGTACGCCGAGCGCCTCGGCCGCGATCCCGGTCAGGACCGCCCGGGCGCCGGTACCGATGTCGGTGGCGTTGGTGCGCAGCAGGAACGTGCCGTCCGGGAGGGCGACGGCCTCGGCGGTGGAGGGGGCCACCAGGACGGGGTAGGTCGAGGCGGCGACGCCGCTGCCGAGCAGCCAAGCGCCCTCGCGGCGCGGCGCCCGGGCGCGTTCACCCGCCCAGTCGAAGCGGCGCGCGCCCTCCCTCAGGCACTCCACCAGGTGGCGGCTGCTGAACGGGCGGCCGGTGTCCGGCTCCACGGCCGGTTCGTTGCGCACGCGCAGTTCGACCGGGTCCAGGCCACAGGCCTCGGCGAGTTCGTCCATGGCGCATTCCAGGGCGAACATGCCGGGCGCCTCACCCGGCGCCCGCATCCAGGAGGGTGTCGGCACGTCCTGCCGGACCACCCGGTGCGCGGTCCTGCTGTGCGGGGCGGCGTACATCACGCGGGCCGGCACGGCGGCCTGTTCGACGAACTCCCGCACCGTCGAGGAGCGGGTGACCACCTCGTGCGCGAGCGCGGCGAGCCGGCCGCCGCCGTCGGCGCCGAGGCGCACCCGGTGGACCGTGGGCGAGCGATGGCCGGTGAGGGCCGACATCTGGGCCCTGGGCAGGGCGAGCCGGACGGGACGGCCGACGTGCAGGGCGGCCATCGCCGCGAGGACGACGTGCGGCCGGGCGGTGCCCTTGGCGCCGAAACCGCCGCCGACGTGCTCGCTGATCACCAGGACGTCCTGCGGCCGCGCCCCGAAGAGCGCGGCCAGGGTCTCCTGGACGTTGTTGCCGCCCTGGCTGGAGTCGTGCACGGTCAGCCGGCCGCCGGACCATCGGGCGGTGGCGGTGTGCGGCTCCATCGGGTGGTTGTGCAGCGGGCCGATCCGGTAGGTGCGGTCGATCCGGACGGCGGCCTGCCGGTAGGCGTGGTCGAAGTCGCCGCGGGTGCGGACGGCGGGGTGGCCGCCGTTGGCCTTCTCGGGTGTGTAGAGGCCCGGGTGGTCGTCGGTGAGGACGACGTCGTGCGGTTCGACGGCGTAGCCGATCCGGACGGCCTCGGCTCCCGCGCGGGCGTCCTGCGAGGTCTCGGCGACGACCAGGGCGGCGACCTCGCCGCGGTGCCTGACGCGGGGGGACTGCAGCACGGCGAGCGTCGGGTCACCGTCCTCGGGCAGGGTGAGGGCGGGCGCGTCGCGGTGGGTGAGCACCGCGAGGACCCCGGGGATCGCGAGGGCGGCGGCGGTGTCCACGGCGGTGATGTCGCCGCGGGCGACGGTGGTCGGCACCGGCCAGGCGTGGACCAGCCCGTCGGGCCGCTGGTCGCCGGCGTAGCGGGCGGTCCCGGTGACCTTCTCCAGGCCCTCCGGTCGGGCGAGGTCGGTGCTCACGCGGTCTCCTGTCCGGTGGCGAGCCGGCCGAGTTCGCGGACGGCGAGCCGGCGGGCCAAGGTCACCTTGAACCTGTTGTCGGGCAGCGGACGGGCACTCGCCAGTTCGGCGTCCATGGCGGCCGCGACCGCCGCCGCGGTGAACGGCTCGCCGCGCAGCGCGGCCTCCGCGGTGAGCGCCCGCCACGGTCGGGGGGCGAGGGCGCCGAAGGCCAGGCGGACGGTCTCGATCCGGCCGTCGCGCAGGGTCAGGAGGGCGGCGAGTGAGCAGGTCGCGAAGGCGAAGGAGGCCCGTTCGCGGACCTTGCGGTACTCCGAGCGCGCCCCGGCCGGGGGCGGCGGCAGCTCCACCGCGGTGACGAGTTCGGCGGGCCCGAGCTCGGTGTCCCGGTCCGGGGTCTCGCCGGGCAGGCGGTGGAACGAGGTCAGCGGCAGCACCCGGTCCCCGGCGGGGCCGGTCAGGTGGAGGACGGCGTCCAGGGCGGCGAGCGCCACCGCCAGGTCGGACGGGTGGGTGGCCACGCAGTGGTCGGAGGTGCCGAGCACACCGAGGTCGCGGTGGACGCCGGACCGGGCCGGGCAGCCGGAGCCGGGCAGCCGTTTGTTGCACGGTTTGGTGATGTCCTGGAAGTAGAGGCAACGGGTGCGCTGGAGCAGGTTGCCGCCGGTGGTGGCGACGTTGCGGAGCTGTCCGCCGGCCCCGGCCAGGACGGCGCGGGCGACCACCGGGTAGCGCTCACGCACCAGGCGGTGGTCGGCGAGGTCGCTGTTGCGCACGTTGGCGCCGATCAGCAGGCCGCCCCGCGGGGTCTCCTCGACGCGGTCCAGGGGCAGGCGGGCGATGTCGACGAGCAGCCCGGGCCGTTCGACCCCGAGTTTCATCAGGTCGACCAGATTGGTGCCGCCGGCCAGGGCTCGCGCGTCCGGGCGTGCGGCGAGCAGGGCGACGGCGGCGGCCAGGTCCGTCGGCCTGGTGTAGCCGAGGGGCTTCACGCCGCACCGTCCCGGGCACCCGGCTCGGCCCGGACGTCGGCCCGCGGTCCGGAACGGGTCTCCGACCGGCGTTCGGCCCGGGCTTCGGACGGGGCTTCGGACCGGACCTCGGCCTGGGCCTGCCGCACGGCCCGGACGATGGCCGGGTAGGCGCCGCAGCGGCAGATGTTGCCGCTGAGCAGTTCGCGCACCGCCGCCTCGTCGGGCGGGACCGGATCGTCGGCGGTCTCCCGGAGCACACCGGCGGCCGAGCAGAGCTGGCCCGGGGTGCAGAAGCCGCACTGGAAGGCGTCCTGTTCCAGGAACGCCCGCTGGAGCGGGTGCGGTCCGTCCGGCCCGGCCAGGCCCTCCACGGTGGTGACGGCGCGCCCGTCCTGGGCGACGGCCGGCAGCAGACAGCTGTTGACCCGCCGCCCGTCCAGCAGCACCGTGCAGGCGCCGCACTGGCCGTGGTCGCAGCCCTGTTTCGCACCGGTCAGGCCGAGCCGCTCGCGCAGCACGTCGAGGAGAGTGGCGCGATGGTCGACCGTGAGCGTGTGCGGCCGGTCGTTGACGGTCAGGGCGATCTCGCTGCCGGTCGCGAGGGTGTCGGTGGCATCCATGGGCCCACGCATTCCACCGGACGCCCGGCCGGACACCCGCCGGTGCGCCCGACAACCGCTTCGCCGTACACCGTCGCGGTCGCGCCGCCGCCGCGACGGCGGCACGGCGCCGCACGGCGGACGTCCGGCAGCCGGCCGGGCCGGGTGAACGGGCGCCACGAAATCCCGGACGGGGCGGGTCCGCCGCGCCGTCGCAGTATCCTGGAGAGTTCGGGTGTCCCAGGGGGTGCAGTCCCATGCAACACGCTGATCGAGATCTGACAACCCTCGGAGAGATCATCGAGCCGGTGACCGAGGTCGCCCCGGCTTCCGTCCGAACCCGGGCACGGCTCGTGGTGGCCGCCCACTCCCACGACCGGGAGGACTGCAGGGCCCTGCTCCAGGCACTCGGCCTGGACCGCGAGGACGCCGAAACCCCGGACACCGGCCAGGACACCGCGCGGATCTGCGTGCGCTGCGGACGCGCGTACCACCACCCGGGCGTCCGGCGGCGCGACCGTTTCTGTTCCACCCGCTGCTATCGGAGTTCCGGGGAGACGCCCGGCACCGCCGAGGCGACGGCGGACCAGGAGTCGCCCGTGAGCCGGCCGACCGACCCCCTTCCGCCCGTGGCGCTCGGCCCGCCCGGGTCAGGGCACCCGCAGGGGCACTGAGACTCTCGCCCGACCTCCACAGAGCGTCGGCCTTCCCGACCGGAGAGGTCGTGTCCTCCTCCCCCGCCTTCCCCGCGCAGTCGGGGTCAGCCGCACCACGATCCTCTCCCTCGACCCTCCTCGACGAGGACCGCCGACTCCGGCCGGTCACCGTGAGAGGCCCGCGCGGTGGGCCAGGATGGCGAGGCGGACGCGGTCGCGGGCGGCCGACTTGTGGAGCAGACGACCGATGTGGGTCTTGGCGGTGCCCTCGGTGATGTGCAGGCGGGCGGCGATCTCCTGGTTGGTGAGGCCGTCGCCGACGAGGGCGAGCACCTCCCGCTCCCGGCCGGTCAGCGCCGCGACGGCGGCCCGGGCCCGCTCCCGCGCCGGGTCCGGATCACCCTCCGAGTACCGGCCGGGGAACGGGAACGGGAACGGGACCTGGGCCTGCTGGTCGGCGGGTGCCGGGGTGCCCTCGGCGAGCAGGCCGTCGAGCAGCCGCCGGGTGACGCTCGGCGCGAGCACCGCCCCGCCGGCGGCCACCGCGCGGGTCGCGGCCAGCAGTTCGGCCGGCTCGGCGTCCTTGAGGAGGAAGCCGCTCGCCCCCGCCCGCAGCGCGCCGCGCACGTACTCGTCCAGCTCGAAGGTGGTGAGGATCAGCACCCGGCTACCGGACCCGCCGGCGGTGATCCGGCGGGTCGCCTCGATACCGTCCAGGCCGGGCATCCGGACGTCCATCAGGACGACGTCCGGCCGTTCCCGGCGGGCGAGTTCGACCGCCTGCGCACCGTCCGCCGCCTCCCCGGCCACCGAGAAGCCCGGGGCGAGCCGCAGGATTCCGGCGAACCCGGCCCGGACCAGCGCCTGGTCGTCGGCCACCAGCACCCGAACGGTCATGCCCCGCCCGCCCCGTCCACCGGCAGCACCGCCGTGACCCGGAACCCGCCGTCGGGCAGCGGCCCCGCGACGCACCAGCCCCCGTACGGCGCGACGCGCTCGCGCATCCCGGCCAGACCGGTGCCGCCGGTGCCGCCGGTGCCGCCGGTCCCGCCACCCGACGGGCCGGGGTCTCCCCCGCCGTCGTCGGTGATCTCCAGCCACACCTCCGCCTCCCGGTACTCCACCTCCACCCCGGCCCGCGCCGCGCCCGAGTGCCGGACCACGTTGGCCAGCGCCTCCTGCACCACCCGATAGCCCGACAGGCCGGCACCGGGCGGCAGTTCGCGTACCGGCCCGCGTACCCGCACGGCCACGGCGACCCCGGCGGCCGCCGTCCGGGCGGCCAGCCGCTCCAGGTCGGCCGTCGCCAGCCCCGGCGCCGGCGGCGGCACGGCGGGCACCGCCCCGGCGTCCTCCCGCAGGACGGCGAGCAGCGCCCGGGTCTCCCGCAGCGCCTCCCCGCTCACCGCCCGGATCGCCGCCAGCGCGGCACCGGCCTCCTCCGGGCGCCGCTCCAAGGCGTACTGGCCGAAGCCCGCCTGGACGCTCACCACGCCCAGGCTCTGCGCGACGATGTCGTGCACCTCCCGGGCCAGCCGCAGGCGTTCGCCGTCCCGCGCGGCACGGTCCAGCGCCGCCCGGTACGCGGCCGCGCCGGCCAGGTGCGCGCGGTGGCGGCGGACGGCGTCCCCGACCGCCCAGGCCGCCGTCTGGCCGACCACCGCGAGCAGCACGTTGCCCCGCACCTCGCCCGGCGCGGCCAGGGTGACGGCCCAGCCGGACACCGCCGCGCCGAGCGCCGTCCGGGCCGTCCGCCGCCCGTGGGCCGCCGCCGTGTACGCCACCAGCGTCCCGGCGACGACCGCCCAGAACCCGGCGACCAGCCCCATCGCGGGCTGGCGGCAGCCGGCCGACAGACCGGCCCAGGCGAGCGCCGCGAGCACGCACGCGCCGGCCGGGCGTCGGCGCCGGACCGCGACCGCGGCGCCGAACGCCGCCACCGCGAGCAGCGCGACGGCGAGGGCCTCCGGACCGTCCGGCGGCGGGTTCCCGCGCCCGTGCGGGTCGAACTCCTGGGCGGCCGCGACCACCCGGGCGGCCGTCACGGCGGCGCCGACCGCCCCGGCCACGGCGTCGGCCACCAGCCAGTGGGTGGGGGTCAACCGCCGCGTCCACGGCCCCGGGGCGGGCGGCGGGGCCACGTCGGCCGGTGGGTCGGTCTGCACGCGGCCAGGTTAGCCACGGGTGCGGCGGCCGGGCATCCGCCTACGGTCGTATGCCCCTGGTCGTAGGCCCGCGAACGGGTGATCACGGTCGTCTGCCCACGGCCGGACGTGCCGGGCGGGCGGGGCGGCCACCGTGGAGCGGTACCCGCCGACACACCGTCACCCACCGGAGGCCCCCGCATGACCACCCGCCCCCGCCCTGGCGTCGCCGCGCTCGCCGCGCTGCTCGCCGCCGCCGCGCTCGCCACCGCCGCCCCGGCCGCGCACGCCACGACGGCCCCGGGCACGGCGCCCACCACGACGGCCGAGCCGGCGCCGATCGCGCTCACACTGCCCGCGCCGACCGGCCCGCGGCCGGTCGGCACCACCACACTGCACCTCGTCGATCCCCGGCGCCCCGACCGCTGGGCGCCCACCCCGCGCCCCCGGGAGCTGATGGCCCAGATCTGGTACCCGTCCGCCGCCTGCGGCTCCCCCGGCCACCGGCTCGCGCCGTGGATCGGGGCGGCCGAACGGGCCCACCTGGAAACCGACTACCTCGGCACCGCTCCCGGCCGGCTGGTCTGGCCGCTCACCCACTCCCGGCAGGACGCGCCGGCCGATCGCGCCGCCCGCCACCCGGTGGTCCTCTACTCCCCCGGCTCGCGCGCGGACCGCTCCTTCGGCACCCTCGCCGCCGAGGACCTCGCCTCGCGCGGGTACGTGGTCGTCGCGATCGACCACACCTTCGACGCCGGCGAGGTGGCCTTCCCCGACGGACGGCTGGAGGTCCGCAACAAGCCCGCCGTCCTCGCCATGACCGACGAGGAGATCGTCGCCTACCGCGCCGCCGACACCCGCTTCGTCCTGGACCGGCTGGCCGACCTCGCGGCCGGCGTCAACCCGGACGCCGAGCAGCGCCCCCTCCCGCCCGGCATCGGCGCGTCCCTGGACCTCGCCGCCGTGGGCATGATCGGCCACTCCATGGGCGGTGCCACCGCCGTCCAGACCCTGCGCGACGACCCGCGCGTGCTGGCCGCCGCCACCCTGGACGGTCCGGTCTTCGGCCCCGCCGCCACCGACGGCCTCGACCGCCCGCTGCTCCTCTTCGGGGCCTCCGACGCGCGCCCCGCCCGCGACGCCATGTGGGACGCGCTCTGGCCCCGCCTCACCTCCTGGCGCCGCCAGCTCACCCTCAACGGCTCCGGGCACGGGTCGTTCACCGACCTCGAACTGCTCCTCCCCGCCGCCCGGTCCGCCATCTCCTGGCCCGCCGACCAGTTCGACCACTTCCTCGGAACCCTCGACGGCTCCCGCGCCCTCGCCGCCCAACGCACTTACCTCGCCGCCTACTTCGACCTCCAGCTCCGCCACCGCCCCACCCCCCTCTTCACCGGACCGTCCCCCACCCACCCGGAGGTGCTCCTCGTCCGCTGATGAGACGTGGCGCGGACAGGCGGCGGACAGACCCGGCTGACGCACCAGCACCGCCCGGCCCACCCGCGGAGCCACCCCTCCCCGGCGCGGCACCCGACCCGCGCAACCGGGGACGGAGCACCAGGTCAGCGCCCTGCGCGACGACCGGGCGGTGCGAGCACCTCCAGCCAGACCGCCTTGCCCTCCCCCTCCGGCAGCGAACCCCAGTCCCGGGCGAGCCGGTTCACCACCCGCAGCCCGTGCCCACCCGGTCGCCCCGGGTCCGCCGATCGCCGTAGCAGGGGCGCCACCGGACTCGGGTCCGCCACCTCCGCCCGCAGCACGACGCCGTCCCAGCCCAGCCGCAGCTCCCGCGGTCCGCCCTCGACATGCAGACAGGCGTTGGTGACCAGTTCGGAGACCATCAGCAGGACGTCCTCGGCGGCGGCCCGCTGCTCCTCGTCGCGGGCCGGCAGCCACTCCCAGTCGGTCAGCGCGCCGCGGGTGAACTCCCGGCAGCGGTGCACCGCGCCGCGGCTGCCGTACAGCGCCAGCCTTCTGACCTGCTGCGCGCCGGCCGGCCGGGGCTCGGGGGGAACAGCCATCGCACGACCCTCACTCGGCACCGGAGGACCCTGTCGGGCGGCCGGGGAGCCGGGTCGCGCCGACGGTCGCGCTCCGCGCGACGGCGCCGGCCGGAGCCACCCGGCCCGCCCTTCCCATCCTCCTGGTCCGGCGGGTTCCCCGCCCGGGCGCCGCTACACACCCGTGGTGGGACGAAGCCGTGCCCCGACCTGGCGAGGTCACGCCTGCCGGGCGTCACGAGGCCGAGGTCAGGGAGAGGTGACCTCGTCGTCGCCGGGGCGACCGGCGCGGCCACCGCCGGCGGGGGCGAAGAGTCCGCCGGTGTCGGTGACGGCGAGGAGGCGCTCCACCTGGGCGCTGACCGCGGTGACCACCACGTCACGGCCGGAACCGCGGGCGGCCAGACGAACGCGCAGCAGGGTGTTGAGCCCGGTGCTGTTGCAGAAGGTGACGGCGGACAGATCGAGGTCGAGACCGGTACGGCTGGCGTGCAGGGCTTCTTCGAGGGCTTCGTGGAAGGCCCCGGCGATGTCGAGGTCGATCTCGCCGTACACCCGCACCCGGACCCGGTCCTGTGCGGGTTCCGCGTCCACCCACAGGTCGTCGGCAAGGCGCCGGGCTCCGAGCGGGCGGCTTCCGTCCACCAGCACCGGCGGGGAGGGCGGGGCGCCGGAGCTGCTCGCACGCGGATCGTCAGGCATGGTCTCCTCCTCCGGGCGACGAAGGCGGGCGTCTCCAGCGTGGAACGCGTAGCTTCTCACGTCAACAGATACGGGAATGAGAATTCGTAGGTGGCGAGACGGGAACCGGCGCTCCTACGATGGGGGCATGGCCCTCGACGAACCCGCGCGAACGGGCTGGACGTTCGTGACCAACCACGCCCGGGTACTCGCCGCGATCGCGCGCGACCCCGGCGTGCGGCTGCGGGACGTCGCGGTGGAGGTCCAGCTGACCGAGCGCGCCGTCCAGGCCATCGTGACCGACCTCGAACAGGCCGGATACCTCACCCGCTCCCGCACCGGGCGCCGCAACCGCTACCGCATCGCGTCCGGCACCTGGCTCAGGCACCCGGCGGAGACCGGGCTCAGCGTGGCCGCGCTCCTCGACCTGTTGGCTCCCGCCTACCGCGCCGCCGGGGGGACCGACAGGGAGGGCGAACCCGGCGGGGGCGGCGCCCGGGAGGGCGACGGAGCCGGGGACGGCGACGGGCAGGAGCCCGCCCGGCCCCTTCCGCGACGGTCCGGCCATCCCGCCGAGCGCTGAGAACCAGCCCGGAGCCCCGAGCCGGACCGGTGCCGGCCGGCACCACGCCGGCCACCGGAGCGCCGCGTGGGCGACTCGCCGATCGGGTCACCCGCCGGGACGGCGATGACCCGTGGGCGCGTCGCACCCTCGCGGTGCACGGCGACGCATAGCCGCGGGCGACCCGGGCAGGCGCGGAGACCGAGGAGGCCGACGCGCGCGCGGGTCCGCCGGGTGTCCCTCCGCCGTCCTGACCGACGGCGGAGGGCGACCGGAGGTACCGATCCGCGAGCGCGGGACACCTCCCGCAAGGCGTGATCCCCGAGTCAGGAGCCTGCCATGGGTACCCCTCCCCACGACCCCGTCCCGCCGAGCCCCGTGCCCTCCCCCGGTCCGGCACCGGCACCCGGCCCACTGCCGGGCCCCGTCCCGGGTCCGGGCGGGCCCGACCCCGTGCCGCCGGCCCCGCCGCGGCCCGAGCCCGATCCCCCGCCGCCTCCCGCGCCGGGGCCCGACCCGTACCCCCGGCCGGGCCCCCTGCCGGGGCCGCCCGCCCCCCAACCGGTCACCTGACCGGCGCCGACGCACGGTCCGGCCCCGCACGGTAAGGCCCCGCACCGGCGGCCCGGCACAGCGACGACGGCGGCCGGTCGGCCGACCGGCCGCCGTCACTCCTCCGGAAGATGCGCGAGCATGCGCTCCATGCCGCCCACCCAGTTGGCCCGGAGCGCCTCGATCGCGCCGGCCAGGTCCTCCTCCAGCAGTCTGCGGGCGATCTCGCAGTGCTCCTCGGACTCACGGGCCACCGGTTCGTCCTCGGCGACGACCAGGTTCTCGTAGCGCCGCATCCCGGCCTTGACGCCGGCCAGCAGGTCGAGCAGGCGCTCGTTCGGGCAACCGCTGAGCAGCAGGCCGTGCCACTCGTCGTCGCGCCGGTCGACGGTCGCGTGCTCGGCCACCGCGTCGGGGAACCCCTGGGCCATCCGCAGCAGTTCCGGGGCGATCCCGCGCAGGTGCACCGGGTCGGAGGACTCCAGCGCCAGGGACTCCAGCGCCGCGACGATCGCGACCAGTTCGCGGAACTCCTTGCGGCTGACGGGCGCGAAGCGGAAGCCGCGGCCCTGGCTGCTCTCCAGCACGCCCTCGCCCGCCAGGGTGATCAGCGCCTCCCGCAGCGGGGTCCGGCTGACGCCCAACTCGGCTGCCAGTACTGCCTCGTTGACGTCGGTACCGGCGGCGAACTCACCGCGGGTCAGCCGCTCCATCAGCTCGTCGCGGATCTGCTCGCGCAACGGACGACGTTCGATCGCCATCGCGGCCCCCATCCCTGAATCTCCATCACAACCCTTGACCACATACAGAGTACTGCACTATGCATTCTGAATACAAAATGCCAGCGAGTGGGAGAGGGAGCCGACATGGGTCCGACGCGGGTGCCCGGGCTGCTGTTCGGCGGGGACTACAACCCCGAGCAGTGGCCCGAGGAGGTGTGGGAGGAGGACGTCCGGCTGATGGCCGAGGCGGGCGTCAACGTGGTGACCGTCGCGGTGTTCTCCTGGTCCCGGCTGGAGTCCGCGCCCGGTGTCCTCGACTTCGGCTGGCTCGACCGGGTCCTCGACCTGCTCCACGCGCACGGGATCGCCGTCGACCTCGCGACGGCGACCGCGACGCCGCCGCCCTGGCTCGTCCGGCGCCACCCCGGGATCCAGCCCGTCGACGCGGCCGGCACCCGGCTGGAGTTCGGCTCGCGCCAGGGGTACTGCCCCTCCTCCCCCGTCTTCCGGGAGGCCACCGTCCGGCTCGCCCGGGCCATGGCCGAGCGCTACCGGGACCACCCCGCGCTCGTCCTGTGGCACATCGGCAACGAGTACGGCGACCACACGGTCGAATGCTTCTGCGAGGAGTCGGCCCGGGACTTCCGGCGCTGGCTGCAGGCCCGGTACCACACCCTGGACGGCCTCAACGCCGCCTGGGGGACGTCCTGCTGGGGCCAGCACTACACCGACTGGACGCAGCCCGCCCCGCCCCGCAAGGCCCCCGGCCCGGTCAACCCCGCCCAGGTCCTGGACTGGCGCCGGTTCTCCAGCGACGCGCTGCTCGCCTGCTTCGAGGCCGAGCGCGAGGTGCTCAAGGAGGTCACCCCGGACATCCCGGTGACCACCAACTTCATGAGCCTCCTGCACCACCTCGACTACTGGAAGTGGGCCGCCGCCGAGGACCTCGTCAGCGACGACGCCTACCCCGACCCCGCCGACCCGCAGGCCCCGCTGAAGGCCGCGCTCAGCTACGACCTGATGCGCTCGCTGAAGCAGCGGCCCTGGCTGCTCCTGGAGTCGGCGCCGAGCGCGGTCAGCTGGCGCGAGGTCAACGTCCCCAAGGAGCCGGGGGTGATGCGCCTGCACAGCCTGCAGGCCCTGGCCCACGGCTCGGACGGCGTGATGTTCTTCCAGTGGCGCCAGGCCAGGTACGGCCCGGAGAAGTTCCACTCGGCGATGCTCCCGCACGGCGGGACGGACACCCGCCAGTGGCGGGAGACGCTCGCCCTCGGCGCGGACCTGCGACGGCTGGCCGAGGTCGCGGGGACCGGCACCCGGGCCGAGGTCGCGCTCCTGCTGGACTGGGAGAGCTGGTGGGGGCTCGAAGCGCCGGAGTCACTGCCGTCCGCCCGGCTGCGGCTGCACAGCCTGCTGCTCTCCTGGTACGCCCCGCTGCACCGGCGCGGCATCGCCGTCGACCTGGCGCCGCCCGACCGCGACCTGTCCGGCTACCGGGTCGTCATCGCCCCGAACCTCTACCTGTGCACCACGGAGCAGGCCGCCCGGCTGGCCGCCTTCCCGGGCCGGCTGGTCGTCGGCCCGTTCAGCGGGGTCGTGGACGCCGCGGACCAGGTCCACGCCGGCGGGGCGCCCGGGCCGCTGCGGGAGCTGCTCGGGCTGCGCACCGAGGAGTTCTGGCCGATCCCCGACGGCCGCACCCAGGAGGTCCTGGCCGAGGACGGCACCCGGCTGGTCGCCCGGACCTGGAGCGAGTGGCTGGAGCCCGACGACGCGCGGGTCCTGGCGCGCTACCGCGGCGGCCCGCTGGACGGCCGGCCGGCCGTCACCCGACGCGGCGCCGTCACCTACCTCGGCTGCGTGCTCGACGACCCGACGCCGGTGCTCGACGAGGTGCTCGACGCGGCCGGCGTCACCGGCGTCACCGGGGCGCCCCTGCCGGAGGGTGTCGAGGCCTGCCGGCGCGGCGACCACCTGTTCCTGCTCAACCACGGGGCCGCACCGGCCACCGTGGCCCTGCCCGCCCCCGGGACCGACCTGCTGACCGGTCGCCTCCTGCACGGCTCGGTGGTCATCGCGCCGCGCGACGCCGTCGTCCTGACGTCCTGACGTTCCGAAGTTCTGAGGAGCACCCGTGACCCATCCCTACATCCCCAACGCGGGGCCCGAGACCCGGGCGGCGATGCTCGCCGCGATCGGGGCTTCGAGCGTCGCCGAGTTCTACGGGGACATCCCCGCCGACCTCCGGCCGGCCCGTCCCCTCGACCTGCCCGCCCCCTTCACCGACGAGCAGGGCCTGGTCCGGCACCTGCGCGGCCTGCTGGCCCGGAACACCGACACGACGGAGGCGCTGAGCTTCCTCGGCCACGGCTGCTACCCGCACCACGTGCCGGCGGTGTGCGACGAGGTCAACGGCCGCGGCGAGTTCCTGACCGCCTACGCGGGCGAGCCCTACGAGGACCACGGCCGGTTCCAGGCACTCTTCGAGTACGTCTCGATGATGGCCGAGCTGCTGGAGATGGACGTCGTCAACGTGCCCACCTACGACGGCTTCCAGGCCGCGGGAACGGCGCTGCGGATGGCCGCCCGCCGCACCGGCCGGTCCCGGGTGGTGATCGGCAGCGCGATCGCCGCCGACAAACTGGGCAAGATCCGCGACTACCTGACCCCGGACGTCGAGGTGGTGGTCGCCCCGGGCGGGGCCCGGGCGCTCCCCCTGGACGACACCGTCGCCGCCCTCTACCTGGAGACCCCCGACGTGCACGGCGTCATCGAGACCGGCGGCCGTGAGCTGGCCGAGCTCGCGCACGGCGTCGGCGCCCTGCTGGTGGTGGGGACGGACCCGATCTCGCTCGGTGTGCTCGCGCCGCCCGCGTCCTACGGCGCCGACCTCGTCTGCGGGGACATCCAGTCGCTCGGCATGCACCAGCAGTACGGCGGCGGCCAGGCCGGGTTCATCGCCGCCCACGACGAGGAGCGGCTGGTCGCGGAGTTCCCGTCCCGGCTGTTCGGCATCGCCCCGACCTCGGTCGAGGGCGAGTACGGGTTCGGCGACGTCTTCTACGACCGGACGTCCTTCGCGCTGCGCGAGGAGGGGAAGGAGTGGGTCGGCACCGCGGCCGCGCTGTGGGGCATCACCGCCGGCGTCTACCTCGCGCTGATGGGCCCGCAGGGCATGCGCGAGGTCGGCGAGACGATCCTGGCCCGGACCCGGTACGCCATGCGGGCGCTCGCCGCCGCCGGCGCCCTGGTCCGGGAGCCGGACGCGCTGCACTTCCGTGAGTTCGCCCTGGAGGTGCCGGACGCCGACGCCCTGCTCGCGGCGCTGCGGCTCCGGAACATCTTCGGCGGTGTGCGCCTCGGACCCCGGGAGGTCCTGGTCTGCGTCACCGAGCGGCACTCCATCGCCGACATCGACACCCTCGCGGCGGCCGTCAAGGACGCCCTCTCAGCCCCCGGAGACACCAAGTGAGCTCGCAGCAGGAATCCTTCGCACAGCTGCCGGTCGCCCCCAAGCCCGCCCTGCGCCGCTACCACCAGGCCCGCTGGGACGAGGAGATCATCTTCGAGCTCTCCCGGCCCGGCCGGCGCGGCATCGGTGTCCCGGCCCCGGACGCGCCGCTGGTCGACCTCCCCGAGGGCGTCGGCCGGGCCACCCCGCCCGCACTGCCCGAGCTGTCGCAGAACCAGGTGGTCCGGCACTACCTGCGGCTCTCGCAGGAGACCCTCGGCGCCGACCTGAACATCGACGTCGGCCAGGGCACCTGCACCATGAAGTACAGCCCGAAGGTCAACGACACCTTCGTGCGCGACCCGAGGATCGCCGAGCTGCACCCGCTGCAGCCCGAGGACTCCGTGCAGGGCGTGCTGGAGATCTACTGGCGCCTGGAGCAGATCCTCAAGGAGATCTCCGGCATGGCCCGGGTCTCGCTGCAGCCCGGCGCGGGCTCGGCGGCGATCTACGCCAACATCGCCATGATCCGCGCCTACCACGCCTCCCGGGGCGAGGGCGGACAGCGCGACCAGGTCATCACCACGATGTTCTCGCACCCCTCGAACGCGGCCTGCGCGAAGGTCGCCGGGTACGAGGTCATCACCCTGATGCCGGACGCCGAGGGCTGCCCCGACATCGAGGCGCTGCGCGCGGCCGTCGGTCCGCGGACCGCCGCGCTGATGATCACCAACCCGGAGGACACCGGGATCTTCAACCCGAGGATCCGCGAGTTCGTCGAACTGGTCCACCAGGCCGGCGGACTGGCCTGCTACGACCAGGCCAACGCGAACGGCATCCTCGGCATCACCCGGGCCCGGGACGCCGGGTTCGACCTCTGCCACTTCAACCTGCACAAGACCTTCTCGACGCCGCACGCGTGCGGCGGTCCGGCGGCGGGCGCGTGCGGCGTCTCCGAGGCGCTCGTCCCGTTCCTGCCCGGCCCGGTCGTCGACCGCGACGGCGACTCGTACACGCTGGCCGCCCCGGCCCGTTCGGTCGGCAAGATCCGCCCGTTCCTCGGCGTCACGCCCAATGTCGTGCGCGCCTACGCCTGGGTGATGGCACTCGGCGCGGAGGGTCTGCGGGAGGTCGCGGAGACGGCGGTGCTCAACAACAACTACCTGATGCACCAGGTCCTGCGGATCCCGGGCGCCTCGGTGCCGTGGGCGGACCGGCGGCGGGTGGAACAGGTCCGCTACTCCTGGCAGGGGCTCACCGAGGAAACCGGCGTGCACTCGGAGGAGATCGGCGTCCGCGCCGCCGACTTCGGGGTGCACTACTGGACCAGCCACCACCCCTACGTGGTCCCCGAGCCGTTCACCCTGGAGCCGACCGAGTCCTACTCCCGCGAGGACCTCGACGAGTACGCCGCGATCCTCGCGCAGGTCGCCTCCGAGGCCCGCGAGGACCCGGAGTTCGTCAGGAACGCCCCCTACCGCCAGAGCGTCCACCGGATCGACCCGACCTCGCTGGACGATCCCGCGCAGTGGTCCCCCACCTGGCGCGCCTACTGCCGCAAGCACCGCCGGTGATCGTCGGCCTGGTGGTGAACCCGGTGGCGGGCCTGGGCGGCCCCGCCGGCCTCAAGGGAAGCGACGGGCCGGACATCCAGGCCAGGGCGCTCGCCCTGGGCGCGGTGCCGCGGGCGGCCGCCCGCGCGGCCGCCGCGCTGCGGGCGCTGCACGGCCGGCGCCCCGGCATCCGGCTGCGCACCGTCGCGGGCCCGATGGGCGAGGACAGCGCCGTCGCGGCCGGTGTTCCCCACGAGATCGCGTACCGCCCCCGGCCCGGGGCGGGGGGCACCGACGCGGCGGACACCCGGGCGGCGGTGCGGGCCCTGGGCGGGGTGGACCTGCTGCTGTTCGCGGGCGGCGACGGGACGGCGCGCGACGTCCTGGACGCCGGGCCGGCGGGCGCGGTGCTCGGGATCCCGGCCGGGGTGAAGGTCTACTCCGGGTGCTTCGCCCTCAGCCCGTTCACCGCGGGGGCGACCGCCGCCGGGTTCGACGGGAGGACGCTCGACGCCGAGGTCGTCGACCTGGACGAGGCGGCCCACCGGTCCGGCCCGGTCGGCGTCCGGCTGTACGGGACCCTCCGGGTGCCGGCGGCCAGGGCGCGGCTCAGCGGGCGCAAGACCGGGGCCTCGGTGGAGCCGCCGGGGTCGGCCGAGTCGATCGCACGGGCGGTGGTGGCCGCCATGCTGCCCGGCGCGGCCTACGCGCTGGGGCCCGGCGCGACCACCCTCGCGGTGGGGCGCGCGCTCGGCCTGGAACTGACCCCGCTGGGGGTGGACGTCGTCAGGGACGGCGCCCTGCTCGCCTCCGACGTGACCGAGCACCGCCTGCTCACCCTTGCCATGTCACAGGTCACGTACGGCGTGCTGTCCGTCATCGGCGGACAGGGCTTCCTGATCGGCCGCGGCAACCAGCAGTTCAGCCCGCGCGTACTGGACCGGCTCGCCGGGCTCGTCGTGCTCGCCACCCCCCAGAAACTCGCCGCGCTCGGCGGCCGGCCCCTCCTGGTGGACAGCGGGGACGCCGCGGCCGACGCCGCGTTCAACGGACACGCCCGGGTCGTCACCGGGCACCGCACCTCCGTGGTGTACCGCATCCAGTCAGCGAGTGAGGACCTATGAACACCCTGCAGAACAAGGTCGCCATCGTCACCGGCGGCGCCTCGGGCATCGGCCGGGCCACCGCACGGCGGTTCGCCGCCGAGGGCGCGGCCGTGGTGGTCGCCGACCTGGCGGACGCCACCGGCCTCGTCCGCGAGATCGAGGCCGCCGGCGGCCGGGCCACCGCCCTGCGCGCCGACGTCTCCTCCGAGACCGACTGCGAGCGGATCGTGAACACCGCCGTGCAGACCTTCGGCGGCCTGCACGTGCTGTTCAACAACGCCGGGATCATCCGCCGCCAGACCGCGCTGGAGATCTCCGCCGACGACTGGGACCACGTGATGGCCGTCAACGTCCGTTCGGTCTACCTGATGTGCCGCTTCGCCGTCCCGGCGATGACGGAGGGCGGCTCCATCATCAACACCGGCTCCGGCTGGGGCCTGAAGGGCGGCGCCAACGCGCTGTCCTACTGCGCCTCCAAGGCCGCGGTCGTCAACATGACCCGCGCGCTGGCCATCGACCACGCCGCCGCCGGCATCCGGGTCAACTCGGTCAACCCCGGCGACACCATGACCCCGATGCTCCGCGACGAGGCGCGCCAGCTCCACGCCGACTGGGCCGCCTTCGAGAAGGACGCCGCCGACCGGCCGATGGGGCGCGCGGGCTCACCGGAGGAGATCGCCCAGGCGGTGCTGTTCCTGGCCGGCGACGCGAGCAGCTACGTCACCGGCTCCGCGCTCGTCGTCGACGGCGGCGGCCTCGCCTGACCCCGCTTCACCAGCTCCACCCCGCTTCACCCGGGCTCCACCCCGCCCGACCCCGCTTCACCACTCCCCCATCCTCATGAACTCTCCCGGAGGCACACGATGTCGGCTGTGAAGAGCAGAGCAATCCTGGTCGCCCTGGCGATCGCGCTGTCCGCGTCCGCGTGCAGCGGCACCGGCGGCGCGGGCTCCGCCGGCGGCTCCAAGGACGGCAAGGTCACCCTGCGCTGGTCCACCTGGGGATCGGCCGAGGACATGGAGGTCTTCAAGGCCTTCACCGAGGACTTCACCAAGCGGCACCCGAACATCACGCTGAAGCTCGAACCGGTCGCCTCCTACGAGGACTACCACCCCAAGCTGCTCACCCAGCTCACCTCGAAGACCGCGCCCGACGTCTTCTACGTCGGTGACGACTACATCGGCAAGCTCGTCGCCGACGGTGTGCTCGCCCCGCTCGACGAGCAGCTCGCCGGGCCGGACAGCAAGAGCCGGCCGGCGGACTTCTTCGAGGGCATCTACGGCGGCGCGAAGAAGGACGGCGTCACCTTCGGTGTCCCCAACGACACCAACCCCGAGGTCCTCTGGTACGACAAGAAGGCGCTGGCCGCCGCCGGGATCACCGAGGACCCCGCCGCGCTGAACGAGGCCGGCCGGTGGACGATGGCGACGTACCTGGAGATGAACGCCAAGCTCAAGGCCGCGGACAAGTACGGCTCCATCTTCTGGAACTGGTACGGCGCCAACTACAGCCTGGTCAACGGCTTCGGCGGCAAGGTCTGGGACGGCGGCAGGTTCGTCGCGCCGTCCGACCCGAAGGCCCGGCAGGCCCTCAGGACCCTCTACGACGGGTACCAGGACAAGACCTTCGCCTCCGCCGACCTGCTGCCCGAGGGCAACAGCGCGGCCACCCAGTTCGTGAAGCACAAGGCCGGCTTCTACGCCGGCGGCCGCTGGGTCATCGAGGGCATCCAGAAGGGCGGCGACCTCCAGAACTACGACATCGTGCCCTTCCCCTCGGAGTCCGGGCAGCCGATCCCGGGCGCGGTCGCGGCCTCCTACCTGACCGTCAACAAGGACACCAAGCACATGAAGGAGGCCTTCACCTTCCTGAGCGAGTTCGTCAGCAAGGAGGGCCAGCAGCTGCGGCTCAAGGGCGGCAGCGCCGTGCCGTCGATCAAGGGCGCCGAGAGCGTGGTGACGGACGGCGGCTACCCGGCACACGCCCGGACCTTCCTCGACGTACGCGACAAGGGCTTCGCCAACTACCCCGACGAGGTGGCCGTGCCCGGTCTGACCAAGGCCATCAACGACCAGCTCATGAAGATCTGGGAGGGCAAGACCGGCTTCGACGAGGGCATGACCCAGCTCCAGAAGCTGGTCGGCGACATGACGGGCCGAAAGGGTTGAGCGCCGTCACCCAGGCCCCCGCGCGGCGGTGGGCCCGCGCCGCCCGGACCGGCCGCGAACCGCTCTGGCGCCGGCGCGAGCGCTGGTGGGCCGCGCTCTTCCTGGCCCCCCAACTGCTCGGACTGCTGGCCTTCCTGGTCGGCCCGCTGGGCTTCGCGATCGTGCTGTCCTTCATGCGCTGGGACGGCCTCGGCGACGCCACCTGGGTCGGGCTGGACAACTTCCGGACCCAGCTCACCGACCCGTACTTCGGCCGCGCGGTGTGGAACACCCTCAAGATCGGCCTGATCACCGTGCCGGGCGGGCTCGTCCTGGCCCTGCTGCTGGCGCTCGCCCTGCACGGCGTGCGCGGCCGGACCGCCTACCGGGTGATCTACTTCCTGCCGGTCGTGACCAGTTCGGTCGCGGTGTCGGTGATCTGGCAGATGATCCTCGGCGGCGGCACCGACGGCATCCTGAACGGCACCGTGCAGGACCTCTTCGGCGTCACGCTGCCGAACTGGCTGGCGGATCCGGACTGGGTCGTCCCCGCCATCGCGGTGGTGACGATCTGGTCCTCGCTCGGCCTCAACGTGGTGATCTTCCTGGCCGGGCTGGCGACCATCCCGTCGAACCTGCTGGAGGCCGCGCGGATCGACGGCGCCGGGCCGTGGCAGACGCTGCGCTCCGTCATCCTGCCGATGCTCTCACCGACCGTCTTCTTCACCGTGGTGGTGTCGGTGATCAGCTCCTTCCAGGCCTTCGACCTGATCTACGTCCTGGTCAATCCCGACCACAACGAAGGCGCCCAGACCATCGTCTACAAGGTCTACCAACAGGGCTTCCGCGAGTTCCAGTTCGGCCTGTCGAGCGCCGCCGCGCTGATCCTCCTGCTGCTGACGCTCCTCGTCACGGCGGTCCAGTTCAAGGCGCAGAAGCGCTTCGTCCACTACGAGTCGTGAGGCCGGCATGACCATCCGGAAGCAGCTCCTCCTGCACGCCGTGCTCGCCCTCGGCGGCCTGCTCATGCTCTTCCCGTTCATCTGGATGATGCTGACCTCCTTCAAGGGCGCCGGCCAGATGATCAACGAGCCGCTGGCCTGGCTGCCCGGGCCGTGGCGCACCCGGAACTACCCGGACGTCCTCCGGCAGGTACCGATCGGGCGGGCGTACTGGAACAGCATGTACATCGCGGCGATCACCGTCGCCGCCACCCTGTTCACCGGCGCCATGGCGGCCTACGCCTTCGCCCGGATACCGTTCCGCGGCTCGGGGCCGGTGTTCGGCCTCTTCCTGGCGACCCAGATGGTCCCGGCGCAGGTCACCATCGTGCCGCTCTACATCATGCTGGCCAAGCTCCAGCTCATCGACTCGCACCTGGCGCTGATCCTGCCGGCGGTGGCCAACCCGTTCGCGGTGTTCCTGCTGCGCCAGTTCATCCGGGCCGTCCCGGTCGAGCTGGAGGACGCGGCGCGGATCGACGGCGCGAACCGCTGGACCATCTTCTGGCGGATCATCCTGCCCAACATCCGGCCGGGCCTGTGGACGCTCGGCATCATCGTCTTCCTGGCCAGCTGGAACAGCTACTTCTTCCCGCTGGTGTTCCTCAACACCCCGGACCTGTTCACCATCCCGCTGCTGCTCGACTCCTTCAACGCCCAGCACGGCGGCATCGACTACGGGATGACCGCCGCCCTGTCGGCGATGACCGTGGTGCCGATGCTGATCGCCTTCCTGGTCGGGCAGCGCAAGATCCTCAACAGCATGGCCTCCTCGGGCCTGGGAGGGCGCTGATGTTCACGCTGGACCTCGTGGAACGGCCGTTCACCGAGCGCGGCTCACGACTGCTGGTGACGGCCCACCCGGACGGGCTCCGGGTGGCCCGGGCCGAGTACGAGACCCCGCTCGCCGAGACCGTGGAGCTGAGCGCGCTGGTCGTGCGCGACCGCGGCGGACGCGCGCTGCCGGTGGTCTCGGCGACGCCCACCGAAGTGGCCTTCGCCGGCGGGGTGTCGCTGCTGTTCGCCGACGCCTCGACGCTGGTGATCACCGGCCACGGCGCCCAGGCCTTCTGGCGCCGGCCCGACGGCGCGGAGCAGTCGATCGCGCTCACCGGGTGCCACGTGCTGACCGGCCCGCCGGGGAACTGGTCGGAGCCGGCCGTGCGCGCCGCGGCCGAGGCCCGCTGGGACGCCTGGTTCGCGCGGATGCCGCCGGTGCCGGCCGACCTCGCCGAACCGGCCCGGACGGCCTGGTGGACGCTGGCCGTCAACCTGCTGCCGATCGGCGGCCGCGAGGGGCTCGTCCCGTCCAAGTACGGGTACGTCGGCGTCTGGAACTGGGACGCGCTGTTCCACGCCGTGGCCCTGCGGCACGCCTCGCCCGCGCTCGCCCGCGACCAGGTCCTGCTGCTGCTCGACCACCAGCTCCCCGACGGCCGGCTCCCCGACGTCGTCCACGACCGGGGCGTGCTCGCCGCCACCACCGACCTGCCCCGCGCGGACCACGCCCGGCTGGGCGAACACGTCGGCCGGGCCAACGGCACCGCGCCCTCCCCGGACCCGGTGCCGGTCACCAAACCGCCGCTGGCCGCGTGGGCCGTCTGGAAGATCCACCAGGCGGACCCGGACCTCGCGTTCCTCGCCGCGGTCTACCCCGGACTGGTCCGCGCCCACGCGTGGTGGTTCACCGCCTCCGACCCGGACGGCGACGGGCTCCCCGCCTATCTGCACCCGTACTCGTCCGGCCTGGACGACAGCCCCGTCTGGGACTACGGCCCCCGGGCCGAACCCCCCGACCTCAACTCCTACCTGATCCACCAGGCCGACCGGCTGGCCGACATCGCGGACGCCCTGGACCGGCCCGCGGAGGCCGCCCGGTGGCGCTCGCGCGCCGCCGCCCACGCCGAACTGCTGGTCGCCGAACGCTGGGACGGCACCCGGTTCGTCACCCTGGCCGACGACGCGCCGGTGCCGGTCCGGACCGCGCTGGACCTGATGCCGCTGTTCACCGGACGCCTTCCCGCCGAGGTCGCCGCCGCCCTGGAGAAGACCCTCCGGTCCGACGCCTTCTGGGGCGAGCACCCCGTCCCCACCGTGGCGTTCGACGATCCCGCCTTCGACCCGGAGGCGATGTGGCGCGGGCCGGTCTGGCTCAACATCAACTACCTGCTGATCGAGGGCCTGCGCCGCTCCGGCTTCACCGCCACCGCGGACGAACTCCACCGCCGCACGGTGGCGATGGTCCGCGACGCCGGCGGCCTCTACGAGTACTGGAACCCGCTGACCGGCGCCCGCGCGCGCCGGGCGACCTCCGGCTTCGGCTGGTCCGCCGCCCTGTTCGTCGACCTGGCGGTGAACCGGCCGGGACCGGCGGGCGCCCCCGGGTCGTAGCCCACCGGGACCACGGCGCTCAGCACCTCCGGGAAGGCCCGGCCGCGCCCGCTGAGCGCCGTCCCGGGCGCCGGGCGCACCGCGCGCCCGGCGCCCCGACGGTGGGTCACCCGTGGGAGAACGGGATCCTCGGGAGGACCTTGTCCAGCCCGGCGGGGGTGTGCCAGGCCGCGCGGCCGGTCAGGCGGAGCAGCACCGGCAGCAGGACGAGGCGGACCAGGGCCGCGTCGAGCAGGACGGCGACGCCGAGCACGACGCCCATCTCCTTCGGCGGCAGCGGCCCGGACAGGGCGAAGGTGAAGAAGACGGCGACCATCACGGCGGCGGCCGAGAGGACGACCCGGCCCGAGTGGGCGAGTGCGCCGACCATGGCCTCGCGCGGGTCCCCGGAGCGCTCGTAGTGCTCCTTGGCGGACGCGAGCAGGAACACCGTGTAGTCCATCGCGATCGCGAAGATCATCGCGAAGAAGAAGACCGGCGCCCACCCGTCCAGGAACCCCTGTGACCGGAAGCCGAGCAGGCCGGCGCCGTGACCGTCCTGGAAGACCAGCCGGGCGACCCCGAAGGCCGCACCGGTGGAGAGCAGGCTGGCCAGCGTGCCCAGCGCGGAGATCAGCGGAGCGCGCAGGGCGACGAGCAGCAGCAGGAAGCCCAGGACCATCACCACCCCGATGACCAGCGGGGTCCGCTCGGTGAGCAGGTGCTGCAGGTCGAGGTTCTCGACCGCCGCGCCGCCCACCAGGGTGTCGGCCGGGAGTTCGGCGCGCAGGGTGTGCACGGTGCGGCCCAGGTTCGGATCGGAGGGGTCGACGGTGGGGACGGCCTGGATCATCGACCAGCCGGAGCCGTCGGCGGCGGCCTGGGCGGGCAGCACGCCGGCGATCCCCGGCGTCCCGGCGAGCCGCGCGCCGACCGCGTCGGCCTGGCCGGTGGGGGTGAGGATCTGCAGGGTGCCGGGCGCGCCGGGGCCGAAGGCCCGCTGGACGGCGGCGTACCCGGCGCGGGAGCTGTCGTCCCCGGGGACGACGGTGATGGAGGGCATCGCGGTGCGCAGGCCGATCACCGGCGCGGCCAGCGCCAGCAGCACGGTCAGGGCGACGGCCCCGTAGCGGACGGGGTGGGCCCAGAGGCGCTCACCCCAGGCGGCGAACCGTGCCGAGCCGGTCCCGCCGGACTTCGCCCGGGGCAGGGCGAGCCCGTCGACGCGGTGGCCGAGCCGGCCGAGGACGGCGGGCAGCAGCGTGAGGGTGGCGGCGAGGACGAACAGGACGGCGAGCATGATGCCGCCGGCCATCGACCGGAACGCCGGAGCGGGCACGAGCAGCACGGCGGAGAGGCTGACCAGCACGGTGGCGCCGGAGAGCAGGACGGCCTTGCCGGCGGTGTCCATGGTCTCGGCCACCGCCGCGGCACTGTCCCGGGGGCCGCCGGTGGCGGGCCGGCCCGCGCGGGCGGCACGGAAGCGGACCACCAGGAACAGGGCGTAGTCGATGCCCAGGGCGAGGGCGAACATCATCGCGAAGTTCATCGCCCAGACCGAGACCGGGAACAGGTGGCTGATCAGGACCAGCGAGCCGGCCGAGGCGGCCAGGCCCGCCAGGGTGAGCAGCAGGGGGAGTCCGGCCGCGACCAGCGACCCGAAGGCCAGCACCAGGATGGCAAGGGTGACCGGCCAGGACATGATCTCGGACTTCATCATGGCGTCGTGGTTGGCGGTGTTGAAGTCGCTCCACAGCACGGAGGCGCCGGTGGCGTGCACCTCGATGCCGTCGCCGGAGAGCGCGGCGAGCGGGCCCTTCAGGTCGTCGGCGGCGCGGACCATCTCGTCCGGGTCGGCCTTGGCGCCGGCCAGCAGGATCGCGGTGCGGCCGTCCTCGCTGAGGGTGGCGCCGGGCTGCGGGGGGACGACCGCGGAGACCCTCGGGTCGGCGGCGGCGAGGGCCCCGGCCGCGCCGAGGACCCGCTGCACCGCCGGGTCGGAGACCGGGCGGTCGGCGCTCACCACGATCTGCAGCGCGGACGAGGCGTTGCCGGCGAAGTGCTGCTGGGCCAGGTGCCGCACCTGCACCGAGTCCGAGCCGTTGGCCTGCCAGCCGGCTCCGGACAGGGCGGTGGTCGCCTGCGGGGCGAACGCGCCGAGGCCTGCGACGATCACCAGCCAGCCGGCCAGGACGGCCTTGAAGTGCCGGACCGACCAGACCCCGAGGCGGCCGAGCAGGCCGGGGCGGGCCGGCTGGCTGTCGGGCGGTGCGGGAGGACTGTCGGTGAGGGCGGCGGGGCGGTTCACGGTGGCTCCTGGGCTGTACGAGCGGGGGAACGGGCTGGGCAGCACGGGCGGTGGGCGGGCTGGGCTGGGCTGGGCAGCACCGGGCTGCGTTGGGCGAAAATACGGAGGGGGGTATACAGGAGGGCAGCCGAAGGCCCGATCGCGCCGAGGGCGGAACGCCCCCCCCGGGGGGTGGGTCAGTCCCGCAGCGAGGCGAGCGCCGCGCGCAGGCGGGTGCCGGCCTCGGCGGCCACCGCCGCGAGCTCGGGCCGCCCGGTGAACCGGACCATCAGATCCGGGTCCATGGCCTCGACCACGGACCTGCCGTCCGCACTGCGGACGACGACGTTGCAGGGCAGCAGCAGGCCGATCCGGCGGTCCACTTCGAGCGCCCGGTGGGCCAGCGGCGGGTTGCAGGCACCGAGGATGAGGTAGTCCTCCAGCTCCTCGCCGAGCTTGGCCCGCAGGGTGGCCCGCACGTCGATCTCGGTCAGGACGCCGAAGCCCTGCTCCGCGAGGGCGGTGCGCACGCGGTCGACGGTCTCCGCGAAGGGGGCGTCGAGCGTGACGGTGATGCCGAGGTCGTGGTCCATGTCGTCTCTCCCATACCTGCGGGGGCGGGTGGCCGGATGCGGGCGCCGGGGCGGGCCCGTCGGCCGGATACCGGCAAATATACCCCCGGGGGTACCCGAGCGGCGGCGGGGTGCCCGTGACGACGACCACAGGACCGTCGTCCGCCCCCCCGGACCGGGCAGCCCGCCCCGGCTCCTCACCCGCCGGCCCCGGCCACCGGGGCGCCGGCCCGGCGGCGGCCGACCCGGCGCCAGATCTCCCGCTGCCCGCGGAGCGTGACCGTCCCCACCACGATCAGCACCACGATGTTGACCAGCAGTTGGAGGAGCGAGCCCCAGGCCGAGCGCCAGCTGGCGAAGGCGACGGACACCGCGATGTCCGCCGCCGCCGGAATCGTGGTGACCGAGATGAAGACGCCCAGCAGGGCACTCGTCCGCGCCTCGGTGAGCGAGACGATGCCGACCACACCGGCCAGCCCCGCCACCGCGAACGAGAAGAAGTCCGGGGTGTCGATCAGCTCGGAGACCGGCCGCACGCCCTGGCGGAACGCCACCGACTCGAAGCCGAAACCGCGGATCACCAGGGCGAAGAGGAAGGTGACGGCGATGGCCAGCAGGAAGCCCGCGCACAGTGCGGTCAGGCCCGTGCGGATCCGCCGGCCGTCCCGCCGGTCGATGCCCAGCGCGACGCCCACGATCGCCCCGTACTCGGGGCCGACGACCATGGCCGCGACGATCAGGATCTGGGAGTTGGTGACGATCCCGACCGCGCCGATGAGGCCGGCGACGACCAGGTAGAGGTAGAAGCTCGGCGCGTACGTCCCGACCGCACGGATCCGCGCCTCGACCTCCTCCCAGACGGGCACGTGCGCGAGGGCGCCGAGCCTGCGCGCCCCGGCCTCGGCGGCGCCGCCGACGAAGGCCATGTCCACCGGCTCGATGACGATGGAGCCCCGGCTGTCCAGGTGCACCGCGCGAAGCGCCCGCAGCACGTCGTTCGCCGCCCCGGTCAGCACGTCGCAGACGATCGCGTCACCGTCCGGGTGCCGCGCCCGGCCGGGTTGCACGATCAGATTGAGCACGGCGGGATCGCCGGCGAGGAGCACGACGATCCGGTCGGTGAGATCCGGCGGGCTCACCATCCGGACATGGATCATGTCCAATCCTGCACCTCCACGGGATCCGGCGTCCCGGCCGGGCGCCGACCCTGGCAGGATCCCTCATCCGGAGCGCTCCTCGGCGGCAACGCTCCGCAGCGGCGCTCGGGCCGCCGGGGCGCCGCCTCCGCCGCCCGAACGGGCGAATCCGGCGCCCCGGGTCGATAGTGGGGGCGAAGGACCATTCCGACCTGGGGACTCCCATGGATCGCTACCCTCCCATCGCCGAGCACGGCCTCATCGGCGACCTGCAGACCGCCGCACTGGTGACCTCGCGGGGCGTCGTGGACTGGTTCGCCGCACCGCGCTTCGACTCCCCCAGCATCTTCGCCGCCCTGCTGGACCACGACCGCGGCGGCTACTTCCGGCTCGCGCCGAACGACCCCGACGTGGCCTGCAAACAGCTGTACTACCCGGACACCGCGCTCCTCGTGACCCGGTTCATGTCGCCCGACGGGGTGGGCGAGCTGATCGACTGGATGCCACCGAACACCGGCGGGACCCCGACCGACCGGCACACCCTCGTCCGGACG
Organism: Kitasatospora sp. NPDC091207; assembly: GCF_044768625.1. NCBI lineage: Bacteria > Bacillati > Actinomycetota > Actinomycetes > Kitasatosporales > Streptomycetaceae > Kitasatospora > Kitasatospora sp. NPDC091207. Next base: position 407,392 of record NZ_JBIVVS010000004.1, read on the forward strand.
GTGCGGACCGTGCGGGGCACCGTCCGCTTCGACATGGAGTGCCGCCCTCGGTTCGACTACGGCCGGGCCGACCACGACCTCGACCTGCGGCCCGATCTCGCCGTCTTCCGGGCCCCGGGCGTCTGCGCCTACGTCCGGAGCACCTTCCCCGTGGAGCGGGACGGCGACGACCTGCGGGGCTCCGTGACGCTGCGCGTCGGCGAGGCGGCGGCCGTCGTCCTCACCGTCTGCGACCCCGGCGGTGAAGCGCCACCGCCGCCCACCGTCGACGGGATCACCCGGGACCTCTGGGACTCCGCCGAGTTCTGGCAGCACTGGGTGCACGGCTCCAACTACCGGGGCCGCTGGCCCGACATGGTCAACCGCTCCGCGATCACCCTCAAGCTGCTGACGTACGCCCCCACCGGAGCCCCGGTGGCCGCGGCCACCATGGGGCTGCCCGAGCAGGTCGGCGGCGAACGCAACTGGGACTACCGCTACACCTGGGTGCGGGACGGTTCGCTCTCCGTGCGGGCGCTGCTCGACCTCGGCTTCGCCGAGGAGGCCACGGCCTTCATGCACTGGCTCGGCGACCGCGTGCGCGAGGCGCCCGAACGGGCCGCGCGGAACCGCGAACCGCTCCAGATCATGTACCGGGTGGACGGCGAGCCGATCCTGACCGAGGAGATCCTCGGTCATCTGGAGGGCTACCGCGGCTCCGCGCCGGTACGGCTGGGCAACGCGGCCTCCGACCAACTGCAGCTCGACATCTACGGCGAGGCGATGTACGCGCTCTCGGAGGGCCGCGAGATCGCCGTCCAGGCCGGCTACCGGGGCTGGAAGATGCTGTCCCGGATGCTGGACTGGCTGGCGGACTCGTGGGACCGGCCCGACGAGGGCATCTGGGAGACCCGCGGCGGCCGTCAGGACTTCACCTACAGCCGGGTGATGTGCTGGGCCGCCTTCGACCGCGGTCTGCGGCTGGCCTCCGACTTCCGCCGCCCGGCCCACACCGAGAGCTGGACGAGGACCCGCGACGCCATCCTGGAGCAGGTCATGGAGCACGGGTGGAACGAGGAGCTGCAGGCCTACGTCCAGCACTACGGCGGGGACTCCGTCCTGGACGCCTCGCTGCTGCTGATGCCCCGCGTCGGGTTCGTGGCCCCCCGGGACCCGTCCTGGCTCACCACCCTGGACGCGATGGACCGCACCCTGGTGTCCGACAGTCTGGTCTACCGCTACGACCCGGCCGCCTCCCCCGACGGCCTGCGCGGCTCGGAGGGCACCTTCAGCCTCTGCACCTTCCTCTACGTGGACGCGCTGGCCCGGGCCAACCGGCTGCGGCCCGCCCGGTACACCTTCGAGAAGATGCACACCTACGCCAACCACGTCGGCCTGTTCGCCGAGGAGGTCGGGCCGAGCGGCGAGCAACTCGGCAACTTCCCGCAGGCGTTCACGCACCTGTCGCTCATCATGGCGGCCAACACCCTGGACCAGGCACTCGACCGGCAGCGCGGCTGACGCGGCGGGCAGGCCCCGGCCCACCCACGAGTCCCACTGGCCGGGGCCTACGCCGCGGGCCCGGCCGGCGGCGTCAGCAGGACGGCGATGTCGCCGCCGCCCGGCGTCGGGGCGGCCGACCCGGTGACGGCGGCGAGCCGCCCGTCCGGCCGTACCAGGAACAGCACGTCGTGCCCGGCCGGGATCGCGCCGTCGACCCGGTGGGTGATGATCCGGGCACCCCCCGCGAACCGGCGGGCCAGCTCCGGCCGGTTGAGGCCGGGGCCGAACAGCGCCTCGCCGTCCGTGTACGGCGCGACCACGCCGTGGCTGCGGGTGGGCGGCTCCAGGCGGTGGACGGGCCCCTCCACGGTCTCCTTGAGGGTCACCGCCGCGAGCGCGTTGAAGTCGTCCTCCTCGGTGAGCAGCAGGACGTCGGTGATGCCCTCCAGCTCGGCTCCGGCCCCGGTGGCGGCGGCGAGCAGTTCACCGGGGGCCAGTGCGAGGCCGGCGTCCGCGATGCTCCGGCGCTGCCGGTCCAGCCCCGCCCACATGAGCACGTCGAGACCGGCCTCGCGCAGGGCGCGGCCCAGCTCCACCACCCAGGGCTCGCCGCCGACCAGCAGCGGCCGCGAGCGCGCCGAACGGCGGACGGCCAGGAGGCGGGCGACCGGGAGTGCGGTCAGGCCGTAGACCATGACGGTGGCGACGATCACCACGAAGGTGGCCGGGAGGATGTCCTGGGCGCCGTCGACGCCGGCCTCGACCAGGGCGGCGGAGAAGGTGGAGGCGGTGGCCGCGGCGACGATGCCGCGCGGTGCCATCCAGCCGATGAACCAGCGCTCGGGGTAGGAGATCTCGGTGCGGGCGGTGGAGAGCAGCGCCACCAGGGGCCGGACCACCAGGACGAGGACGGCGACCAGGCCGAGGGCGGGCAGCGCGACGTGCCGCAGCGACTGCGGGGTCACGGTGGCCGAGATGGTGATGAACAGCAGGCCGATGGTCAGCGAGACCAGGGTCTCGAAGAAGGGCCGGCGGGCCGAGAGGTCCAGGCCGGGCAGGTTGGCCAGGGCCAGGCCCATCACGACGGCGGCGATCAGGCCGGTGTCGTCGCGGAAGGCGTCGCAGAGCGCCGCGACCGAGACCACCGCGGCCAGCTGCACCGTGGTGCCGAGCACCTCGCCGAGGGCGAGGCGGCGCAGCAGCAGCCGGAGCACCGCCGCCCCGACGGCGCCGCCGGCCAGGCCGACCGCCGTGCTGCCGAGGAACTTGCCCAGTTGACCGGCCAGGCCGTGCTGCTCGCCGGCGAGGACGGCGTGGAAGACCAGCGCCCCGAGGATGCCGCCGATCGGGTCGATCAGCGTGCCCTCCCAGACCAGGATGCGCTGCAGGCGTTCGCCCGGCCGGACGAAACCGAGCAGCGGCCCCACCACGGTCGGGCCGCTGACCACGAGGATGGCGCCGAGCATCACGGCCGCGCTCAGCGGCAGGCCGAGGACGGGGACGGCGAGCAGTGCCGCCGACCCCCAGGTGATCAGGGCCCCGAGCCAGATCAGCCGGACGACGACCTTGCGGGTGTGGCCCTTGAGCCGGCGCAGGTCCAGTCCGAGCCCGGCGTCGTAGAGGATCACCGCCACGGCGAGCGAGACCAGCGGGGAGAACGCCGGGCCGAGCAGCTTCGCGGGGTTGACGTCGTCGGTCAGCGCGCCCGCGGTGAACCCGGCCGGCAGCAGCAGGAGGATCGCCGGCACCCGCAGCAGGCTCGCCAGCAGCTGGGAGCCGACGGCCAGGGCCATGATCAGGGCGAGGCCCAGCAGGATCTGCGTCGAAGTCATCGTGATCGCTCCTCGGGTGCCGTCCTGCCGGCCGGGCGCACCGTTCGGCCGGCGGCCGGCCGAACGGCGGACCGGTCAGCGGGAGACGTCCTCGTCGGTCAGGGGTTCCAGCACGCCGTGCGTGTCGAGGCGGTACAGCACGACCAGCGCCGGGCCGATCAGCACGAGTGACACGGCCGCGACGATCAGCATCCACCGCAGCGGCGCGGTCGCCCCCGCGGCCTGCTGGACGGTCAGCGAGGTGGGCACCAGGTAGGGCCGCTGGGCCGCGCCCCAGGCGGCGACCAGCAGGACCACCACGGCCACCGAGGTGTACCGGGCCCACCCGGCGGCCGGGCCGGCGACCAGCCACGTGGTGGCCGCCAGCGCCGCCACCGCGAGGAGCACCAGGACGAGCCCGGCGCCGTGGGTGAGCCCGTGGTGGACGTAGGTGGCGTGCGGGTCGGTCACGGTCAGCCCGGTCACGCCGAGGACGACCAGGGCGGCGGCGCCGATCCGGGCCCGGAGCCGGAAGTAGCCGACCAGGTCGTGGGCGCCGAAGCGGCGGGCGTCCACGGTGAGGAACACCGCCCCCAGGAAGGCGGTGGCCGCGACGGCGAGCAGTCCGGCCATGATCGAGGTGGTGTTGGCCCACGCGTCGGCGGAGGCGGTGGTGCCGGGCGCGACCCGTCCGGAGGCCACCCCGCCGAGGGCGGCGCCCAGGAAGAACGGCGTGAGCAGCGAGGCGACGGCGAAGACGGCGCCGTAGACCCGCCGCTCGGCGAGGCGCCGGGTGGGCTTGCGCAGCGCGAAGCCGGCGCCGCGCAGGACCATGCCGACGACGGCCAGCGCCAGCGGGAGCCACAGGGCGGTGAACACGGTCTGGAAGAACACCGGGAAGCCGGTCCACATCACCACGAGCACGAAGACCAGCCAGACGTTGTTGACCTCCCAGACGGGTGCCATGGCGTGGTCGATCAGCCGGCGCGGGCGGGCGCCGCGCTCGGCGCCGCCGGCCAGCAGGTCCCAGAATCCGGCGCCGTAGTCCACGCCGCCGCCGCCGGCGTAGGCGGCGATCGCGGCCAGCAGGATCCAGGCGACGACGGTCGCGGTCACCGGTCGCCTCCCGGTGCCCGACGGGTGCCCGGCGCCCCGGCGGGCTGCTCCGGACGCGGGCCGTAGGGGGTGTCGGTCTCCGGGTCCGCCGCGGCCGCCCCGGTGCCGGAGTCGGCGAGGCGCCACCGGGTGCGCATCTTCAGGACGACGGCGAGGAACGCCCCGAAGACGAGGACGTAGACCGTGACGACGATGCCGAACATGGTCCACAGCGAGGCGGCGCCGGTGGGGGTCACCGCCTCGGCGACCCGCATGTTCCCGTAGACGATCCAGGGCTGCCGGCCGACCTCGGTGGTGATCCAGCCGCATTCCACCGTCACCACGCTGGCGACCCCGGCGAGGGCCGCGCAGCGGAAGAACCAGCGGGACCTCGGCAGGTCACGGCGCCGCCACCAGCACCAGGCGTACCAGAGGGCGAGCAGGATCAGGACGCTGCCGACGGTGGCCATGATGTCGAAGGCCCAGTGCGCGATGGTCGCCTGGAGCGCCGTGGGGCGGTCGTCGGCCGGTACCGAGCTGAGCCCGGCGACCTGGGTGTCGGGGCTCAACCCGGCGAGGACGGAGTCGAGTTGGGGGATCTTGAGGCCACCCTTGACGCTGCCGTCTTCCTGGAGGCGGCCGAACAGGTACTCGGGCACATGGGTGTCGGTGTTCCAGACCAGCTCGGCGGCGGCGAACTTGACCGGCTGCTTGTGGAAGACCTGCCGGGCGATGTTGTCGCCGAGCACGAACTGGACGGGGGTGAGGACGGCCGCGACGGTGAACGGCACGGTGAAGCCGAGACGGTGGTAGCGGTCACGGCCTCCGCGCAGCCAGCCGACCGCGTAGACGCCGGCCACCACATAGCCCGCCGTGAGGAACATCGCGACGGCGAAGTGCCAGTACTGCGGGCCGAACATCGGTGTGAAGATCGCCTGTTGGACGCTGACGTCGACCGGCTTGCCGCTCGCGTCCAGCGTGAACCCCTGCGGGGTGTTCATCCACGAGTTGGCGGCGATGATGCCGAACGCTCCTATCAGGGCCGCCAGCGGCAGCGGCACGCCGAGCCAGAAGTGCGTCCACGGCTTCAGCCGGCGCCAGCCGTACAGGTAGATCGCGATCAGGATCGCCTCCAGGAAGAAGGCCCAGGCCTCCACCCCGAACCCGAGCCCGAAGACGTCCCCCCAGCGGCCCATCAGGCCGGGCCAGAGCAGCCCGAACTCGAAGGACAGCACCGTGCCGGTGACGATCCCGACGGCGAACTGGACGGCCATCACCGCGGACCACCGGCGGGCCAGCAGCAGGGCGACCGGGTCGGCGCGGCGCAGGCCCCGGTAGTGCATCAGCAGGGTGATCAGCGGCAGCGCCACGCCCAGCGGCACCAGGGTGATGTGCGAGGCGAGGGTGAACGCCATCAGCTCCCGGGCCGGGAGCAGCTGCGCGGGGGTGTCCGCCAGCAGGTGCGCGGCAGTGTTCACGCGGGCCTCCGCGGCGAGCGCCCGGCCCGGCCGGCGCACCGCCCGGCGCGGCGGACGCGGTGGCGCGCGGGCCGGTGGTCGGCCCCGCGGTGGTCCACGGTGCGGTCTTCCACGGTGCGGTCAGCCTCCGGTGGCGAAGCCGGGGAAGAGGGTCATCCCGCCGTCGACGTACAGGGTGGTGCCGACGACGTAGTCCATCAGGTCGGACGCCAGGACGGTCACCGCGTCGGCGATGTCCTGCGGGTCGCCGACCCGGCGGTAGGGGATCAGCCGCAGGAGGTCCGCCTCGGCCTCGGGGGTGTCCCAGGCGGACGTGTTGATCGGGGTGCGGATCGCGCCGGGCGCGACGGCGTTCACCCGGATCCCCCGGGGGGCGAGCTCCTGTGCCAGGGTCTGCATCAGCATCAGGACACCGCCCTTGGAGGACGCGTAGTTCACGTGGCCCGCCCAGGGGATGATCTGGTGGACCGAGCTCATGCAGACGATCTTCCCGGCCGAGCGGGACACCTCCGGGACGACGCCGCGGCGGATGAACTCCTTCGCCGCCTCCCGGGCGCACAGGAACTGGCCGGTGAGGTTGACGTCCAGCACCTTCTGCCACTGGGCGAGGGTCATCTCGGTGACGGCGGCGTCCCGTTGCAGCCCGGCGTTGGCCACCATGACGTCGATCGTGCCGAACTCCGCGACCATCCGGGCGACCATCGCGACGACCTGGTCCTCCTGGGAGACGTCCGCCTCGTGGGCGTAGGCCCGCACCCCGAAGGACCTGATCTCCGCGACCACCTCCTCGGCCGCGTCCGAGCCGAAGACGTAGTTCACCACCACGTCGGCGCCGGCCCGGCCCAGGGCGATCGCGGTCGCCCGGCCGATGCCGGAGTTCGCCCCGGTCACCAGGGCCCTCTGTCCCCGGAGGATCGGCGGCACCGACCGCCGGCCCCCATCCACAGGCGTTGTCATGACTGTCTCCCGTCCTTGGCCGCGAGCCGGCACCGAGGGACCACACTCGTGGGCGCGGGCCGGCGGCCGGGCGGACGGCTCGCCCCTGTCGGCCATTCGGGGCAGCGGGACTCCCCGGAGGGCGCAACGGGCCCGCCGGTCCGACCGCCCGGACGCTCCGATGCCCGGCCTAGCCGGCCGGCCGGCCGGGGGGCCGGCGCCCACCCCCGCCACCGGGAATCATGACGAAACCTTTACGACCGGGTCCCGCGCTCGCGGCCCGGGCCTCCTGACCTGCCCGAACGACCCGGCCGGCGGTCCGTCGGGCGACCGGGCGCGGCCCGGAGCCCGGCCCGCGCCCCGGAGAGGAGCCCGCTCCCCCGGGACCGGAGGCCCGCCGTCGAGTACGATCGCGCCGACAACGCGCCAGGTGGGGCGACGACACGTCCGGTGACGGTCAGCGGCCCCGGGGGCCACGGGAGTTGGCGGCGGCGGAAGCGCTCCCCGGCCAGGCGCACGGAGCGACGAGTCGTACGGGGGCGGTCGAGGATGGGCACACCAACGGGCAGCGGTCAGTTCAGCGTGAACGGTCAGGCGATGAAGGGCGCGCAGTCGGCCCTGAACGGCATGGCGATGGACAGCCCCACCATCGGCGCCCTGGCGGACGAGTCGACCAACGCGGCGGCCACGGCGCACAAGGGCTGGGAGAGCGCGGCGGCACTGCGCGCGGCGCTGGCCGAGTGGCACGAGCAGGTGGAGCAGCTGACGGCGCGGCTGCACCGGAACAGCGCCGCGATGGAGCAGACCACGCTCAACTACCACACCACCAACCAGTCCATCGCCGACCTGCTCAAGGTGAAGTGACCCATGCTCGGATACGAGGACGTCCTCAACGCCGGTCCCGCCACCCTGTCGACCGCCGCGACGCAGTGGCGGGCCATGGCCGACCGCTTCCACGCCATGGAGGGCGCCTTCGACCGCGATGTGCTCTCGGTGACCCGCAACGGGCTGTGGACGGGTGGCACGGCCGGGCTGGCCGACTTCCAACTCATGGCCACCAAGGGCCAGATCACGGCCGCCCAGGTCGAGGCGAAGGCGATGGCCTCGCTGCTCGACGACGCGCGCGCGGACTTCGAGGCCGCCCAGAAGCAGGTCCGCGAGGCCGCGGCGGGCGCGGTCCAGGCCGGGTTCAAGGTCACCGGCACCGGTGTCGCCGTCCTCGACCCCAGCACGCTCGACCCGGGCACGCGCAACGACCTGCACCACGACCCCGACACCCAGCGGGCCTACCAGGAGGCCGCCGGCAAGTGGAGCAAGGCCATCGAGGCCGGCCTCCAGCGGGCCACCGACGCCGACCAGCGCGCCGCGGCGGCCCTGCGCGGCGCCTCGAAGGCCGGCAGCGCCGACAACTCCTTCAACGGCCAGGCGATCGGCGGCGGCGACCAGGCCGACGCGAGGCGCGCCGCCGACCTCGCCACCCGGATCGACAGCCTGAACGGCGACGAGCGGGCGCAGCTGGCGAACCTGATGAAGGCCGACGCGGACAGTCCCGAGTTCTCCCGGACGCTGCTGGACGCGCTCGGCCCCGACGGCACTCTGAAGCTCGCGGAGAAGCTCAACGACCCCGGCAAGGACGACGGCAGGAAGGGCGCCTACCCGGGCCTGCAGACCGGGCTCACCCGGGCGATCGCCTCCGCCACCCAGGACCCGAACACCGAGTTCTACCGGAAGTGGCGCGCGGGGCTCCAGGAGAACGGCACCAGGAACTTCGGTTCCAACACCGAGCCGGTCTACGGGTACCAGATCCTCAGCACCCTGATGACCAAGGGCGACGCGACGTACTCCACGCCCTTCCTCACCGACCTCGCCGACGACATCACCGCGAGCGAGAAGAAGCACCCCGACCTGTGGAGTTACAAGGCCTCGCACGACGGGACGTCGCTGGGTGCCGACCCGCTGGACGAGGTGCTCGGCGTGATGGGCCGCCAGCCGGAGGCCGCCACCTCCTACCTCGACCCGGGCGCGGACGGCTCCAACCAGCGGCTGCACTACCTGCTGAAGGACCGGCACTGGCCGGAGGGCTACCTCACCGGCTACGGCGTGATGAAGGTGCCCGACCCGCTCTCCCAGAGCGGACTGGCCGCCGCGATCGAGGCGGCCTCCACCGGCGAACGGGCCGGCACGGCCCACGACGGCAAGCACACCGAGGCCCAGGCCCGGGTCATGCGCGACACCATCGTCACCATGGACGAGGGCCACGGCGGCGACACGGTCAAGGACACCCTGCGCCGGCCGCTCGCCAACGCCCTCGCCGACTACGTCGGCGACACCCACGAGCTGCTCAACGGCCGCAACGACGCCTACAACGGCCACCTCGGGCACGACTCGGTGTGGAAGGACGGCGACACCACCCGGATGGCCGTCGGCCAGGACAGCCTGGTGCGGTTCATGCGCGGCCTCTCCGACGACCCGGCCGCCTACGGCACCCTGCACCGCGCCGAGACGGGCCGGATCGACCAGGAGTTCGCGGCGATCGGCCCCAACCCCACCGAGGCCCAGATGAAGGACCCGATGGGCAAGGGCGCCGCCGCGCTCGGGGTCTTCGACGCGATCCGCGCGGACGCCGCGATGGACCTGCGCGACGACAAGAACGCCCAGGCCGACTGGAAGGCCAAGGTGCTCTACCACACCATCGGCGCCCCGATCACGCCGATCGCCCCGCTCGGCGACGCCGCCCAGCGCCTGGTCGACACCTGGACGTACGCGGTCAGCCTGGAGGAGAAGGACCAGAACAACACCGCGGCCAACGCGAAGATCTCGGACACCTACCTGGGTGCCAACCGGCAGATGTCCGACATGGTCGGCATCTGGGCCAGGGACCGCGGCATGGACCCCGACAGCCCCACCGTCAACTCGCTGCAGGACGACATGCTCAACAGCCGCAACCGCAGCAACGACGTCGCCGGCCGCTACCTCGGCCGGGGCAACGCCTGATGGCGGCCCTCCCCGGCGGCCGGCGCACCACGGCCGCCGTCGCCGGCCTGGCGGTGGCGGCCGCCGTCGGCACCGGGCTGTGGTGGACGCTGGGGCGCGACGACCCCGACCGGGACTGCGCCGGTCTGCGCACGGACAGCCGCGTCCGGACCGTCCTCGGCGACTCCTGGCGGTCCGGGCTGCCGTGCGGCGAACTCGCCGAGGGGCTCCGCCGGGCCACCACCGGGGAGCAGCCCGGCTCCCACACCCTGGCCCAGGCCCGCGCGATGCGCGCGGTCGTCCTGGCCGTCGCCGACGCCCCCGGCCACCACGTCCACCCGGCCGTGCGCGGCCCGCTCGCCCAGGCGCTCGCCGACTACGCCGCCGACACCCACCCGGTGCTCACCGGCATCAGCGACGCCGCCATGGCGCACGACGGCCCGGACGCCGACGCCTGGCAGGACGGGCGGGGCGTGCACTTCGCCGTCCCGAAGGACCGGCTGATCGGCGTCCTGCGCGGCGTCGGCGAGAGCCCGGCGGCCTACGCGGCCCTGCGCGGCGCCGACCTGCGGCAGGGCGCGGCCGGCCTGGCCGCCGTCCCGACCGCCCCAGCCCCTCCTTCCGGGGCGGCGGTCGAGGACCCGCTGGCCCGCGCGGCCGCACCCGCCGGGGTCTTCGACGGCATCGCCGAGGAGATCCTGCGCGACCGCGGCGACGGCGCGCGCACCGCCTGGCAGGAGGCCGCGCTCCAGGGCCTGGCTCCCTCCGGGGCGACGCCCCCGGCGTACGGTGACGCCCCCGCCGAGTACCTCACCCGGACCTGGCTGCTCCGGCTCGCCGGGCCCGCTCCCACGGCGCGGGAACGGTTCGCCGGCCTGAACGACCAGGCCGCCGGGCTGCTGGCGCTCTGGGCCGACGCGACCCACCAGGACAAGGGCGGGATCGGCCTGCCCGCCCTCCAGGACCGGGCCCGCGCGTCCACCGATCGCGAACGGGCCGCCACGGCCGGGCTGCTGGAGCAGGACGCCTCCTGATCCCGGTCCGGGCGGCGCGCCGACCGCGGGGGCACCCGACGCATGGAAGCCCCGAACCGGGGCAGACGCGACACAGGCCCGCCCCGAACCGGGCGGCGACGAACGTCACGGAGGAGATCACCATGAGCGGCGAGGACAAGGCCAAGAACATCGCGCAGAAGGCGAAGGGCAAGGCCGAGGAGGCGGCCGGCAAGGCGGTCGGCAACGAGCGGCTGACCGCGGAGGGCAAGGCCGACCAGGTGAGCGGCGACGCCAAGCAGGCGGGAGAGAAGATCAAGGACGTCTTCAAGCACTGAACCGTCCCGAGGACCGGCGGTGCCCGCGACAGGGCGGGCGCGGCCGTCCTGTCGCGGGCCCGGGAGGGCTACTCCGGCCGGGCGCAGGGGCGGTCCTCGTCGTGGCCGCAGAGCCAGGCGAGCGCCTGGTAGGCACCGAGGGCGTAGGCGGCGTCGACGTCGTCCCGCCGTGCCTCGCTCACCCGGACGGCCGCGGCCTGGCATTCGGCGAGCAACTGGGCCCGGCAGGGTCCGCCGGAGGCCCCGAGCGGGGCGGCGGCGGTCACCGGAGCACCCGGCTGGGTGCCGGCGGCCCACCGGTAGGCACCGAGCACACCGTGTTCGAAGCCGGTCCACGGTTGCGGCGACCGGTTGGCCGCCTCGATCGCCTCGAACACCGCGTCCAGCCCCCGCGCCCCCACGGCGGGGATCGTCGTCTCGTCACTGGTCATGCCCGCAACCTACGTCCGCCGGTCCGCCGTCGCCCGCCGAGCGGTCCCGCCCACCCGGCACGGTCGGCCGGCGAACGGGCCGGCGGGGCGGCCGCGTCGCCCCCGGGGATGCGCGAACCGGCCCGTCCGGCCCGGCGGGCCGTCAGCCCCCGGCGGCCACCCGCTCGCGCCACCAGTCCACCGTCGCCCCGACCTGCTCGCCGACGGGGGTGGCCCGCACCGCGAACTCGGCCTCGTAGTCGCTCGAATCCATCACGAACGGACGGTCGAACTGGTAGCGGGTCTCCTTCAGTTCGCGGATCAGCGGGGAGAAGAGCGAGGCGACCCCCAGGACCGCCGGCGAGAGCCCGCGCACCGCGACCGGCGCCGTGCCGGCCCGGTCGGCGAGGCGGTCGACCATCGCGTGCCCGGACAGCGCGGGCGCCGTCGGCACGTGCCAGGCGCGGCCCCAGGCCCGCTCCTCGCCCGCGACCTCGACCAGTGCCCGCGCCACGTCGGGGAGGTAGGTCCAGCTGTGCGGGGCGTCCGGGTCCCCCAGCACGGAGACCGGCTTGCCGCGCAGCACGCGCGGCACGACCCGGCCGGACAGGTGCCCGCGATCGGTCACACCGGGCCCGAAGAAGTCCGCGGCCCGGACCTCGACCGCCCTGATGCGGCCCTGCTCGTGCCAGCCCCGCGCCTGCTCCCAGATGGCGGCGCGCACCCGGCCCTTGGGCCCGGTGGCCGCGAGCGGCAGCTTCTCGGTCACCGGCCCCTCCACCGGTCCGTAGCCGTAGAGGTTGCCGAGCATGACCAGGACGGCCCCGCTCGCCTCGGCCGCCGCGCAGACCGAGGAGGCCAGCGGCGGCAGCTCACGCACCCAGCGGTGCAGGGGAGGCGCGGCGCAGCCGTGGATCGCGGCCGCCCCCTTGGACAGCTCGATCAGCCGCCCGCTGTCCGCCGCGTCCGCCGCGACGTGCTCGATGCCCGGCTCCGGGCTCCGGCCCGACCTGGTGACCACCCGCACCGCGTGCCCCCGCTCGGCCAGCAGCCGGGCGGTGGCGGCCCCGGCGGGCCCGAATCCGACAACCACATGAAGACTCACGCACGCACCCTAGCGCGATGCCGAGTTGACCCTCCGTCCGCCACCGGCGGCCCGGTCCGGCCCGGACCGCTCAGGGTGCGCCGATGCCCAGCACCACCGCCGTGGTCGGCCCCGCGGGAGTGTCGTAGGTGACCGAGTCACCCGTGCGGTGGCCGAGCAGGGCATGGCCCAGCGGACTGTCGAAGGTCGCCAGGGTCTCCTCCGACTCATTGGCGAGTTCGCCGATCTGGACCGTCTCCTGGGTCCCGTCGGCGAACCGCAGCGTCACGCTGCTGCCCACCCCGACGACATCGGGCGGGGCGGCGGGAGCCGTGGCCGCCTCGCTCAGTCGCGAGGTGATCCCGGCGATCCGGGACTCCAGGCGGGCGACCTCGGTGACGCGCTGCAGTTCGTCCGCCTGGTCGGCCAGGTCGCCGGCGGTGTCGGAACCGGCGCCCTTCAAGGTCGCCGCGACCGCCTCGCGTTCGATCCGCAGCCGGTCCAGCTCCTGGTCGAGGGCCTGGCGGGCCTCGGGGCTGATGGGCTCGGGGCTGGTGGGCTCGGGGCTGCCGGTCATTCCTGCTCCCGTGGTGGTGGCGGGACAGAATTCCATGCCGCAAAGAGGGCATTTCCGAGCATAGCAATCCCCGCTGGACGGTCGCCCGGCCAGCAACCGCCCCCCGCCCCGGGGCCCGCCGTCGCGGCCCGCGTCACCCGAGCCGGCGGACCGCCCGGCCGGTCAGTCGCCGGCGGCGGTGGGACGGTGGTGGACGTACTCCACCACCGTGCCGTCGGGGTGGCGGACGTTGAAACCGGCACCGGTGGGCACCTCCTGGAGCGGGAAGACGATCTCCGCGCCCTCGGCGAGCAGCCGCTCGTAGTAGGGCCGGACGTCGTCCACCAGCAGCGTTCCGGTGGTGGCCCGGAACGGCGCCAACTCCCTCTCACCGCCGGCGATGAGCAGGAACGCGCCGACGGTCGCCAGCCGCAGGGCGCCGAACGTGAACCTGGCGTCGGCCGTCACCGTCTGCAGGCGCTCGTAGAACGCGACGGCGGTGTCCAGGCCGTCCGGTTCCAGGAAGACCCGGATCAGGACGCGGGGTTCGCGGAGGTGGGAGGAGTCGTTGTGCCGGCGCCACACCCGGGGCGCGTGCTGCTCTGCTGTCATGCCGTCAGCGTCGCGCGCCCCGGGCCGCGGTGGCAGTCCACCGTTGATGGGGTGAGTCGCACTCATAGGATCAGCGCATGGACGAGTCGCTACGCCGAGAGCTCGGAGCCCACCTGCGCGCGGCACGGGCGCTGATCGCCCCGCAGGACGTCGGTCTCGGCGCCGGCGGCCGACGCCGCGCCCCCGGGCTGCGCCGCGAGGAGGTCGCCACCCTGGCCGGGGTCAGCGTGGCCTGGTACACCTGGCTGGAGCAGGGCCGGGTGAGCACCTCGCGGCAGGTCGTCGACGCCGTCTGCCGGGCTCTGCGGATGGATCCGGTCGCCCACCGGCACGCCCTGGCGCTGGCCGGGTTCCTGCCCCCGCCGCCCCGCGCCGGGCAGTGGGCACCGGCCGTGCCCGGCCCGGACACGCTGGCGCTCGTCGACAGCTGGCACGGCACCCCCGCGCTGGTGCTGGACGAGCGCTTCGACGTCCTCGCCGCCAACGCGGCCCACCGGCGGCTGTGGGGCTCCCCGGAGGACACGCCGCCCGAGGACCGCAATCTGCTGCTGCAGCTCGCCGCCGGGCCGTCCGGACGGCACCGGATCACCACCGGTCCCGCCGACGGGAGCGCCCCCGGCGGGCAGGCCCTGCTGCGCGGTCTCTACGAGCAGTTCCGCGCCGCCACCGCCCACGTCCCGGACGACGCCAGGTCCGCGGAGATCGTGCGCCGGCTGCACGTGCTGCGGCCGGACGCCGCGCACTGGTGGCAGTGCCGCGCGGTCGCGGACTTCCGGCCGGCGACGGTCGAGGTGGTGGACGCCCGGGAGCCGGCGCGGGTGCTGCGGCTGACCTTCTCGCTGCTGCGGCCGGCGGCCGGGGCCGGGGTGCTGCTGCTCACCCAGCACCCGGCCGACTCCCCCGGGGCCGCCCTGCTCGCGGTGGCCCTGGCACCCTGACGGACGGCCGCGCCGCCCCGGGACGCGGGAGGGGCCGTCCGGACCGGCGCCGCGGTGGCGCCGGTCCGGACGGCCCCGGAGGCGGTCCGCGGGAGCGGCACGCTCAGGGAAGCAGCTTTTCGAGAGCCGCGGGGCCCTCCTCCGCCAGCTTGCGTTCCGCCCAGGCGAGGGTCTCCGGGGTGATGTCGCGCCCGGAGGCCAGTACCAGGTCCTCGGGCGTGACCTCACCGCCGGAGCCGGTGTGCAGCAGGGCGTCCGGCGTGACCGCGCCGGGCCACTGAATCGAATCGGGTCGGTCGTTCATACCGTCTCCTAGGTCGTCCAGCACTCCATCCCTCCATCCTGGCGCCCGGACCGCGAAAACGGGCGACGGCAGGGGGTGGACAGGGCCGGATGGTGGAATCCGCCGCGTGGCCGGCCCGGTCGGCGGCGCGCGGCGGGACCGGCCGGCGGCGGGGTGGCGCCGGGACCGGGCCGGAAGCCCGACAATGGCGCAATGAGCAGCGCACACCCGCAACCCCGCGGCCTCACCTCCCTGATCCCGCAGTCCCGGGCCACCACCGCCAGCGAACGGGCCGCCGCCCAGCTGCTGCACCTGCGCGAGGCCTCGTTGCCGGTGCCGGTCGTCGCGGCCGCCGCCGAGCTGATCGCCGAACGCCTGGAGGACCCGGACCCGGTCACCCGCGAGGTCGCCGCCGCCGTCCACGCCCGCCTGCTCGCCGCACTGGCGGACGTCGCGCCCGCCCGGTGAGGGCTGCCCGCCGGCGCCCCGGCCCCGCGCCGGGGTGCCGGGGGGCGACCCGTGGGGCGGCGCCGGCGGCTCAGCGCCCGGCGACCGCGTCCAGGCTGCGCAGCGCCCGGTCGGGCAGCTCGACGGAGGCCGCCGCGATGTTCTCGCGCAGATGCGCGACCGAGGAGGTCCCGGGGATGAGCAGGATGGCCGGGGAGCGCCGCAGCAACCAGGCCAGCGCGACCTGGCGGGCGGTGACGTCCAACGCGCGGGCGACGTCTTCCAGGGCATCGAGCTGCAAGGGGCGGAAGCCGCCCAGCGGGTAGTACGGCACGTAGGCGATGCCCTGCTCGGCGCACCGGTCCACGAGGTCGTCGTCCTCGCGCAGGGCCACGTTGTAGTGGTTCTGCACACAGGCCACCGGGGCGATCCCCTGGGCGGCCCGGACCTGCTCGGCGCTGACGTTGCTGACCCCGAGGTGCCGGATCAGGCCCTGCTCGCGCAGGTCCGCGAGCGCGCCGAACGGCTCGGCGAGGTCGGCGGCGGCCCGGGTGCCGGTCATCCGCAGGTTGACCAGGTGCAGCACCGGGATGTCCAGCCGCCGGAGGTTGTCGTGGACGGCGCGGACCAGTTCGTCGCGCGACAGGGCGGCGGGCCAGGCCCGGTCGGGAGTGCGGCGGGCACCGACCTTGGTGGCGATGCACAGCTGGTCCGGGTACGGGTGCAGGGCCTCGCGGACGAGGTCGTTGACCACGTGCGGGCCGTAGTAGTCGCCGGTGTCGATGTGCGTGATCCCGGCCGCGACGGCGGCGCGCAGCACGGCGAGGGCGGCGTCCCGGTCCCGGGGCGGCCCCCACACCTTGGGGCCCGCCAGCTGCATCGCGCCGTAGCCGATCCGGGTGAGTGCCCGGTCACCGATCGTCCAACTGCCCGCCGCGGCCGCGGCGGTCGTCTCTGAGGTCATGTCCGGATGATCACCGGGCCGTAGGCTGGCCGCCAATGATGAGGGGATGTCCGAATCCCGAGGAGGCCGCGTGCCCGCGGAACTGGCGTTCTCGGCCACCGACCTG
Source organism: Kitasatospora sp. NPDC091207 (assembly GCF_044768625.1). NCBI lineage: Bacteria > Bacillati > Actinomycetota > Actinomycetes > Kitasatosporales > Streptomycetaceae > Kitasatospora > Kitasatospora sp. NPDC091207. Next base: position 423,897 of record NZ_JBIVVS010000004.1, read on the forward strand.
GCCCTGGTGAGGTTCGCGTCGCCGAGGCCGTCCTGTCCGCCGCCCCTGGCTGACGGTACCGGCCGGGTGGGCGGCCGGCGGCACAGCGGTCCGCACGGCGAAAGGGCTTGACCGCTCGTCATCCGCGCTGCGATCTTGGCGGGCGACCGGGTGGCCCAGGGGGCCACCGTGACGTGAGGTGCCGAGGGGGAGACAGCGTGAACACCACGGGGGCCACGGGGGCTTCGACGGAGCCGGCGACCAGGCGGCGGGCACTGCTCGCCGGGGCGGTCGCCGGGCTGACGGGCGTGGCGGCGATGGCGGCCGCCCCGCCGGCCGGAGCGGCGACCGCGGGGAGCGGCACGCCGGACCGGTTCGACGTGCGGACCTACGGCGCGGTCGGCGACGGCACCGCGGACGACACCGCCGCGGTGCAGGCCGCGATCAACGCGGCGGCGGCCGCCGGCGGCGGGACGGTCTACTTCCCGGTCGGGAAGTACCGGGTCCTCCCGGCGGCGGGCGCGCCGGCCCTGACCGTCGGCGGCAACGGGATCCGCCTGGTCGGCGCCGGGAGCAAGGCGTCGATGCTGGTCAAGGGCGCGGACGGGATCCTGCTGCGGCTCTCGGGCGGCGGCGCCGACGCGAGCGGGGCCACCCACCGGCGGTACTGCGCGATCGAGGACCTGGGGTTCAACGGCAACCGCCGGACCGGCCTGGTCCTGGAGCTGTACTACAACGACAACACCTACGTCCGCGATGTCTACATCACCGCCAACAACGACCTCTGCGTCGACGCGGTGGAGTGCTGGGACTCCCGGTTCTACAACCTCGTCGTCGAGTCGAGCAGCGGCCCGGCGGGCAGCACCACCCAGCCGAACGTCTGGCTGCGCAACAGCTCCGCCGTCCAGGGCTGGGGCTACAGCGAGGACAACGTCAACCAGATCCACTTCACCGGCTGCCGGTTCGAGGCGTTCGGCACCGGCGGTCTCTGGATCACCCAGGGCACGTACGCGTACAACAATCCGAACGGGATCTACCTGACGGACTGCAAGTTCGAGACCTCCCAGATGCAGGGCGGTCCGCACCTGAGGGTCGACGCGTCCTGCAAGCACGTCTACGCCCGTGACATCTACGCCTACGCCGGCAACTTCGCCCCCGGCTACTCCACCCCGCAGAACATCATCGCCTGGGCCGGCAGCGCCGGCGCCCTGGAGAACGTGCTGATCGCCAACGGCCCGGTCGCCACCGTCAACTCCGGCGTCGACCTCTACTCCGGCCCCGGCACGGTGGCCGTCCTGCGCGACGTGGTCGGCCTCTACGGGACCAGGCCGACCGGCCACCACGTGTACTACGAGAACTCCAGCTCGGGCGAGTTCCGGGTCGAGAACACCTACGGGAACACCACCCAGTCCGGCGCCACGGTCAGCCAGGCCGGCGGCACGCTGCCGACCAAGCACGCGCCGAACGCGCCGTTGCGCCTGGTCGCGGGCCCGGTCAGCGACGCGTCCTTCACCCGGCCGCCGGCCGACGGGACGCTCGCCGTGGACACCACGTCGAAGCGGCTGTACGTGCGGGTGAACGGCGCCTGGCTCTGGTCGCCGCTCACCCCGTAGCCGCGCGCGTCGCCGGCCGCTCCGGGTGTGGGCGGCCGGCGCGTGGCGGCCCGGCCACGCGCCCGCGTGCGCTCAGGCCGGGCCGCCGCCCTCACGGTTGGCGACGGCCTCCGGGGCCGGGGCGGCGGCCGCGGTGACCCGGGTGCCGGGGTGCAGCAGCGCGCAGAGGAAGGCGACCGCGAGGGCGGCCGCCATGCCGTACAGCACCGGCCCGTTCGCCTCCGCGAAGTCCTGCCGGACCGCGTCCAGCAGCGCGGACCCGACGCCGCCGGGGGCCTGCCCCGCGGCGCCGTGTCCGGTGATGCTCCGGGTGATCGTGTCGGCGACGCCGGGCGCGGCGTCCGCCGGGACGCCGTTGGCGACCAGGGTGCTCCGCACGTTCCTGGTGGTGCTGTGCAGCAGGACGGTGCCCAGCACCGCCAGGCCCAGGCTCGCGGAGTAGTTGCGCACGGTCTGGGTGATCCCGGTGACCTCGCCGTAGGAGGCGTTGATCGAGCGGTTGACGGCGTCCGTCGAGGCGGGCGTCAGCAGCAGCCCGATCCCCGCGCCGGCCAGCACGATGTACGGCCACTGGGCGCCGAGCGACAGGTCGGTGATCTTCGCGGCCCAGAGCGCGAACCCGACCGCGCCCACCGCCGTCCCCAGCAGCATCGGCGGGCGCGCGCCGCGTCGGTCCAGCATCCGCCCGCCGATCTGCGAGCCGGGGGCGAAGCCGGCGAAGAAGACCAGCAGGTAGAGCCCCGCCTCACTGGGTGACTGGCCGAGCGCCACCTGGGCGTAGACGGAGGCGAAGAAGAACACCGGGACGAACGCGATCATGGCGAAGAACAGCACCGCGTTGTCGGCCGCGAAGGCGCGGTCGGCGAAGACCCGCAGCTTGATCAGCGGGTGCTCGGTGCGCAGCTCCAACCCGGCGAACAGCACCAGGACGGCCAGCCCGCCGAGGATGCACAGCCAGGTCGCCCAGCTGCCCCAGCCCCAGGCCCCCGCCTGCTGGAGGCCGAGCACGCTGAGCCCCATGCCGGCGGCCACCAGGACGGCGCCGGTCCAGTCGACCGGCTCCCGGCGGGGGGTGTTGCGGATCCCGGCCAGCACGGTCAGGACGAGCGCGACCACCGCGACCGGCACGTTGACCCAGAAGATCGCCCGCCAGGTCCAGCTGGTCAGCCAGCCGCCGAGGATCGGGCCGATCGCGGTCAGACCGCCCGCCACCCCGAAGAACAGCGCCAGCGCCCGGCCGCGCCGGTCGACCGGGAACACCTCCACCACCACCGCGAGCGCCGCCGGGAACATCAGGGCCGCGCCGAGGCCCTGCACCGCCCGGAAGCAGATCAGCCAGGCCTCGGCGCCCCCGCCGGACGGCACCGCGCCGCAGAGCGCGGAGGCGAGCACGAAGGTGAGTGTCCCGATCAGCATCATCCGTTTGTGGCCGAGGACGTCCGCCAGCCGGCCGCCGAGGGCGAAGAAGGCGGCGAGCGACAGCAGGTAGGCGTTGACCACCCACTGCATGCCGACGGCCGACAGCCCCAGTTCGCGGATGATGTCGGGTGCGGCGATCGAGACGATGGTCTGGTCGATGAACGTCATCGACACCGCGAAGAGCATGGCCGCCAGCGTCAGCGACTGGCTCGCCGCGACGGGCGCGGTGTCCTGCGGGGTGCGGCCGGGCCGCCCTCTTCCCATCCCTGCCGTCCTTCCGTGGCCGCTGGGCCGTCCGTGACCTCCGGGCCCCTCGGTGCCGCCGGCCGCGTACGGCGGGCCGCCCGCGCCGCGGGGCCTCGCACGTGAGGGTCCCATCGGCAGGCGGACACGTCGACACCGCCGGGACGACTCCGAACGGGGGTGCCGCGGTCGCGCGGCGCGTTCCGGGCCGGGGCAGTGGGGCAGCCCGGCCGGGCGGGGGCCGGGCGGTGACGCTCCGAGGTCACCGGCGGCCCCTCGCCGGGCCGCCGGTGACCGCTCGGGACGTGTTCAGCACTGGGGGCGGCGGCCGTGATTGGCCCCGCGCTTGGCCCGTGCCTTCTTCTTACGGCGTCGCTTCGACGACATGGCCACTCCTCTCCCGACAGGGTGTTCCGCACCCCGGATTCCACGGTGGCACATCGGGCTCCGCCGGGCCTCCGGAGCACCGGTGCGGCGCAGGCCGGCCGCCGTCGGGTCCGGGACGGGTCCGGCCGGGGGTGCTTCGGCCGGCTGTCCGCCCTTCGGGACGGGTGCCGGCCCGGGGTGGTGGCCGACCGCCCCAAAGGGCAGCCGACACCCGAAGTCGTACTGGTCGCCCGCAAACCTCTTTTGACTGTCCATCAGCTCCAACTCCCCACTGCGGGGCGGCTCCGGCCCGACAACGTCCCGATGGGGCAGGCATCGCGGGGAGCCCGGAGCCCTTTGAGGCAGTTCTGGATTCCGGCGGACCACAGGGCCGTCTCCCCGATTAGGTTCGTTGGCAGACGGGTCGTGGACGTTCGGCCCGCCCTACATCACTGGAGGTATCTGCCATGCGACGTACCATCACCAAGGCGGCCAGTCTCGGCGCGGTCGCGATGTTCGCGGTGGCGCTGGCCCAGCCCGCGCAGGCGGCCCAGAGCGGCGACGCCGGGGCGCGCCCCGCGGCCAAGGTGGCGCCGGCCTACTTCGAGTTCACCGACGGCACGAACACCTTCGTGTTCCAGCTCACCGACTCCGCCCGGATCCAGCAGGCCCGGAACATCCTGAGCGGCGTGGAGACGGAGAACGTCGGCGTCATGGGCACCGTGGTGAAGGCCCCGGCCTCCTACAACAAGCCCTGGAAGTACCAGCTCGCCCCGAACTCGGTGCAGTTCTTCGGCATGGCCGTGGAGGTGTGCGACGCGAGCATCTCCTACGTCAACGACCACCTGCCCGAGGTGGGCGGCGCCCTTCTGCCGGGCTCGACCTGGTGTCCGTGGCAGTCCAAGCTGACGCGCGAGGTCACCGCGCCGTAAGGGGTCACACCCCGGGGCGCCGACCGCGCCCGTTCGACGCTCCGGCCGCCGGCTCCTTCGGCGGCCGGAGCTGTCATGTATCCGACAACATCCATTCGCCCAGGCGGCGGGCCCGCGACGGTACAGGAGCGCGACCGACAGACCGAACGCGCCCGCCAGGACCAGGGCGTCGGCGACCGTCGCGGCCCGGTCGCCGGGGAGTCCCGGCCGGGGGCCGAAGCGGGCGGGCACCCGGCCCGCCGGGTCGTGGGTCACGCCGACCTCGGCGCCCACGGCCGGCCGGCCCGCGCGGTCTCGACGGAGAGCAGCGAACCGTCGTCCGTGCGCACGGTGGCCAGGAAGGTCGCCGGCGGATCCACCGCTCCCCCGCCGCCGCCGATGTCGCGATGGGCCGAGACGACCCCGCGCACCACGATCCCCCGGTCGTGCAGGACCCGCTGGTCCGACCCGTCCAGGGCGGCGGCCGGCCGGGTGGCCGACCCCGCCGGCAGCAGCACCGCCGCGAGGGTGAGCAGCCAGGCCGAGGGGCGGGCGACCGGTTCACACCCGAGCACCACGGCGAGCAGCACCGCCACCAGCAGGACGACCATCGCCGCACCCGCCGCCAGGGGTGCCAGGACCCCGCTCCGCTCGTGCAGCAGGACGACCCTCCGCACCGCACCCGCCAACACGGCCGGCAGCGCGAGGCCGAGGGCGAGGGCGAGGGCGAGGGGGACCGCGCCCCGCCGCGGAGCACACAGCCCGATACGCACCGAGTCGACTTCCATGAGCGGCGTTTGACGATGCGTCACAGCCAGGGCCGGCGGGATGTGGCGAGCCGGCGCGCGCCCTCCGTGCGCCGCGTGGGCGGTTCGCCGGCTCGCACCGGAGCCCGCGGGCACCCGCCGCAGGGCACCGGACGGCCTCGTCCGCGCCGTCACGGACAACCCACCGAGCCGTACGACGGCGCGCCGCCCCGCCCGCCCCGAGCGGGGCGGGCGGGGCGGTCCCGGCGACGGGTCGAACGGGCAGCGGCTTTTGCCCCCGCCGACCCGTTCCCCTTGCACTCGGACCTCGGAGCAACCCGCAGGGCCGATTCGCAAGCCCTCCCCAGCGCACCGCCATGGAATCGCAGGAGTGGTCCTGCCCGGGCCACCGGGGCCGCCGAAGCGTTCGGGCGCCGGTGGCGGAGCGGACCGGCTGACCGGAGACCGACGGCCGGCCGGGGAGCAGCGGTGAGTCCGGTGTGGTGGCGTCCGGTGTGGGGCCGGCCCCGGGTCGGCGGAGTCGGCCCCGGGGATCAGAACGCCGAGGTATAGGCGGTCAGGAACCGGTCGGCGACCGGCGAGCCGCCCGCGTTGAAGCAGAGCGTGTAGAGGCTCACCGTCCCGGAACTGCGGGCCCAGGGCAGCGCCAGCCCGCACCAGTTCGGGCCCGGCCCGAAGGCCGTGACGTGCGCGGTGTCCGAGGGGACGGCCACGCCGGGCAGGGTGACGGTGGCCGGGACCGAACCGGCGAGCGTGTTGGTCGCGCCGCTGGAGTTGAAGTTCGTCGCCGCCGGCACCCCGCCGTTGAACCAGAGGTACCCGAAGGACTTCGGCGGGAACGCGGGCCCGTGCAGGGCGCGCTTCAGGGAGTAGCTCAGCGTCCACCGGGTGTCGTAGGGGGCGTTGGCCGCGTCGAAGCAGCTGACCACGACGGTCTGGCCGGACGCGGCGGGTGCCCAGTCGGCCACCTTGCAGCGCGCGCCCTGGACCGCGTCGACCGCCGTGACCTCGATGTTCCCGGCGGCGGTGGACAGCCCCAGGCCGGGCAGCCAGGCCTTCCAGATCCCGGTCGAACCGTGGCTCACCGTGTTGACCGCACCCGCCGAGTTGTACTGGGCGAGGACCGTCCCGGAGATGTCCGAGTAGGTGTAGCCGTAGCTGCCGCCGGCCGGGGACGGGGTCCCGCTGCTGGTGGTGTAGAGCACGGTGAACAGGGTGTTGTCGGGAGCGCCGCCGGGCCGGTAGCAGTTCACCGCGACGTCCTGCCCGGTGCCCGCCGTGGACCAGCCCTTGATCTGGCACCAGTTGCCGGTGCGGCCGACCGCGGTGGCGTGGGCGATGCCGCCCGGACCGGCGATGAACGGGAAGTGCACCAGGTACGAGCCGACCGCAAGCTGGTCGACCTTGACGGGATTGCTCGCCGGTGACGTCCAACTGCCCCACTGGCGGCTGGGGTCGGGCACGTAGCCGGCCGGCGGGGTCGGGTTGTCGAGGAAGGCGAAGCCCCAGCGGTCGGGCACGGCGGCCCGGGCGGGGCCGGCGGTCGGGAGGGTGGCGGCCACCACGGCGGCCAGCACGGCGAGAACGAGCAGGACGGCGCGGACGGGTCTGAACGACGGTGCGACAGTGCGGGCGTGCATGGGCGAACTCCCTGGGTGGTGAGGAGGGGTGTGCGGCCTGCGGGGTGCAGCCTGCGCTACGAGCCCGCTCCCGGTCGCCGGGGCGGGCCGTGGCCGACAGGACGCACCGGTCCCATGGAGTCCGGTGAGGTCCGACGTCGGCCGACGCTGTCGGGGTCAGGCCGACGGCGCCTCACATCGTAGGAGGGCACCGCCCGCGGGCCCAGGCCTCTGGCATGGTCGCGCGGTCTGTTGCCGGCCGTTCGCGGGCCCGCCCCACCCGCCCCGGCGGCCTCCTCCGGACGCCGCGCCCCCACCGGTCACGCCCCGCCGGTGACCCGGCGCCCCAGCACCCACCGGCCGCCCCGGCGGTACCGCGCCACCGGCGGGTCGGCGGTGGCCGGAACCGGCTCGGTCCGGCCGGCCCGGAAGCCCCACGCGGCCGGCCGGAGACCCCGGCCGGACCCGCTCCCCCTCAGCGGGCGGGCCGCTCCGCCGCGGCGGCCGGGCCGGCGGCCGGGCCGGACCCGGGGGCCGGGCCGGACCCGGGGGCCGGGCCGGACCCGGGGGCCGGGCCGGTCGAGGAGCGGATGACCAGCTCGGGGTCGAACAGCAGCTCGCCGGTCGGCACCTCCCGGTTGGCGACGAGCGCCAGGACGCTGCGGCCCACCTCCAGCGCGAGCCGGTCGGCCGGCTGACGGACCGTGGTCAGCGGAGGGTCGACGAACTCGGTGATGGCCGAGCCGTCGTAGCCGACCACCGACACGTCACCGGGGACGGAGCGCCCCTGGCGGCGGATGCCGCGGATCGCGCCCAGCGCCATGTAGTCGCTGGCCGCCACGACGGCGGTGGCGCCGCGCGCGAGCAGCGGACCCACCGCGGCCTGTCCGCCCTCGACCGTGTAGGACTGACGGATCACCCAGTCCTCGGCGCCCTCGATGCCGCGCCTGGCCATGGCGTCCAGGAAGCCCCGGACGCGCCGGTCGGCGGGGTGGTTGCCGGCCGGCCCGGAGGCCATCCCGATCCGCCGGTGCCCCAGCCGGTGGAGGTGGTCGACCGCCAGCTCGGCGGCGAGCGCGTCATCGGTCGAGAACACCGGGGTGGGTACCCCGTCGGCGAACTCGCCGTTGATCCCGACGAACGGCACCCGGCGCTGGCGCAGCAGCTCGTACGTCCCGGTGTCCGCGCCGTCGACCGTGTTCGAGGCGGACAGGAAGACGACGGCGGCGATGCCCTTCTCCACCAGCGTGGCGATGAAGTCGCGCTCCTGCACGCCGCCGGGGAAGGCGGGGCACAGCACCGTCTTCAGCCCGTGCGGCGCGAGGGCCGACTCGATCCGCTCCGCCACATCGGCGAAGAACGGGTTCGACACGAACTCGGTCACCACCGCGACCAGTTGGCCCTGGGTCTGGCGCTCGTAGCCGAGTTCGGCCATCGCCTGCTCGACCGCGTCCCTGGTCTTCTTCGCGACGCCCTGGCGCCGGTTGATCACCCGGCTGACCGTGGCCTCGCTGACTCCCGCCAGGGCTGCCACGTCGGTGATCCCGACCTTCATTGCGGTCCTCCGTGTCCGTGGTTCCGGACCTCCGCAGGGTCGGCCGCCGATCGGGCCCGTCCGGCAGGAGCTCCGACGAGCGGCCCATGATACGGCCGGCGAGCCGGTGGATCACGCCCCCGGCCCCGCTGTTCGCCGTCGGTCCCAGCTGTCCGCGGACGGCTCCGCCGGCCCGCTCGGGGCGTGGCACCGTCGGCGCGGCCCACCCCGACTTGCACGATTCGAGTGAAAACCTTCAGCCGGATCAGACAACAGATCTTGCCGAGTCCATTGCAAGCCTTCACCCCCGCTTGTTAGCGTGCCTCGCGCCGGGTCGACGACGGCCGACCCCGCCGACCCCACCCTCAGCCCCCGGAGACCTCGATGAAGCGTTCCCGCCTGTCCCTGCTGACCGCGTGCGCCTTACTCGCACCGCTCGCCCTCGGCGCTCCGGCCGCGGCGGCCGCCGAAGCGGGCGGCAGGCCCGGTTCGGGCACCGCCGCCCCGGCACCGCTCCCCCTCGTCAACCCGGGCTTCGAACAGGGCACCGCGGGCTGGGCGTTCAGCCCCGGAACAGGGGTCGCGACCAACTACCCCCACGGCGGCGGCGGGCTCGTCTACCTGGACGACGGCGCCGGCAAGAGCGTCACCCAGACCGTGACGGCCACCGGCCGGGGCACCTACGACATCTCGGCCTGGATCGCGACCGGCGGCGCGAACGGCAGGTACGAGGCCCGGGTGAACGGCGCCGTCGTCGCCTCCGTGACCCTGGCCGACGCGTCCAACTACCGTCGCCACACGCTCAGCAGGATCACCCTGGCCCGGGGCGACCGGCTGGAGATCGGCTTCCGGTCGGGGGACGGCTGGATCAACGCCGACGACCTGATGGTCTCCCCGTCCTCCCCGGCGGACCCGAGGATCAGCTCCTCGGACCCGAAGATCGTCGAGATGTTCGACTGGGCCAAGCTCAAGGCCAACAGCTGGGTCCAACTCCCCGGCGCACAGGGGCCGCTGAACGTCGACGAGTGGAACACGGGCGGCAGCGGCACCGGCACCTACGGGGCCTCCTACTGGGCCGGCTACGCCAACCGCAGCGGCTACTACTCGCGCGACTTCGCCCACCAGCTGGCCGGCGCGGGTGTCCTCGGCCTGAGCGGCGCGAACAAGGCCATGCTCCGCTCGTTCGCCGCCTCCGCCACCGCGGAACACGCCTACTACCCGGTGTGGGCGCTGAACTTCGACACCACCAGCTACCTCTCGATCGACTACCGCAGCCCCAGCAGCTTCGTCCGCGAAGTCCCCGCCGTCTTCGAACTGGTGCAGAAGGCGGCCGAGGCGTACCGGTGGAGCGGTGACCGCGCGTACGTCGACGACCCGACGCTGTGGGACTTCTACCGCCACGCCACCGGCGAGTTCGTGGACCTGCACGACGGTGGCAAGGCCAACGGCCCCGTGAAGGTCGCCGAGGGCACCGGCAAGGGCATCTTCCAGGGCACCGCCAGCTACAACGAGCAGAGCGGCGAACCGCTCGCCGAGGCCGGCGACGCGATCGGCTCCCAGTACCAGGCGTACCTCGCGATGGCCGAACTCGCCCGCGGCAAGGGCGACCGCGACCTCGCCGCGACCTACCAGCGCAAGGCCCGGGACCTCAAGGCGTACTTCAACTCCACCTGGAGCGGCGCCGGGTCCGGCGCGGACATGGTGCGCGGCTACACCACCGACGGGCGCGCACTCACCGGCTGGGGCAAGGAGAACAGCTGGTTCATGCCGATGAAGCAGATCATCGCCCCCGGGGCCCGCCTGGACGCCTACCTCGACTACATCGACCAGCAGGCGTCCGGCGAGGACGCCCCGGACAACATCGAGGCGCTCACCTACCTGCCGGACACCTTCTTCACCAACAACCGCGGCGACACCGCGTGGAAGTGGATGAACCACGTCTACGACCGCAAGGACATCCAGCACGTCAACGCCAAGCAGGGCACCAACGGCGACTACCCCGAGGTGTCCTTCACCCTGCTCGGCCAGACCGTCGAGGGCCTGCTGGGCGTCGAGCCCGACGCACCCGCGCGGACCCTCACCACGCAGTCCCGGCTGCCCGCCGGCATGGACTGGCTGAAGATCGACGATCTGCGGATCGGCACCGGCACCTTCTCGCTGCGGCACGACGGGGCCACCAAGTCGACCCTGACCAACACGTCGGGCGGCGGCGCCTACACCTGGGAGGCCCGCTTCCCCGGCGCCCACGCCACCATCACGGTCAACGGGGTGCCGCAGAAGGCCCGGACCAAGGTGGTGGACGGCGTCACCTACACCTACGCCACCCCGAGCGTGGCCGCCGGCCGTACGGTGACGGTCCAGGTCGGCTGAGGACGGCCGGACCGGTCCGGCACCGCGCGGAACACCGTGCGGGCCGGACCGGTCCGGCGCCGCACGCCCCACCACCCCTGTCGAGCCCTCGACGGCTCGCCCACCGGAGGTTTGCCCGTGCCACAGATCCTGGTCGACCACTCGGCCGATCTCGACTTCGACCGCCCGGGCTTCGCCGCCGCGGTCCACTCCGTGATCGCCGAGGTGATCGACACGACGGTCGCCGACTGCAAGACGGTGTTCCGGCCGGCGGGGCACGACACGGTCGGTGACGGCCGGTCCGGCCAGGCCGTGGTCCTGGTGGAGATCAAGATCCTGGCGGGCCGGAGCACCGACCGCCGGGCCGAGCTGACGGCGCGGGTGCTGGCCCTGCTGGAGTCGCACGTCGCGGTACCGGCGCTCCTCGGGGTGGAGGTCACCGAACTCGACCGGGAGACCTACCGCTTCGTGCACCACCCCGGGCGGTAGCCCGTCGCCGCGGCCCGGTGGGGCGTCGGGGGGAGTGCGTGGCGGCGGGCGCGCGGCCGCCCGGCGGCCGGCCGCCGCTCAGCCGGCCAGCACGCGGGCCTTCGCCGTGCCGAACTCCTCCTCCGTGATCACACCCTGGTCGCGCAGCGCGGCCAGGCGTTCCAGCTTGCCGATGACATCGTCCTCCGGCGCCGGCGCGGCGCCCGGAGCCGGTTCGACCGGGCCGGCCGCCGGCGCGCCGACGGGCTCGGTGTCCGGTGCGGGCCCGGTGTCCGGTGCCGCCTGCCGGCGGGCGACCCGGCCGGACACCGCCGTGGCGGTGCCGGCGACGACGGCGGTGCGCGCGGCCGTGCCGATCAGGCCCGGGCGGCCGGCGCGGCGAACGGGGCGACCCAACATGACCGTTCTCCCTTCTTCTCGTCCGTCCCCCGCCTTCCCCCGTCCCCTCCCGCGCCCGGCGGATCACCCGCGTCAGGTCGGTCCGGCGGCCGCGGCCTCCATCGCCCGCTCCACCACCGGTGCGGGGATCCGCTCGTGGGCCACCAGCAGGCCCCCGGCCCGCCGGACCGCCTGGGCGATGGGGGCGGCCCAGGTGTTCTCCCAGGCGAGCACGGCGGCCGAGGAGTCGGGGACGAGCTCCTCCGCGATCAGAGCGACGTCCTCCGCGCTGAACAGCCCGCCGATCTCGCCGTCGATGTCCTCGAAGACCGACGACTCGTCGGGGTCGAGGGACTGCAGCTCGATCTGGGTGACCGTGCCGTCCGCGGCCTTCTTCACGAAGGTGAGGTCGATGATCCGTACCGTGCCGTTCTGCACGAGCCTTCTCAGCTCGGGCGCGATCTCACCGCTGAACCGGTTGCCGGGGAAGGCGATGACGACGTACTCGACCGGGCCGATCGTCATGACGGACTCCTCTCCTCAGGCCCGCACCCGGTCAGGCCAGCACCTTGGCCTTCGCCTTCTCGTACTCCTCGTCGGTGATGTGGCCCTGTGCCCTGAGCTCGGCGAGCCGACCGAGTTCGGCGGCCGCGCTCGGCGGTTCGGCGGTCTGCCGGACGTAGGAACGGAACTGCTCCTCGCTCTTGTGCGCGCGGGCGAGTTCGCGCTGCCCCATGCCGGAGCCCCGGGCGATCAGGTACACGAAGACGCCGAGGAACGGCAGGAAGATGACGAAGATCAGCCACCCGGCCTTCCCCCACCCGCCGAGGCCGTCGTCACGGAAGATGTCGGCGATGATCCGGAACAGCAGCATGAACCAGAGGATCCAGAGGAAGAACCAGCACATCGTCCAGAACACGTTGAGCAGAGGGTAGTCCGCAGCCAGGTTTTGCACTGCAATGTCCATCGTCGGTCTCCTGTCCGAACTCCTCCCGCGACCCGTCTCGGGTCGCGTGGGGGCGGCACCACCGTGGGTGCCCCGCCGCATCGGGCCCACCGGCGGACCCGGTGTCCGCCCGGCACCGGTCCACGACTCGGGGATCCCGGTCGGCGGGGGCGCGGCGAGGTCGGCCCTGGTCGCCGGCTGGGCGTCACTCATCGGTGGCTGTTCGGCTCGCCCCGTCACGAACCCGACGACACCACGGGCACCTTCTCAGGCTAGCCCCTCCCCGGGTCGGCGGCACGGGCGTCGGGGCGCCCCCCGCGCGGCCCCCGGGCCCGTCTGCCGGGGCGACGGCGGCAGCGGAGTGCGACCATCACCCATCCGGCCTATCGTCGAGGGAGGCGGCACGGCGTTCGAGCAGTCCGCTGCTCCCCAGCCGCGGCGTGCCGGCTCCCGCCCGCCGAAGGAGATGGCCCGGTATGACCAGCATGTCCAGCCCGTCCGACACCCCCGTTCTCGACACCCTCGCCGCCATGACCATGGATTCGGTCGAGCGGTGCGGCCTGCCGATGGACACCTTCCTCCTCACCCGGATCGCCGCGCTCGTCGCGGTGGACGCGCCGCCGATGTCCTACCTGGCCCACATCGGCGCCGCCGACGGCTCGGACCTGACGGCCGAGCAGCTCCAGGACGTCCTGGTGGCCATCGCGCCGATCGTGGGCACCGCCCGCGTGATGTCCGCGGCCGCCCACATCGCGGAGGCCCTCGGCCTGGCCATCGCCGTGGCCGAGAGCGACATGATGTCGGGCAGCTGATCCGCCGCCGCGACTCGGCACCCGAGCGCGGCACCCGACCGCGGGACCGAGCCGACCCACCGGAGCGGACGTGGGGACCGCGGTCGGGCCCGGTACGCGAGCCCCGCGCGACCGGGCACCCCGTGACCGACCCGCGCGGACACCCCGCGCCGGGCGATGGCCGAGGAGGCGCGGAGGATGGCGTCCCGATCCCTCACGAGCGCCCGGTGGGCCGCCCGTGCCGCGTTGGCGTGCGTACTGGGCGCCGTCGCGGTACTGGTGGCCGTGGTCGGGGCCGGCGGCTTCCTGGTGCTCGCGATCGGCCTGGCCGGCCTGGCCCTCACGGCGGCCGGGACGTGGTGGGTGGTGTCCCACCACGGAGCCGTACGGCTGGCCGGCGCCCTGCTCGTGATCGCCGCGCCCGCGGCCGTCGTGGTGGGCTACGCCCGGGCCGACCTGTGGCCGGCCGCCCTGGGCGCGCTCGCGCTCTGGGCCGTCGCCGTCGCGTTCGCGCGCTCGGCCCTGCGGCGGGCGCGGCCCCACGACGGCATGCGCGCGGTGGTCGGCGCACGCCCCCGGCACCCCGTACTGATCATGAATCCCAAGTCCGGCGGCGGCAAGGTCGGCCGGTTCGCGCTGGTCGAACGGGCCGAGGCCCTGGGCGCCGAGGTCGTCCTGCTGGACACCGCCGTCCACGTGGACGTCGCCGACCTCGCCCGGCGCGCGGTCGCCGGGGGCGCGGACCTGCTCGGGGTGGCCGGCGGTGACGGCACCCAGGCCGTGGTGGCCGAGATCGCCGCCGAGCACGACCTGCCGTTCCTGGTGATCTCGGCGGGTACGCGCAACCACTTCGCCATGGACCTCGGCCTGGACCGCGAGAATCCGGCCGCCTGCCTGGACGCGCTGACCGACGGGGAGGAACTGCGGGTCGACCTGGGCGTCGTGGGCGGCCGGACCTTCGTCAACACGGCCTCGTTCGGCGCCTATGCCGAGATCGTCCAGAGCCCGGAGTACCGCGACGCCAAGACCGGCTCGGCCCTGGACGCCCTCCCCGGCCTGCTCCTCGGCAACTCCGGCCACCCGCTGGAGGCGGTGCTGGCCGACGGCACCCGTCTGACGGCGCAGCAGGCGCTGCTGGTCAGCAACAACCCCTACACGGCCCCCGAACCGACCGCCGTGGGCAACCGCCGGCCGCGGCTCGACAGCGGCACGCTGGGGGTCGTGGGGATCCGGGTGGGCAACGCGACCCAGGCCGCCGCCGTCGCGCTGCGGGGCAGCCGGGCGGCGGGCCTGCGGGTGCTGACCGCACCCCGGGTGGTCGTCGACGCCGACACGGAGCGGATGGCGGTCGCCGTGGACGGCGAGGCGCTGCGGCTTCCGACCCCGGTCACCTGCGCCGTCCGCCCCGGTGCCCTGCGGGTGCTGGTGCCGCGCGGGCGCCCGGGTGCTCCGCCGGCCGCGCCCGCGACGGACTGGCGCGAGGTCCTCGTCCTCGCCCTCGGCCGACCGCCGCGGTCGTCCCGGAGCGCGTAGCCCCGTCCTCGGCGCCGGTACCCGGGCGCTCGCCTGGGGCGCGTTCGCGCGTCCGCACGCCGGTTGTGGCCTCCGGCCGCCCCCCGGTCCGACCGCCCGCGCCGGGCGCCGCCGGTCCGGCGCGGTCCGGGGCGGCGGGCCGGAAGGGCCGGCCCGGGGCGGCTCCTGACGGTCACGCGGGGGCGGTGGCCGGGCCACCGGCCAGCGCGCCAGGACCCGCCGGAGGGCTCGACGTAGCACGAACTCCGCACGCTGCGGAGGGATTTCCCCGGGATACCCCTCACATGAGCGAACCCCTTCCCGGCCACGGTACGACAGGCCCGGGGCGGGGCAAGTCTGGTGCCTGTACCCAGCTGGGCGGGCCGTTCCGGCCGGCGTCCGGGTTCCCTGGAGCATGCGACAGGGCGAGACCGAATCGGCTATAAAACACTGTTGCTGATCTTTCGTCATAAATGTCCCGGACATCCGGTCGTCGGACGGCACCTGCCCGCCCACGGACCCCGGCACCGCCGGAACCCGCCCACGACCGCTCTTCCCCACCCCTTCGACCGCTTGAGGATGCTGATGCTTCGTGCTGGATCGTCACCCGGAGGCCGGCGCCCGGCTCCCGTACTCGTGTGGCTGGTGCCCACGGTCGTGACGGCGGGCGCCGCTGTCGTCGCCGCGCTGGTGACCTCCGCCGGCGCCCGCGCGGAAGTCCTCTGGTGCGGAGCGGTGGGCACCGCGGCGGTGGCCCTGGTCGCGGCCGAGGCGGCCCGCCGGGGCCGCGCACTGGCCGCCCTGCGCGAGCGGTTCGCCCTCCAGGAGAACGAACTGCGCCGCCGGCTGGCCCGGCAGGAGGCCGAGACCCTCCGGCTGGCCCAGACCCTCCTGCCCGAGGCGATCGCCCGGCTCCAGCGCGGTACGTCGACCGACGAGGTGGTGAGGTCGTACGAGTCCCAGGACACCGGCACCGGCCCGCAGTTCCAGGCCGCCCGGCTGGCGGTGCTGCGCGCCGTCCTGGAGACCGTCGACAACGAGGAGGGCATGCGTGAGAGCACCCAGCGGGCCTTCGTCAACATCGCCCGCCGCGTCCAGGCGATCGTCCACCGGCAGGCCCAGGACCTGCGCGAGATGGAGGACCGGCACGGCAACGACCCGGCGGTCTTCGACGACCTGCTGCGCCTGGACCACGGCAACGCCCTGATCGGCCGCCTCGCCGACAGCATCGCCGTCCTCGGCGGTGCCCGCCCCGGCCGCCAGTGGAGCAAGGCGGTGCCGCTGTACAGCGTGCTGCGCGGCGGCATCTCGCGCATCCTGGACTACCGGCGGGTGGAACTGCACCCGGTCTCCGAGGTCGCCGTCACCGGTCCGGCCGTCGAGCCGCTCATCCACGCGGTCGCCGAACTGCTGGACAACGCCACCCGTTACTCGCCGCCGCAGACCAGCGTGCACCTGACCGCCGTCGAGGTGCAGACCGGCATAGCGATCGAGATCGAGGACGGCGGCCTCAGCCTCAGCGAGGAGGGCCGCGCCCGCGCCGAGCGGATGCTCCTGGAGGCGCAGGCCGGCATCGACCTCAACGACCTCGGTGAGACCCCCCGGCTCGGCCTGGCCGTGGTCGGACGGCTCGCGCAGGCCTACGGCTTCCAGATCTCGCTGCGGCCCTCCGCCTACGGCGGGGTGCGCGCCGTGCTGATCGTCCCGCAGGAGCTGATCACCACGGCTCCCGCCACCGGCCGGGCCCACGGCATCGGTGCCGCCGCCAATCCCCGGCCGGCACCGGACACCGCGCCCCGCCCCTCGGACCGGCCGCGAACGGTCTCCGTCTCACGGCCCTGGGGCTCCCGGACCGTCGCCGCCCGCCCGGGCCCGTACTCGGCCGAGGACGACGTCCCGGTGGTCACCGAGCGGACCGCGAACGGCCTGCCCCAGCGCCGCCGCCACGCCGCGCCCTCCCGGCGCAGCGCGGCCGAGCCCCCCAGGATCGCCCCGGCCCCCCGGGGCCCGGACCCGGTCCCGGACCCGGTCCAGGCGCCGGTCCAGCCCGGCATGTGGCTGGCCGCGTTCCACGAGGGGGTGAACGGCCACACGCCGTCCGCCGGCACGGCCGGCCCCACCAGCGAAGAGTCGGCAGGGAAGAGCGAGCAGTGATTCAGCAGCGGAGCAACATGGACTGGATGCTCAAGGATCTGGCGGACAGCGTCCCGCACACCCGGCACGTCGTCGTGCTCTCCGCCGACGGTCTGCGGATGGCCCAGCACGGCACCGACAACGACACCGCCGACCGGCTCGCCGCCGCCTGTGCCGGACTGCAGAGCCTGGCCGCCGCGGTCGGGCACGAGTTCCCGCACAGCGACGGCCGGATGCGACTGGTCGTGATCGAGATGGGCGGTGGCTTCTTCTACCTGATGGCGGCCGGCGCCCGGGCCTACCTCGCCGTCCTCGCCGACGAGGGCGTCGACGCCGGCCTGATGGGCCAGCGGATGCGCGACCTGGTGGCCCGGATCGGCGAGCATCTCAGCACACCGGCGCGCAACGGCGGGCAGGTCGCGTGAGCGCAACCGACCAGGACTGGGACGACGGAAAACCCGAACGCCTCTACGTGATCACGCGCGGCCGCAGCGGACTGGCCGAGCAGACCACGTTCGACCTGGTCACCCTGATCGTCTCCCGCGCGCAGCCGGCGCCCACGATGCAACCGGAGCACGCGGCGATCCTGCGGATCTGCGGCTCACCGCTGTCGGTGGCCGAGATCTCCGCCTATCTGCGGCTGCCGATGAGCGCGGTGACCGTCCTGCTGGCGGACCTCCTCGCCGAGGAGCTGATCGAGGCCCGCTCGCGGGTCCCCCAGGCAATCCTTCCCGAACGCGCCCTGCTGGAGGCGGTGATACATGGACTTCAGAGACTCTGAGACGGCCCCGGGGCCGCAGCACGCCGACCTCCTCCCGGCCTCGGCCACCACGGCGGTCAAGGTGGTGATCGTGGGGGGCTTCGGGGTCGGCAAGACGACCCTGGTCGGCTCGGTGAGCGAGATCCGCCCGCTGACCACCGAGGAGACGATGACGCAGGCCGGCGCCGGCATCGACGACACGGCCGGTATCGAGCGCAAGACCTCGACCACGGTCGCGATGGACTTCGGCCGGATCAGCATCAACGAGGAACTGGTGCTGTACGTGTTCGGCACCCCGGGGCAGGAGCGGTTCTGGTTCCTCTGGAACGGCCTGTTCGAGGGCGCGCTGGGCGCCGTGGTGCTGGTCGACACCCGCCGCCTCGAAGTCAGCTTCGAGGTGATCGGGCGGCTGGAGGACCGCGGCGTGCCGTTCGTCGTCGCGGCCAACACCTTTCCCGAGTCGCCGAGTTACCCGACCGAGGAGCTGCGGGCGGCACTCGACCTGCCGCCCGAGGTGCCGATCGTCGACTGCGACGCCCGCACCCGGGAGTCCAGCCGTGACGTCCTGCTCGCCCTGATGCGCCATCTGTACGACCGCCCGACGCCGTCGGGGCGGTGACCCGCGCGGCCACCGCCCCTCCCCCGCTCCCACCGGCCGGTCCCCGGCCCGTTTCCCCGCCCCGCGCCCGGCCCCGGCCGTCGTGAACGTCCACCACGTCCGTGACGTCCACCACGAACGCCGACGGCGGGCGTTCACGACGACCGTGCGGGGCGGCCGCCGTCCGGCGACCGCCCCGCCCCGACCCCGGAGACTCCGTGACCACCCCGTTCCCTGACCACGCGCTCCCCACCCCACCCCCCGGCTGCCCCGCCCACGGCCTCGGCCCGGACGGTCCCGGCACCGGCACCGGCGGCCCACGCGGCGGCGGTCTGGGCGCCGACGGCCTCCGGCGGCTCTACGGGCCCGAGGCCGAGGCCGACCCGGCCGGCCTGTACGAGAAGCTGCGCGCCGAACACGGCGAGGTGGCGCCCGTCCTGCTGCACGGCGACCTCCCCGCCTGGCTCATCGTCGGCCACAGCGCGAACCTCATCGCCATGCGCACCCCCTCCCGCTTCTCCCGGGACTCCCGCCGCTGGTCGGCGTTCCAGGACGGGCTGGTCGCCCCGGACTCCCCGCTGATGCCGGTGATCGCCTGGCAGCCGCTCTGCGTGTTCGCCGACGGGGAGGAGCACAAGCGCCTGCGCGGTGCGGTCACCGACGGCTTGAACAGCTTCGACCGGCGCGGTGTCCGGCGCCATGTCACCCGCTTCACCGACCAGCTCGTCCAGGAGTTCGGCCCCACCGGCCGGGCCGAGCTGGTGACCCAGTTCGCCGAGCACCTGCCGATGCTCGTGATGACCCAACTGGTCGGCATGCCCGAGGAGTACGGCCCCCACCTGGTCGAGGCGGCCCGCGACCTGATGAAGGGCACCGAGACCGCCATCGCCAGCAACGACTACGTCGTCGCGACGCTGCGCCGGATGATGGAGCGCAAGCGGGTCGCCCCCGGCGCCGACCTGGTGTCGTGGCTGATGCGGCACGAGGCCCGTCTCACCGACGACGAAGTCCTCGAACACCTGCGGGTCGTCCTGCTCGCCGCGAACGAGACGACCGTCAACCTGATCGCGGACACCCTCAAGATGGTCCTCACCGACCACCGGTTCCGCACCCACCTGTCCGGCGGCCACATGACCCTGTCCGACGCCCTGGACCAGGTGCTCTGGGACGCGGCGCCGATGTCGCTGGTCGCGGGCCGCTGGGCCACCGGGGACACCGAACTCGGCGGGCAGCGGATCAAGGCCGGCGACATGCTGCTGCTCGGCCTCGCGGCCGGCAACGCCGACCCGGCCGTCCGCCCCGACCCGACCAAGCCGCTCCACGGCAACCGCTCCCACCTCGCCTTCGGCGCCGGCCCGCACGAGTGCCCCGGGCAGGACATCGGCCGCGCCATCGCCGAGACCGGCATCGACGTCCTCCTCACCCGCCTGCCGGACCTCCACCTCGCCGTCGAGGAGGAGGAGTTGACCTGGACCTCCGCCTGGATCTCCCGTCATCTGTCCGCCCTCCCCGTCCAGTTCACCCCGCGGGCGACACCGGAGGAGGAGGTGACGGCCCCGCCGGGCACGGTGCCGGCGACACCGGGCGCCGCGCCGTCCACCCCGCCGTCCAACCCGCCGGCCGCCGCCCCGCAGGCCGGTCCCGCCGAACCGGCCGCCGGCGCGGAACCGGCCGCCACCGCCGAACCGGTCCTCACCGTCCCCCACCAGCGGCGGTCCTGGTGGGACTCGCTCACCCGGTGGCTCCGGCTCTGACCGGGCGGCGCCGGCCCGGCCCGTCCGGCACACTCCGGGCCGGGCCGGGCCCGCTCAGCCCGGCCCGGCGCCGAGATCGACGGCGGCCGTCCCGTGCAGCACCCGCCCGGCCGCCCGCGCCTCCTCCAGGCTCCGGGTGAAGACCTCGATGCGCTCCCGCGTCGCCAGGGCCATCAGTCCGGCCGGCCACGTCCCCGGCGGCACCACGAGGACGATGGCCCTGCCCCGCTGCCCGGCCGCCGACACCCAGCCGGCCGAGGCCTCGACCGGCGAGGCGGGTTCCCACACCTGCCGCCCGCCGACCAGCACCAGCCTGGCCAGCAGCGGCCCGCGCACCTCCAGCACCCCGCTGGTGTCCGGCGGCTCCCCGGCCGCCAGGGTGAACCCGCTGTCCACCAGGTTCTCGACGAGTTCCCCGTGCAGCGCGGGCCCGACCTCCACGATCACCTCCGCGAACGGCGGACCGTCCGCCGTCTCGCGGACCGCCAGGGCCCACACCATCGGCGCCCGCTCCGGACCGCCGTCCGGCTCACCGGCCACGGCTCAGCGCCCCGGGCGGAGCGGTCGGGCCGCGCCGCCCGCGGCCACCGCGTCCGGGCGGCCGACCCCGCCGGACGGGACCGCCGGACGGCGCCCGCCGGGGCTCACGTCGCGAGCGCCCGGGTGAAGCCCACCAGGTGGCCGACCGGGTCGCGGAACCCGCGGTCGCGCACACCGTAGGGCTGGTCCATCGGCTCCGGCAGCACCTCGCCGCCGGCCGCGCCGACCCGCTCGAAGGCGGCGTCGCGGTCGTCCGTCGCGACGATGACGCCGCGCGGCGGGCCCTCGGCCATCAGCTCCGCCACGGCCTGCCGGCCGGCCGACGAGGCGGGCGGGTCGGCCGGGGGCGAGGTGAGGACGATGTTCACATCCGGCCGCGAGGGCGAGCCGACGGTCACCCCGCGCATCCCCTCGGACCCGATGCCGGCGCGCACCGCCTCCGGGCCGAGGGCGTCGCGGTGGAAGGCGATCGCCCGGTCGTGGTCGTCCACGGCGCTGAAGCACCGCGAGAGCCTGATCTCCATGCCGCCCAGGCTACGACCGCCCGGCGGCGCCCGCTTCCCCGTTCCTGACCGGCCGGGTATGGATCTTGGCGATGCAGGCCGGGACGGCGGCGCCGTCCTCGTGGCCGCGGGCCCGGTAGGCGCTCGGGTTCTCGCCGACCAGCTCGGTGAAGCGCGCGCTGAACGACCCGAGCGACGTACAGCCGACCGCGAAGCAGACCTCCGTCACCGTGAGGTCGCCGCGCCGCAGCAGCGCCTTGGCCCGCTCGATCCGGCGGGTCATCAGGTAGCTGTACGGCGTCTCGCCGAAGGCGGCGCGGAAGCTGCGGGAGAAGTGCCCCGCGGACATCAGGGCGTCACGCGCCAGGGCCGGGACGTCGAGCGGCTCGGCGTAGTCGCGGTCCATCCGGTCGCGGGCCCGCCGCAGCCGGACGAGATCGGCGAGGTCTGGGCGTTTCACCCGATCAGTCTCCCACAGCGTCCGCGGCGCGGGCCGGGAGCCGTGGGAGACCGCGCGCCCCGCCGCGGCCGGCCGGTGTCAGGCCCCGACGTAGGCCGCGAGGTGCTCGCCGGTGAGGGTCGAGCGGGCGGCGACGAGGTCGGCGGGCGTGCCCTCGAAGACGATCCGGCCGCCGTGGTGGCCGGCCCCGGGCCCGAGGTCGACGATCCAGTCGGCATGGGCCATCACCGCCTGGTGGTGCTCGACGACGATGACCGACTTGCCCGAGTCGACGAGCCGGTCGAGCAGGCCCAGCAGCTGCTCGACGTCGGCGAGGTGCAGGCCCGCGGTCGGCTCGTCGAGGACGTACACGCCGCCCTTGTCGGCCATGTGGGTGGCCAGCTTGAGCCGCTGGCGCTCACCGCCGGAGAGCGTGGTGAGCGGCTGGCCCAGGCTGAGGTAGCCGAGCCCGACGTCGGCCAGCCGGCCGAGGACGGCGTGCGCGGCCGGAGTGCGCGCCTCGCCCGCGCCGAAGAACTCCCCGGCCTCCGCCACCGACATCGCGAGCACCTCGCTGATGTCGCGGCCGCCGAGGCGGTACTCCAGCACCGCCGCCTGGAACCGCTTCCCCTCGCACTCCTCGCAGGTGGTGGCCACACCGGCCATCATCGCCAGGTCGGTGTACACCACGCCCGCGCCGTTGCAGGTGGGGCAGGCACCCTCGGAGTTGGCGCTGAACAGGGCGGGCTTCACACCGTTGGCCTTCGCGAACGCCTTGCGGATCGGGTCGAGCAGTCCGGTGTACGTCGCCGGGTTGCTGCGCCGCGAGCCGCGGATCGGGCTCTGGTCGACCGCGACCACGCCCCGGTCGGCGGCGAGCGGACCCTTGACCAGCGACCCGTGCACGAGCGAGCTCTTGCCCGACCCGGCGACCCCGGTGACGACGGCCAGGACCCCGAGCGGGATGTCCACGTCGACGTCGCACAGGTTGTTGGCCGTCGCGCCGCGGATCTCCAGCGCGCCGGTGGGCTCGCGCACCGTCGCCTTGAGGGCGGCCCGGTCGTCGAAGTGCCGGCCGGTGACGGTGCCGCTGGCCCGCAGCCCCTCGACGGTGCCCTCGAAGCAGACGGTGCCGCCCGCCGTACCCGCGCCCGGGCCGAGGTCGACGATGTGGTCGGCGATCGCGATCGTCTCCGGCTTGTGCTCCACCACGAGCACCGTGTTGCCCTTGTCCCGCAGCCGCAGCAGCAGGTCGTTCATCCGCTGGATGTCGTGCGGGTGCAGGCCCGCGGTGGGTTCGTCGAACACGTAGGTGGTGTCGGTGAGCGCGGAGCCGAGGTGGCGGATCATCTTGACGCGCTGGGCCTCGCCGCCGGACAGCGTCCCCGAGGGGCGGTCGAGCGCCAGATAGCCGAGGCCGATCTCGACGAACGAGTCGAGGGTCTGCCCCAGCGCGGTGAGCAGGGGCGCCACCGAGGGCTCCGCCAGGCCGCCGACCCAGGCGGCCAGGTCGCTGATCTGCATCGCGCAGGCGTCGGCGATGCCGATCCGCCCGATCTTCGAGGACCGGGCCCCCTCCGCGAGCCGGGTGCCCGCGCACTCGGGGCAGGTGGTGAAGGTGACCGCCCGCTCCACGAACGCCCGGATGTGCGGCTGCAGCGCCTCCTTGTCCTTGGACAGGAAGGACTTCTGGATCTTGGGGATCAGCCCCTCGTAGGTGAGGTTGACGCCCTCGACCTTCACCTTCGTCGGCTCCCGGTAGAGGAAGTCCCGCATCTCCTTCTCGGTGAACTCGCGGATCGGCTTGTCCGGGTCGAGGAAGCCCGACTCGGCGTAGACCCGCACCGTCCAGAAGCTGTCCGACTTCCAGCCGGGGATGGTGAACGCGCCCTCGGCCAGCGATTTGGAATCGTCGTAGAGCTGGGTGAGGTCGATGTCGGAGACGCTGCCCCGGCCCTCGCAGCGCGGGCACATGCCGCCGGTGCGGTTGAAGGTCGCCTTCACCGTCTGCTTGGCACCGCGCTCCACGGTGATCGCGCCGCTCGCCCGGACCGACGGGACGTTGAAGGCGTAGGCGCTGGGCGGGCCGATGTGCGGCTCGCCCAGCCGGCTGAAGAGGATCCGCAGCATCGCGTTGGCGTCGGTGGCGGTGCCGACCGTGGAACGGGGGTCGGCGCCCAACCGCTGCTGGTCGACGATGATCGCCGTCGTCAGCCCTTCCAGGACGTCGACCTCGGGCCGGGCCAGCGTCGGCATGAAGCCCTGGACGAAGGCGCTGTAGGTCTCGTTGATCAGCCGCTGCGACTCCGCCGCGATCGTGCCGAACACCAGGGAACTCTTGCCCGAGCCGGAGACACCGGTCAGCACCGTCAGCCGGCGCTTCGGGATCACGACGCTGACGTCCTTGAGGTTGTTCACCCGCGCGCCGTGCACGCGGATCACGTCGTGGCTGTCGGCAGCGTGCGGCGCAGGCGGCTGCGCGTCCGTCCTCTTGGCCATGCTGGTGCTCTCTCCATCCGTCGTACGGGCCGCCCGCGCGGTCCCGGTCGGCGTCACCCGGCTCGATCCAACCAGCTTCGGCCGGACGTCCGGTGCTCCCTCGTCGGAGCGGTCGCCCCGGCCGTGCCGCCGGGGGGTGGCAGCGCGGCCGGGAGGCGGCGGGGCCCGCACGGGCCGTCCGTGCGGGTGGTGGCGTCGGTGGCCGGCCGGTCAGCGGACCTCGTTGATCCGGATCACGTTGCCCGCCGGATCGCGGAAGGCGCTGTCGCGCAGGCCGTACGGCTGCTCGGTCGGCTCCTGGACGACCTCGCCGCCCGCGGCCTTCACCCGGGCGAAGGTGGCGTCGAGGTCGTCGGTGGCCAGGACGAGGCGGGCGTAGGTGCCCTTGGCCATCATCCCGGTGACGGTGCGGCGCTCCTCGTCGGTGGTGCGGGGGTCGCCGGCCGGCGGCTCCAGGACGACGGACGTGCCGGGCTGGCCGACGGGGCCGACGGTGATCCAGCGCAGGTCGCCGTAGCCGACGTCGTTGCGGACCTCGAAGCCGAGGACGTCGCGGTAGAAGGCCAGCGAGGCGTCCGGGTCGGTGTGCGGGAGGAAGGTCCAGTGGATGGTGAGGTTCATGGTGAGAAGGCTAGGCGCGGCCGCGTGAGCGGGGCTTCTCGAATCCTGATCGGTTCGGGGCGGGTGGTGGGAGCCCCGGTCGGCGGGCGGCCGGGCACGGCCGCCGTGGGCTCCGGCCCGCGGGGTACCGGGGCACCCGGACGGGAGCGGCGGCACGCTCGCCGGCCCACGCCCCGGCGGTCGGCCAAGGGGGCGGCCGGGGAACGGGACTGACGTGGCGTGAGCATAGGATCCGATGGTTCACGGAACACCGATCCCGGCGGAGGCGCCCACCCATGTCCGATCAGCGCGTGGTCATCGTCACCGGCGGCGGTTCCGGCATCGGGGCGGCCACCGCCCGGCTGCTGCGGGCCGACGGCTGCCGGGTGGTGATCTCCGGGCGCCGCCCCGAAGCGCTGGAACGGGTGGCCCGGGAGACCGGCGCGGTGGCCCGGGTCTCGGACACCACCGACCCGGACGCCGTCCAGGCACTGGTGGAGGGCACCGTGTCCGCCTTCGGACGGCTCGACGGGCTCGTGCTCAACGCCGGCGTCGGCCGGGGCGGCTCGGTCGGCGACGTCACCCTGGAGGACTGGGAGCTGGTGATGCGCACCAACCTCACCGGTCCGTTCCTCCTCCTGCGGGCCGCCCTGCCGCACCTGCTGCGGGCGCGCGGAGCCGTCGTGGCGGTCTCCTCCGTCTCCGCGCTGCGCAACGGGGCCGGCAGCGCGGCCTACGCCACCTCGAAGGCCGCCCTGTTGCAGCTCTGCCGCTCGCTCGCCGTCGACTACGGCCCCCGCGGGCTGCGGGCCAACACCGTCTGCCCCAGCTGGGTGCGGACGGAGATGGCCGACCGCCGGATGGCCCGCTTCGCGGAGGAGGAGGGGCTGGCCGGCCCCGACGCGGCGTACCGGGAGGCGACCCGGCTGAGCCCGGCGGGCCGGCCCGGTGAGCCCGACGAGGTGGCGGCGGCGATCGGCTGGCTGCTCTCCCCGGCCGCGAGCTATGTGAACGGCGCGGTCCTCACCGTGGACGGCGGGGTCACCGCGCTGGACCCGGGCACCACGGCCTTCGACTTCCGGCTGGAGCCGCGGCGCGAGGCCTGACGGCGCCCGAACGGCCGCGCGGCCGGGCCTCCGGCGGGGGCGGGCTCCGGACGTCGCCGGACCCGGCCGCGGAGAACAGGCATGAAACGGCCGATCCGGGTCAGACGAGACACGCACCCCACCCACTCGTCGTCGACAAGGAGCCGTAGCGTGAGCGACATCTCCCCTCTGCCCGCCGCATCCGAGCAGGGCTGGAACCGGCCGCGGCACGCCGCGTGCCGGAGCGTCGACGGCAGCCGGCTCTTCCGGGGCGTGGACGGCCCCGGCGCGGTCCTCGGCGGGGCCGAGGAGGCCGCCAAGGCCCTGTGCGGTGCCTGCCCGGTGCGGATCGAGTGCCGCCGGCACGCCCTCGCCGCACGGGAGCCGTTCGGGGTGTGGGGCGGGCTGGGCGCGGAGGAGCGCCATGCCCTCTTCGTCAGCGACCTGGTGGCCGGCCACGACCTGGTGACCGACCGCCCCGCCGCCTGAACGCCCCGGGGTCGGCCGCACCGCCGGCCGGTTCCGCGATCGCGGAGCCGGGGCCGACCCCCGGCCCGGCCGGCCCCGGCGATACCGCGGCCGGTCGGGCGCCGGCACACCGCAGGGCGGCCGTTGTCGACGCTCGGTGCGACCGGACCGGTCAGGCGGGCCGGACCGTCGGGAAGGTGTCGCCGCCGGTGATCCACTCGCCGCGGCGCATGACGGCGACCAGGTCGTGGCTGCCGGAGTCCAGGACGACGAGGTCGGCGTTCTTGCCGGTCTCCAGCGAGCCGACCGAGTCGGAGAGGCCGAGCAGGCGGGCCGGGACGGCGCAGAGCGACTCGACCGCCTGGGTCAGCGACAGGCCGTTGACGGTGACCGTACGCCGGAGGGCCGCGTCGAGCGTCAGGGTCGACCCGGCGATCGAGCTGCCGTCGGCGAGCATGGCGACGCCGTCCTTGACCTCGACCTGGAGGGGGCCGAGGGGGTAGAGGCCGTCGCCCATGCCGGCGGCGCCCATGGCGTCGGTGATCAGCGCGACCCGGGAGGCGCCGG
>NZ_JBIVVS010000005.1:0-335456 GCF_044768625.1 Kitasatospora sp. NPDC091207
GTACGGCCCGCGGTGCCCGAGTATTGCCGCTGGACACCGGCCGACCGCACTCCCTTCTTCAGGAAGCCGGTGTCGTCCACGATCAGCACGCCACCGGGATCCGACAGGTGCTCGACGACGTAGGCGCGCACGTCGTCGAGCACCTCGTCCGCGTCCCAGTCGATCCGGTTCAGCAGCCGCTGGATCCGGTCCGGACCGCTGTGACCGGCCTCCTCGGCCACCGTCCACCCGTTCTTGCGCTCCAGCGGCGCCAGCAAGCCCCGCATGTAGGCCAACGCCGACTCCCGCGACTCGCTCCGCGCGAACCGGTGCCCAAACCGCTCATGCAACCCGACCAGCCCATCCGACCAGCGACGAGCATCGACCTCGGATATGTCCCCACCCATGAACAGCCCAACGAGCAAACCCAACAGTAGTCACGGTAAACACCGTTGCAGTACTAGTACGGGATGAACGCCTCGACGATGCGGTTCTGCGCGGCCGTGTCCGGGATCGTGTCCGGGCAGACAAGGCCTTCGAGGAACGCGCCGAAGCGGGCGTGCCCTGCCTCGAACGCGCCCAGCTGCTCGAACAGGTCCTCGGTGGACCAGTTCCCGGGGTTGCGGAACACGTGGCGTTCGATCCGGGCACGCAGGCTGTTCGGCGACCGCGTGAGCAACGCGAGCAGGGTCGTCGAGCACCCACCACCGTTACAGCAGCCACCCGAAGCGCTCCGGCCGGTGGACCAGCAGCTCGAGGCCGACGGTGCGGGCGAGCTCACGGCGTACCCGCCCCGGAATCTCCACCACGGGGCCCGCCGCCCACAAGGCGTCTTCGAGAGCGAAGCGTTCCGCCCGGCCGATGAACACCTTGTCGGAGTCGAGGAACCGCTGCGCGACCGGAAGGAGGTCCTCGTCCGCGAGCTGCGCCAGGCACGCCTCCAGTCGCTCGTGCTTCGAGCCTGCCTCCGGCGGGGGCACCGGTGGCAGGCCGAATTGCGGGCATATGTCGGTCAGATCCCGGTGGCTATGGGAGTCGAGCCTCCGGACACCTCCTCCACGAGTGGACGCAGCTCACTACATCCACCGCCGCAGCGGGAGTCTGGCAGACACCACCCGCCCCCGACAGGTCTAGGGGGCGGGTGGATGCCGGGTGGGTCAGTCGCGGGTGCGGTAGCCGTCGGGGGTCCAGTGCCGGGGGTCGCGGGGGCTGGTGCGGTTGGTGGGGCAGCGTCGGGCGGGGCGGGTGTCGGTTTGGAGGGTGTCGAGCCAGGCGGCGAGCTTGCGGTGGTTGGCATGGGCGAGTTGGAAGGCGAGGAGGAGGGACTGGGCGGCGGTGCCGCGGATACGTCGCGTGCGGGAGCGTTCGATGGCCTCGTGGTCCTTGACGTACTGGTTGAAGTACTCGACGCGGTTGCGCAGGTGGAAGTAGTGGTGGACCCAGTCGGGGCGGCCGTGGTCGAGTTCCTGCCAGAAGCGGATGCCAGTGTCGCGGTGGAAGCTGAGGGATTCGCGGCGGCAGACCTCGGGCGGGCCGGCGGGCGCGGGGGTGGAGTCGATGGGGATGAGTCGGGGGTCGCGGCCCTGGCTACGGGGTTTGATGGGCAGGCCGCGGTGGGGTGGGTGCCGGACGCGGGGCAGAGCAGGCGTCGGGCGTCGGGCTGGTCGGGGGCTGCTTTGGGGTGTAGGCAGTAGGCGGGGCGGGCGTCGACGCGGTGGCGCCAGGTGGTGCGTTCGATCTTCTTGGCGAGGAGGTCGGCGGTGGCGGTGACGAGAGGTGGCGGCATTTCGGGGCAGTACCAGGTGCCGTCGCTGAGGAGGGCACCGGCGTGGGTGCCCTGGATGCCGAGCCGGTCGCGGTGGTAGTCCCAGACGGCCCGGTAGCCGAGGTCGCGGACCGGAATGTGGAAGGTCTCGGGGATGGCGCTGCTGTAGGCGCGGTCGGCTCCGGACCAGCCGGCCCGGTAGCCGCGCCGGTTGAGGTTGCTCAGGGCTGTGAGGGCGTTGCCGGCGGGGTCATGGCCGGGCTTGTGGACAGTGAAGGCCAGGGCGAGTGCGGGCAGGTGCGGGTAGCCGGGCTCGGCGTCGGCGGCGGTGGTGTCGCCGGTGACGACGAGAGTGGCCTCGTAGCCGAAGAGGGTGCGCGTAACCTTCATCCTGGCTTTGCGATCGGTGCCGGCGTTGGTGGGGTCGCGGTGGTCGCCCTCGCGTACGTACCAGGCGGCGTCGGGGTCGGTGGCGGTGTCCTCGTTCGAGGGGTGGACGCCGACGGAGAAGGTGCGCACGGGAGTCGCGTCGACCGCCACCGAGCCGTCCCAGTACTCGTCGACGAGGGCACGGGGCGGGGCGAGGGTGGCCTCCACGGTGCGGTTGGTGACCTCGACGAGCAGCCGTTGGCGGTCGGTGAGGAGGGTCTGGTCGGCGTGCTTCTCCAGGGCGCGAGTGTCCGTGCGGGCAATGCGCCGTTTGGGCAACGGGGAGGGGTCCATGACCTGCTCGGCGGCGCGGAAGGTGCGGCGCACGGCGAGGTAGGCGACTTCGAAACCGTCGGCGTTGTCCTTCCATGCAGGCAGGGCGAGTTGGGTGCGGGCAGTGGTTGGCAGCTGGTGGGCGAGCAGGTCGGCCACCTCCACCAGGACGACTCGGCCCTGGTTACGCCAGGAGTCCAGGGTCATACCGATGAACAGGGCCTGGAGGGTGACGGTGCGCGGGCGCCCCGGCGGGCAACTGGCGGCGGGAGTCGAGGGCGTGGGTGAGGAGCGGGACGACGCCGCAACGGTCGACGAACTGGCGGGCGCGGGTAATGTCGGCGCGCGTTGCGGGACGGCGGCGCTCGAGCGGCTGGCTCAGCCACGCGGCGGGCACGGCGGGGTGGCCGGGGAGTGGCGTAGGGGCGGGGCGGGTCACGGTATCTCCCTGAGAGACTCCCAGCACAACCCGGCCGGACGGAACCACGCCTACCCTGCGCCCTTCCTCCATGTCTGGCATGACCACCTCTCGGTCCGCTCTCGTCTCGGAGGCAGCGTCTGGGCGAAGCAGCCGACCTTCACCGACTCGCTGTCCGCGACCCCGGCCACCTGGCCTTGGCCATCCGGGCAGTACTCGAAGACCAGCTCCAGATTCCGATAGGGCGGATTGGTGTGCGTGTCGACTTGCGACGATGCTCGAGGGCCTGCTGGATCGGCACTCCCGCCACCGACAGCTCATCGCGGCAGTTGCTCAAGGACGACGATGGCCCCCTCCGCCTGGCTGCTCCGGACAAGCAGCCAGCGCCGAGGCTGCTTCGAGATACTGCATGCACGGCAGCCCCCCTCCAGGCCTGGAGGGGGGCTGCCGTGCACGGGACCGAAGAACCTAAGTGAAGGCCAGCTTCCGAAGCTCCCGGATCAGGCTCGACAGCAGGAGTCCGTACTCGCGGAATTCCCTGACCGTCGTTGTGTCTTGATCGCTTTCCACCGTCACCGATTCGAGCAGGCCGTCAAGCCTTTCGAGCTCGTCGGCAAGGTTCGCGAGTTCCGGGACGTCGCATGCTCGGACCCGGCCGTTGATCACACTGATGGCAATTCCCGCGATGTGCGTGTCCAACTGCAGAAGTTCAAAGCCGGCGTCGCTGAACTTGCAACTCTTCGGATAACTCGGGAAAGCGTGATCGCGAAACGCGGTGTACGCGGCCACGAAGCCTCGGCCGTCAGTCCCACCAGGTGACAACCTTCCCCTCCTTCGTGTAGATCCCCTGGCCCCCCATGAGGCCGCCGTCGATCCTAACCCCCATTTCCCCGTTCTCCAACCGAACGTCGCTGCGGGAAGCCCGAGGGTCCGAGAAGAGCTTCTTGGCTTCCTTGGTGTATTCAGCGAAGGTGCGGCCCTTGCCGTGCTTTTTCAGGTGGTACTCCGCACTTTGCTCGACGGTCATGTTGGTTCCCACCCAGTCGTTGAGGGCCTTGGCGTCTTCACCACAGAGATTGAGGGAGTTCTTCTCGCCGTTTGGGACCAGGACTGGCGTGTTCCCCACCACGACGAAGTACGTGTGCAGGTTTTGGGCCGTCAGGTTGAAGGCTGGCTGGGAGGTGCCGAGATCCGCAACGCTCTCCACACGTGCGCTGTGGCCGTCCGGCGTCCGGAGGGCGCTCCCGCCCTTCAGGCTGCCGGCATTGACCCAGTCCTTATGGTTCTCCGACCAGAACGGGTGACGGTCCGTGGTGATGGGCGAGCCACCGCCGGCCCGGGGGATGGCGGTGACGTCTCGGTCGTCGGGTGTGTAGATGGTGGCGTCGACGCGACGCCCGTCGGTCTCGCCGGTCTCGGGGCCGGTTGCCCAGAATGGGTCGCTGACGCGCATCCATTCCCCGGTGGATACCCGTTCGATCGGCTCGGTGGTTCCGTCTGCCATCTGAATACGAGTCCCGGCCGCGAAGCTATTCTTCTTCAAGCAGGTCCCGGGAACCTTGGCGAACAGCTTCTTGAGGAAGTCGACGACTTTCCCTGATCCGGGTACCTTCTCGGCCCATTTCACGAGTTTGGCGATGGCCAGCGCGTCGCCGGCGAGGGGAATGGCCCCGGCGCAGGCGAGCAGGGCGTTCTCGACGTCCTTCTGCAAGCCGTAGAGGCCGCAGTTGATCAGGTCGGCGATGTCTCCGAAGCCGGGGAACAATCCGGCGACGTCGAGGAGCTGGTGAAGTCCGTCGATCCCCTTGTCGAGGACCTTGTCGATCAGGTCGGCGAACCGGCCGCCCGAACTGCCGTCCTTGGCCTGCTTGCGCAGTTCCGCCTCGATGGCGGCGAGGGCGTCCTGCTTCTGCTGTTCGGCCCGCTGTTTCGCTTCGGCGTCGCGGTTCTCGGCAGCGCGGCGGGCGGCCTCCTGCTCGGCCGCGACCATGTCGGTGTAGGACTTGAAGGCCTGGATCCAGGCCGTTGCGGCGGTCTCGAAGTCCTGACCGGCCTCCTGCGCGGCAGTTCGGGCTGTTGCCGCGGACTCGTAGGCGCTCTGGGCGGACCAGTTCGCCCATGACGCCGAGGCCTGGGCCTGCTGGGACGAATATGCGGCCGAGGCCTCCGCCCTGCGGGCGGTGCCCTCGGCGGCCGTCGCCGTCCGGGCCGCGGCGGCGGCGCTGTTGGCGCTGGCCTCGGCTTGCTGGGCCTTCGCCCGAGCGTCGGCGGCGTAGCCGGCGGCGCGGTCGGCGTGCTGGCGGGCCTGGACGGCGTAGCCGTTCGCCTCGGCGGCCGCCTGGCGGGCGATGGCGGCGGCCTGTGCGGCCTCGGCGGCGCTTTGCTGGGCGTAGGCGGCGACGGCGGAGGCTTCGGCGATGAGGCGCTGGATCTCGGCGATATGGGTGGCGGCGAGTTGGTCCTTGCGCTGGGCGGTGTACTGCCCGGTCTCGACGAAGGCGCGCAGGACTGTCGGCGGTCCTTCGAGGGCGATGCGTGCGGCGGCCTTGACCTCGGGGCCGCCGGTGCCGGCGAGTTGGGTGGCCTGGACCTGGTCGTCGCTGATCTGGGCGGTGTAGCGGCCGCGGCTGAGGAAGTCACGTAGCCCGCTCACTGGGCCGTTGAGGGCCGCGCGGGCGGCCTGTTGCACCCCGGGGCCGCTGCTCGCGATGAGCTGGGTGACGCTGACCTGGAGGTCGGGCGCGGCCACCTGGTACTGGCCGGTGTTCAGGAACGCGGTGACCGCGGCCGGTCCCTCGGTGAGGGCCTGGGCGGCGGCGGCGCGCACGGCTGGCAGTTCGGAGTCGATGGCGAGGGCGCTCGCACGTTCGCGCTCGTCCATCTCGATGGCCCGGCGGCGTCCGGTCGTGAGGTACTCCAGGAGGGCACTGTCGGGACCGGAGAGTGCGGCGCCGGCGGCGGCGGTGCCCCAGGCGTCCGAGATCCGCATCGAGAGCAGGGCCAGCTTGCGTCCGTCCGTGACGATTCGGGCCGTGTCGGCGCCTGGCTGCGCGAGAGCGGCGGCCAGGCGATCCGCCTCGTCCTTGATCCGGCGTACCTGCTGGACAGCCTCACCTGCCGCGTTCTGCTTGTCCTCGTAGGCGGCCTTGGCGTCCCGCGCCCGTTCCACAGTGGCGGTGGTGCGGGAGTTGAGGTCCTCCGCCTCCGCGCGGCGGGCGAGGTCTTGAATCGTATTGGCGGCCTCGACGGCGTCGCTCGACTCCTTGGCGGCCACCTGTGCGGCGTCCGCATGCGCGGTGGCCACCTGCGCGGCCTGGGACGCCTCGGTCGCGTGCTGCGCCGCTTCGTCGGCGGCGGCTGCCGCGGCGCGGGCGTGGGTGGCGGCGGACGCGGCCAGGGTCCGGGCACTGGCCGCGGCCTTCGCCGCGTCTTGCGCGAGCGACCTGGCGGCGCCGGCGGCGCGTGCGGCTTCCTGAGCGTGGCGGCGGGTGGCCGCGGCGGCGGCTTTGGCCCGGGCCGACTGGGCCCCGGCCTGGCCCGCGAAGTCGCCGGCCTGGTCGGCGAAGTCGGCGGAGGCCAGCGCGTTGCGACCGGCGCTCTCCGCGGCGTTCGCCGCCTCACTGCTGGCCGACGCTGCGGCGTTGGCCTGGGTCAGTGCTTGTGTGGAGACTTCTGCGGCGGCTGCCGCGGTGGCGGCGGCGGTCGCCGCCTGGGCTGCGGCGCCCGCGCGCGAGCGGTCGGAGACGGCGGCCGCGGCGGCTGACCGTGCGTTCGACGCGGCCTGCGCGGCGCCGGCCGCGGCGTACGCGGCCTGGGAGGCGGCACTGGCTGCAGCGCGCGCCGAGTTCGTCGCCGCCTGCGAGGCCTTCACGGCGGTCTGAGCGGCTCGACCGGCCCGCTCCGTGGCATCGGCCGCCCGTGCGGCGGCTGCCGCAGCCTTGACGCTGTCGTTGCGCGCGGCCTGCGTCTCTGCGGCCGCCCTCGCCGTTGCTTCCTTGGCCAGGGCGGCGGCGGCCAGTGCCTGCGCGGCGGACGCCTTCGCCGCCTCCGTCTCGCGGACCGCCTGGGCGCCGGCCTCCTGGGCCTGTTGGGCCAATTGGGCCACGGTGGTGCGCTCCGCGTCGCGGGCGCGGGCGACGTGCTGGCCGACGGTGAGGAACTCGTGGACATCCTCGGCTGTGCCGTTGATCGCCAGGCGGGCGGCGGCCTGCGTGTTGGATCCGCCCTGACTGAGGATCTGGACCAGCTGCACGCGGTCGTCGGAGTCCCGCGCGGTGTACTGGCCGTCGTTCAGGAACGCGTCGACGTCGTTCTCGGTGCCGTTCAGAGCGGCCTGCCCGGCCTCCCTGACGCCCGGTCCGGCCCCGTTCATCAGCTGGGCGACCCGGACCTGCTGGTCGGCCTTCAGCGGTTCACGCCATCCCCCGTCGAGGAACGCCGCGAGTTCCTGGGGTGTACCGGCCAGGGCCCGGCGCGCCGCCTCCTGCACACCGGGCCCGCCCGCAGAGTGGATCTGGGCCGCGCCGACCTGGTCGTCCTGGATTCGGGCGGGTGCCTGCTCGCTGTCCAGGAACCGGCGCACGTCGGCATCCGAGCCGGTAAGCGCGGCCTCCGCCGCGGCCTTGACCCCGGGACCACCCTCCTGCCAGAAGAGCACCACCCGGGCACGGTCCGTCAACGGCGCCGGCTGCCCGTCGTCGTCGGTCGCCGTGGCGGGGTTCGTCCCCAACAGCCCCGCGACGAGGGCCAGCGGCAGCATCCCCAGCCACACCCGGCCCATGCCCGCCAGCACCCGGCGTCGCCTTCTACGCATGGCGAAGCCACCCCACCCGTGCGTCACGAGAAACCCTCCCGGCTCACTCAGGCCTCGTTCGAACACGGCCTGGCTATTGGCATTACCTGAGAGCAGAGCACGAATTCATGGGCCCAGTCCAGCCACGGCAGAAATATTCCGCGCGGCCGGAATCTGAATCCGAAGAAGAAGTTGCCCGCTTCAGCCTCCGAACCGGTGACAGGAATGCCAGATTCGCAGACCTGGGGCCAGTGGTTCTGGTGGGACGAATGAGGCAGGCGGTAACACCTTGCCCGGACATCAGGTACTAAGGGGGCCATGCGCGGATTTCCGCACGTGCCGGTGACATTCGGGACCAAGCGGTAAGAGCAACTCTTGACTTTCCTTTGATGATCCCCTCAGGGTGGAGGGTGCGTTCTTCGCGTCCCAACGCCCCGAGATGCCGGCGAATTAGGACGCGGCCTCAATGCTTTCGATGCCTGCAAACCTGCTTGCATGATCAGTCCAGAAAGGGAATCGGATGAGCCGTCGCATGCTCAGTCGGCTGACAGCTGCCGCATTTGCCGTGGTTGTCACCTTCACCGCCGTGGCCGCCGCCTCGGCCGACTCCTCCTCAGCCGCCTCCGCCACCCAGCCGGCCCCCGCCGCCGCGTCGGCGGCAGCCGACGACGTGACCCCGCCGCCGGCGGTCGAAGACTTCAGCTACCCGGGCGCCAGCCCCTTCCCGAACCTGAAGCTCCTACGGGGCGACGGCCACATCCTCCTCGCCGACTGCAACACCACCACCCAAATCCAGCTCTGGAGCCGGGCCGTCCCCAACCCGGCCGGCGGACCCTCGGTCTGCTTCCGGGTGAGCGGTGCCGTCGGCCAGCTCACCCTCGAACTGCCGCAGACCTTCCTCATCCAGACCAACGACCGCGCGGTTCGCGCCAACCTCACCGCCGACGGCGTCGCCCAGACCGTCGACGTGCCCAAGGGCGGCATCACCGGCGTCGGCGAGGGCGTCGGCCAGAAGCCGACCATGCTCGTCGAACTCCGCGTCACCGGCTGAACCGGGCGGGCCCCGCCCCTTACCGAGTCACCCACCGGTCGGAACGGCAACGAAGGAAGCCCATCCCATGTTTCACTTCCGCACACGTACGGCCTGGACGACCGGGGCTGTCACCGCCGTCGCCCTGACAGGTGCCCTGCTCACCGGCGCACCCGCTCCTGCCGTCAGCGGTGACGCCCTGCCAGCTGGTTCCTACGCGTACGCCGCCAAGCTGGACATCGGCGCCGGTGCACGCGCCTGCAGCGGCACGCTCGTCGATCCGTTCTGGATCGTCACCGCCGCCTCCTGCTTCGCCGACGACCCTGCCCAGCCGACGACCGTCCCTGCCGGTCCGCCGACACTGAAGGCCTTCGTCACCGTCGGACGCGCCGACCTCACCACCGCCGCGGGTCAGGTCCGGGACATCGTCGAACTCGTCCCCCGTACCGACCGTGACCTCGTCCTCGCCCGGCTCGCCACTCCCGTCACCGACATCACCCCGGTGGCGGTGGCCACGACCGCTCCCACCGCCGGTGAGGAACTCCGGGTGACGGGCTACGGCCGCACCAGGACCGAGTGGGTGCCCGACAAGCTCCACACCGCCCTCTTCACCGTCGGCGGCGTCGACCCGGCCGGCATCGGCATCGCCGCGAAGGCCCCCTCGGACGCCGCCGTCTGCAAGGGCGACACCGGGGGGCCCGCGCTACGGCAGGTCGGCGACCACTACGAACTCGCCGCCCTCAACAGCCGCTCCTGGCAGAACGGCTGCCTCGGCGCTGCCCCGACCACCCGCACCGGCGCCTACGACATCCGGGTCGATGATCTCGGGAGCTGGATCCAGCAGACCACCTCCGCCTGGGCCGCCACCGTCCGGTCCGGGAACCGCGGCACCGTCTACAATCCGGACACCAGGACCGCCGAGATCTTCACGCTGCGGGCCGACGGCGCCATGATCCACGCTTACAACACCAACGGCGAGGGCTGGTCGGGCTGGCACATCCTCGGCGACGGCGCGCGGTTCGTCGGAGAACCGGCCGTTGTCCACAATCCGGTCACCAACGCCCTGGAGGTGTTCGCCACCGGTACCGACGGGTCGATGTACCGGGCGACGTGGGGCCGGGCCACCGGCTGGACGCCGTGGACGATGACTGGTGACTGGAAGTTCCGCGGTGACCCGACCACCGTTTACAACCCGGACACCAGGACGGCCGAGGTGTTCGCTCTGCGGGCCGACGGCGTGATGGCGCACCTCTACAACACCAATGGTGAGGGCTGGTCGGGCTGGTACGCGCTGGATCCCGGGGCCCGGTTCGTCGGCGAACCGGCTGTTGTCCACAATCCGATCACTAACTCGCTCGAGGTGTTCGCGACCGGCACCGACGCATCGATGTACCGGGCCGCGTGGAGCCGGGCCACCGGCTGGGCGCCCTGGATTATGACTGGTGACTGGAAGTTCCGCGGCGACGCCTCCACGGTCTACAACCCCGACACCAGGACAGCCGAGGTGTTCGCTCTGCGGACCGACGGCGTGATGGCGCACCTCTACAACACCAACGGCGAGGGCTGGTCCGGCTGGTACGCCCTCAACCCCGGAGGCGCGTTCGTCGGGGTGCCGGCCGTCCTCCACAACCCGGTCACCAACGCCCTGGAGGTGTTCGCGACCGGCACCGACGCATCGATTTACCGGGCGGCGTGGAGCCGGGCCACCGGCTGGGCGCCCTGGATTATGACCGGCAACTGGAAGTTCGGCAGTTCCCCCGCCGCGGTCTACAACCCGGACACCAGAACAGCCGAGGTCTTCGGCCAGGGCACCGACTGCGTCATGGCCCACGCCTACAACACCAACGGCGGCGGCTGGTCCGGCTGGTCCGTGGTCGGCCGGATCCCCGCGACAGGCTGACCGCACCCGTGATCCACCCGCCCGGGACGCCAGCAGGTCCAAGAACGGAGAAGAGCCACCTCATGCCTCGCTCACGCCCACGCTCGGCGTGGATGACCGGGACGGTCACGACCGTCGCCCTGACAGCTGCCCTGCTGGCCGGTACGCCCGCGCCCGCTCTCAGCGGTGACGCCGCGCCGGCCGGTGCCTTCGCGTTCACGGCCAAGCTGGACATCGGCGACGGCAAACGCGCCTGCACCGGTGCCCTGGTCGACCCGTACTGGGTCGTCACCGCCGCCTCCTGCTTCGCCGACAACCCCGCCCAGCCGACGACCGTCCCTGCCGGTCCGCCGACACTCAAGGCCGTCGTCACTGTCGGGCGGGCCGACCTCACCACCACGGCGGGCCAGGTCCGGGACATCGCCGAACTCGTCCCCCGCACCGACCGCGACCTCGTGCTCGCCCGGCTCGCCACCCCCGTCACCGACATCACCCCCCTGGTCGTCGCCGCCGGGGCACCCGTCCAGGGTGAAACCCTGCACGTCGTCGGCTACGGCCGGACCAGAACGGAGTGGGTGCCCGACAAACTCCACGGCGCGACCTTCGGGGTGAACACGGTCACCGCCACCGGTATCGCCATCACGGGCGTCGCACCGGCCGGCGCGGCCGTCTGCAAGGGCGACACCGGAGGCCCCGCCGTCCGCGAGACGGGCGGCACCGTCCAGCTCGTCGCCGTCAGCAGCACCTCCTGGCAGAAGGGCTGCCTCGACAGCACCGAAACCACCCGCGACGGCGCCGTGAGCACTCGCACCGACGACCTCGTCGACTGGATCAAGTTCGTCCGCTCCGGCACGATGCCGCCCCAGGCACCCGGTGTCCTGCGCTGGTTCCTCTCCGACTCCGCGCAGTCGAACGTCTCCACCCGGGCCGCGTTCGACTTCGGCAAGAGCCCGATGATCCCGCTGACGGGCAACTGGGACGGCATCGGCGGGGACACCCCCGGCGCCTACGACCCCACCGCCGCCCACTTCTACCTGACGAACTCACTCGACGGCGGCCCCAGCACCACCGACTTCGGATTCGGAAATCCGGGCGACGTCCCCGTGGTCGGCCGGTGGGACAGCGGACGCACCACCGAAGTGGGGATCTACCGCCCCAGCACCGCCGAGTTCCACCTCCGCCACCACGACGGCACCGTGACGTCCTTCAAGCTGGGCGACGGCGGCAACTGGAAGCCGATCGCCGGGGACTGGACACACAAGGGCTACGATACCCCGGGGCTTTTCAATCCCGATACCGCCACCTTCTACCTCGTGAACTCCACCCACGACGGCGAGGCCGACATCACCTTCACGTTCGGAGCACCAGGGGACACACCCGTCACCGGTGACTGGAACGGCAGCGGCACCACCCAGGTCGGCGTCTACCAGGCCACCGGCAGCGTCTTCCGCTTCCGCGGCGCCACCGGCGACGGATCCTCCACCTACGTCTACTACGGCGACAGCGGATTTCCGGTCACCGGCGACTGGAACGGCAACGGTAAGTCGACCCAGGGCATCGCCGTCCCTGGCCGATGAAGCACCCCGCGCACCCGCCCGGGGCGACACCGTGGATACCAGAAGCTGCCGGCCATGGTCCGAACAGGGCCCGGAAGGTGGGCCCTCACCGCCCTACCCGGCAACCACACCGGCACCGTGATCAACGCCTCCCTCTGATCACCGCACCGTCGAGGAAGGCTCCGGTGGGGACGGCCCCAGCTATCCCCACCGGAGCCCCAACTCCTGCGCCGGCGACCGAGGCCGACACCAGCCGCCGAACGCGAGAGAGGAAGAAGCCCGCCACAGGCGTAGCGACCCCTCGGTGCCATCGCCGGCCCAACCACCACCCACGAAGCCAAGGGCAGGAAGGGAAGCAGAGGGAACGCCCCAGGCGACGTGCAAGGCCTGCCGCTTCCGTCCAGTTGCCGACCGGCCGAACGAGTGTCTTGGGAGATGATCTCCGGCGACGCGGGAAGTGATGTCCGGTCGACCAACGTCTCCGCAGGTCGACGAATTCTGTCGGTTGGCCCAGCAGGCCCGCGTGGTCGACGTCGCCAGCGCGCAGCGGGTGACCGGCCCGGACCTGGAGCTGATCGTCACCCGGTGCGGGCGGTACCTGGCCGCGGACCGGTCCGGAGAGCTCGCCGAGATCGGCGAGCTTGCGGCCGCCGAGCTCGTCTATCGCCTTCCCACTATGCGCGAGGACGGCCTTCCCCTGTGCTGCTCGCCGCCCGGCACGCCCGCCGGCTGGTCGAGTCCCTGGGCACCCCGGGTACTGCGCGCCCTGAGCGGACCCAGGCCGGAGCGTGGGCGGCCGCGACCGTCACCGAGCTGCTCGCCGAACCGTCGGGGCGCACGTCCGGACGAAGCGCGGAATCGCCGCCCAGTTGCTCGTTGACCACAGCAGGTCGCAGGCCGCTGCCGGGGCGGAGCTGGGGATCAGCAGGTCGACGCTCTTTGAGTTGTTGTCCGGTCGGTAGGTGCGAGGGCCGCGGCGCATGCTTCGACGAGGCAGTCGAGGCTGTCGACGACGGGGGTGAGCGGGGTAAGGGCGTCGCGCAGGACCGTGAGGTCGGTGCAGCCCAGCAGGACGCCTTGCGCGTCGGGGACGTCGTGAAGTGCGGTTCGCAGCGCGTCCAGGTCGATCGCCCGGAGGTCGCCGCCCACGCACCGTTCGAGCAACTGGTCGATGCCCGTTTGGCTGGGGGGCTCGATCAGTTCGATGCCGTGGTCGGTCGCGGCCGCGTAGGCGGCGCCGTTGAGGCTCGTTCCTGTCGCCAGCAGAAGGACGCGCTTGAGTCCGTGGGCTGCGGCGGTCTCGATGGTCGCTTCCACCATGTCGATGAGCGTGAGGGGCCTGCAGGTGAG
This sequence comes from Kitasatospora sp. NPDC091207, assembly GCF_044768625.1. Taxonomy (NCBI): domain Bacteria; kingdom Bacillati; phylum Actinomycetota; class Actinomycetes; order Kitasatosporales; family Streptomycetaceae; genus Kitasatospora; species Kitasatospora sp. NPDC091207. The sequence continues at coordinate 13,472 of NZ_JBIVVS010000005.1, forward strand.
CAGGGGGCGCAGGAACGGGTGGAAGGAGTTGCAGGGCATGGCGATGGTCCTGCAGCCGGCGTGTTCGAGCGTGTTCAGGGCGGTGGTGAGCAGGTTGGTGATGTGTGCCCTGTCGGGGTCGGTGAGGTTGCCGGCCAGTACGGCGAGTTCGAGGTCGACCGGTATGGGCAGGCTGTGGATCACCAGGTCCGGGGAGGCTCCGGTGCGGCGGCGGACCTGTTCGATCAGGCTTCGGTAGAACTCGACAGTCGCCACGGGGCCGACCCCGCCGATCACGCCGAGTCGCTGTGCGAGTGCCTTCACGTTGTTTCACCTCGGGGGTTGTCGGGAGTACTTGCGCTCGCGTGCGGACTTCCTGGGCTACTGGCGGGCGCCGGCGACTTCGGTTCGGGCGAGGGGAAGGTCGGCGTACGGGCTGTCGAGGAGGGGGCGGCCGAACATGCGGGCGCCGAGGTGGCGGTAGTAGTCGTCGCGCAGCCTCCACATCGCGCCGGCGAGGATCGACAGCTGGCGGGGCCGGTGCTGTGCGACGGCGGTGGGGTCGACCGACTTGGCGCTCTGGATGACGTCGATGGTGGTATCGGTGAGGCCGGTGGTGCCCATGCGGTCCCAGATCAGGCACAGGGTGCTGGTGTAGCGGGCGGAGCCGCCGGTCAGGAGCAGGCCGGTGTAGGCGAGGAGCGCGAGCTGGTAAGCGGCCATGACGTCGGCGGCCGCGGGGGCGAGGCGCTGCAGTTCGTCCGGGAGGTCTCCGGTAGCGGGGGCGAGGAAGCGCGCGATCAGCCGGATGAACAGGTGGTGGGCGTGGTCGTGGCCGATGCCGAGGGGGCGGCCGTGTTCGCGATCGGCGACGAGCTTCTCGACCTGGGCGGCCGGCAGGACCGGTTCCCACTGCGTGCGTGCATGGGCGCTGAGGATGTCCTCGTGGCGGGTGCAGCCGTCGGCACCGGCCGGGGCGAGGGCCCGCAGGGTCTCCAGGAGGAGTTTGCGCAACAGGTGATCGTCGGTGTCGTGGCGGTGTTCGGGTTCGGTGCCCGGCATGAGGTAGGTGGCGAGTTGGTGGGTGATGACCTGGAGGGAGTCGTTGGGGCCGAGGTCGGGGGTGGGGATGCTGGCGGGCGCGATGGTGCCGGTGAGCGGGGATCCGGCGGCCAGGGCGAGGTCGCGGGCGAAGTGGGAGCGGGCGTGCGGGAGGTCGCTTCGGTACAGCGGCCAGGCGGTGGTGGTGATCTGCGGGTAGAGGCGGGTGAGGTGGTCGATCAGGTTCTGAGCGGTGGTGGTGCCATCGATGCCGTCGGGCAGGACGAGGGCGAAGTCGATGTCGCTGCCGAGCTCCCAGCGGCCGTTGCGGTTGGTGACAGCGGCCTCGCCGCGGCCGATCGACCCGGACACCAGCAGCGCCGTGCCGGGGGCGGTGCGTTCGACGTGGTCGGCCGCCCGTCGGAAGAGGCCGTTGAGGTGGGCCTGGGCCTGGTCGCGGGCTTCGGCGGCGATGGACACGGTGTGGTCGAACGCGGGGATCATCGTGGTCTCCCGGATGTGTGAGGTGGCGGGTCTGCCAAGGTTCGGGGCGGGTTGGAGGGAGATGGCCTGCTATCGTCCGCAATGTGCCGCCCCACCGGCTAACTGTGTTGGTGTCAGAGGGATTTGGGAGCTAATACGTGAATAGCGACGGCGTCGAGCGCCTTCCGCGGCGGGCCTTTCGGCTGTTGGTGACGGGCGGTGGAACGGGCGGGCACACGTACCCGGCTCTGACCGCGCTGCGGGCTCTGGAACGACGCCTGGAGGCCTCGGGGCGGTCGCTGGAGGTGCTGTGGGCGGGGACGGCCGACGGGCTGGAGGCCCGGGTCGCCGCGGCGGAGGGGATCGAGTTCGCGACGGTCGCCACCGGCAAGATCCGGCGTTCGAGCAACCCGTTGAAGCTGGTGTCGCCGGCGAACATCCGGGACATGAGCCGGGTGCCGCTGGGCATCGCCCAGGCCCGGTCGCTGATCTCCCGGTTCGCTCCCGATGTGGTGCTGGCGACCGGCGGCTACGTCGCGGTTCCGGTGGGCGTGGCAGCGAAGATGCGCGGCTGCCCGCTGGTCATCCACGAGCAGACGGTGCGCCTGGGGCTCGCGAACAGGACGCTGGCGCGGCGGGCGACGCGCATCGCGGTGTCTTCGGAGTCGACGCTCGCGCTGCTGGCCGACGGGGTGCGTGCGGCCGCAGTGGTGACCGGCAACCCGGTCCGGCCCGAGGTCCTGACCGGGCATGCGTCGAAGGCGATCGAGGCACTGGGCCTGTGGTCGTTCGACCGGGCTCGGCCCACCGTGTACGTGACCGGAGGCGCCCAGGGAGCGCAGCAGATCAACGACCTGGTGCGGGAGGTGCTGCCGTGGCTTTTGTCCCAGGCGAATGTGGTTCATCAGTGCGGTCCGAGTCATGAAGCGGGGTTGCGGCAGGCGGCCGCGGCGCTGCCGGCCGAGTTGGCGGGCCGGTATCTGGTGACGGGGTTCCTGGGTGCGGAGCTGCCGGACGTGCTGGCGCTGGCGGACGTGGTGGTGTCGCGGTCCGGCGCGGGGACGGTCGCGGAGCTGACCGCGCTGGGGAAAGCGTCGGTGCTGATCCCGTTGGGGACGTCGGCGGGCAACGAGCAGGAGCACAACGCGCGCCATCTGCAGGACAGCGGGGCGGCGCTCGCGCTGGTGGGCGAGGCGACGGGCGACGCGCTGCGTGAGGCGGTGGCGCCGCTGCTGGCCGATCCGGCCCGGCGCGGCGACATGGCGCTGCGGGCCCGCTCGCACGGTCGCCCGGATGCGGCGGAGCGGTTGGTGGACCTACTGCTGTCGGTGGCCACGGCCGGCTGAGAGCCGGTGGGTGGTGCGGCCGGTCCGCCCTGTCGGGGGCGGACCGGCCGCGTCGTGGTGTCAGGGCAGGTAGGGGGCAGCGCCGGCTTCGATGATGGCGGCGCTGGCGGCGAACTCCTCGGGGCCCTTGCCCATGGGGTCGGGGACGTCATGGCCGTCGGCGAGGTAGAGGCGCAGCTTGTGCTCGTTGCGAGGGCCGGCGATGGGGCGCAGCTGGTCGAGGACGGAGCGGTCCATGGCCAGGACGAGGTCGGCCCAGGTGATGAGGGCCCGGTCGACCTGGGTGGGGTGGTGGTCGGTGAGGTCGTAGCCGAGGTGGGCAGCCGCGGTGATCACGTCAGGGTGGGCGGTCTTGCCGACCCACATGTCGATGAGGCCGGCGGTCCGGACGTCGAGGGCGGGGCCGGCCTTGGTGGCGAGGACGGCGCCGGCGAGGGGGCTGCGGCAGTAGTTGCCGAGGCACACCGTCAGGATGCGTCGGACGCGCTCGGGGGTGGGGTTGCTCATCGGTGGGCTCCGGTGCTGGTGAGAGCCTGCTGGAGGGCGGTGGTGACGTGGTGGATGTCGTCGTCGGTGAGGTGCTGGTGGAAAGGGAGCGTCATGATCTGCTCCCCGAGGCGTTCGGTGTCGGGCAGGGGCCGGTGCCAGGGCGTGAACGCCGGCTGGGTGTGGCTGGGCGGGTAGTGCACGCCGACGCCGATGCCGTGTTCGTGCATGTGCCGCCAGACCTGGTCGCGGTGGGGGACGGTGATCGCGCACAGGTGGGGGACGGAGTGGTCGACGTCGACGTCGACCAGGGTGACCGGCAGGTCGGCGAGTGCGGCGCGGTAGGTGCGCCACAGGTGTCGGCGGGCAGTCTCGGCGGTGGCGAAGTGGGCGAGCTGGACGGTGCCGATCGCCGCGTTGAGCGCGGACATCGGGTAGCGGAACCCGGCGCTGGTGACCTGGTAGGTGGTGGAGGCGGCCCGCTGGTCGGCGCTCGCGGTGATGCCGAGCAGGCGTAGTTCGCGCAGACGGGCGGCTTCGGCGGTGGTGCGGGGGATGACCATGCCGCCCTGGCCGCAGGTGAGGTTCTTGATCGGGCCGAAGCTGAAGCAGGTCAGCTGTCCGGTGGCGCCGACGCGACGGGTGCCCTGGTAGGAGCCGAAGGCGTGGGCCGCGTCCTCGATGACGGTGATGCCGTGTTCGGTGAGGTGGGGGTGGATCGGGGTGAGGTCGATGGCGCGGCCGCCGTAGAGGACGGGCATCACCGCGGCGGTGTCGGCGGTGATGGCTTCCAGCACTGTGGTGGGGGTGACGCAGGCGGTGGCGGGGTCGACCTCGGCGAAGCGGGGGCGGGCACCACAGGCGCGGATGGCCTGGATGGTGGCGGCGAAGGTCAGGGAGGGCACGATCACCTCGTGGCCTCGGCCGATGCCGGCGGCCACGAGCGCGGTGTGCAGGGCGGCGGTGCCGGTGGACACGGCGACGGCGTCCGGGACGCCGAGGAAGTGGGCGACGGCCTGTTCGAAGGTCTCGGTGACGGCGGTGTGGCCGTAGTGGCCGCTGTTCAGGACACGGGCGACGGCCTGGTGCTCGGGCCCGTACAGGTAGGGGCTGGCGTTGCGGGTGGCGTCGGGCCGCTGGAGGGCCGGGCTTGTCGTCATCGGGAAGTGTCCTTCCAGGCCGGGTGGGTGGCGCGGTGGCCGGTGGCGAGGGTCTCGACGTACTTGGTGAGGAAGACGCCGGGTCGGTAGGCGAGGCGGCTGTGGTCGATCGGGTGGCCGAACAGGCCGTTGACGGTCTGGCCGACGAGGTCGGCGCCGGCGGCCTCGCTCAGGGCGAATCCGCCGGCGACGCGCACGTTCAGCTCGGTGATCAGGACGCGCTGCGGGCCGTCGTCGGTGATGAAGCCCTGGACGCAGCACAGGCCCTGCGCGCCGACCGCGGCGAGGGTCTGTTCGACGCGCTCCGCGACCTCCTGGTCGTGGAAGGTGGTGGCCACGGCCGCGAGCCCGGCCTTGACGAGGTCGCGGTGGCGCAGGACGGCGGAGGCGCGGGAGGTGCGGTCCACGACGCAGTCCGCGGTGAACTCGGTGCCGCGGACGCGTTCCTGGATCAGCGGCTCGGGCACCAGTTCGCACAGCACGCGGGCCTGCTCGCGGGTGTGGCAGAAGAAGACGTTCTGCGCGCCGTGGCCGCGGCGGGGCTTGACGACGAGCGGGCGCCCGTCGTCGGGGACCGTGTCGAGCTGCTCGGGCAGGTAGGTGCGGGGGGTGGGGATGCGGTGCGCGCGCAGGGCGGCGTCGAAGGCGGCCTTGTCGAGGCAGGTCTCCACCGCGCTCGGCTCCGGCAGCCACAGGCGCACGCCGGCGGCGGCCAGGGCGTGCTCCAGGTCCAGCAGCGGCGCGAGGTCGTTCTCGATGCCGACCATGATCGCGTCGGCGGCCGTCTCCCGGCACAGCCGCATCATCGCCTCGCCGTAGCGGGGATCGTCGGCGCGCGGGGTGGTGCGGGCGGTGACGCCGGGCAGGAGCAGGCCCGGGGCGAGCGGGTGGGCGTCGGTGGCGATCACGTGCAGTCCGCGGCGCTGGAGGGATCGGGCGAGGTCGAAGCCAGGGTTGGCGCCCATCCCGGTGACGACGATGCGGCGGGGTGCGGTCGTCATGACAGTCACTTCCCTGCGTAGGTGGGGACGGCGTCGACCGGCAGCGGCCAGCGGGCGGCGTGGTCGCGGTACCAGGCGACCGTCTCGGCGAGGTGGTCGCGCAGCGGCCGCCGGGGCTGGTAGCCGAGGGTGCCGGCGATCTTCGACCAGTCCATCGCGTACCGCTCGTCGTTGGACTGGCGGTCGGGGATGTAGCGCACGCTCCCGGGGCCGGCGCCGCAGGCCGTCAGGATGAGCTCGGTCAGGGCGGCGGTCGTCAGGTCGGTCCCTCCGCCGATGTTGTAGACCTGCCCGGGCACGCCGCCGAACAGGACGAGTTCGATGCCGGCGCAGTTGTCCTCCACGTGCAGCCAGTTGCGCACGTGCTGGCCTCGGCCATGGATGGTGACCGGCTCCCCCTGCAGCAGCAGGGTGACGAACCGCGGGATGACCTTCTCCGGGTACTGCCGCGGCCCGAAGTTGTTCGAGGAGCGGGTCACGCACACCGGCACGCCGTAGGTCTGCTGGTAGGACAGCGCCACCAGGTCGGAGGCGGCCTTCGACGCCGCGTAGGGGACGGTGGGACGCAGCGGGGTGTCCTCGGTGGCGCAGCCCGTGGGCAGCGGCCCGTACACCTCGTCGGTGGAGACGTGGACGAACTTCTCGATGGCGGCGTGGCGGGCGGCTTCGAGGAGGGTCTGGGTGCCCGTGACGTTGGTGGTGAGGAAGCCCCTGGCGTCGAGGAGGGAGCGGTCGACGTGGGATTCGGCGGCGAAGTGCACGACGGCGTCGTGGCGCTGCAGGAGACTGTCGACGAGCGGGCGGTCGAGGATGTCGCCGTGGACGAAGTGGAGGTGGGGCGAGTCCCACGCGGCGCTCAGGTTGGCCGGGTTGCCTGCGTAGGTGAGGAGGTCGAGCACGGTGACGCGTTCGATGTCCGTGCGCTGCAGGAGGCGGTTGACGAAGTGGGAGCCGATGAAGCCGGCCCCGCCCGTGACGAGGATCTTCTGCACGGTGGGGACTCCTCTGCTGGGAGTGGTGGAGGCCGGGCGGGCGGCGGTGGGCTGCCCGCATCTGCGACCGGCGAGCTGATCCGCCAGCACTCGGGCACGGAGAGTGACTGACTGTGGGGCCGAGGCATCTGTCCTGTCGGCCGGAAAGCCATGAAAGCGCGGGCCGGGGAGCCGCCAACACCCAGATTTTGTCGGCATTTTGGGTGCGCGATTCACCCATCCGGGTCGTTCTTCGACGCGGCCGCCCGCTGCTACGCTGACCGCCCTTCCTCAACGGAACGCCGATGCCGGGGGGCCACCGTGGTCAACGAGGCGCTGGTCAACGCCAGGACGCTGAACGGGCTCACGCAGGAACAGGTCGCTGAAGCGGTCCAGAATCGCATACGTGAACTGATGGAGCGTCAAGTTCGTTCGAACACAAGGCCGGTCAGGCCGGTCTCGTTTGACGCCAAGGCCATGAGCCAGTTAGAACGGGGAAAGGTCACATGGCCCGGGCGCGACGTCCGGGACGCCCTGTGCTATGTACTCGGCGTGACAACCCCGAGCGCACTGGGGCTGTACTCCAAGAGGGCCCAACCGCTCGCCGAAGGGGTGAGGACCTCGCACCGCCGTACCCTCCTCGCCGGTTCACTCGCCGGCCTCGTTCCCGTCCCGTCCCTGGCCTCGCCACCCGAGCGCCTCGGCATGGACGACCTCGCCGCCATCGAGGAACGCGTCCACGCCCTCAGCGCACTCGACCGCCAGAGCGGCGGCGCCCCCGTACGCCACTACGCGCTCGACGAACTCGAACGCACCCTGCGCCTGACCAAGGCGTCCATGCTCCCGGGCGTGCGCCGGCGGCTGTGCGCGGCAGTGGCCCATCTGGCCAACCTCGCCGCCTGGTCCTCCTTCGACGCCGGTCACGGCGCGCACTCGCGCCCCGTCTTCCACCTCGGCATCGACGCCGCCCGGGAAGCCGAGGACCCGGACGCCCTGTGCCACCTGGCCACCAACCTCGCCCGCCAGGAGATCCAGGAACGCAACCCCGCGCAGGCCCTCACCCTGACCGGCATGACGGCCGGCGCCGCCCTCTCCCCCGCCGCACTCGCCATGGTCGAAGCGGTCAAGGCCCAGGCCTACGCCCTACAGGGCGACGAAGGCCAGCTGCTGCGCCGCATGAACAACGCGGAGACGCTCTACAGCAGGTCCACCGACCCGCACAGCGGACCGCGGTGGACCTGGTCCATCACCGCGGAGAAGCTGAACAGCGACACCGGCTACGCCCTGTACCTCGCCATGGTCACCACCGGCCGGCACGCCCCGGACCTCGTTCGGACCCTTGGCGAGGCCGAGCAGCGCACCGACCCGTCCCGGGCCCGGGTGAAGGCGATGGTCTCCACCCGCCTGGCCAGCGCCCTCTACGCGCAGGGCAAGCGCGAGGAGGCCGACCGCTACGCGGCGTCGGCCTTCGCGCTGGCGTCGTCCGTCAGCTCCGCCCGGCTCGACCTGGCCATTGCCGAGATGCGGACGATCGCTGCCGCGGCCTGACCCCTGCCACTCGCCCCTGCCGGTCGTCGACGCACCGGCAGGGGTGTCGGCCGGGCAGCAGGTCGAGGGAGTGCAGGGCGTGGACCGCACGGACGCTGCCCCCCATTCCGAGCCGCCGTCCGAGCTGGTACAGGTCGGTCTTGACGGTGTTCTCGCTGAGGTGGAGCTGCTTGGCGATCTCCCGCACCGCTGTCCCGCGAGCGCGCCGTTCGACGATCCACAGCATGCGCGGGGTGATCCCCTCCTCCGGCCTCAGGAGGCCGGGAATCGGCGCGAGGAGGCCGACGCGGCAGCCGATGTCCACGGCCTGGACCCGACCGGCGACGCCGAGGTCCTCATAGAGGCCGCGAATCCGACGGCGCACGCTGTCCTCCGAGAGGCCGGTTCCGGTGGCGATCTCCGGATTGCTCAGGCCTGCGGCGATCAGCGCGAGGGCCCCGTGCCGCTTCGCGTCCAGATCGATCCGGGATCCGCACCACGGGCAGGGTCGCCCTCTGACAACACGGGGCTCCGTCACGACGTCACCCCGGAACCGGGTCGGGGGTCCGCGAAGCGAGATCGCGGACCGCGGTCGAGGCGTGCGAGCGCGGCAGGGACGGGCATCGCCCGTAGCCCGTTCATCGGGCAACCTGCGCGAGCCGGCCGTCCGGCGCCGGCCCGGGCGGTGCGGTGGCGTCACCACGGCTCGGACAACGGCACGGGTGGCTGGCCGACAGGCGCCGCAGGCCGTGGAGGAGATAGACGGCGTGCGCGGCGGTGCGGGCGCCGACCCGGCGAAGAGCACCCGCAGCTGCCCGTTCACGGTCTGCCTGCTGACGCCGAGCGTACGCGCGGCCGCTTCATGGCCGAAGCCGCGGGTGATGGGCTCGAAGGTGTTCAGCTGGCCGCCGGTGACCCGGGCCGCGATGAACGGGTCACCGGGCGGCGGGTTGAGCAGGTTGGTGCGGCAGGCGATGTCGACCGCCTGCGCGGCCGTTGTCGCGGCGAGTTGCCAGCGGCCCTGGTACGCCAACGTGCCGACCGTGTCGGTCGTCCACCTGAGGCGAGTGGCGATCGCCCGGTGGGTCAGGCCTTCGGCCTGGAGGGCGAGCACCCGGTGGGGCAGGGCGTCCAGGGTGGGCACGGCACCGCATCGCGGGCAGGGCCGGCCGGTGATCGGCAGGGCGGGGGGCATCGGAGGTCTCCGCGGAAGGTCAGGGATGAGGCGCCGGGTCAGACGGGCGGGTGCCCGTGGGTCAGGTACACCGGGGCGAACGAGTCGGTGATGCGGTCCAAAGCGCGCGCGATGCGGTCGCGGCTGCCCGGTCACCCACCGGGCAGGTGGTCCGTTACCGGCCGGAAGGCTGGTGCGTGCCGGCGGCCGGCTCGCGGGCCCGAGCCCTACCCAGGTCCCGGGGCTCCGCGAGCCGCCGCCGTTTCTGCCACCACCAACATGCTCCCCGAGCGGCAGAAGATCAGGTCAGCCGGCAGCCGGGACCGCGCCGACGGTCTCGGCGTAGGTCCTGGCGAGAACCGCGGGGTCGGTGCCGATGATCTCGGCCATGGTGGGCAGCTGGTCGGGGTGGGCGAGCAGGTGCAGGACCAGGTCGTGTCCGCCGTGGTCGTCGAGCGCGGCCACGAAGGCCTCGCCGATATCGACGGGGTTCTTCCTGCCCGTGTGTTGGTCCTGGCCCAGGGCCCACAGCAGGCTCGGCTCGGGCTCGCCGTCGATCCGGTCGACCTCGGCTTGACCGCAGTACTCGACCATGACCCTGCGCTGGACCCACTGGGCGTGGCCCTCGTAGACCGGTTGGGAGGCCACCGTCTGATCCTGCGCCAGGCCGGCGACCAGGACGCGCGCACCGGAGGTGAAGTGCTCCCACGGCATGGTCGGCCAGATGAGCAGCTGGGCGGTGTGGGTGAGCTCGTGGGCGAAGGCGCCGACCAGGTTCCGGTCGGTGGCGCGTGTGGAAGCCAGGGCGGCGGGCATGACGACCATCTCCAGGCTGTCGTCCAGGCGCAGCGCGACCGCTGCCCTGACGCCCGGCCACAACCGGCCGGCGTAGCCGCCCAGGGCGTTGCGGCCTGGCTCGATCTGCCCCAGGAGCGCGGCCTGCTCAGTCGAGTTCGCGTCGAACGCTTCGGCGGCGCGACGGACGCTGGCTTCGGCGTGTTCGGTCATCAGGTCGACGAAGCCGTCCGGGTGCACCAGGCGCACCGCTATCGCCTCGGGCAGGGGCAGGCCCGAGTGCCGTTCGGTAAGCGGCGCGGCAAGGTGAAGGAGGCGCTCCACGTGGTCGATGACCGCGTCGGAGCTGTCGGCCTCGTTGTGGAAGGTGTAGCTGGGAGTCACGGTGTCCTTCGGTGTGGTGGTGTGGCGGCGGCCGGTGGCCGGTGCCAGGGTCGGTGGTCGGTAGGGTCAGAACCCAGGCGGCGAAACCTCGCCCTCACCGCTGCGCCTGCAGCAGTTGCCTGCTGGCGCGCAGTGCCCCGCAGACCCGGCGCAGCAACTCCAGTTGCCGGTCGGGGTCCTCGTCGGCCAGTTCGATACCGGCGATGGTGTTGAGCCAGTCCGTGCATGTGTGCAGGAAGTCGAGCGCATCGCGGGCCAGGCCCAAGTGGACACCGGCGCACGCCAGGGCGTCGCAGGCCTTGGCCAACTGTTCGGTCGACGGTGCGAGGAGCGTGGGGGCGCCCCAGCGGCGCAGGTCCGCGGCGATGCGGCTTCGCGCCTCGTCGGCGGTCAACCGCGGCAACTGCCCCTCCCCGGAAACCCCCGGCGCGGACCCGGCCCTCAGGCATGCCGGTGCGGCCGCCTCGTCGTCCACTCCCACCCGTTCCGTCCCTCTCGCTCTCGTTCCGACTGTTCCGCTGCCTGGTAGCGGGGCCCGGACCCGACCGTCAGTCCGGGCCCCGCCTGGTGTGCCGGCCGGCACACCAGCGACCATGGCCCACCGCCGCGTCCCCTCCGGGCGCGACGGTCGGCCATCCGCATGTCTTCCCCGAAGGAGTCACAGGGGAGGACGGCGGCGCTCGGGGTGAACGTGGTGCCCACGAGGGTGGGGCACGCTGTTTCTCCCGCAGCCCGCCCGGTGACGGACGGGAACTCGGGCCCCTGGCGGGCCAAGTCAGAGCCACTGATGACCGCCAGGAGTCGCAGGCCGGGCCGGAGCCCGATCACGCCGAATCGGCGGCTCTTCGAGCGGCGGCGAAGAAGCTGGCGACCGCGCTCGCGGACCGCGGTCCGACGGTGGCGTCGGTCACGCCGACGCTGCCGTCCTGGGGGTCCGTGGCGAAGTGGGCGTACTCGGCGGCCACGGCGCCAAGCACCATCTGGATATCCATGAGGCGACCGATGCCATCGGGCTCGACCACCCAGACCGGCACCCTGCGCTGCTCCACGGCCCGGCCGGGCGGCGGGCACAGCAGCGCCCCATCCCTGAGTAGCCGCACCCCGGGCTGGTCGACGAGCATCGTGGTCGGCGCGACGAGGAATTCGACCGTGCCTCGGCCGACGCTGTGGAGCACGGGTCCGATCGGATCGAGCCGCTGCACCGCCCGTATGCCGAGCGTGGCACTCACCTGCACGGCCGCGAGGTGTTTCAGGGGGATTTCGGCCAGGTCGCCGGAGTGCCAGGTGTCCAGACAAGCGACCGCGTCGCGGTGGAATCCGGCGAGCCAGCGCAGCCCGGCGACGTTGGCGGGCGGGATGGCGGACGGAACTTCGGGCTGTCGCGTGCGCTTCACGCGGTGCTCCTCAGCGAAGCGGCGGCGGTGAGCAGAACCCTCGCCCACACCTTCTTGGTCGTGGGGGTCGCCGCCACGTCCATGTCGTCCGCGAGCTCACGGACGAGGATCAGTCCACGGCCGCTCTCCCCGCAGGGGACAGAGAGCCTCGGCAACGACAGGTCCGGGCGTGAGTCCAGGACCTCGATCCGGCAGTCGCCATCGATCTCCTGGAGCCGCAGATCGACCGTGTCGCCTGGCCGGCTCGCGTGCCGGATGGCGTTCGTCACCAGCTCCGAGCAGATGGTGACAAGGTCGTCCGCTCGCTCGCCTTCCCATCCCCACTCGGTGAGCACCGACCGTACGCCTCGGCGCGCGACGGCAACCATCGTCTGCGTCGCCTCAAGGGTGGTCCCCCACTGGCGGAGACGTGACCTCGGCTGCTTGACGGCCACCATCTGCATCGCTCCCGTCATCAGGAGCGTCTGCACGCCCCGTTCTTGGTTCGCTTGCGGGGATCAACAGTGGACCGGCTATCGGGACATAACCACCGCCTAAGCAGCGACACTTGGTCCTTGTTCAGGTGACAGCGCAGACAGAGTGCGGACAGTTCGCCGGCACTTCTCCAAGTCCTCTGTGATCAGCCGCCCGGTGGTGGTAGGCAAGGGGATGAAGGTCGTTCGCAGCTGGGGCTGCGGCTCCGAAGGGACCGCGATGAGCACACTGTTCGATGCCCTGGTCACTCAGGCGAAGATGGATTTCCGCAGCTTCCTCGCCGAGTACAAGCAGGTCGCCGGGGCTCTCCACCAGGAGAGCGGCGATCTCGCCTTCAGGAACGCCACTCTGACGGAGAAGAGCTTCGGGCGGTGGCGTGCAGGCGATGTCACCCGGCCCCATCACCCGACCCCCGCGATCCTCAAGCGCATGTTCGGCAAGCCCGCGCACGAACTCCTCGCACCCTGCACCGACGAGCAGGTCCAAGCGCTGCACTCAGCGCCGGCTCCTGTACTCGATGAAAGAGAACTGGCCATGACCGCACGAGATGCCCGGGCCCACGCGGCCGACGCGGCCTCACAGTTGCTGCCCGACCTCAGCCTCGACCAACTCGAAGACGACCTGGTGCGCCTGGTCCGAGCCACGAGTTTCACACCGCCTCACGTGATCTTCATGCAGGCGAAGGAGCTGCTTGGTCTCGCGACGGTGATGCTGGACCGCACCCAGGTACTGTCGCAGCGGGGGCGCCTGTTCCTCGTCGCCGGCCAGGCATCGGCGCTGCTGGCCGCTTGCGCCTTCGACCTCGGATCCATGCCCAACGCCTTCGAACTGACCCGGGCAGCCGCCCTGTACGGCCAGGTCGCCGAACACGGGCCGCTCCAGGCCTATGCACACGGCTACCTGGCCGTGCTGTACTACTGGAACGGCAACCCTGCCCAGGCTGTCCGCCAGATCGAGCAGGCCCAGTCCTTCCCCGGCGTTGGTGCTACGGGCAACGCGCGGCTCGCCGCGATCGCGGCACGCGCCTACGCGCACCTCGGCCGCGCCGAGGAGGCCCACCGAGCGATAGAACGCAGCGTGGCCGACCGCGGCCCTGCCGTGGATGATCTTCACGACAACGTGGCCGGCGAGTTCGACTTCAGCGTGGAACGGGTCGCGATGAGCAACAGCTCCAGCCTCCTGCTCCTACGGGATGGCGCCGGCGCCGAGGCCTCTGCCCGGCAGTCATTGGAACTGATCGCGGCTCGTTCCACAGGCTCCAGCCCGCTGGTCGTGGCCCCCCAGGCCGGCGCTGATCTGGCCACCGCCTTGTTGATGCGCAACGACTTGGACGGCGCCGCCGATGTTTTGCGCCCCGTCTTCAGCCTGCCCCGGGAGTGGCGCGGGGCAGGCCTCACCGTCCGTGTGAACGCGATCCGAGCCGAACTGGCGTCGCCGACCTTACGCAACACGCAGCTGGCTCGGGACCTCGCGGAACAGATCGACGATTTCACAGTGGTGGCTGCACCCCAGATCCTCGGGCCTGGCGCGGTGCGGCTCGCCCTCGACCCGCGGACCGCCTAGCGGACGCTCTCCAGGATGGTGTGCTCCTTGGCCGGGTCGATGCCGTGCCTGGCCCAACGGCGGTGAGGTACAGGGACGTTGCCCTGACTCAACCAGGACCACGTGTCCGCAACGGTCTCCGCGAGAGTCCGGTTGCGGAAGCCGGCCGCGACCGCCGTTGACGAGTCGATGACTGACACCCCTGGGTGGGTCCACCACAGCGGGAGCTCAGTCCACTGGCGCAGGCCGTTGCGCAGCAGGACCTCGTCCTCGACCCACACCAGCTCTCCGGAGCTGCCGGTCACGTCCAGGCACGCCTGGAGGAAGGTGCCCATCGTCTCCTGGCCGGCCGGTGCGGCGATATTGTGGACCTGGTGGTCGACGCGCAGGGCCTGGTCGAGCGCGAACGCTGCGACATCCCGGACGTCCACCGGCTGGATGCTCCTCGCAGGATCCCCGGGCGCGAGGATTCGGCCGCCGTGTTCGGCACGGCGCAGCCACCACGGCAGCCGACCCACGTACTCCCCCGGTCCGAGGATCACGCTTGGCCTGAGAAGGCTCGTGCGGCTGAGGCCGAACGTCTCGGTCACCGCACGCTCGGTGCCGGCCTTCCGCCGCCCGTAGTAGGGATTGACCCCGGACGCTCCCTCCGGCGGCTGACCGTGTTCCGCGCCGGCATCGGCCGGAGCCTCCCAGACCGGTGAGTCGGGGGTCAGGGGCTCGGTGGGCCAGCCCTCGTACACCGCCACCGTGGAGACGTACACGTACCGGCCGGCGACCGGTTCCAGGGCGCGGGCGCCGGCGAGTACGGCTCCGGGGTGGAGCGCAGAGGCCGAGGTGTCGATCACCGCGTCCCACGGGCCGTGCGCTGCCAGTCGGGCGAGGTCTTCGGGTCGCTCCCGATCGCCGTGCACAGCGCTCGCGCCGGGCACGGGATTTCCAGACCGCCCGCGCGTGAACGTCGTCACCTCCCAGCCTCGCGTCAGGGCATCACTCACGACTGCCGGGCCCAGGAACCAGCCTCCGCCCAATGCAAGGATCCTCATGCGGGCGATCCTGCCAGCCCGGCGCCGTCGAGCCCAGCAGAGCCTGAGCTCGCGACCGCCCTACCGCTCCCGTTGCGGAACGTTGGCCCGGGTGAGGCCGCCCGCACGGGATTGCGCCAAAAGGCCGGGGATCCTGCCAGTGGTCGAACCCCGGTCCGCCGCGAACTGGGGTGACTGCTGGGGGTGCTATCGGCGCCGGGCAGGTGCTCTCTCGACCAGGGTCGTAGGTCGGCGCGCCCGGATGTCCCGGAGTAGCGCCGGTTCTCGAAGGGAGCCCTGAAGGAATGCCCGACCTCGGCCCCCCGCCCGGCCCGGTGAGCCGGCTGCGCGCCCATCGTGCCCGCTACGGTGTCTACCTGCTCGGCTGCCTGTTGTTCTCCACCGGCGCCGCCTTCTTCATCCGGTCCGACCTGGGCACCGATCCCCTCGATGTCTTCGCGCTCGGCCTGCTGAAGCACGTACCGCTCACCATCGGCATCGCCCAGTCGCTGGTCGCCGCCGTCTGCATCCTCGTCTGGTCGGCCTGGAACCGTCGGCGCCCGGTGATCTCGCCGTTCATCACCTTCTTCCTCTGCGGCAGCGTGATCGACGTCCTGCGTGCCGTGGACGCCGCAGGACGAGTCCCGGTACCGGATGCCGCCCGCATGCTGATCGGCGTCGCCCTGTGCACCTACGGATCGGCGCTGATCATCATGAGCGGCACCGGGATTCGCGCGATGGACCTGATCGCCATCACCATGACCCACCGCTGGAACTGGCCCTTCTGGGTGTCGAAGGGGTGCCTGGAACTCCTGCTCCTGGTGTCCGGCTACCTCCTGGGCGGGCCGGTCGGTGTCGGCACGCTCTGCTTCCTGGTCTTCGTCGACACCCTGATCCAGCCGTGCATGTGGCTCAACCACCGGTTCTTCTCCCTGCGCAACCACGGGCTGGAGGAGCGTCCGGCTCCACGCCCGGCCACCGAGCCCACCGCAGTCCGGCCGTGAGCCGCCCGAACCCCGAGGGGTGCCCGTGAAGTTCGACAACCTCTGGATCTCCGCCCTCAGTGCGCACATCCCGGAGCTCGTCACCACCGAACAGGCCGTCGCGGCCGGCTGGTACGACGCCGAGGAAGCCCGGCAGCTCGACTGGCTCTCGGTCGCCGTCGCGGGCGACGAATCGGCACCGGACATGGCCGTGCGAGCCGCCCGGAAGGCGCTCGCGGACAGCGGCCACGAGCCGCGGGAGATCGCCCTGCTGCTGCACGCCACCGCGAATCACCAGGGGCCCGACATGTGGTCCCCGCAGCACTACGTCCTGCGCCACACGGTCGGCGGGAACATCCCTGCGATCGAGATCAAGCAGGGGTGCAACGGCTTCCTCGCCGCCATGGAACTGGCCGGTTGCTATCTCGGTGCGGCACCCGGCCGGACCGCCGCCCTGGTCACGTCGGCCGACAACTGGGGTGACCCGCTGGTCGACCGGTGGCGAGCGACACCGGGCGGCCTCTTCGGTGACGCGGCGACCGCCATGGTGCTCTCGCAGCGGTCCGGCTTCGCCCGCCTGGTGAACATCCGCACCTTCTCGCTGCCCGAGCTCGAGGAACTGAACCGTGGCGGGGAGCCGCTGTTCCCACCCGGGGCCACCACCGGTACCCGGGTGGATCTGCGGGAACGGGCCGCGACGTACAAGGGGGGCCAGGATCTGGTCCAGGCCGGGCAGCTGATGGGCGAGACCCAGCGGGCGCTGATCCTCGACACCCTGGACGAGGCCGGCCTGAAGCCCGAGGAGATCACCCGCATCGCCCACCAGTTCGTCGGAAGTGCGGGAATCCTCCAGCGGCTGCTGGAGCCGTTCGGGCCGGACGCGGTGGCGCGCGGCGTCTGGGACTTCGGCCGGTCCACGGGCCACACCGGCGCCAACGACCAGACCAGCGGCCTCCACCATCTGCTGTCGACCGGTCAGCTGCGCGCGGGGGACCGGGTCATGATGCTGGGCGCGGGCGCCGGCATCGCCTTCTCCTGTGCGATCGTCGAACTGGTCGGAGCGCCGCCCCGGACGGGCCGACCGTGAACGGTCGCACCACTGAGCCGCGCCCCCTGGCAACCGTCACGATGCCCCGTGCGCCAGGGGGCGCTTCACCAGCGGAGCGCTGGGTCCTGCGCCCCGCCGCACCGCGCCCCGGCAGCCGGCTGCGGCTGGTCTGCGTCCCGTACGCCGGAGGCGGCGCGGCCGTCTTCCACGGCTGGGCGGACCGGCTGCCGGCCGTCGTGGAGCCCTGGGTACTCAGGCTGCCCGGCCGGGAGGCACGCTTCGCGGAACCGCCGGCGACCGATCTCGTCCGGGCGGCCGCGGAGGCGGCCGAGGCGTTGGCGCCGATACTCCACGACATGCCCTTCGCCTTCTTCGGGCACAGCCTCGGCGGCTTCGTGGCCTTCGAGACCGTACGGTCCCTCGCCGAGCGCTGGGGTCTCGACGCCTCGCTCCTCGTGGTGTCGGCCCGCAACGCCCCCCATCTGCGCGGCCATGTCGGCACGGTGCACCAGTTGTCGGACGAGGACTTCCTCGCCGCCCTGGACCTGCGGTACCGGGCCATCCCGCCGGCGATCCGCGAGGACGCCGGTCTGCTGGCCGTCTATCTGCCGCTCCTGCGCGGGGACGTGCGGCTCCTGGAGACCTACCGGTACCGGGCGGGGCGGCGTCTGCGCTGCCCGGTGGTGGCGCTCGGCGGGGCGGAGGATCCCGAGATGTCGCTCGAAAGCCTCTCCTCCTGGGGTGAGTTGACCGACGGTGGCGCTTCGTCGTCGCTGCTGCCCGGTGGCCACTTCTTCCTCCAGTCGCACCGCGGGCCGCTGTTCGACGAACTCGCGCCGCTGCTGCTGCGGACTTTGGCACCCTGACCGCTCCGGCAACGCCGACGGCCCACCGTTTCCGGTGGGCCGTCGGCGTGGTGCTCAGACCTGTCGGCGACGCTCGGCGGTGATGAGCGCGTAGCCGAGGCCAGGGGTGTAGAAGGTGTTCACCTCCGGGTCGAGCATCGCCTTGACCACGTCCTCCCCCGCGATCCGCACCCAGTCGTCGCGGTGTTCCAGCATCTGGAGACGCAGCTCGACTCGGACCGGATCGGGAACGAGGATGTGCGGGGTCACGTCCTCGACGGTGAGGACCTCGAAGCCGCTCTGCTCCAGCAGCGGGGCGTACCGATCGAGCTGGATGGCCGAGGCGAGCGGGTGAATGGCCGACCAGTCGAGCTCCGGCTCGTGGAACATGTCGGCGATCGCCAGCCGTGCGCCCGGCTTCAGCACCCGGGCGGCCTCCTCCAGCGCACGTCCCTTGTCGGGCATGTGGATCAGCGACTCGAAGAACCAACCGGCGTCGAACGAAGCGTCCGCGTACGGCAGGGCGAGGGCGTCCGCACGCTCGAACGTGACCCGCTCGGCCAGGTCCAGCTCGCGGGCCCGGGCCGTGGCCCGCTCGACCTGCCGGACGCTCACGGTGATCCCGACCACCTCGACCCGGTGGGCACGGGCCAGCCCGAAGGCCGGCTGGCCGATGCCGCAGCCCAGGTCGATCACCCGCTGCCCGTCCTCCGGGGCCAGCCGGGTGACCATCTCCGTGGTCAGCTGTTCCGTGGCGGCCTGGAAGGACGAGAGGTCGTGCTCGTCCTTCCAGAAGCCCAGGTGAAGGTTGTTGTCGCAGATCCGGGCGTGGAACTCACTGAGTTCGTCGTACAGGTCCGCCACGTCCTCCGCGTTGGACGGCGGTGTCGGTGTCTCGGTCATCCCGTGCTCCTTCGGGCTCGTCGGTGCCGCGCTCGGTGCGCGGAGCCGGCCGCAGCGCGGCCGGTTCGTCCGGTCCTGGCGACCGGTTCGGTCAGCGGTCGTAGTACCAGTTCAGGGGGTCGGCAGTAGCGGGTTCGGGCCGCCCCTGCCGGGCCGGGGGAAAGCGGCGGCGCAGGTCGTCGAGAGCGGGCAGTGCAGCCAGGACGGTGTCGAACGGCAGCCCGAAGTCCACCAGGCAGGCGACCTCGTCGACCCCGCAGTCGCGCAGCCGCTCGACGGTGGCCGCGCACTTGTCGGGGGTCCCGAGCAGCGACCGGCGCCGGTAGTAGTCCTCGGCCATCAGCTCCGCCAGGCGGTCCTGCTCCACGGCATCGGTGCCCCGGGCGGTCCCGCCGGCCCGTTCGCCGGCGCGCTGCTGGGTCATGAAGGAAGCCAGGTAGTTCTTGACCGGCCCCCGGACGGTCTCCCACACCTGGTCCTCGTCCACACCGACGTAGGTGTGCATGCCGACGGTGACCACGCCTGCAGCCGGGTCGTGGCCCGCCGCCTCCCGCGCCTTGCGGTAGCCCGCGACGTCCTCGGCAAGCTTCTCCCAACTGGTGAGCAGAGAGAGCACGTTGAGACCTCGGGCGCCGGCCTCGCGCCAGGTCCGGGGGTTGGAGGTGTGCACCAGCCAGAGCGGGAGCTCGGGCTGGTGCGGCCGCGGATAGGTGCGGACCGGAAGCTCCCGGCCGTCGGGCCCGGGGAAGCTCACCGTCTCGCCCCGCCACAGCGCGCGCAGCGTGTCGACATGGCCGAGCGTGTACTCGCGCCGGGTCGGATAGTTGTCCGGGTAGAAGACGAAGTCTCCCTGGTGCCAACCGGTGGCCACGCACACCCCGACCCGGCCTCGGGAGAGCTGGTCGACGAGAGCCCACTCCTCGGCCACCCGCACCGGGTGATGGTGGGGCAGCACCACGCTGCCGGCCCGGATGGAGAGCCGCTCGGTGGCTACCGCCAGGGCGGCGGACAGCACGGCCGGGTTGGGGAAACTCCCGCCGAACTCCTGGAAGTGCCGCTCCGGGGTCCAGATCGCGGTGAAGCCGCGTCGGTCGATGAACCGGGCGACGTCCAGGACGAACCGGTAGCGGTCGCCGAAGTCGTGGCGGTCGTTGGCCGAGAAGAAGTAGACGCTGAACTCCATCAGGTCCTCACCTGCTCCCGTTCGGGCCGGCCGGCCTGGGCGCGGCCGGATACAGCGAGGCCGGGAACAGGCTGACCGGGAATCCTCCGTCGTCCAGCAGAGGCGAGAGGATCCGTGCGATCCGCTCCAGGTTCTCGCTGTGGGCGATGGTGTGGTGGTCGGCCGCCATCTCGTGAACGGTGATCGGTCCGCCCACGAACGCGGCGAAGCCGTTGGTGGTGTCGGAGCTGGCACGCGGCACGGCCGGCAGGTCGTTGCTGTTCCCCTCGCCCAGGAATCCCTCGGTGGCGTGGAAGAGCGTGGTGGGCACCGGTGCGAGCAGCGGCTCGGGCCGGTAGTCCTGGAGCAGGTCGCCGTTGCGCAGCATCACCTCGTGGCGGACCAGGATCTGCCGGGTGATCACCGCCGGGTCGGGATGCGACGGCGAGCGGTCGTGGATGTGCCGGGCCACCACCCGCAGCTGCCCGTCCAGATCGAGCCCGCCGAGGTCGGAGAGCCTGATCTGCTCGGTCACGCCCCACCGTTGGCACATCGCGTTGCCGAGCATCACCACCGAGAAGGCCTCCGCCTCGACCGCGGTCACCGTGCCCCAGTCGACGCTGTCCCAGGCCTCGGTACCGGGCATGATGGGGTCGATCGCGATCAGGTGGGACACCTCCTCACCGGCCTGCTGCAGCCGGCGGGCCATCTCGTAGGCGAGCACTCCGCCGAACGAACAGCCGCCGAGCAGATACGCCTCACCGGGGAACCGACTGCGCAGCTCGTCGACGTAGTGGGCGGCCATCTCGCCCACCGAGTCGTAGGCGCGTGGCTCGACGGTCAGCGACGCGGCGCCGATCTGCTCCAGACCGACCACCGGCTTGCCCAGCCCCAGATGGCGGGAGAGGTACATCGCGTAGCTGACCTCCCCGTAGAGGTTGTGGGCCCAGACGGATCGCCTCCCGTTGCCGTGCTGGTTGATCGCGACCAGCGGCGACGGTGCGCCGGAGGCGGCCACGGTAGACGTGCTCCGGCCGGCCAGCCGCTCGGCGATCTCATCCACGGCCTCCGGGCCCGCCAGTGTCCAGGGCTCGCGGTCGAGGTCGTGGACGAGCGGCGGCGGGGCGATCCAGCGGTCGAAGTCTCCGAGGCGGCCGGTCACCCCCCGCGTCGCGCGGACGACGACTCCCGCGCCGATTCCGCTCAGCGGGCGCGGCGTGTGGCCGGTGACCGCCGCACGGATGAACATCCGCCAGCGCGCGGCCCGCCGCATCAGCAGGGTCAGCGCCTCCCCCGCCAGCGGGGCGTGGGCGACGAGGTGCCGAGCCGCGCCCTGGGCCAGGTCTGCGAGCTCCTGCGCCGACCCGCTGTCGGCTCGTGGTACGGGCGGTGCGCCCCAGGAGGCCGCGAACACGCCCGCGACCTCTGCCACCGCCTCGGCCCGGCTCTCCGGCGGCAGAGCGAGCGCCGGGTCCGGGGTACCGAGGAGAAGGAGTTCCGCCACGTCGACGCCTCGGTCGAGCAGGCCGCGTACCGTCTCCGCCGCGACGCGGCCCGCCAGTCCCTGCCCGACGATGCGGCAGGGACCGTCCGTGCCGTGCCGTTCGGCGATCACCGCGGCACAGCGCTCGGCAAGCTCCTCGACGTCCCCCGCGGGGCCGCCCTCCCGGTCGAAGCCCGGAGCCTCCAGGCCGACCACCGGGCCGGTCTCGGCCAGACGGGCACTCAGGTGGAGCAGCCAGGTCAGTTCACCGGTGTCGCCGAACAGGCAGTAGGAGGGGACACCGGTGTCGGGTCCGGGGAACTCCACGACACGGGGTGCCGGAAGCTCCGGCTGAGGCACCGGTGTGCCCTCCGGCGGCAGCGGTACCTCGCCGTCCTCGGGGACTTCGTCGGGCAGCACATAGCTCTCGTCCAGGTGGACCGCCAGCCGGTCCACGCTCGGGTACTCCAGGATGGCCGCCATGGGGATGTGGTCCCCGTACCGGGCCTGGATCTGTTGCATGATCCGCATGGCGCCGATGGAGTCGACGCCGTAGCCGGCGAACTCCCGTGCCGGGTCGATGTCCTGGGCCGGAATCCCGATCCCCTCGGCAACGGCCTCGCGGACGTGGCGGCGCAAGGCGTCCAGCCGGTCCTCGGTGGCGGCCGCGGCGGGGGCGGGCACGACGGGGGCGGGGTCGGGAAGGGGCATGGGGAAAGGCGCGGAGGGGAGTGCAGGGACCACGGCCGCCTCGGGCACGTGCCTCGGGGACGGGTCTGGCACCCCGCTCTCGGCCGGCTGCGGCACCGGAACGGGCTCGGCCGGCGCGTCCACCCAGTGCCGCTCCGGGGCGAACGGGTAGCCGGGCAGCGAGACCCGGCGACGGCTCCGCTCCGGGTGGAGCACGCTCCAGTCGACGTCGGCGCCGGCCGTCCACAGCCCGGCGAGCCGACCCGGCTCGCCGGCGCGCGCCTGCTCGACCGCGAGCGCGAACAGGTCCGGGTCGGCCGCCGCACCTCCGGGCGGGGCCATGCACAGGCCCGGGTGCGTCTGCGCCTCGCCATGGGCACGCAGGGCGTCAGCGAGCTCCACCAACGAATCGGTGACCACCGCGAGCCGGGCCTCGAAGGGGGTTCGGCCCGCCTGGAGGGTGTGAGCCACGTCCGCCGGCGACAGCGTCCGCAGGCCGCCCTCACGCTCCTGCCGGCGCAGGAACCGCTCCAGGCCACCGGCCGCGTGGCGCAGCCGCTCGTGGTCACGGGCGCTGAGGACGAACACCTGCGTCCCGGCCGGTTCCCGGTCGGCGCCGGCCGCGGTCCCGGTCGGTGGCTCCTCGACGACGAGATGGGCGTTCATCCCGCCGAACCCGAACGAGCTGATCCCGGCCCGCAGCGGAAGCTCCCGGCCGGCCGCGTCCGACATCCGTTCCCAAGGGCGGACCGATCCGACCAGGTAGAACGGCGATCCGGCCGGCTCGATCAACGGGTTGACCTGCTCCAGATGCAGGGTCTCCGGCAGGATGCGATGGCGCATGGCGAGGATCACCTTGAACAGTCCGGCCATGCCGGCGGCGGTCTCCAGGTGGCCGACGTTGGTCTTGGCACTGCCGAGACCGCAGTACTGCCGCCGCCCGCTCTCGTCGGAGCCGAAGGCGGTGCACAGACCGGTGAACTCGATCGGGTCACCCAGCGCCGTGCCGGTGCCATGGGCCTCCACGTAGCCGATCTGCGACGGTGTCACACCGGCGCGCCGCTGTGCCCGGGCGATCACCTCGGCCTGGGCCGTGGGGTTCGGAGCCGTCAGCGAGGCCGACCGGCCACCGTGGTTGGTGGCGCTGCCGGTGATGAGCGCATGGACGTGGTCACCGTCGGCCAGAGCGCGGGAGAGCGGCTTCAGCAGCACGGCCCCGACGCCCTCGCCGCGGACGTAGCCGTCGGCGCGGTGGTCGAAGGCCTTGCACCGTCCGTCGGCGGCGAGCATCCCGGAGCGGTCGAACGCCTCGAAGGCGGTCGGGGTCAGGATCACGTTGACCCCGCCGGCGACGGCCAGGTCGCACTCTCCGGTCTGGATGGACCGGACGGCGCGGTGCAGTGCCACCAGGGAGCTGGAGCACGCGGTGTCGACGGGTTCGCTCGGGCCGCGCAGGTCGAGCAGGAAGGAGACCCGGTTGGCCAGCACGCTGTGGTCGTTGCCGGTCATCAACTGGCCGTCGGCCTCGGCGCCGCGGGCCCGGGCGAGTTCGCCGTACTCGGTGGAGGCGACGCCCACGAAGAGCCCGCAGGCGGTTCCGGCCAGCGAGGCCGGGTCGTGGCCGGACTCCTCGATCGCCGCCCACACGGTCTGCAGGAAGAGCCGGTGCTGGGGGTCCATCAGCCGTGCCTCG
Source organism: Kitasatospora sp. NPDC091207 (assembly GCF_044768625.1). Classification (NCBI taxonomy): domain Bacteria; kingdom Bacillati; phylum Actinomycetota; class Actinomycetes; order Kitasatosporales; family Streptomycetaceae; genus Kitasatospora; species Kitasatospora sp. NPDC091207. The sequence goes on from NZ_JBIVVS010000005.1 coordinate 37,061, forward strand.
CGCGGGCTGATCCGGAAGAAGCCGGCGTCGAACCGGTCGACCCCGTCGAGGAATCCGCCCCAGCGGGGCGAGCCGGGGACATCCTCGCCGAACCGATCGGCAGGCGCCCGTCCGATCAGGTCGTGGCCGGCGACGAGGTGCGCCCAGTAGGAGTCCAGGTCCGGTGAGCCAGGGAAGGCTCCGGCCATTCCGACGACCGCGACCGGCTCGGCCTCCGCGCCGGTGGCAGGGTGTACCGGGAACTCCGCCCGGTCCGGCTTCGTGGGCGGAGAGTTCGGCGACAGCGGGGCGGTCGCCGGTGCGGGAGCGTCCGTGGCCATGGGCCCGGCTGTCACCGGCAGCCTGAGCGCGGCCGGCCGGACCGGTTCGGACGGTGCGGCCGCGTCCTCGGGGCGGGCAACGGCGACATGGGCCATCAGGGCGGCGAGGTCGCGGAAGCCATACAGGACGGCGGGCCCGATCTCCACCCCGAGCTCCCCGGCGATCCGGTCGGCGAGATGCACCATGGTCACCGAGTCGAATCCGAAGTCGCTGAGGTGGTCACCGAGGTCGATGTCCTCCGGCCGGAGTCCCAGAAGATCGCAGATCACCTCGACGACGGCCTGCTCGACGGACGACTGATCGACCGACGGGCCCGCGGGTTGCCGGGCCGGGCACAGCGCCATGAGTTCGGTCGGTTCGGTCGGTTCGGTCGGTTCGGTCGGTTCGGTCACGCGGTACTCCTCGGTGGGCCGGGGCTGCGCCCGGAAGGGGTCTTCGGCCGGGTCGGCGACGGAGAGGTCGAGCCAGTACCGCCGGCGGGCGAAGGGGTAGTGCGGCAGCGAGACGACGCGGCGCGGCCCGCCGTCGATCCGGAGCGGTCCGGCGGACCGACCCGCTGCCCAGGCGGCGGCCAGTTCGACGAGTTCCGCCTCACTCGTCGTACTGCTCGTGGGCCCTTCGGGCGCCGGACGGTCCTCGGCGGACGCGCCGGTCAGCATCCGGGGGTGCGGTCGCCCGTCGAGGAAGGCGTCGAGCACCTCGACGGCTTCGGGAGTGGCACCCACGACCATGGCCAGGCGCGCGGCGAGCGGCTCCCGGCCGACCCGCAGGGTGTGCGCGATGTCGGCCAGCGGCGGCAGTCCAGCCGCCCGCCCCAGGAAGTCCCGCAGAAGACGGGCCTGTTCGCGTAGTTGCTCCGGGCGCCGGGCGGAGAGCACCAGCAACTCCGGGCCTTCGGCCTCCGGCGCCCCGGTCTCCGTGGGCGGCGCCTCCTCCAGAACGATGTGGGCGTTGGCCCCGCCTGCGCCGAAGGAGCTGAGCGCCGCCCGGCGCGGCGCGCCGGCCGGGCGCTCCGGCCACGGGGTCGGGCGCCGGGCCACCGAGAAGTCGTCCGCGGTCGCCGGGCCGTCGGTACCGAGCGTCGGCGCGACGGCGCCGTGCCGCAACTGAAGGACGAGTTTCGCCAGTTGCGCCATTCCGGAGGCAGCTTCGAGGTGGCCGATGTTCGGCTTGAGAGAACCGATCGCCAGCGGCACCCCGTTCTCGCCCCGCCGGTACGCCTCACGCAGCGCGGCGAGTTCGACCGGGTCGCCGACCGGCGAACCGGTCGCCTGGGCCTCGACGTACTGGACCGAGGCCGGATCGACCCCGGCGGAGCGCAGTGCGGTGGTGATCAGGTCGACCTGCGCCTCGGTGCTGGGAACGGCGTAGGCCTCGCGCCCACCGTCGGCGTTGACGGCCGATCCGATCACGCAGGCGTGGATGCGGTCGCCGTCCCTCAGCGCGTCGGACAGCCGCTTCAGGACTACGGCGCCTACTCCCTCGCCGATGACCATGCCGTCGGCCTCGGTGTCGAAGGCCCGGCTCCGCCCGTCGTGCGAGAGCATCCGGGAAGCGGACAGGCCCAGGTGGTGGCTCGGGTGGAGGATCAGGTTGACGCCGCCGACCAGCGCCGCGGAGCAGTCACCGAGTCGCAGGCTCTGGGCGGCCTGGTGGAGGGCGGTGAGCGCGGACGAGCACGCCGTGTCCACGGCGATGCTGGGGCCGGAGAAGCCGAAGCAGTGCGAGACGCGGTTGGCGATCGCCCAGGGGGACGAGTGCGCGAGCAGTCGCCTGCCGCGGCCCCACTGCTCGGTCGCCAGCAGCTGGTAGTCACCGTGCATGACGCCGACGAACACGCCGACCTTCGGGCTGCCTCCACCGGCTTGTTCCCGCAGCCGCGCCGGCGGCCAGGCGGCGTCCTCCAGCGCCTCCCATCCCGTCTCCAGGAACAACCGCTCGGCCGGGTCCATGCGCTCGGCCTCGCGCGGAGAGATCCGGAACAGCAACGGATCGAAGTGGCCGACGTCGCGCAGGAACGCCCCCCAACGGTGGTAGCTGCGGGTCGGGTCCGTGCCGGTCGGATCGTCGTGCTCGGTCAGCGGCCAACGATCCGCCGGCACCTCGGTGATCGCGTTCCGGCCGGCCAGCAAGTTGTCCCAGAAGGCGTCCAGGTGGGCGGCCATCGGATAGCGGCCGGCCATCCCGACGAGGGCGATCGGCTCGTGAGCGCCCCCGGCCGGGCCCGGCCGGGGGGTGGTGTACCACTCGCTGGCTCGCGGTTCCGGGGTCTGCCGCTCGATGGCCCGCGGCTCGGTGCTCCGCGACTCCGTAGTGGGCGCCGCTGCTTCCGCCGGAGGATCGGTCGGCACGAAGACTCGTTCTTCGAGCGGTGCCAGACGCTCCGACAGCTGCCCGCCGATCCGGGCGACGAGCGTCTCCGCGATGCCGGTCACGGACTCGCCGCCGAGCAGCGCTCCCTGCGGTACCGGCCCGAGGTCCCGCTCCAGCTGCTCGACCGCCTCCATGGTGGTGAGCGAGTCGCTGCCGTAGGCGCTGAGCGGAGCCGAGGGATCGAGCTCCTCGACCGGCATCCTCAACAGCCGTGCGTACAGGCCGGTGAGGTGACCCACGGTCCTGGCGACCAGGCTGTCGGGCACCGGGACCGGTGCCGGTGCGCGGTCCGGCCGACCCGGGTCCGACGAGGTGGCCGGCCCGCGCGCCGGTACTCGGACGGGGTGCTCCCGCCAGGAGCCGCGCCGGGCGAGGAAGAGGTGCTGGCCCCCCTGGTCGGCGCCGAGGCCCGGAACACCGTGGCGGGACACCCCTGCGAAGCCGGCCTCCACGAGAAGGGCGGGCCAGGCCCCGGGCCCCGCCAACGGCGAGTGGGGAAGCCTCAGCCGTCCGTCCTCGGCGAGCCACCAGCCGTCGGTGAGGCCGAAGATCGCGGTGACGGCGTCCAGCACCCTGGTCGCCTCGTTGAGCAGCAACAGGCCGCCCGGCGCGGTCAGCGCCGCGACGTTGCGCAGGGTGCGGCGCAGGTCCGCCGTCGCGTGGAGGACGTTGGTCGCGATCACCAGGTCGTACCTGGCACCGCCGAAGCCCTGCTCCGCCAGGTCGCCCGCGATGTCCAGCACGGTGAATTCGGCCTGGGGCCGAGAGGCACCGAAGCGCTCGCGGGCACCCGCGACCAGGGTGGCGGCCAGGTCGGTGCAGGTGTAGCTCACCCGGTCGGCCAGCGGATCGAGGGCGTCGAGGACCGGCCGGGTGGTCCCGCCCGTTCCGGCCCCGATCTCCAGGATCCGCACCGGTGCGTCGCCGGCCGCATCGGCGGACCGCACCGCCGCCAGGACCGCCGCGGCACACAACGCGTTGAAGTACGCGGTGCGCGGGTCGTCGTGGTACAGCGCGGCGACCCGTCGGTCCGAGCCGCCGGGGAAGAGCACGTCCAGTCCCCGGCGGGCGCCGGTGAGGACGTCCGGCAGGGCCCGCACGCAGTCGTCGAGCAGGTCCAGCGTCGGTCCGGCCTGGGGGAAGGACTCCAGCAGGGCGCCCCGCGTCCAGGGCCCGCTCCCGCCAGCGACGACCTCGTCAAGCCCCGGCAAGGTGACGATCCGCCCACCGGAGCGCCGGATCCAGCCGCCGCGGTCGATCGCGGCCAGCAGCGCTTCGTACAACGGTCGCTGCCGGTCGGTCACACCGAACCCAGTCCGCAGCGCCACCTCGTCGTGGTCCTCGCCGGACCGTCGGAGCAGGCCCGTCGAGGCGAGTGCCCGGAGCACCTGGCGGCGACCGTAGGCGTCGACGGCGTCCAGGTAACCGGAGTCGAACGGTGCCCCGTGGGCGGTCTGTGCCCGGCGGATCGCCGCGGCGGCCCGCTCGGCCACGGGGCTCCTGGGCACCGCCTCGGCCCGGTGCACGACGCCGGTGGCCACCGGCGTCGCCTCGGCCAGCGCGGCGGAAGCCTTCAGCGGGGCGATCTGGACCACTCCGCCGCCCAGGGCCCGACGGAACGCCTGGACCCCCTCGGCTGCCGAGAGCGGCCGGACACCCCAGCTCGCCAGGCGTTCGCGGTGCTCGTCGGTGGCGACCGCCCCCTGCTCGCCCCAGTAGCCCCAGTCGAACACGGTCACCGGCCAGTGCCGGCTGCTCTGGAGGTAGCGGCCGTAGGCGTCCAGGAACGTCGATCCGGCAGCGTAGTTGGACTGCCCCGGGTTGCCGGTGTGGGCGATCGCGGAGGAGAAGAAGGCGACGAAGTCGAGCGGCTCGTCGCCGAGCGCCGCACAGAGCGCGACCGTCCCACGGGTCTTGGGGTCGAGGGCGGCCCGGAAGGTGGCCTCGTCCATCCGTGCGACGGTGCGGTCCGCGAGCACGAACGCGGTGTGCACCACGCCGTCGATCCCGCCGAAGCGCTCCCGCATGCGGTCGACGGCGGCCCGTACGGCCTCCGGGTCCGTGATGTCGCCGGACAGGTAGTCGACCTCTCCGCCGATCCGGCGCAGCCGGTCGAGCAGCCCTTCGGGCAGACGATCCACGGTCCTGCGGCCGACCAGCAGCAGGCGGGCGCCGTACTCCGACAGCAGGTGCTCGCCGATGGCCTGGCCGAGTCCGCCGGCGCCGCCGACCAGCAGGTACCTGCCCCCTCGGCGCAGCGGGAGGCGCCCCGGTTCGGGCTCGTCCAGAACGGCGGGTTCCAGGCGTTTGACGAGGCGGGCCCCGTCGCGCAGCGCGGTCTCGGTGGGTGGTGAGGCGGCCGGCTCGGCGTCGATGAGGGCGAGCAGGGCGTCCCAGTCGCCGGCCTCGGCGTGCCGGGTGAGGTCGGCGCCGGCCAGGTCGATTCCGGTGACCTCCAGGAACGGGAGTTCCCGAGCGATGGTGCGGGTGAGCCCGTGCAACGAGGCGGCGAACGGGTGTTCCGCCGGCACGAGGTCGTCGATCTGCTGGGAGTCGCTGGTCAGGACGGTGAGCCGGGCCCCGCGCGGTCGTCGCTCGGCCAGCGCGCGGGCGAGCCGGAGCAGCGCCAGGCTGCCGTCACGCTGGGTCTCCTCCAGGTGGTCGAGGTCGGTGGCCGAGTACCGGCGGTGGTCCACGCCGCCGAGGAAGTACACCGCGGCCGGCCCGGGCCCGCCGGCGAGCAGTGCCCGGCAGGCCTCCGTGTCGCGGAGCCCCGCGAGGTCGACCCGGCGCGCCCGCGGGGCGTGCCGGGCGACCAGCGCGTCCGCGAGACCGTGGTCGTGACCGGCCGTCAGCACCAGCACGGGCCCGTCGGCGGGGCGTACCTGCGGTGCGGTCGCCGGCGGGTCGACCCGCCAGACCGGCCGGTAGTACGGCACCTCCTCCGGCACCGTCCGGGAGCGGACGACCACGAGGTCGGTGAAGCGTGCCAGCGGTGCGCCGTGTGCGTCGGCGATCGTCACCTCGCAGTGGACGATGCCGTGTTCCTCGTCGGCCGAGGTGACTCTGGCGTGGGCGAACCGGGCCGTGCCGGTGGGTGCGTACAGGTCGACGCGGCCGAGGGACGCCGGCACGGTCGCGGGCCGTGGCCAGGCCGGGAGCGCACCCTGGACGGCGTGCAGGCCGGCATCGGTGATGCCCGGCTCCAGCCACCACCCCCGGGCGGATCCCCGGGGCGGCGGGGCGAGTTCGGCCAGTGCCTCGTCCGGTCCGCACAGCAGCCGTCGTACCAGTCGGTAGGAGGGGCCGTAGCGCAGGCCCTGGCGCTCGGCGTCGCCGTACAGCTGCCCGGCCGGTCGCTCGCGCCGGCACCGCGCCCGGACCGAGGCCTGGTCGAGCGGCTCCGGCTGCGGCGTCGGCCCGTCGGCGAGGTGGGCGGTGGCCGTCGCGTGCAGGTCGTCGCCCGTGCCGGTGACGCCGATGTCCGCCGAGGTGCCTCCCGGGTTCACCCGCACGGTCACGGCGGCGCCGGTCACGGCCAGGGGCGAGCGCCAGCGCACGTCCGTCAGCGCGGCTACCCGGCGGCCGGTCGCGGCGCCCGCCGCGGCCCGGACCAGTTCGAGATGGGCGACCCCCGCCAGTACCGGCCGCCCGTCGACGACGTGGTCGGCGACCACCGGCTCCGCCGGGTCCAGGACGACGGTGAAGGTGGTGTCCCCGGACCACGGCCCGTCGGCGCGGGAGGTGAACGGCTCGGGCACCGGCAGGCGGGTGCCGGTCCCTCGCGGGGGCGGCGTGGTCGCCGGCCAGTGGGAGGGCCCGGCGAAGGGGTACGCGGGCAGCGGGACCACCCGGGGCGCGTCCGGGGCGGTCGGCACCGGATGGAACGGCTGCCAGTCGATGTCCGCGCCGTCCGCCCAGGCCCGGCCGAGGCTGTCCCAGTCGTGGCGGGAGCCCGCTGGGCCGGCCCCGGCGGCCGGTCCCGGGCGGATCGGGTCCGCGCGGCCGGTGACCAGCCCGGGGTCCTCGGCCCCGGCGGCGAACCGCCGCAGGCGGTCACGCAGCTGACCGGTGCTCCGGACGACCGTGGCGAGCCGGTGGTCCAGGGCGTCGCGGCCGACCTGGAGTGTGAAGGCGATGTCCCGCAGCGATGCCGGGGCGTCGGCCGCGTCGATGCGGTCGGCCAGTCTGGCGGCCAGGACCGGAAGCCGCTCCTCGGTCCGGGCCGACAGCAGGACGAGGTGCTCCTCGCCCGGCTCGGGCTCCGTGGTCGGCGGCGCGGCCGCCCGGTACTCCTCGACCACGACGTGGGCGTTGGCACCGCCCGCGCCGAAGGAGCTGAGGGCGGCCAGGCGCGGACCACCGCCGGCGGGCGGTGCCCAGGGTTCGGCGGTCCGCTGGAGCCGGAACGGGGACGACTCGAAATCGATCTTCGGGTTGGCCGGCTCGCTGTGCAGCGTGGGCGCGAGCGTGCCGTGCCGCAGCTGAAGGACGATCTTGCTGAGCCCGGCGATTCCGGCCGCCGCCTCGGCATGGCCGATGTTCGGCTTCACCGACCCGATCGCGCAGTATCCGCGGTCCGCGGTGTGCTCGGCGAAGGCCCGGGTCAGCCCGTCGATCTCGATCGGGTCGCCGAGCTCGGTGCCGGTGCCGTGCGCCTCGACGTAGCCGATCCGGCGGGCGTCGACGCCGGCGCGCCGCAGCGCCGTTCGGATCACCGAGGCGTGCCCCCGGGGCGACGGAACGGTGTACCCGTTGGTCCGGCCGCCGTGGCTGACGGCCGTACCCCGGATCACCGCATGCACATGGTCGCCGTCGGCGAGCGCGTCGGCCAGCGGCCGGAGCACGACCGCGCCGATCCCCTCACCGGGCACGAAGCCGTTGGCGCCTTCGCCGAACGCACGGCAGACACCGTCGGCGGAGATCATCCGCTGCTCGGCGAGCATCGCGTACTTCATCGGATGGAGGTTCAGATAGGCCCCGCCGGCCACGGCCATCCGGCACTCGCCGTGCCGAAGGCTCTCGCACGCCAGGTGCAGCGCGGTGAGGGAGGCCGAGCAGGCCGTGTCGACGACGATGCTCGGCCCGTGCGCGTCCAGCAGGTAGGAGAGGCGGTTGGCCAGCGAGAACTCCATCGAGTAGGCCGGGACGGGGTTGCCCTTGCCCCACTCCTCGGCCGCCACCAGCTCGTACGCCATCCCGGTGGTGCCGACGAACACCCCCAGGGCGTGTCCGTCCTCACCGGCCGTGGTCCGGTGCAGCCGCGTCCGGGAGTAGCCGGCGTCCTCGATGGCCGACCAGGCCACCTCCAGGAACAGCCGCTCGGCCGGGTCCATCCGCTCCGCCTCTCGGGGCGCGATGGCGAAGTGCAGCGAGTCGAAGCGGGTGACGCCGTCGAGGAAGCCGCCCCAGCGCCCGTAGCTGCTGCCGGGGCGGCGCTCGCCCCGGTCGAACCAGCGTTCCTTGTCCCAGCGGTCGGCCGGGATCTCGCCGGTCAGGTCGCGCCCCGCCAGCAGCGCCGCCCAGAGCGCCTCCAGGTCGGCGGCGCCCGGGTAGCGGCCCGCGATGCCGACGATCGCGATGGCGTCCTCGGCCACCGGCTCCGGGGCGGGACCGACCGGGACGACGGTCGTGGCGGCCTCGGTCCGGACCGAACGCCGTGGTCCGCCGCTCGTAGCCGCCGGCCCCGCCATGCCCCGCAGCGGCTCGGGGTGGTGCTCGGCCAGGTACCCGGCCAGCTCGGCGGCCGAGCGGTACTCGAACATCAACGTCGCGGGCAGCTCGCCGAAGCGGTCCTCCAGCGCCACCGAGATCCGTTTGATCATGACCGAGTCCACGCCCAGGGTGGAGAACTCCTGGTCAGCCCGGAACAGCCCGGGCTCGATCCCGGTCAGCCCGCAGATCACACCGGCGACGAAGGCCCGGGCCGCCTCGGCGAGCCCGTCGGCCGGCGCCGGCGCACGCTCGGCACGGTCCGACCGTCCGGGCCCCGGCGCGGTCCGCCCGTCGACGAACTCCCGGATCCGCTGCCGGTCCCCATGCACCACCAGGAGTTCCGGCTCGCCGGCGCGCAGCGCGGCGAGCATGACGTCGAGCCCTGTTCCGGCGGGCATCGCCGTCATGCCCTGGAGCTCTTCCACGGCCCTGGCGTCCTCCGCGGCCAGTGCCATCCCGTCGCCCTCCCAGAGCGGCCAGCCGACCGAGACCGTCCGGCCCGAACGGCGACCGGCCTCGACGGCCTCCGCCCGGGCCCGGGCGAATGCGCCGAGCGTCCGCGAGGCGGCCGCGTAGTCGCCCTGGCCGGCATGGCCGAGGTACCCCGCCATCGAGGAGAAGAGCACGAACGCTTCGAGCGGCTCGGCCGCAGTGGCCTCGTCCAGGTTCCGGGCACCGAGCACCTTGGGGCCGAGCACCCTCCGGTGAGCGCCGGGCCGCTTGTTCACGATGTACGCGTCCTCGTTGACGCCCGCGAGGTGCAGGACCCCGGTGATCGGTCCGAACTCCGAACGGGCCAGCGTCACGGCCCGCCGCACGTCCTCCGGGACCGTCACGTCGCCCCGGCTCCAGCGCACCAGGCCGCCCGCCGCTTCGATCCGGGCGAAGGCGGCGCGCCGGGCGGTGTCGGGTTCGGAACGCCCCAGCAGCACCAGCCTGGCCCGGGACCGGGCGGCCAGCAGCTCGGCCAGCCGCAGGGCGATCCCGCCACCGCCACCGGTCACCAGGTGGACTGCCTCGTCGGCGAGACGGTGCGGCGTGTCCATCGGGAGTTCGACGGCCGGCAGCGCCCGGACCCACCGGCCCGCGTCGTCGTACCGGACCTGGCACAGGGCGGCTTCCTCTGCCGCGGCCAGCTCCGCCAGCGCGAGCGGCACCGGATCGGCCGACGGGTCGGCGCAACCGACCGCGACCATCCTCAGCCGGCGGTCCTCGCGGGCCGCCACCGTGCAGAAGCCCCCCAAGGCGTCGGCTGACTGGGCCTGGTCCGGGCCGCAGGCGACGAGGGCCACCCGGGGTCGCTCGCCGATCCGGCCCCGGATCAGCGTGCGCACCAGGGGGTACACGGCGTCGAGGCACTGCTGCGGACCGCCCGACGTCACCAGGACGACGCGCTCCACCGTCACGCCCCCGCGCTCCAGCTCGCCCCAGAGGCGTTCCCAGCCGGCGTCCTCGTCCGTCCCCACCCGGAAGCGGCCGGTGCCGTCACTCCGAAGGCCTGCGCCGGGAGTGGCATGCACCAGCACGGCGCCGTCCGGGACCCGCACCGCGACCTCGCCGTCGGCGACGATCAGCACGCCTCGCGCGACTCCGGCTCCGGCTCCGGCTCCGGCTCCGGCCGATGGCGGCACGGGACGCGCCTCCCACCCCGGCCGCAGGAACACCAGCGGCGGCGCGGTGGTGAGCAGCGCGGCGGCCTCCGCCGGGGTCAGCTCGCCGCGGCGCACCCGGTCGAGGATGTCCCGCCGGAACGACTTGGGGATCACAGCACACCTTCCAGCAACTGTTCGGCCTGATCGACGGAGACCCGGCCCTCCTGGAGGGCCCGCAGCAGCTCCGGAACATCGGGTTGCCCGGGCGTCGAGGCCCCGGGCGAGGGCTCGTCAGGCGACGGGGGAACGACGTCGGCCCAGTGCCGACGGGCCTCGAACGGGTACGCCGGGAGCGGGACCCGGCGCGGTGGCGGGCCGTCCGTCGGGCGGCGCCACCGGGGACCACCGCCCACCCAGCCACGAGCCGCCTCGTACGGATCCTCGGGGACGGGCAGGTCCCCGTCCGGACCGGCGGGCCGCGGCCGGCCCACCCGGCCGGTGACCACCCGTTCGTCGGCCTCGCCCGCCAGGTGCCCGCGCAGCAGCAGCCGCACCTCCGCGAGGTCGTGGGCCACCACGGCCAGGCGGTGACCCATCGCGTCCCGACCCTCCCGCAGGGTGTGGGCGAGCGCGGCGAAGTCCAGCGGTACCGCCCTGTCCTCCTCCCCCGCGGCCAGGAAGTCGTGCAGCAGGCGCACCTGGTCGCGGAGCCGCTCGGGCGTGCGGGCCGAGAGGGGGACGACCTCGGGCCCGGTCGGCCCCGGGACCGAGGGACGCGGGGCGCGGTACTCCTCCAGCAGCACGTGGGCGTTGGTGCCGCCGAGGCCGAAGGCGCTGACCCCGGCCCGGCGCGGGCCCGCGCCGGACGGCCACGGGGTGAGCCGGTCCACCACCCGGAAGGGGCTGCCGTCGAGGTCCAGCAGCGGGTTGGGCTCGGTGAAGTGCAGGGTGGGCGGGAGCAGCCCGTACCGCATGGCCAGGACGGTCTTGACCACACCGGTGAGGCCGGCCGCCGCTTCGGTGTGGCCGACGTTGGACTTGACCGAGCCGATGCCGCACCACGGCTCGACCGGTTCGCTCTCGGGCCGTCCGGCAGAGGCGGCGAACGCCTTGCGAAGGCCGCGCAGTTCGATCGGGTCCCCGATCTCGGTGCCGGTGCCGTGCGCCTCGACGTAGCCGATCGTCTCGGGGGCGACGCCGGCCTCCCGGTGGACCGAGGCGATCAGGTCGGCCTGGGCGTTGGGGTTGGGCATCATCAGCGAGTCCATGTGGCCGCCGCCGCCGTGCGAGACACCGCTGCCCCGCACCAGCGCGTACACCGTGTCGCCGTCGGCCAGGGCCCGTGACAACGGCTTGAGCAGGACCGCGACCACCGCCTCGCCGCGCACCATTCCGTTGGCCCGCCGGTCGAACGCGGCGCAGCGACCGTCGGGCGACAGCACGCCGAGCTGGCCGAGGGCGACGAACAGGTCGGCGGTCAGGAACAGGTGCACACCGCCGGCGATCGCGGCCTCGCACTCGCCGGACCGCACCGAACGGACCGCGCGGTGCAGGGCCGTCAGGGAGCTGGAGCAGGCGGTGTCCACGGCTTCGCTGGGGCCGCGCAGATCGAGTTGGTAGGAGATCCGGTTGGCGATCAGACAGTGTCCGTTCCCGCTGACGACATGTGCCTCCCGGTGCCGGCCCGCACGGTGGAGCTGCCAGTCGTAGTCGCGGGACGTCGCCCCGATGAACACCCCGGTGCGGCTGCCGCGCAGTTCGGCGGGGCTGTGGCCGGAGTCCTCGACCGCGTGCCACGCGGTCTGGAGCATGAGGCGCTGCTGCGGGTCCATCAGCTCCGCCTCCAGCGGCGTCATGCCGAAGAACTCCGCGTCGAAGCGGTCCACGCCGTCGATGAACGATCCCCAGCGGCTGTTCACGGTGCCCCGTGCCCGGTGCGGGTCGCCGAACACCTCCTGCCAGTCGAAGCGGTCGGCGGGGATCTCGGTGACCAGGTCGACGCCGTCCCGCAGGTTGTGCCACCAGGTGCGGAGGTCGGGCGACTCGGCGAACCGGCCGGCCATGCCGACGATCGCCACCGGGTCGTCCTCGCGCACACGGACCGAGGTCACGGCCGAGTCGTGCGGAGCGGGCTCGACCTCCGCGGCCGGACCCGCCTGCACCGTGGTCGCGGCCACCGACCGGGTACTGGGCACCGGGGCGTGCTCGGCCAGGTGCGCCGCGAGAGCGGCGATGGTGGGGTGCTCGTACAGCAGCACCTTGGGCAACCGGCCGAAGGTGGGTTCCAGTGTGCGGGCCAGCTGGATCGCGCTCAACGAGTCCATTCCGTAGGCGTCGAACGGGCTGTGCACGTCCACGTCGTCGACGGGGAGACCGAAGAAGCGGGCGAAGACAGGCCGCAGCAGCTCGCCGACCTCGGCGGCGTCGGCGACGGCCGCCGGGACGCCCTGCTCGCTACCGGACCGGTCGGCCGGCGGCCCGGGCACCACCGCGGGCGCCACGTGCTCGGGCTCGGCCGCCTCGGTCGCCCCGACCTCGACCGGCGTCACCACCGTCGTGGGTACCCGGCTGAACAGCACCGCGTTGTCGAACTCCGTCTCCGCCAGGTCGGGTGCGCCCAGGGCCCAGGTCCGTTCGAAGCCCTGGGCCGCGAGGGCGGCCCGCCAGCCCGGCACGTCGAGGAACGGCGAATGCGGGAGGCGCACCTCCTGGTCGGTGGCGGCCCAGTAGCCCGGCAGCGCACCGATCATCGCGGTCATGCAGTCCCGATTGCGGACCAGCTCCTCCAGCACGAGCACTCCGCCGGGTGCCAGCAGGCGACGGATCCGGGCCAGGCTGTCGGCCATGCACCGGGTGGCGTGCACCGAGTTCGCCGCGACCACCACGTCCGCGCAGCCCGGGGTGAAGCCCTGCTGCTCGGGTTCGATGTCCAGGTCGAGCACCTTCGTCACGAAGGCGGGAGCCTGGCCGAAGCGGGCGCGCGCGGCGGGGAAGAAGGCCGGCGACACGTCGCTGAACGTGTAGTCCACGCCCGGGCCGTGCTCGGCGAGGACCTCCAGCAGCCTCCGGGTGGTACCGCCGGTGCCACCGCCGATCTCCAGGATCCGGACCGGTCCGTCCGGCCGCCTCCGACGCACGGCCGCCACCTGGGCGGCCACCAGCCTGGCCGCGATCTCGTTGTGGTGGTCCGCCACCGGATTGCCGTCGTAGATGCGCAGCAGGAGGTCCGGGTTGTCGCCGGCGAAGTACACCTCCAGCGGATCCACGATGCCGGCGAGCATCTCCGGCAGCCGCGGCATGCAGACCGCCACCAGGTCCAGCCAGGGGGCGAGTTCGGGGTGGTCGGCGGCCAGCGCGGCCGCTTCGGCCGTGAACTGCGGCGCCGCCGGGGCGGTTCCGGGCCGCGCCGCGCGCGAGATCAGCGGCGCGAGTGCGTCCACCAGGCGGCCGAAACGCTCCTGGTCCGCTAGCCCGGACCGCAGTTCGGCCGCGGTGGTCGTACGGCCCTCCGGTGCCAGCAGCGCGGAGCACCAGCGCCGCAAGAGCTCGTCCAGCCGGTCCATCCCGGCCGACAGCCGTTGCCCGGAGAACCCGGAGCCGGCCACGAAGCGGATCGTGCTCTCGACCACGTGACCCGTGTCGTCGGCGGCTGCTGCGACGGCCGGCACAGGAGCCGGGTCGTCCGCTGCCACCGGGGCCGGGTCGGGCGAAGGCCCGTCCGCTCCCGCCACCGACCAGGGAACGTCGTCGAACCAGTAGCGCTCACCCTCGAACGGGTGCGTCGGCATCGACAACCGCGGCGTACGCACCGGCGGCGACGCCGGCAGCGCCTGCCCACCCTCGACCCAGCGACGGGCGGCCTCGCCCGGCTCACTGTCACCGACCACCGTGCCGGGACGGGAGTCCCCGCGCAGGAAGGCGTCGAGCCGGCCGACAAGCTCCGGCAGGGACTCGGCGACGACGGCGAACCTGGCCGCCATCGGAGCGCGTCCGTGGCACAACGTCGCGGCGACCCGGTCCGGGCGCAGCTCCGGCCGCGCCGCCAGGAAGTGCCGGTGCCGCCGGACCAGCGCTCGCAACCGGTCCGGGTCGGACGCCGAGAACGGGAAGAACAGCGGCCCGCGCACCTGCGGCGGGGTCTCGGCCTCCGGGGCCTCCTCCAGCACCGCGTGTGCGTAGGCACCGCCGAACCCGAACGAGCTGACGGCCGCCCGGCGCGGTGTTTGCAGGGCCCCCTCCCAGCGGACCGGCTCGGTGTTGATGTAGAGCGGGCCACCGTCCAGACCGAGATGCGGGTTCGGCGTCCGGAAGTCCGGCATCGCGGGCAGCAGACGGTGCCGCAGCGACTGAACGGCCTTGACCACCCCGACCAGGCCGGCCGCGCCCTCCGTGTGGCCGAGGTGCGCCTTCGCGGTGCCGAGGGCGCAGAAGCCCACGGCGTCGGTGTGCCGCCGGAAGGCCTCGACGGCGCCTTCCACCTCGATCGGGTCTCCCAGGGCCGTGCCGGTGCCGTGGGCCTCCAGCAGACCGATGCTCCGCGGGTCGATGCCGGCTTCCTCCCAGGCCCGGAGCAGCAGCTCGGTCTGGCGGGCCGGGTTCGGCGCCGTCGCGGAGCCGGCCCGGCCCCCGTGGTTGACGGCCACGGACCTGATCACCGCATGGACCGGGTCGCCGTCGGCGCGAGCCCGGTCGAGCGGTTTGAGCAGCACCGCCACCACCGCCTCGCCGGGCACGTAGCCGTCCGCGCGGGCGTCGAAGCTGTGGCAGCGGCCCGACGGCGACAACGCGCCCAGGGCCGAACTGCGCAGGTAGTGCTGCGGGCTGAGGATCAGGTTGGCGCCGGCCGCGAAGGCCATGTCGCACTCGCCTCGGCGCAGCGCGTTGACCGCGAGGTGCAGGGCGTGCAGCGAGGAGGAGCAGGCGGTATCGACGGTCAGGCTGGGACCGGTGAGGTCGAAGACGTAGGAGGGCCGGTTGGCCGCCATCGCGACCGAAGTGCCGGTCACGTCGTGGGCCCTCGGGGCGAGGCCCCGGGCCAGCATCTCGTCCTCGTAGTCGTTGAAGCACCGGCCCACGAAGGTCCCGGTCCGCGAGCCGCGCAGCTCAGGCGCCACACCGGCGGCCTCGGCCGCCTCGTGGAGCACCTCCAGCAGCAGCCGGGCCTGCGGATCCATGCCCTCGGCCTCGGCCCGGTGCACGCCGAAGAACCGGGCGTCGAACCGCGCGACGTCCCTCAGGAACGCCCCGTGGCCGCAGTCGGTACCCCCGGGCCGCAGCCCTTCGGGATCGTGGTGCAGCCCGTGGTCCCAGCGGTCCGCGGGCACCGGGGTGACCAGGTCGCGGCCGGCCAGCAGATCGGCCCAGAGACCATCGACGGTGTCGGATCCCGGGAAGCGTCCGGCCATCCCGATCACGGCGATCGGCTGCTCCCCGCCCTCGCGGCCGGTCGCTGTCACGGCGGGTACGGCGGACGGTGCCGGCACCGGGGAGACCGAGAGGTCCGGCGCCGCACTCACCGCCCAGGGGTACTCGGCCGCCAGATGGGCCGCCAGGGAGCGTGCGTCCGGGTGGCGGAAGAGCACCGTGGGCCGCAGCTCCACGCCGAGCGTTCGGGCCAGCCGGTCGACGAGGTCCACCACCCCGGTCGAGCTCAGTCCGAGTGCCATGAATCCGGCGCCGTGCAGGTGCGCGGTGTCCGCCTCCGGGGTACCGAGCGCCGACCGCAGCAGCGGGGTGAGGAGATCGAGTGCGCGCTCCGCGAGGTCGGGTCCGTCGGCGGGCGGAAGGCCGCGATCCGGCGCGCCTACTTCCCCGCCGTCGCCACCCGCGACACCGCGCCGCTGCTCCGGCCCGGGCACGACGCCGAGCCGCTCCTCCAGCCTGGGCAGGTCGCCGTGCAGCACGACCACCTGGCTCTCGTCGAGACGGAAGGCGGCCTCCAACGCGGCGAGGCCCTCGGCGGTCTCCAACGGACGGGCGCCCGTCCGCGCGAGCACCGGGCCCTCGGCGGCCGGGGCGATCCGCATCCCGCCGTCCCGCCACAGCGGCCAGTTCACGGCGATCGTCCGGCCGTTGCGCTCGCCCGCCCGACGCAGGCTCTCGCGCCAGGCCGCGAAGGAGTCGAGGTGGCGGTTGGCCGCACCGTAGTCGGTGGCGCCCTCGTTGCCGAGCACCGACGCCACCGAGGAGTAGAGCAGGAAGTAGTCGAGGGAGCAGGAGCGGGTGGCCGCGTCGAGGTGGACGGCCCCGTACAGCTTCGGGGCCAGCACCCCGGCAATCGTCGTGCCGGACTTGGTGACGAGCAGTCCGTCGTCGACCCTGCCCGCGCAGTGGATCACACCGGTGAGCGGACCGAGGCGCTGTTCGACCGTGGCGACCGCGCGTTCCACGGCGGCGTGGTCGGTGACGTCGGCGGACAGATAGAGGGCCCGGGCACCGAGCCCTTCCAGCTCGGCGACGGCGGCCTCGCTCGCCGGGCCGGCCGGGGAGCGTCCGAGCAGTGCGACGGAGACGTCCGCGCGTTCGGCGAGCAGGCCGGCCGTGTGCCGGCCGAGCCCGCCGGCACCCCCGCTGATCAGGTAGACCCCTCCGTCGCGGGCCGGCGGGGTCGCCGGCCCTCCGGGCGCGGCGGCGAGCGGCGCGAACGCCAGCGCCGACCGGCCCTCGGCCGTGTGGCGGACTTCGGTCGGGCCTCCGACCGAGGCGGCGGCCTCCGCCAGCAGGACCTCGGCGGACGGCAGGGCGGTGAACCGTACCGTGGTGAGGGCCAGTGCGGGTTGTTCCAGCCGGATGCTCCGGGCCAGGCCGCCGACGGCGGCCTGGGCGGGGTGCTCCCGGTCCGGCGCGAGGTACGCGTGCAGGACCGGCAGCGGCTCGCGGCGACCGAGCAGCCAGGCCCGGCCGAGCGAGAACACGGACAGCAGCCCGCCGGTGTCCGCGACCGGATCGGCGCCGCCGGGGCGCAGCGCCCACAGGTGGAGTACGGCCTCCGGCTCCATGCCCCGCTCGCGCAACTCGCGAGCCAGCTCCCGGTGCTGCGTGTCGTCGGTCGGCGAGATCTCGTAGCAGTCCTCGGCCACCCGGGCGAAGGACACGCCGGGCCGCACCTGGATCAGCCGGCCGCACCGTGCCCGCAGGTCGGCCACCCGCTGCTCGTCGGTGTCCAGGGCGAGCACCACGGCCCGGGCGTACCGGTCCGTGGCGCCGGCCGGCGGCTGCGGCTGCCAGCGCGGCGCGTAGAGACGGGTGTCCGGCCCGGTGCCACCGGTGGCGGTCGCGGACCCGCCCACCCAGTGGCGTGTCCGTTCGAAGGGGTACGTGGGCAGCGGCACCCGGCGGGCGCCCGGTATCGGCGGCCAGGAGATCGGGCCGCCGGCCGTCCACCGCCGTGCCAGCTCGTCCGCCGACAGGCCCTCGGGGGCCGGACCGGCAGGGCCCCGGCCGAGGACCCGGCCGCGATGGACCGTCTGCGCCGGGCCTCCGGCGGCGAAGTCCTCCAGCAGCGCCACGAGTTCGTCCGTACCGTGCACCACGACGGCGAGCCGGTGCTCCATCGGCCGGCGGCCGTTCTGCAGGGTGTGGGCCACGTCGTCCAGGTGTCGCTCCGGGTGGTCGCGCAGGTGCCGGGCCAGTCGGCGGGCCTGTCGGCGCAGCTGCTCCTCGGTCCGCGCGGTCAGCGGGACGACCCGTTCGGCGCCGGCGGCGGGGCGCTGGGCCTGCGCGGCCTCGTACTCCTGCACCACCAGGTGGACGTTGGTCCCGCCGGCACCGAAGGTGCTGAGGGCGGCCCGGCGTGGAAGCGGCGTTCCGTGCTGCGGATCCACCGGAGCCGGCCACGGCTCGGTGCTGCGGGGCAGGCGGAAGGGCGTGCCGTCGAGCCGGATCCCCGGGTTGAGCTCCCCGATGTCGCCGATCCCGGGGATCGTCCCGTGCCGCAGGCAGAGCAGGATCTTGGTGAGCCCGGCGATCCCGGCCGCCGCCTCCAAGTGGCCGATGCCGCTCTTCACCGAACCGAGCGCACAAGCTCCCGTTCCGGCCGGCCCGTACACCGCCGTCAGTGCCTCGATCTCGATCTGGTCGCCCAGTGTGGTGCTGCCGGCCTGAGCCTCCAGGTAACCGATCGTCGCGGCCGGCACGCCCGCGTCCGCGAGGGCCGCGGACACCACCTTGGCCTGGGCCTCCGGGCTGGGAACGGAGAAGCCGCCGGTGCGCCCGCTGTGCCGCAGCGCGGAGCCGAGGAGGAGGCCGTACACGTGGTCGCCCGAGGCGAGCGCGTCGCCGAGTGGCCGCAGGACCACCGCGCCCACGCCCTCCCCGGGGACGTAGCCGTCGGCGTCCCGGCCGAACGGGCGACACCGGCCGGTGGCGGAGAGCAGACCCAACTCGGCCAAGCGCAGGTACTTGTAGGGGTGGAGGGAGAGGTTGACGCCGCCCACCACGGCGGCGCGGCACTCACCTCGCCGGATGCTCTCGGCCGCGAGGTGCAGGGCCGTCGACGACGCCGCGCAGGCGGTGTCGACGGTCAGGCTCGGGCCCTGGAAGTCGAAGGCGTAGGAGACCCTGTTGGCCAGCGACGAGGCCCAGGACCCGGCGACCTCCGGCGCGCCGTCCCGCAGCCGGTCGAGCCCGGTGAGCTGGTAGTCGTTCCACATCGCGCCCGCGAAGACGCCGACCGCGCCGTCGGTCTGACGGCCCAGGCTCTCCGGGGAGTGTCCGGCGTCCTCCACCGCCTCCCAGGCGGTCTGCAGGAAGAGCCGCTCGTGGGGGTCCATCAGGTCGGCCTGTCGGGCGGTCAGGTGGAAGAACGGCGCGTCGAACTCGGCGACGCCGTCGAGGAACGCGCCCCACTTGGCGTAGCTGCGCCCCGGCACGCCCCGTTGGGCGGTCCAGTACGGGGCGTGGTCCCAGCGGTCGGCCGGGATCTCCGTGACGCCGTCCCGGCCACTGCTCAGGACCTCCCAGAAGGCGTCGAGGTCCGATGCGCCGGGGTAGTGTCCGGCCAGGCCGACGATCGCCAACGGCTCGTCGTCGGCCGCCGACCGGCTCACCGGTGCGGGTGGGGCGGTGGGGACGGCGGGCTCCGGGGCCGGCGGCTCCGGGCTGCCGGCCGCCGCCAGTCCCCGGGAGTCCAGATGCTCGGCCAGCGCCCGGACCGTCGGGTACTCGAACAGCAGCGTCGGGTACAGCTGGGTGGCGAGCCGCTCCTCCAGCTTGCCGGCGATGGCCAGCAGGTCGATCGACGAGAGCCCGAGTTCGTAGAATCCCGCGTCCGGGTCGATCTCGGTCTCGGGGCGGCCGAGCGGGCCCGCCGCCAGGGCGGCCACCAGGGAGTACAGCCCTCCGCCCGCCCCGTCCTGCCCGTCCGGTCCCTCCTTCCCGTCAGCGACGGGGAGCGCGGCCCCGGCGATCGGGGCGGGCTCCGGCCGCTCGGGAACGGCCGGCCCGGCGAGCAGACGGGTGATCAGGTCGGCGGACCGGATCCGCTTGGCGCGGAAGCCGGTGAGGCTCGCCACGACCCGCCCGTCGGGCGAGCAGATCCGCAGGTCCGCCTCGAAGAGCTCGGCGTCCAGCCCTCCGCGCACCGGCCCCGGGACGTGCACCAGATTCTCCGCACCGAGCGGCCCGGCGACGTGGAAGGAGTCGATGAAGATCGGGATGAAGGCGGCCCCGGCGGCCTCCAGCCGGTCGCGGTCGAACAGCAGCATCGGTACCAGCGTGGCGAAGTCCAGAACCGCCGGGTGGGCGTGGAAGTGGCCGAGGTACGGTTCGGCCTCGGGGGCGAGCCGCATCCTGGCGAGGGCGTGCCCCGGCACGACCTCCACCGTCCCGGAGGCCTTCATGAACCCCCGGTGGACGATGTCCAGGGCGCGTACGAAGCCGTAGAGCTCGTCGATGTCGACCACCTGCCGGGCGGCCCCGCCGGCGTCGGCCACGAGGTCGGCGATCGGCCGGCCGGCGCGAGGACTCCGTTCGTCGGCGGCGTGCGGTTCGTCGGCAGGGTGCAGTTCGGCCCGGCAGTTGGTCTGCCAAGGGTCATCCGGGGCGTCCGCCGGCCGGCTGCGCACCGTGACCGACAGCCACCCGGCCTCCCCCACCGCCTCGCCCAGGACCACCTCGACCCGGCGACCGGCCCCCTGTCCGACGACCGGCGCGAGGAACAGGATCCGTCGCAGCTCGACCCCGGCCGGGTCGACCCCGGTGTGCCGGACCAGCCGCAGCACCAGATCGAGCAGGAAGACCCCGGGAAGGACCGGCACGGAGTGCACGAGATGGTTGCGGACGGCCTCGTCCTCGGGGCGGACGGTCGTCGCCACCCGGCGGCCGGCCAGCGTCCGCAGCACCTCCGTGCCCGCGGTCTGCTCAGGTCGGTTCTCCGTCATGGCTGGATCACTTCCTCCAGATCGAGAAGGGGGAGAAGGCTCGGTGCGGCCGGCTGCGGGCGGACCCGCTCGACCCAGTGGCGCCGACGGTGGAACACCGGCGGTGGAAGCGGCGAACGGCGGACCGGACGGGACGCCCGCTCGACGTCGGTCAGCCCACGCAGCACCGCGTGCCCGTTGGTGCCGCCGAACCCGAAGGCGCTGACGCCGGCCCGCCGCACCCCGAACCGCGGCTGCCACTCCCGCAGTTCGGTGTTGGGGCGGAACGGGGACTCCTCGAAGGCGAACCGCGGATTCGGGTGCTCGCAGTGCAGCGTGGGCGGCAGGGCCCGGTGCATCAGCGAGAGCACCACCTTCTGCAGGCCCGCCATGCCGGCCGCCATCAGCAGGTGACCGACGTTCGACTTGACGCTGCCCACCGCGCAGAACCCGCGCTCCGCCGTCCGCTCCCGGAACACCTCCGTGAGGGCCCGCAGTTCGATCGGATCGCCGATCATGGTGCCGGTCCCGTGCGCCTCGACGTACGAGACGCTCGCGGCGTCCGCCCCGGCCCGGCGCAGCGCCTCCCGCACGACCTCCTGCTGGGCCAGTGGATTGGGCGTGGTCAGCCCCATCGTGCGGCCGTCGTTGTTCACGGCGGTGGCCTCAACGACTGCGAGGATCCGGTCCCCGTCGTCGAGCGCGCGGTCGAGCGGTTTGAGCAACAGCGCGCCGGCGCCCTCCCCCGGGACGAACCCGTTCGCCCCGGCGTCGAAGACGTGGCAGGCCCCGTCGGGCGAGAGCGCCCTGGCGGCGCTCAGCGAGAGGTAGGGACGCTCGTCGAGGATGAGGTCGGCCGCGCCGGCCAGGGCCAGGTCGCACTCTCCCAGTCGCAGGGCCTGGCCGGCCAGATGAAGGGCGGTCAGCGAGGAGGAGCAGGCCGTGTCCACCACGAGGTTGGGGCCGCGGAGGTCCCGGAAGTGGGCCAGGTGCGCGGCGATGAAGTTCTGGTTCAGCCCGGTGGCCGTGGCCCGGCCCGGTATCTCGATCCGCGACCCGTAGTCGCCCGTCCCGGACCCCACGAAGACTCCGACCCGACGCCCGGCCAGGTCGTCCCCGGTGTACCCCGCGTCGGCGAAGGTCTGCTCGGCGCACTCCAGGAACAGCCGGGTCACCGGGTCGAGGTGCGCCGCATCGGCCTCGGGGATTCCGAAGTACTCCGGGTCGAAGTCCTCGATGCCGTCGAGGAAACCGCCCCATTTGCTGATGCTGCGCCCCTCCCGGTACTCGGGCGAGTACAGGGTGGCGACGTCCCAGCGTGAGCGCGGCACCTCGCGCACGCCGGAGCGGCCGTTGCGCAGCAGCTCCCAGAACTCCGTGGTGCTCGTCGTACCGGGAAAGCGGCCCGCCATGCCGATCACGGCCAGCGGGAAGGCACCGGTCGGCACTGCTGGAACCGGCGCGGCCGGGGCGGTCACCGGGGCCTCCCGGCCGGGGGCCACGGTGCGCCGGCCGGCGGCCCACCGCTCCAACGCGTCCTGGTGCGCCGTCATCAGATGGTCGGTCAATCGGGCTACCGACGGGTACTCCAGGACGACGGACGGCTCCAGCGGGGCGGCGGTCAGTTCCTCCAGCCCGGCCACGATGCCGGCGATCAGGATCGAATCGACTCCCAGGTCCGCGAACGGGGTGTGCCTGCCGATCCCGGCGGCGTCCAGCAGGAGGGCATCGGCCAGCACGTCCGTCAGATGAGCGGCGCACAGCTCGGTGAGGCCCTCCGTGCCCTTCGGCTCGTCGTGTCCCGACGCAACCGGCGGGGAAACGGCCGGCGCCGGCGGTACCAGCACGGCCGACCGGGTGCCGGGCAGCAGCCGACCGGCGGCGTCCGACCCCGCTGCGACCGCCACCACTCCGGTGAGACCGACCGTGGCCAGCGCCGTGTCCAGCAGGCCGAGGCCTTCGTCCGGGCGCAGCCCGCCGAGTCCGAGGTCGCGGTAGCGGGGGCTGGTGACCTCCCCCATGCCCGGCCCGGCCCAGCTCCCCCAGCTGATCGCGAGCCACCGGGTGCGTGATCCGCGTTCCTTCGCCCGGGCCTGGGCCCGGGCGGCATGGGCGTCGAGGACGGCGTTGGCGGCCGCGTAGTCGGCGAGGCCGACCGCGAGGGCGGGCACCACCGCCGAGATCGAGGAGTAGAGGACGACGAAGTCGGGGTCGTCCGAGGCCAGCGCCCGGTCGAGTTCGGCCAGGCCGTCGACCTTGGGCGCCCAGCAGTCGGTGATCTCGTCGTAGGGCTTGTGGACGAAGGCGGGGGTGGGGCCCACCGCCCCCGCGCAGTGCAGCACGCCCGCGATCGGTCCCAGCCGGCGGCGGACCTCGGTCAGGAAGCCCGCGGTCGCGGCGGCGTCACCGCTGTGCAGCATCACCTCGGCCCCGGCCGCCTCCAGGCGCCGCACCGCCGCTACGCGCTCGTGCCACCAGGGCCCGCCCTCCACCGGAGCCCGCCCCGGCAGCGGCCACTGCTCGCGGGGCGGCAGCGGTCGGCGTCCGGTCAGCGCGATGCGGCGGGCACCGCGCTCGACGAGCAGTTCCGCCGCTGCCAGGCCGAGGCCGCCGGTGCCGCCGGTGATCACGTAGGCCCGGTCGGGGTCGATCGGGTGGAGGCCCAGCGTGGCTGTCCCACCACCGGTCGCCGCCGTCAGCTCGGCCAGTCGCGCGACCTCCCGCACGCCGTCGCGGTAGCGCACCTCGGGCTCGGTACCCGCCGCCGCGAGCTCCCGCAGGGCCGTTCGCAGGGCACCGTGCTCGCCGTCCGCCGGCCCGTCGGTATCGACGGTGACCGCCCGTACGGCGGCGTACTCCGCGCCGACCGCCCGCACCAGTGCGGCCATCCGCTCGCCCTCGGCACCGGATTCCGCAATGGTCCGCCGAACATGGACAAGACGCAGATCTCCGCCGTCACGCCGCCCCGCCAGCGTCTGGAGCAGGCCGACCCGGCCTGCTTCTCCGGTGGGGCCGCCCGTCACGTCCACCAGATCGACCAGAGCCTCGGGCCGGCCGTGCCGGGTGAGCAGCTCCTCGGCGATCCGCCGGCCCGCCCCGTGGTCGTCGAGGTCCGTCTCGTACTCGTGGGCGGCCAGCGCCGGGAGGGCGGACGGCGCCCGCACCACGATCCAGTCGGCTTCCTCGCCGGCCAGGTCCTCCAGGAGGGCCGGCCCGGCCGTGCGCCCGACCAGCAGCCAGCGCTTGCGGCCGGCCGGTTCGGTGTCGGACTCCGAAGCCGCCTCCCAGGTCCGGGCCAGGAGCCGGGGAACGAGTACGGCCTCCGGCTCGCGGTCCGGCCCCGGGTTCCGGAGCGGACCGTGGGCCGTCGCGTGGTCGAAGGGGTAGCCGGGAAACGCCACCTTCCGGCGGGCCGGGTCGGCCGGCCAGGCGACGGACTCGCCCGCCACCCATCGCCGGGCCGTCTCGCGCAACGGGCCGGACTCACCGGTCGGTTCCGCGCCCGGGTACAGGCCGGTCGCGGCTCGGCCCGCCAGCCGGGCATCCATGCGTTCCAGCAGTTCCGCCCGGGTCGTCGCCACGATCGCGAGCCGGGCGGCGAGCGCCGGGCGACCGGTCCGCGAGGTGTGGGCGAGGTCGGCCAGCTCGGGCTGCTCGGTCGCCACGGCCCGGCGCACCAGCTCCGTGTAGGCGCGCAGCCGCTCCTGGTCCGCCGCGGACAGGACGAAGAGGTGCTCGGTGCCGTCGTCGACGGGGCCGGGAGCGGCGGCCGGCGCCTCCTCCACCACGACGTGCGCGTTGGCGCCGCCGAACCCGAAGGCGCTGACCCCGGCTCGCAGCGGCAGCGGCGCGCCGTTCCCGTCCATGGGCCGCCACGGCTGTCCGGCCGTGAGAACCCGGAACGGTCCACCGGCAAGGTCGAGGTGGGGGTTGGACCGCTCACCCGCCGCGCTCGGCGGCAGCGTCCGGTGGCGCAGGGCGAGCAGCACCTTGAGCAGGCCGGCAATTCCGGCGGCCGACTCCAGGTGCCCGATGTTGGTCTTCACCGCGCCGAGCGAGCACCACGGCTCGCCGTCGGGCGCGCCGAGCCGGGCGAAGGCCGCCCGGAGGCCGGCCACCTCGATCGGGTCGCCCAGCCGGGTGCCCGTTCCGTGCGTCTCGATGTAGGAGACCGTGCGCGGCTCCACGCCGGCCCGGCGCAGCGCCGCCGCCACCACGTCGGCCTGTGCCCCGGGGTTGGGTGCGGTCAGCGAGTGGGCGCGACCGCCGTGGTTGACGGCGCTGCCCCGGATCACCGCCTTGATGTCGTCGCCGTCGCGCCGCGCCCGGTCGAGCGGCTTGAGCACCACCGCGCCGACTCCCTCCCCGCGGACGAAGCCGTCGGCGCGCTCGTCGAAGGTCCAGCACCGGCCGGTGGCGGACAGCATGCCGGCCTTGCCCAGCGACTCGAACCAGGTCCGGGAGAACAGGGCGTTGACCCCGCCGGCCACGGCCAGGTCGCACTCCCCCGCCTCCAGCGCGCCCAGCGCGCGGTGCAACGCGGTGAGCGAGCTGGAGCAGGCGGTGTCGACCACCTCGCTCGGCCCCCTGAGGTCGAGCAGGTACGACAGCCGGTTGGCGATGATGCTTTGCACGTGCCCGGTGACGGAGTGGGCGGTGATCCGCTCGGACTCCTTGGCCAGCAGCTCGGCGTAGTCCGTGAGTGTCGCGCCCACGAACACGCCGGTGGCGGTACCGCCCAGCGCGCGGGGGTCGTACCCGGCGTTCTCGATCGCGTGCCATCCCGTCTCCAGGAACAGCCGTTGCTGGGGGTCCATCAGCCGCGCCTCTCGGGGCGAGACTCCGAAGAAGGCGGCATCGAAGGCGAGGATGTCGTCGAGGAATCCGCCCCGCAGGCGGTCCCCGTCGCTGCGCCACGGCGCCGCTTCGCCGACCGAGGTCCGAGCAGCGGTCAGGTTGGCCCAGTACGTGGCGAGATCGGGCGCTCCCGGGAGCCGCCCGGCCATCCCGATGACCGCGACCGGGAAGCCGGGTCGCTCGGTGGCCCGGACGACCGGCGCGGTCTGGGACGCGACCGTGACCGTCCGGGAGCGGCTCGTCCCCGGGCCGTCGACCGAGGCCGGACCGGCAGGCGCCGTGGCGGCGGACGCCGTGACGGCCGCGGCCGTCTCGGCCGGGTGACGGCGGTACAGCTCGGCCGCGAGCCGTTCGACCGTCGGGCTCTCGAAGAAGAGCACCGGGGTGACGGTGGTGCCGAGCACGTCGTTCAGCCGGTTCGCAAGGTCGGTGAACAGCAGCGAGTTGAACCCGTAGACGCCGAGTTCCGCGCCCGGGTCGATCCGCTCCACCGGGACCTTCGCCAGTTCGGCGGCCTGTCCGAGTACGCGGTCGCGGAGCCAGGCGACGACCGCCTCGCCGCCGGCATCGGCGTCGGCCACCGTACTCGTGTCAGGAGCCGCGAACACCGCGGCCTCCGGCTCCAGCCCGGCCAGGGCCTCGGCGAGGCGCCGCTCGTCCCCGCTGCCGATCAGCACGACCGGCCGGTCGAGTGCGACGACGGCCTCGAACGCCCGCAGCGCCTCCTCGGTGCCGATGGCCTCCAACCCCAGCGAGGTAGCGGCCAGCCGACGTACGGCCGCCGGCATCCGCATCCCGCCGTCGGCCCAGAGCGGCCACAGCGCCGACACCGTGCGGCCGCGCCGCTCGCCCCGGGCCGCGCGGGCGCTGCGCTGCTCGGCGAAGGCGTCGAGGAACCGGTTCGCCGCGCAGTAGTCCGTCTGGCCCGCGTTGCCGAACACACCGACGTAGGAGGACATCAGGAGGAAGAAGTCGAGGTCGTCGTCGGCGGTCAGCTCGTCCAGCAGGACCGTCCCTGTCACCTTGGGGGCGAGCACCTGGTCCAGCGCCTCGTCCGACTTGGCCCGCAGCAGCCCGTCACGCAGGACTCCGGCCGCGTGGATCACCCCGGTCAGCGGACCGGACCTGGTCCGCGCCTCGCGGAGGACGGCGGCCAGTGCCGGACGGTCGGTCACGTCGGCGACCGCGTAGTGGATCCGCCGGGATGCCGTCGAAGCCCCGGCGGGCTCCGGGGACCGTCCGAGCAGCGTCACCGACGCTCCGTGGCGCTCGGCCAGGGCAGCGGCGAGCAGCCTCCCGACACCCCCGGCGCCCCCGGTGACCAGGTAGTGGCCGCCGGTCCGGAGACCGCCCCCGGTGGGAGCGGGCACAGCCCGCCAGCGCCTGAGCAGGCGCCGGTCACCGGCCCGGCGGACCTCGGCGGCGCCGTGGCCCGCCTCGGCCAGCGCCTCGGCCAGAGTGATCCCCCGGTGATCGCCGCCGACCTCGATCCGGACGGTCCGCAGCAGCGGGCTCTCCTGGGCGAAGGCCCGGCCGAAGCCGGAGACCGCGGCGGAGAGCGGGTCCTGGTCCGCGGGCCGGGTGAGGCAGACGTAGACCGTGCGGCGGCCGCTGCTCAGCGCCTCCCGGGCGAGGGCCACCGCGGTGTACAGGGCCTCCGGGCGTTCTGCCGATCCGTTGTCGTCCAGCGCGCGCCGGTCGACGACCACCAGCTCCCGGCCGTCCGCCGACGGGAGTGCGGGGAGCCCGGGCCCGTCGTACCGGAGCTCGGCCGGGGCCGCCCAGAGCGCGTCGCCACCGAGTGCGACGACGAGCTGCTGCGAAGGAGCGCCGGGCCGAGCGGGTGCGGCTCCCGCAGGTTCCCACTCCGGGCTGAACAGAGCGGTCCCTGCTGCGGGCCGTCCGGGCTCCGCCCCGCGGGCCGGAACCGCCACCGGGTCGGGCAGCCAGTGCCGTTCACGGGCGAAGGGGTAGCCGGGCAGCGGCACCCGCCGGCAGTCGCCACGTGGCAGGACCTCGGCCCAGTCGACCCGGGCGCCCTGGCACCAGAGGCCACCGAGCCGGAAGTAGTCCCTGCGCCGCGCCAGGCCGCGCAGCAGATCGGTGACCTCCGCACTCCCGTCGAACAACTCGGCCACCGCCGACGGCTGTGCGGAGCCGGTCCGCCCGTGCGCGGCGGCGCCCAGCGCGCGCACGGCCTGAGCGATGTCCGCCGCGTCGGCGAGGAGTTCGAGCGCGGCCAAGAGTTCGGCCCGGTCGGCGACGACGAGGGCCAGCCGGTGGTCGAGCTCCGCTCGGCCGGCGCGCAGGGTGAAAGCGATGTCCGCAACCGTCGGGTTCCCGTCGGTGCGCAGCCGGGCGGCCAGCCGCCGGCACTGCTCACGCAGACGGTCGTCGTCCAGGGCGGAGAGCAGGACGAGGTGCGGACCCGCCGCCGGGGACGGTTCGGTGGAGCGGCGCTCCGGCGCCTCCTCCACGACCAGATGCGCGTTCACTCCCCCCGCTCCGAACGAGCTGAGCGCCGCCCGCAGCGGTACGCCCGGGGCGGGCGGTCGCCACTCGGCGGTCCGCTGCTGGACGTGGAACGGCGTACGGTCGAAGTCGACCGCCGGGTTGGGGTGTTCGGCGTGCAACGAGGGCACGAGCGTGCGGTGGTGGAGTTGGAGCAGGACCTTGGTCAGGCCCGCGACAGCCGCGGCCGCCTCGGTGTGCCCGATGTTGCTCTTGATGCTGCCGACCGGCAGCGGCCCGTCGGTGGCACCGCCGAACACCCGGGTGAGTCCCCTGATCTCGATCGGGTCCCCGAGCGGGGTCCCGGTGCCGTGTGCCTCGACGTAGTGGATGTCGGCGGGGCGCAGGCCCGCGCGACTGAGGGTGTCGGAGATCAGCGCCGCCTGTGCCTTCGGGCTCGGCACGGTGAACCCGCCGGTCCGGCCGCCGCTGTTGGTGCCGGCCGCCCTGATGACGCCGTAGATGTGGTCGCCGTCGGCCAGGGCGGCGCGCAGCGGTCGCAGCAGCACCGCGCCCACGCCCTCGCTGGTGACCATCCCGTCGGCGCCCGCCCCGAACGGCCGGCACCGACCGGTCGGGGAGAGCATGCCGAGCTGGGCGTACTGGATGCGCCGCGCCGGATGGAGGATGAGGTTGACCCCGCCGGCGATCGCGGCGGTCACGGTGCCGCCGCGGATCGCGTCGCAGGCCAGCTGGAGTGCGACGCCCGAGCCGGAGCAGGCGGTGTCGAGGGCGATGCTCGGCCCCGTGAGGTCCATGAAGTACGAGACCCGGTTGGCGATCTGGTAGAGGTCGCTGTTGGGGTAGCGGCTGTCGCCGGTGAGCGCCGCGTTCGCGCTGAGCACGGCGTAGTCGGGCCCCATCGACGCCACGAAGACACCGACGTTGCGGCCCAGGCTCTCGGGGGTGTGCCCGGCGTCCTCCAGCGCGTGGTACGCGGTCTGGAGGAACAGCCGCTGCTGGGGGTCCATCGTCTCCGCCTCGCTCGGGGCGAGGTTGAAGAAGAGCGCGTCGAACTCGTCGACGCCGTCGAGGAGTCCACCGGCGGCCGTGTACGTCTTGTCCGGGCCACCGGCCGGATCGACATGCCGGCCGTGCTCCCAGCGAACGGACGCGTCGGTGATCGATTCGGTGCCTGCCGTCAGGTTCCGCCACAGTTCGGCGGTGTCGCGGGCACCCGGGTAGCGTCCGGCGATCCCGACCACGGCGATGCCGTCCTCCGGTCCTGCCGTCTCCCCGGCGGGTCGGGCAGCGAGGCGCGGGGGCACCGGGGCGGCCTCCTGTGCGGACCGGGGGGATTCGGGCCGGGGGGACTCTCCCGTACCGGCCAGGGCCCCGGCCAGCTCACCGAGCGTCCGGTGCTCGAAGAACAGAGCCGCGGGTAGCCGACCGAACTGTTTCTCCAGGGCCACCGTGGCGTCGACGACCTCCAGCGACTCCAGTCGGAGCGACTCCAGCGTGGTGTCCGCCCGAAGGGTGGCGGCGGGTATCCGCCGGAGCCGGCCCAGCACGTGCCGGACCGCGTCCAGGGGTGCGGGCGTGCCGGCGGCGACGGTCCGCGGGAGGGGCACCGGATCGCGGTGGTCCCCGTCGATCGCCCGGCGAAGCGCCTCGGCGTCGGTCAGCTCGGCCGCGAGTTCGGCCAGGGCCGCCACTCGAACGGGGTCACCCGTCGTCGTAGGGAGCACCGGAGAGTCCGCGCCGTCGGGCCGCTCCTGCGGCAGCCCCGCCTCATCGGGGCGGAAGGACAGCCCGGCCAGCGTGGTGAGCGAGGCCCGGTGGACCACCGTGCCGTCGGCCTCCGCCCTACCCGGGCCCGCCCCGAACACCTCCTCCAGGAAGGGGCGGACCGGAGTGTTGCGACCGGTCGGACGGAGCGTCGCCACCAGGCTGCCGGCTCCGCCCTCGGCTGCCGCACCCTGGGCGATTCCGGCCAGGAAGGCGTGCTCGACACCCCGGCCGAGCACTCGGCAGCTCATCAGGAAGGTGTCGAGTTCCAGGCCTTCCGGTCGGGGCCGGGTGATCGCCGCGCCCACCAACCCGTAGTCCCCGAAGCGGTCGGCCGCCTCGACCACCCAGCAGTCCGCTCCGTCGGCGAGTGCGGCACGCAGCTCGGTCTCCGTCCTCCGGATTCCGGAGAGATTGAACTGATTGGTCCGCTGGGTCAGTTGGGCGACCCGGTCGAACTGGTCGGGCCGGGCCCGGTGGATGTCGGTCCGCAGCTGAAGGCCCGAGACGAAGTCCGCCAGGGTGGCGGCGCTGCCGCGGAGCCGCTCGCGCTCGCGGCCCGCCCGGTACATGCTGGTCCGCCTGCGGTCCTCCGCCGTGACCGTCGGCCGGTCGAACGCCCAGATCCGCTGCAGGAAGCCCGGCACCTGATCGGCGTCGGCGGGCAGGCGCAACGCCAGCACCTGAGGGTGCGCCGCCCGGACGGCGGCCACCTCCACCGGGTTGTCGTCCAGGAAGACGAAGCTGTCCAGGCCCAGCCCCAGCTCGGCGGCCAGCGCCGTCAGGTTGGCCGGCTTGGGCTGCCAGTCGATCCGGCGGGCGGCGATGTGCTCGGGACGCAACTCCAGCTCGGCCCGGCGGGCGAAGACCTCGTCGACGTCCTCCTCGGAGTTCTTGCTGCACAGGCAGAGCAGCACTCCGCGGTCGTGCTGGTCGACCGCCCACCGCTGCACCGCCCGGTGGGCGGCGGTGAGCCGGACGCCGTCCGGCCCGTCCTCACCGCAGACTCCGGCCCAGAGGGTGTTGTCGCAGTCCAGCACGAGGACCTTGAACGGCGGTGCGATCAGGGCGTGGACGTGCCTGACCACTGCCGTACCGAGTGCCGCCATGGCAGGCGGGGTGAACGGGATGTGGGCGTGCTCCTCGCGCGCGGCGTCGTAGTGGTCGGGTACGGGGTACGGTCCGCTCCAGTGCGCCTCCTCGACCAGGTGGAGGCCGGCCGAACCGTCCACCGCGGCCCGCAACCGCGCCTGTGCAGCGCCGAGTTCGGCCTCGCGGGCACTCGCGATGGCAGGCGGTGCCGGGCAGAGCAGGATCACGAGAGGTACGGCGCTGGTGGCCGCCGCGGCCGCGGCGGCGGTCGCGAACTCGTCGACCGTCCGGCTGCCCTCGCTGCCCTGCGGCCAGTCGGCGAGCCTGACCAGGACGACGTTGCAGCCCTGCCGGTTGCGGGCGAACTCGGATGCCGGGTCGAGTAGTTGCTGGAAGACCTGGCCGTAGGGCGTCAGTCGGACGTCCAGCCCGAGGCCGAGCCGGTCGATCCAGTGCTCCAGGACGGGGCGGAGCGGGTCGGTGGTGAAGGTGGCGGCGACGGCGAGCACCCCGCGCCGAGGCGGCGCGGGCACCACGGCCGCCTCGCGCTCCTCGACCTCCTCAGCTGGAGGCGCGGTGCGCGCGGGTTCGGCGAAGTCGGTCACGACGCTCGACGTCCCGGCGGGTTGAACCGCCAGGCCCCGGACGATCGCCACCGCGACCGGTTCCACCGCCAGTGCCTCGTCCTGGCCGGCCACGCTGTCGGTGAAGGAGGTGGCGAGCCGCGGTGGCCGGGCGATCAGGACACCGACCTGCGGCCGCTCCGCCGCGAAGGCCTCCAGAACGCCTTCGACCGCCCGCTTGGCGGCACTGTAGTGGGCGAGGCCCTGACGCGGCTCCTCGGCGTAGGCCGAGGACACCACCGCGATGCGCCCGCCGGTGGCCACCAGATCGTCGGCGAACGCGGCGAGAGGCGCCTCGGCCAACTGCACCGCCCGGCCGATGTGGGCGGCGGCCCTGGCGACGGTGGCCGGGTGCAGGTCCAGGGTCTGCGCCGGCGGGCCGGCACAGAGCACCAGGAGCTCGACGGGGCCGTCCTCGGCCGCGATCAGCTCACGGGTCCGGACGCACCACTCGGGGTCGCCGACATCGCCCGGGTGCAGGCGGACGCGTTCGCCGTCCGGTCCGAGGCCCGCGACCAGGGCACGCGCTTCGTCGTGGCTGTCCCGGAATCCGATGTGCACGGTACAGCCGGCCACCGCGAGCGCCTGGGCGACAGCCGCGCCGAGGCCCCGGCTGCCGCCCGCCACGAAGGCGACGCACCCGGCCAGCCCGGTGGCGCCGGGCTCGTCGGCAAGGAGGGCCCGGATCGTCCCCGGCTCGGGAGGCGTCCCCTCCCGTCGTGCGAAGACCCGGACCTCGGCCCGGGCCGCGAGGCGCCCCGCCGTGAGTTCGCCCGTCAGCCGAACGGTCCGGAAGCGGGTGTCCACGTCGGCGACGCGGCCCCGGGCGGTGAACCCCTTCGTCGACGCCGACCGGTCGAACTCGGCTTCGATGCCGCTGACGAGTGCCGCGCGACCGGGGACCTCCATGCCGGCCAGCTGGCTGCACCAGGCCAGGACGGCCGCATGAGCGGGGCCCACGCCCCGCTCGGGCAGGCCGAGGCCGTCCACCAGCCGTCGCAGCCCGGCCCAGTCGGGCCGGTACTCGGCTCCGACCTCCCGCCCCGGGGAGAGGCTCTCCACCGGGACGGCCGCCACGGTGGTCCGCAACCGCGGCCGCCCCGGGCGTGCCGGACCGGAGGGCACCTCGCCCGGGGTGTACTCCGCCTCCGCGTCGAGCAGCGGCCGGTCGCCGTCGAGGATGCGCACCGTGGCGCCGACGACACCGGTGCGTACGTCGGGTTCGTCCTCGGACCAGGCGAACCGGTACTCCTGACCGGGCAGTACCGGCCCCGGGAAGCGGACGCGCAGTCGGGCGAGCGTCAGGCCGGGCCGTACCGGACCGGTCGCGAGCGCCCGCAGCAGGCCGAGCACACCGTGCGCGACCGGTTCTCCGAACGGCGTGCGCCGGGCGTAGGAGTCGTCCACGTGCAAAGGGCTCCGGTCGCCGGCTGTCGCCGCGAACTCCTCGACCTGTGAGCGGGGCACGACCAGGCTGCCGGTGACGGTCTGCGGGTCCATGCGGACTTGGTTCCTCTCAGGGGACGCATCGGGGTCTTCGGTCGTACGCGGGCAGGCCGGTTTCCCGGACGCGACGGCCGCGCCCGGGACGGACGAGCGGTCAGCGTGTCGCGGCCGGCTCCCGGCGGGCCGCGACGATGCGCCTGGTCAGGCCGGTCAGCACGGTGCCCGGGCCGATCTCGCGCAGTTCGGCGTCCGGCCGGCCGAGGCAGTACTCGACCGACTCGTGCCAGCGGACCGGCTGGGTGAACTGCCGCACGAGGGCGCCGGCGAGCTCGCCCTGCTCGTGAGGGCGCGCGGTGGTGTTGGCGAGCACCGGGATCTTGGGCCGGGCCAGGACGTAGCCGCTCAGAAAGCGTTCGAACTCTGCTGCCGCGGGCGCCATCCAGCGGGAGTGGAACGCGCCGCTGACCTTCAGCGGCACGACCGTGGCCCCGGCCTCCACCGCCAACGCCGAGACCTCGGCCATGCCCTCCGCGGGGCCGGACAGCACCGTCTGGTCCGGAGCGTTCAGGTTGGCGATGTCGACGGGCCGGCCGGTGCGCTCCAGCACGGCCCGCACGGCCTCCTCGTCGAGACCGATCACGGCCGCCATCGCCCCGGCTCCGGAGGCCGCCATGAGCTCCGCCCGCTTGACCACGATCTCCAGGCCGGTACGGAAGTCGAAGACTCCGGCGGCGAACAGGGCGGCGTACTCGCCGAGGCTGTGGCCCGCGACGAGGTCGGGTATCTCGCCGCCGGTGCGCACCGCGTCGATGTAGGAGAGGACGTCGACGACGTACATCGCGCACTGGGTGTACCGCGTGTCGGCGAGGCGCTCGGCCGGCCCCTCGACACACAGTTCGGCCACCGAGTAGCCGAGGACCGAGTCGGCCTGCCGGACCAGATTGGGGTAGGAAGCAAGCAGCGCGCGCCCCATGCCCACCCATTGGGAACCCTGGCCGGGGAAGAGGTGGACGACGGTCACGGTTGCCTCCAGGCATCGGGAGCCGCCCAGGCCGCGAACCGCTCGGACAGCAGATCGGCGGCTCCGCGCATGAGCAGCTCGGCCAGGTCGTCGACGTGCCGGTCGCGCCAGTCCTCCCGACCGGTCCCGCGCAGGTAGCCGTTCAACGCGCCCATGGCCGGGCCGCAGTTGATCTGGTAGTCGACCAGGTGCCGCTCCGAACCGCCCATGGCCGAGCGGATGGAGTGGACGAAGTACGCCTTGAAGACCAGCAGCATCCGATGCTTCGGGTCCCGCTCGGCCAGCTCCAGGCTCGCCGGGTTGGCCTGCGCGTAGTACTCCCGGGTCTCCTGCCAGACCTCCTCGAAGCTGCGGCCGAAGTACCGGCGCTGGATCTGTTCGGCGGTCGCCGGGTCGAGATCCTCCAGGGAGTCGTACCGGCGGTAGAGCTCGTACAGCTTGTTGGCCCGCGCGGGATAGAACAGGCCCCGCCGGAACACCTGTGCCCGGGCACCGGTCTCCAGCATGTCCCCGGCCGGCACGGTGGCCATGTCGTGCGCCTCGGCCGTCTGGAGCATGTCCTTGACCCGGTCACTCGTTCCGCACTCGACGGTGCACTGGTTGATGCTGCCGGTCAGGACGAAGTCCGCGCCGAGCACGAACGCCGCGGCGACCGCGTGCGGATCGCCGAGCCCGCCGGCGGCTCCGACCCTCACCCGGGCAGCGGGAGGGAAGCCGCGGGCCGCCCGGTCGCGCTGCCGCACGGTGTCGGGCAGGACGATCACGAGTTGCCGCTGGTCGGTGTGGCCACCGGAGTCGGCCTCGGCACAGAGGTCGTCCGCCAGCGGAACGTACTGCGCGAGTTCCGCCTCGTCCGCGGTGATCCGCCCCCGGTCGAGCAGGTGCTCGACCAACGCACGCGGTGCGGGCGCGAGGAACGCCTGCGCCACCTCCGGGCGGGACACCTTGGCCATCACGCGGTTCGGCACGTGCACCGAACCGTCCCGGTCCCGCCGCAGCCCGGCCAGGCGGTACCTGACCAGGCTCGGCGTGGGCAGGACGAACGACGCCGCCTCCACCAGCCGGACCCGGTGCCGGAGGAGGACGTCGACCTGTTCCTCCTCCCTCGCCGGATTCTCGGCGCTGGCCAGCAGGTTGACACCGTACGGGCCGTCGCCGAGCTCACGTCGGAAGCGCCCGATCGCGGCGACGACCTGCTCCGGCCGGAGGCCGCCGGCCCCGAAGAAGGAGAGCAGACCCGCCCGGCCCATCCGGACCACGAGGTCCTCCGAGGCGACCGCCTTGTACATCGACCCCGCGGCGTACGCGTACCGCACACCGTGGTCGGCCCTGAACCGGGCGCTGCCCAGTGTCTCAGGACCGACCAGGGCCTGCTGCGTACCGGTCGGTCGGTGGTGCGCCAGCGTACCCATCTCCTGCTCCTCCTCTCCGGTTCCGGTCCTCGGGGTTCGGGTCAGCTCTCGCCGGCCGCCGCCCGCCGCTTCTCGTAACGGTCGAGGATCGCCGGCATCTCGGCGCTGACGAAGCCGAGGAAGCGCTCCATGTTCGCCAGCCGGAGCAGCCGCTCCTCGGAGACGCCTTCGGCCCGCAGCCCGTCCAGCCCGGTCCTGGCCACCTGGTGGAAGTCGGGGAACTCCGAGAAGATCCCGCGGACCTTCGGCCCCCAGCTGTTCTCCCGCAGGCGGATCGTGTAGTCCTCGGTCAGCGCCCCGGTGCGCTCGAAGACGCTCACCGGGTCGTTGTCCGGGGTGAGCTGGTCGACGATGCGGTCGATCGCGGCGCGCGGCACTCCGAGGGCTCGGGAGATGCCGCTCGCGGACTGGACCGGCGGATCGCAGATCATCATCCAGCCGACGACCCGGCCGCGCTCGTGCGGCATGCCGTCGTTCTCGTAGTAGTACTGGGCGACCTTCTCGACGAAGGACCGCTCGCCCTCGGTCGGGGCGGTGGCTTCGGTGGTCACGCGGTTTCCTCTCTGCGCGTCACGGTTGAGGGCTCGTCACGGCTGGGCTCGTCATGCCTCGGCGCGGCACGGCGGCGGATCGTGCGGGGCTCAGGTGGAGACGCTCCGCAGGTGCTCCTCCCAGCGCCTGGTCAGGTCCGCGAGGTCGCCGACGATGTGGCCGAAGAGCTCCTCGATCTCGGCGATCCGCCGGGTGCGCGCCGCCGGCGCGTCGGCCAGGACCTCCAGGCCGTGGCGGAAGATCTGGTGGTACTCCGGCCAACTGGCGAAGGTGTCGGCCACCGCCTTGGGGTAGCCGTTGTCGACGAGGCGGTAGCGGACCGGCTCACCGGGCTGCTCGACCCGGCGGTACAGGCCGGCGAGGCTCAACTGCTCGATGAGCTGCTCGATGCCCTCCGGGGTGGCGTCCACGGCGGCGCAGATCTCGT
Organism: Kitasatospora sp. NPDC091207; assembly: GCF_044768625.1. Lineage (NCBI taxonomy): Bacteria > Bacillati > Actinomycetota > Actinomycetes > Kitasatosporales > Streptomycetaceae > Kitasatospora > Kitasatospora sp. NPDC091207. Next base: position 73,089 of record NZ_JBIVVS010000005.1, read on the forward strand.
CGAGGCTCTGCTCCGCCGGATCACTGATGATCATCCAGGCCATCACCCGGCCCTTCTCCCACGTGACACCGTGCGCCTCGTGGTAGTGCCGGGCCACCTCGTCGACGAACGAGCGTTCGGCCTTGGTCAGGGTCTCGTAGCGGCTCCCGCCAGATGCGTTGCCCACTGCATCCCGCCTTCCGGTGCGACTGGTCGGTCCGCTGCGGGAGCCTCGGCCCCTCAGCGGTTGAACGACGATCAGCCTGTCCGACCCGCTTGCGCAGCACCCCCGGAGAACCCCCAGCACCGCACCCCAGCACGCGCGTCGTCGCAGCTCAGGCGCTCCGCGGCACCATGGCGGGAACCTTCGCGAGCGCCCGGACGAGCTCCGAGCGCTTGCTGATGCCGAGCTTGGTGTAGGTCTGACGCAGGTGCCACTCGACGGTCTTGACCGTGATGAACAGCCGCTGCGCGATCTCCCGGTTGCTCAGGCCCTCGGCCGCCTTCGCCGCGACCCGCTGCTCGGCCGGGGTCAGGGGCGCCGTGCCCTCGGCCGTCTGCGTGAGGCGGGCGCCGGCCAGCCGGAGTTCGGCCCGGGCGGACTCCACGATGCCGGTCGCGCCGAAGCGTCCGCCGAGTTCCATCCCGGCCGTGAGTCGTTGGCGCGCCTCGGTGCGGCTACCCATCCGACGCAGCGCCGAGCCGAGGGCGACCAGGGTACGGGCCCACTCCAGGGTGTTCGGCAACCCGCAGAGCAGTTCCTCCGCGGACTCGATACGGCTGAGTCCCTTTCGCCCGCCCACCAGCTCGCCGTAGGTGCGCAGAGCCACCGCGAGAGGCCTGCCCGCCCCGAACGAGCTGGCCCGGACCACCTCCTCGAAGGCCAGCTTCCGGGCCGCCCGTGATCCTTCCGTCACCGTCAGGGCGCGAACCGCATCGGTCAGGTATCCGGCCGTCGCGGCCGGGTGCTGCCATCCCTTCTCCCCCGCGAGACGCCGACACTCCAGCAGGTCGCGTGCGCCTTCCTCGAAGCGCTCCAGGGAGACCATCAGCCGGCCCCGGGCCACCCGCACGAGGCCGTACAGGGCCGATTCCGGCAGCTCCGCGGCCAGACCGTACCGCTCCAGCACCGCCTCGGCCTCGGCCGGCCTACCGGTCTCGATCAGACACTGAACGAGTGTGGAGGCCGCGATCAGGGAGCCCCAGACGGTCAGCGAGGCGCTGTCGTGGTGGCGCAGGACGACGCGGGCCTCACTCTCGGCCGTTGCCAGCCGCCCGGTGTCGAACAGCACCGTGGCACGCAGACCGCGCGCTGCCATGGCGGCCAGGACGTGCCCCCGGTCGTCCGCCTGCCGGAGGATGTCGGTGAGGCCCCGCTCGGCCCCGGCGAAGTCGTCGCACTGGGCGAGCGTCCAGGCGGCCAGGGAGGCGGACTGGAACTCGAGGTCCTGCGGCGTGAGGTGGATCCCCTCCGCGATGGCGCCGCTCGCCAGGCGCGCCACCCGGATCGACGGGACCCCTCGGCAGAGTGCCTCCGCCGCGGCGTGGGCCCGGTCGGGAGCGATGTCCCGGCTCGGTGGCGCCGAGGCCTGCCTGCGACAACCGCGCCCGGTCGACAGCCGGGCCAGTGCGGAGGTCAGCGTCCGGGCCTGAACCACCGCCGGATCGTCGGCGCGCTCTCCCGTCCGCCAGGCCCCGCCGGCCATGACGACGGCTTCGTCGTAGCGATCGGTGGCGGCGAGGGCCTGTGCGAGGTCGAGCCTGACCGAGCGTTGCAGCCCGTGCTGGGGTGCCCTGCGCAGGGCCTCGAAGAGGTGCGACACAGCCGACCGGTCCCGGGCGCGGAGCTCCGCCGCACCGAGCTGCGCCATGATCTGGTCGCTCACCGCCTCGCCGGGGGCCTCGGCCATGGCCCGGATCAGGTAGCGCGTCGCCGCTCTGGGGTCTCCGTTTCGGACCGCCTCCTCGGCTGCGGCACGAAGCAGGTCGACCGCCCACGCGTCGGCGTCCGGGTCCGTCTTGCACAGGTGGTCGGCAGCGGACCGGGGGGCTCCCGCCGACCACAGCAGGCGTGCCGAGCGGCGGTGGGCGGTGTTGCGTTCCTGAGCCGGCAGCGCGTCGTAGATCACCTGACGGACGATCGGCCGCTGGAAGGTGTACGGAACCCCGGGAAGCAGTAACTTGGCGTCTCGCAGGAGACCGGCGGCCGCGGCCGCCACGGCCTCGTCGAGGCCCGACACCGGACACACGTGTCTAGGCTCCGCCGCGGTGTCGAGCACGGCAATCGCTCCCGCGAGCACGGTCGCGGCGTCCGGTAGCCGGCGGACCCTGCGCCGGATCTCCCAGGCGACTCTGCTCGGCGCGAGGGCGCCCACCTGCGTTGCCGCAGCCGCCACCGGTTCGATGCCCCGGTCCGCCACATCCGCCAGGAGCTCGTGCAGATGCCGTGGATTCCCGGCGGTCGCCGAGTGGCAGGCTTCGGCGAAGGACTCGTCCACCTCGCCGCCGAGGATTCTCGCAGCGGTCTCCCGGACCGCGCCCACGCTCAGCGGCCCGAGGGTCGCGAAGCCGGCCGACGGCGCGGCGACCACGGACATCAGCAGGTCCTGGGCCGCCGACCCGGTGGTGGGTTCACCGGCGAGGAGCACCAGAACGGCATCCGTGTCGATGCGGTTCACGAGGTAGCTGAGGAAGCGCAGGGCCATCCGGTCCGCCCAGTGCACGTCGTCGACCACGAGCACGAGCGGCTGATGCCGGGACAGGTTGCGGCAGAGCCAGTAGAGACCGTGGAGAACGGCATGCAGTTCGGGGGCCTCCTCCTCGGGAGCGGGGGCGAGGCCCCCTGCCTCCTGGTCGTAGTCGAAGAGCGAGCGGGCCAGTGCGGCCGGGCCTCCGAAGGGGTCGGGCACGCCTCCCGACGGTTCGGCCGGAGTGCGTTCGAAGAGTTGGCGCACGATCGCCCAGGAGAACCCCTGCTCCAGTTCGCCGCCACGCGCGTGGAGCACCTGGAACCCCATGGTCTGCGCATCGTCCCTGAGGAGACGGAGAAGACTCGTCTTCCCGCTGCCCCGCTCGCCCTCGAACAGCACCACTCCGCCCTCACCGGCACGCGTACGAAGCAGGGCACTGGTGGCAACCTCCGTCTCCCGCTCGCGCTCCAACAGTCGAGGAAGGTCCTGCCGCATCGCTACACCCCTTGTGAGAACCGTGACGGTGGACCGGTTCGCTCACCCCCGCCCCCATCGGCTGGTGGCGAACCGTCGAACGGACACAGACTGATCGCGCATCCCGGTCAGCCGGATTTCCGTGGGGGGTCATGGCTGATCAAGGAAGGCGTAAAGGGCAGGTCAACTCGAAGGACTGTACAGCGACCACGAGATCCACAGCCGTAAAGAAAGCGTCAAAACTACTCCCAGCAAGGACACTTCGCGATCAGATTGGCTGCAGGTCGATCAAAGCCCGGCAAAGACCACGGCGTCGTCCTCCGCCGGGGTGGCGGAGGACGACGCCGAGGTCGGGCCGGTGCAGGCCGGTCAGAACCGGTCTACGCCGGGCCGAGCCGCACCGGCAGCCTGTCGAAGCCGACCATCTGCGGAGGAACGGCCCAGGCGAGGTCGCCGTCCCGGTCGACCTCGATCGTCTTGAACCGCTCGAACAGGGTCCGCAGCACCAGGCGTCCCTCCAGCCTCCCCAGGGCGTTCCCGATGCAGTGGTGCGTGCCGTACCCGAAACCGAAGTGCCGCCCCTCGCTCCGGCGATGGATGTCGAACGCCTCCGGCTCGGGGAACATCCGTTCGTCACGGTTGGCGGAGCAGAAGCTCGCCGCCACGTGCTGGTGCGCCGGAATGGTCACACCGGCGACCTCGACGTCGCGCGTGGAGCCGCGCAGTCCCGTGGTGATCGGCGGCCGGTGTCGCAGGACCTCCTCGATCGCGTTCGGCAGCAGCGAGAGGTCGGCGCGCGCCTGCGCCTGCGCCTGCGGGTTCAGGTCGAAGAGATCCACCGCGTTGGCAATGGTCATCGTGGTGCTGATGTGCCCGCCGGCGAACATGACGTTGGCGAAGTTGACCGTCTCGTCCTCGGTCAACCGATCACCGTCCAGCTGGGCGTTGGCCAGCGCCGTCAGCATGTCGTCGCCGGGCTTGTTCCGGCGCTCGCGAACCTTCGCCCGCAGGTACGACACGGCCTCCTGCTGGAGTTCACCGAGCGCCTCCGCGAATCCGTCCTGCGCCATCTCCTCGGGCGTGACGTTCATGACCTTGCGGGCCCAGTCGTAGAACAGGACCCGGTCCTCGGCCGGGAGCCCGAGAATCTCCAGGATCACCGCGATCGGCACCGTGTAGGCGAGCTCCGCCACCAGATCGACGTGCTCCTTGCCGACGAACCCGTCGATCACCTCGTTGGTGATCCGCACGATCTGCGGTTCGAACTCGGCGATCGAGTGCGGCGTGAACGCCGTCCCCAGGATCTGACGGACCCGGGTGTGCCGCGGCGGATCCATCTGCGGCAGGCTCTCCAGACCCGACTCCGGATACCCCATCCGGTGCATCTCGGAGGAGAACGTCTCGGGATGGGTCAGGACGTTGCGGGCGTCGGCGTAGCGGTAGACCACCCACCAGCCCGTCACCGGGTCCCGGTGGACCGGATGCTCGTCCCGCATCAACCGGTACCAGTCGTAGATGGCGGGGTCGTTGACATTGGGCTGCGGCGGAATCTCCGTGCTTGACACTCCGTCACCTCTCTGAACCGGGGCGATTGACCAGGGGCAGCCTTTCCGACCGACGGACGGGCGGCACCCGTGACACCCCCAGCTCCGACCCCAGTACCCGCCCGCAGGCCGGCAGGCCGGTCGATCAGGCCTCCGCGCCTCCCGCGCGCTGCGCCTTCCAGCGGTCCAGCATCCCCTCCAGTTCCGTGATCATGAACTCGAAGAACTCGGCGCTCTCGGCAAGCCGCCCGCCGGCCGCACTCTCCGCCCCAAGGGTGGCCTCGCCCTCCTTGAGCACCCGCACCCAACGCACCAGCACCTCGTCCCGCCGGGTCAGCGACTCGTACCAGACGTCGTTGAGCACCCGGAAGCGATCACGACGCGATCCGGGCTCACGCTCCTTGGAGACCAGACCCACCTGGGTCAGGTAGCGCATCGCACCGGAGACGGCAGCGGGGCTGATCTTCAACCGCTCCGACAGCTCGGCCGAGGTGAGGACGCCGGTCTCCTCCGCCATCAGACAGGAGAAGATCCGCGCGGGCATCCGGGGCACCCCCGCCGCCGCCAGCTCCGCCGCGAAGCGCTCGACGAACCCGGACACCGACTCCACGTCGCGCCCCTCCTGCACCTGCCGCTGCTCCGCCTGCATGCCATCCTCCCCGTTTTCCGCCCGTCAGCCTCGTGACCAGCTCGGTCGTCCTGTCGCGTCAACTTTAACGTGTTCTTGATATTCACAAGTTTGTGAATTTACGGTACCTTCCGGAGCATGACGAAGGCAATCACTCTGTCCGGCCTGCGCAAGGCCTTCGGCCGGACCACCGCGCTGGACGGCCTCGACCTCACCGTCGAGACCGGCGAGGTGCACGGCTTCCTCGGCCCCAACGGCGCCGGGAAGTCCACCACCATCCGGGTCCTGCTGGGCCTGCTGCGGGCCGACGGCGGCTCCGCCCGACTGCTCGGCAAGGACCCCTGGAGCGACGCCGTCGAGCTGCACCGCCGCCTCGCCTACGTCCCCGGCGACGTCGAACTCTGGCCGAGCCTCACCGGCGGCCAGGCCATCGACCTCCTCTCCCGGCTGCGCGGCAGCCTCGACAAGCGCCGCCGCGACGAACTGATCGAACGCTTCGACCTCGACCCCACCAAGAAGGGCCGCGCCTACTCCAAGGGCAACCGGCAGAAGGTCGCCATCATCGCCGCACTCGCCTCCGACGCAGAACTGCTCCTGCTCGACGAGCCCACCGCGGGCCTCGACCCGCTCATGGAGGTCGTCTTCCAGGACGTCGTCCTCCAGGCCAAAGCACAGGGGCGGACCGTCCTACTCTCCAGCCACATCCTGGCCCAGGTCGAGAAGCTCGGGGACCGGGTCAGCATCATCCGCCGCGGCAAGGTCGTCCAGACCGGCACCCTCGGCGAACTGCGGCACCTCACCCGGACCACGGTCGAGGCCGAGACCCTCCGCCCGGTCACCGGCCTGGAGACCCTGCCCGGCGTGCACGCCGTCCGGATCGAGGGCTCCAAGGTGCACTTCTCCGTCGACGGCGGACACCTCGACGCGGCAGTCCGCCGACTCGGCGACGCCGGACTGCACAGCCTGGTCAGCCACCCGCCGACGCTGGAAGAGCTGATGCTGCGCCACTACGGCGACGAACTGGCCGTGAGCGGCCATCACACCGACGAGCCGGCCGCCGGGCGCAGCCGCCTCTCGCGGATCCGCGGCGGTGCGCGATGACCAGCGCCACCACGACGGACACCACAGCACCGAGCGGAACGGCCGCACACCGGCAGGTGGGCGACAACTTCGCCGGGGTGGGGACGCTCCTGCGCTTCAACCTGCGGCGGGAGCGGATCAGGATCACGGCCTGGGTCCTGCTCGTCTTCCTCGTCACGGTCTCGACCGCCAACAACGTCAAGACGCTCTACCCGACGGCGGAGGACCGTGCTTCGGTCGCCCGCTCCTCGGACAACCCCGGCGTACTGGCCATGACCGGCCCGCACCACTACCTCGACGACTACACCTACGGCGCCATGCTCGGCCACCGGCTGCTCGGCCTGGCGGCTGTTCTGATGGCGCTGCTGAGCGTGCTGGTCGTCACCCGGCACACCCGGGCCGAGGAGGAAACCGGGCGCGCCGAGCTGGTCCGCTCGGCCGCCGTCGGCCGGCACGCCCACCTCGCGGCGGCATTCGCCCTGGCGACCATCGCCAACCTCGCGCTCACCCTCCTCCTGACCGTCGGCCTGAGCGGCCTCGGCGTCGAGGGCATCACCGCCGGTTCCGCCCTGCTCTACGGACTCTCCTGCGCGGCCGCGGGGCTCCTGTTCGCCGCGGTCGCGGGTGTCACCGCCCAGATCTCCGCACACGCCCGCACCGCCTCGGGCATGGCCCTCGCCGTCCTCGGCGCCGCCTACGCGCTGCGCGCCGCCGGCGACGCCGGCGACAACGGGCTCTCCTGGGCATCGCCCATCGGCTGGCTCCAGCGCACCTACGTGTTCGTCGACAACCGCTGGTGGCCACTACTGCTCGTGCTGCTGCTGACCGCGGCAACCGGCGCCGGGGCGTTCGCGCTCAGCACCCGGCGTGACGTCGGCGCCGGCCTCCGGGCCACCGGGCCCGGCAGCCCGACCGCCTCCGAGGCACTGGGAAGCCCGTACGGCCTCGCACTGCGGCTGCACCGCGGCATGCTGGCCGGCTTCGGCGCCGCCGCACTGCTGCTCGGGCTGATGTACGGGTCGATCCTCGGCAACGCCGAGGACATGCTGAAGGACGTCGACCAGCTCAAGGACGCGCTCCGGCGCGTCGGCGGGACGACCATGGCCGACTCCCTGGCCGCGATCACCATGCTGGTGATCGCCGTGATCGTCGCCGTGTACGCCGTCCTTGCCACTCTGCGTCCGCGCGGCGAGGAAACCGGCGGACGGGCCGAACCGCTGCTCGCCACCGGACTCTCCCGCACCCGCTGGCTGGCCGGCCACCTGGCGGTCGCGCTGGCCGGCTCCACCGCCCTCATGCTCGCCGCCGGAATCGGCTTCGGTATCGCCGGCGCGGCCTCACTGAAGGACGGCGGCGCGTTCCTGCGCCTGACTGGCGCCGCCCTCGCCTACGCCCCCGCCCTCTGGGTGACCGTCGGCTTCGCCGTCACCGTCTACGGCTGGCTCCCCCGGGCCGTGGCGGCGGCCTGGATCGTGCCGGGCTACGCCTTCGTCATCGGGTACCTGGGCCCGCTCCTCAAGCTTCCCGAGTGGATGAACAACCTGTCCCCGTTCGGGCACGTCCCCCGCCTCCCCGCCGCGGCAGTCGACTGGACACCCCTGGTGATCCTCACCGTTCTGGGAGCGGCCCTGGTCGCCCTCGGCGTGGCCGGCTTCAACCGCCGTGACCTGGAGATGAAGTAGCCCCTTCGGGCGACGGCGGTGCTGTCCGGGCCGATGTGCGGCGGCCCGGACAGCACCGCGCGCCCGCGCCTGCGGGCGCGCGCAATGGCTGGATTGATGACGCCACGTCATACATCTGACTCCGTATAGTTTCTGCTCGGTGTGCCGGGAAGTCTGGTCGGCGATGAGTTCGGCCTGCCCCGATCACCGAGCCGAAGGTGCGGCTGCCATGGCCAGGAGAATGCCCGGCACCGAGCGGCGCCGTCGGCACGACGGCCTGTCCTCGGGCCTCCCGATCGCCCTCGCCGCCCCGGCCGCCCTCCTGGTCGTTCCCGTCCTCGCGGCCGTGCACGCGCTGCGCGGCGGCGGGCAAACCCCGGTGCCCATCACCGTCGTCGGGCTTCTGACCGTCGCGGCCGCCAACATCTGGCAGTTGACCCGGCTCTTCCCCGGCGGAGGAAGCATCGGCGCCGCCGCCGCACGTGGGCTGGGCCCCGGTGCCTCGTTCTGCGCCATCGGCGTCCTGGCGGCGAGCTTCACCCTGGCGGTCGGCACGGCTGTGACCGCCACCGCGGGCGCCGTGATCTCGCTCTTCCCGGTACTCGTCCCCATACGCCTCCAAGTCGCCCTGTCCCTCATCGCATTGGTCGCCTGGATCGCGCGAAACAGGAGCGTCGGCCGACGGGTCGTCCCACTCGTGGGCGCCGCCGCCGCAGCTCTCGCCCTGGCGGAAGGAGCGGCCTGCGCCCTGACGCCCGCTCCCTGGCACGACTGCCCGGTACCGGAGAGCGCGCAGCCGATCGCAGCCGTCGTCACCTTCGTCGTCGCCGCTTGCCTGCCCGCCGTCACCGGTCTGGACTCACCCGTCAGGGTGAGCGCGGAGCTCAGCCGGCGGCTGCCCCGCAGAACGCGCCTGGGCGGCATCGCGTTCATCTCCGCTCTCGCCACCGTGGGCGTCGTCGCGATCGCGCTGGGCCCGCCGGCCTGCCGGTGGATCACTGCGAACACTCCCACGAGCCTGCTTCCGATGTGCCGTTCCGCCGCACTTCCAGGCGACCACGGCCTGCTCCGGATCGCACTCGGTCTTACCGTCGTCCTCCTCCTGACGACCGCGGCCGCCTCCGTCCGCGGAGCTTCGGCACGCCTTGGGCCGGCCGGCTCCCCGGCAACGCCCTATCGGCCACCGACCGCGCATCTGGCAGTGGTGGCAGTCGTCGTCACGGTCGCCGGCGGTAAAGAGGCACCGTTTCTCGCCATGCACGCGGGCACGCTGCTCCTGGCGCTCCTGATCAGTTGCCTTGCGCTGGCCTCATTGGCCCGGCGCAGGGGCAGGACGGTCGCCGCCGCCGTCAACGCCTCGTCGGCTGCCGCGGTCGTCATCGCCCTCTGCTGGGAAGCCCGCACCGGCTGGCCACTGATGTCGGCCGCGGCCGGCCCGGTGGTCGGGCTGCTCCTTCACTTGTACTGGGTCCGGTCCGGCGGCCGCCCGAACAGGACCGCGTCACCGCCGGTCACCCCGGGGTAGACAGGTGGACCACGAGGAAATCGCGGTCGCCAGACCGGGCAAGGCGCGGCAGCCGTGCGGGCGGAGCCGTGTCAGCCGGTTTCAGCCTGCCGCTCGATGTTCTCGATTCCCACGCCGGCCCCATGGCCGGATCTGCGACGACCTCGTCATCGCAGCCACCGCGGGCCGGGCGACATGATGTCGGCATGCCCCAGTCGCCCCACCGAGTCGTCGTCGCCGCCTTCCCCGGCGTCGAACTTCTCGACGTCACCGGACCGGCAGAGGTGTTCTCCGTCGCCACCCGCGTCGCCGGACCCGACCGGCCCGGCTACGTCGTACAGATCGCGACCGCCGACGGCGCACCGGTCGCGACCTCCAGCGGCGTGCGCCTGATGGCCGACCTCACCCTCGACGCGGTGGACGGCCGGATGGACACCCTGCTCGTGGCCGGCGCGATCACGCTGGTCGACGACGGGGTGGAACCGGTGATCGACCGGACGGTCACCGAGTGGCTCCGCAGGACAGCCCCGAGGGCCGGCCGGGTCGGGTCGATCTGCGCGGGCGCACACCTGCTCGCCGCGGCGGGGCTGCTCGACAGCCGGCCCGCCACGACCCACTGACTCACCGTGGCCCGCCTGGCGGCCGAGCACCCGCAGGTCATGGTCGACCCCGACCCGATCTTCATCCGGGCCGGCACCGTGTGGACCTGCGCCGGTGTCACCTCCGGAATGGACATGGCGCTGGCCATGGTCGCCGAGGACCACGGTCAGGCACTCGCACTGGCCACCGCCCGGATGATGGTCATGTACGTCAAACGCTCCGGCGGGCAGAGCCAGTTCAGCGTCCCGCTCTCCGTCCAGAGCGCCGACGGCGACCGGATCGACGACCTGCGGATGTGGATCGCCGAGCACCTGACCGAGGACCTCTCGGCCGACGCCCTCGCCGCACAACTGCACCTGAGCGTGCGCCACTTCTCCCGACTGTTCCGCCAACGCACCGCCACCACACCGGCCGCCTACGTCGAGTCCGCCCGGCTGGAGGCCGCCCGCCGACTGCTGGAGGAGAGCGACCTCAGCCTCCCGGAGATCGCCGCCGCCAGCGGCCTCGGCTCCGTGGACACACTGCACCGCTCCTTCCAGCGACGCCTGGCCACCACCCCGGCCGAGTACCGCCGCCGCTTCTGACGTCCACGTCGCCATCGGAAAGGACCAACTGGCCTCCGTGCTCCGCGGCCTGTCGCAGGACCCGGCAGCGTACGGAGCCCTGCGGGCGGCCGACCTGCGACAGGGCGCCGTCCACGTACCTCACCCCAGCGAGGCTCCCTCGGCCGCCCACCACTGTCACGCCGCCGCTGTCATCGTGCAGACGAGCACGGCGTCCCCTTCCCTCACCGACACGGTCGACGCAGTGCGCCGCGCGACCGCGGCGCCGATCATCGTCCTCTGCGCACGCCGGAACACCAAGGAGGCGGTGAGAGCGCTGGATGCGGGTGCGGACCACTTCATCAGCGGGCCGGTCTCATCGGAGGAGCTTCTCGCGACGATCCGTGCCGCTCTGCGCCGCCCCCTGCTCGTCGCCCGCAAGGCGGTCATCGGGGGTCACGTGATAGATCCCGAATCGCGGGCTCTGTCCCGTAATCGGTGGTAGCGCTGGGTGATGATCACTGGAGGAGGATGCGGTGGCGGAGCAGGGAGAATCCGGCTCGGCCGTGCATCTGTCTCATGATCCGTTTGGTTCGCGTGTTGACTCCCTCGGTGCGGCCGTTGTGGAACGGGAGGGTGAGGCCGGCGTCGACGGCGGCCCGGTCGAGTTCCAGGCCGTTCGCGAAGGAGTGCAGGTGGGGCAGGTCGACGGAGCGAACTGATGTGATCCAGTCGGTGAGCTTGGCGTCGTTGTTCTCGGCCGGCACCAGTAGTTGCGCGAACTCTCCGGTGAGACGGGCGAGTTCGGTCATCTCGGAACGGCTTTGGGTGAGCTCCCTCAGGAGGGCGGTGTCCTTGTCTCGCAGGTTCTCGGGACGGGTGAGGAGGAGGCGGGCGAAGCGCCGCGGGGTGGTGACGGGCCTGTCACCATCGGCGCGGCCCTGGGTGACGTAGCGGACCAGGAGGTTCGCGCTCCCGGTGTAACCGAGCTCCCTGATCTCGCGCAGGAGGTGGGTGACGGGCACCGCGGGGTCCTCGGCCCTGCGCCGGCGCAGGTGGTCGCGGTAGGGATCGACCAGCGTGGGTTTGTAGCGGGGTGCCCGGCGGTCGCCGGTGGGCTCCTTCATACGGGCGTACCGCTTGACGGTGTTCAGTGCGACGTCGAGGCGGCGGGCACATTCGAGCAGCCCGACGCCCTGGCCGGGCAGCTTGTGGACCTGGTGCCAGCGTTCGCGGGTGGTCTGCTCGCGTACGCCTCCGGGCCGGGTCGGGTTCACGGCGGTGGCCCGGCAGGCGGCGTGGGAGCGGATCTCGGCCAGGACCTTGCCACACAGGTTGCTCCACACGTGCCATCTGTCGCTGACCTGCACCGCTTCGGGGAGGGCCTGGCGGATCGCCTCGCCGTAGGAGCCGGAGCCGTCGCGGCAGACGTACTCGGCCCCGGGGTGCTCGCACAGCCACGCGACCAGAGTCTGGGTGGTGCGGTCGGGCAGGACGTCGATCCGCTCGCCGGTCTCGGCGTCGATGAGCACGGTGGCGTAACGCTGACGCCGGCGCAGGGCGAAGTCGTCGACGCCCAGCACGCGCGGGACGCGCAGCCGCGGCACCGACCGGCGCATGAGCACGCGCAGGGCGGTCGAGCGGGAGACCGTCGCAGCCAGGACCCGGGAGAGGCGGGCGCCCGCCCGGCCCGCTAACTCCTTGACGATCTCACCGAGTTGGTCGGCGAGACGGCGCGTGCGCCGCTGGTAGCGTTCGATCAGGCCGGGGACCTGCTCACGGAACGTCTGGCGCGGGCATCCCAGAACCGGGCAGGTCAGGCGTCGGACTCGCACCGACACCACGACCCGCCGACCGTCCACCGGCACATCCGCGACCACTCGATGGTGGAAGCCATGTACGTGCGGCGTCGGCTGCCCGCACGCTGGGCACGGCACAGGCTCGTCCTGGGTCCGGGCCGACACCCGGATGACCTCGCCCTCGTCCACCACGTCCTGGACGACCAGCGCCGACAGCCCTGAAAACACTATGCTCACAAGCTCGTTGGCATCTCGCACGTAACAACAACGACGACCGTCACCCTTCGTTACCACCGATGACGGGACAGAGCCGTTCGCTGGACAGACCCCAGCCGCGTGCTCCCGTTGTCGAAGCGGTGTCGGACGCACGGACTGCTCGCACCGTCGACGACACCGATGCTCTCCAGCCGGGGCAGCCGGCGCCCGCCGGCGCGTCAGACCGTCTCGGCCTGGCGCTCCACGTCCTCGATGCCACTCGGACTGCCGGCGCGGACCCAGCGGATGTACAGGCCGCCGCCGATCAGCAGGGTGGCGACCAGGGACAGCACCGGCCAGCCGCGCAGCAGGTTCACCACGAGGGTGAAGGCGACGGCCACCGCGGCGAGGGCGTTGACGGCGGCGACGAGGGGCTTGCGCTCGCTGCGCGCGAAGTGGGTCATCGCGAGCAGGCCGACCAGGAAACTGACGAAGACCGACACGGCGTAGAACAGCACCAGTTCCTGTTCCTGGCCGGCCGCAGCGACGATGATCACGGCGGCTGCGGCCAGGTAGACCACGACGGACCAGTACGGGGTGTGGTGCTTGTTGGTCCGGCCGAGGACGGCGGGCAGGACGCCGGGGTTCTTCGCGGTTCCGGCCAGGGCCTTGAGGAGACCGGGGCCCGCCTGGAAGGAGGAGCTGGCGGCGGCGAGCAGGAGCAGGGAGCTGGTGAGCTGGAAAGCGCCGTAGAGCCAGCCGGGGCCGACCGCAGCGTGGGCGATGTCAGCGATCTGGGTGGAGTCGGCGCCAGGCAGGCCGATGTGGAGCATCACGGCGAGGGCGGTGAGCGCGAGGGTGAGGCCGCCGACGATGACGAGCAGCAGGGCGAGGGTGCCGCGGCCGAAGCGGCGGCGGTGGGTGTCGTCGAGCTGGCCGAGCTGGGCGATCGCGGTGGACGGCGCCTCCACCCCGGTGGCCAGGGCCATCGCGACGGGGAAGGCAAGCACGACGGCGAGTGCGGCCGAGCGTCCCGGGTCGGTGTGGGCCGGGGCCGTGCCCATGGCGTGTGGGGCGGTGAAGCCGAGGACGACGACGGCGACGGCGACGGCGACGAAGACGACGGTCATCGCGGCGAACAGGAGCCGCCCGCCGTGCCCGAACCAGGTGAGTGCGGCCACGACGACCAGCAGGACCAGTGCCAGCGGTATGCGGATCGACGCCAGGCCCGGGACGAGCGCGATCACCGCACTCGTGGCGGCGGCGATGGAGATGCCGATGGTGAGGACGAAGTCGACGACGAGGGCTCCGATCGGCAGGAACGTCCACCGGGGCCCGAAGGCGCGCCCGGCCGCCGCTGCGGCGCCGCCGCCCTTGGGGAAGCGTCGCACCAGCTGCCAGTAGTTGGCGGTGACGACCACGACCAGGCCGACCACCAGGCCCATGGTCGGCAGCAGCAGCGCGAGGTCGCCGTGCAGGGCGTGCAGGGCGGCCTCGATCGCGTAGGCGACCGAGGAGACCGGGTCCGCGATCACGGCGAAGGCGAAGGCGAAGAAGAGAACCGAGCGCCGGGGCCCGCGGCCGGACGGAGCCGACGGGGCGGGTGTGACGGCAGCGGGAGATACCACGGCAGCAGGCCTTTCACCGAAGGGTGTTGTCGATCACTGTGCCGACCAGGCTTCCCGGCTCACCGGAGGGAAACGATACGTCAAGAACGCGACAGAAGAGCGTCAAGGACGCGTTAAGGACTTCGCTCTCCACCGAGGCCCTGCGTGGGCGCAGCGAACGCGACTTACAGTGAACGGCACGGCTGGACGATGGTGCACATCAGCGGCGATCTCGACCTGCCGGCGGTCGATGCCGCGCGCGAGCGCCTGCTCCGGCTCATCCGGCAGGGCTGTCGCGACCTGTTGCTTCGACCTCCTCGGCCCGCGCTCCTGTGACACCGGTGTGTTCGCCGAGCACCGGCCACGCGCCGTCGCGATCGCCGTCGCGGTTCGGACGCCACTCCCGCCCTCACGGCACCGACACCGCAACAGCGCGGATGGCCTCAGCTCGCAGCTCCCGGGGCAGCCGCAAACCGGCCGGGCCGGGCAGCGTACGAGCGGTGCCGCGCGTCCCGACCGACCGACGCGCCCGCGAGCCATGTGAATGACGGTTCGTCAACGATGTCCGACCGGTGGCCGGCCCGTGAGTCCGGCCGGGCAGACTGGCGCGATGTCCACTCATTCCCTCCAGCAGTCCGGCGAGGCGGAGCCGGCCACGGACCGGCCCGCACCGGTGCCCACGCAGGCCGGCCCGGCCGGCGACGCTCCGACCGGACACATGGTCGTCTTCGGCGACGACGCCCTCGCGCATCGGCTCGCGGTCGAACTCGCGACGCTCTACGGCCGGCGGGTGACCGTGGTCCTGCCGTCCCTTAGGCACGGACACGGTCCGCACATCGCCGCCCTGGCCGCTGACGAAGGGGTGAGCGTCACGGCCGTCGAGGCCGAGCAACCCGATGAGGCGACCCTGCGGGCGGTCGGCGTTCGCGAGGCCGCCGCCCTCGCGCTGACCTCGGACGACGATCAGGCCAACATCCAGGCGGCGCTGCGCGCCCGGCGGATCAACCCGGGCCTGCGGCTCGTGCTGCGCGTCTACAACCGCCGCCTCGGCGGCCGGATCGAGCAGTTGCTGGACCGTGCGGCCGGCGCCCACCACCCGGGGCTGTCGCCGGCGGCCCTGCAGGCGTCCACCACCGTGCTGTCGGCGTCCGCGACCGCCGCCCCCGCGCTCGTGGCGGCCGCCGTGGCCGGGCGCGGCCACGTGGTGCACGTCGATGGGCGGCTGCTGCGTCTGTCCGTCGTGTCGCCCGGCGCGCCCGCGCGCGGGCAGGAGGTGGCGACCCTCGCCGTGACGCCGGACACCGCCCACCCGGAGCCCGAGGGTGGCCTCCTGCCGGACCCCGCGTCGGTGGCGTCGGGTGCCGAGCGCGTGGTGCTGGAGTTGCTCGGACGGGCACAGGCTCCGGCTCGCACGCGCAGGCTTCCCGGCCTGTCGGGAGTGCCACTGTCCACGCTGTTCTCGCCGCGGCTGCGGTGGGCGCTGGCCGCACTGGCCGGACTGGTCTTCGTGTTCGCCGCGCTGACGTGGGCCATCACCGGACAGTCCCCCACCCGTGCCGCATGGCTGACCACGCTGGACGTGCTCGGCATCGCCGATCCGGCCGACGAGGCGGGGCCGGGCCGCAAGGTACTGCAGATCCTGACAGCCATCAGCGGCATGCTGCTGATGCCCTTGCTGATCGCCCTCGCACTGGAGGCACTCGGGGCGTTCCGCAGCGTCTCCGCGCTGCGCCGGCCGCCGCGCGGGCTGTCCGGGCACATCGTGCTGGTCGGACTCGGACGGGTGGGCAGCCGGGTGCTGGAACGCCTCTGGGAACTGGAAGTTCCCGTGGTCTGCGTCGAGGCCGAGCCGACCGCCCGGGGCATCGCCCGGGCCCGCTCCTACGGCGTTCCCGTGGTGATCGGGGACGCGACCCAGGACGGTGTCCTGGAGGCTGCCAAGGTCCACCGGGCCGCTGCCCTGATGACGCTCACCAGCAATGACAGCACCAATCTGGAAGCGGCCCTGTACGGGCGGGAGTGCAGCCCCGAACTGCGGGTGGTGCTCCGGCTGTTCGACGACGACTTCGCGGGCGACATCTACCAGGCGCTTCGAGACTCCTACCCTCGCGCCGCCACCCGCAGCCGCAGCGTCTCCTTCCTCGCCGCGCCCTCGTTCGCCTCGGCGATGATGGGCCGCCAAGTGATCGGCGCCCTCGCCGTCGGCCGCCAGGTCGTGCTGATCGCCGCCGTCCAGGTATCAGGAAACCCGTACCTGTCCGGCCGCACGGTGGCCGAGGCCCAGCGCCCCGGCCACTGGCGCGTCCTCGCCGTCGACCTCGTCGACCCGCCCGAACGCACACCCGACCTCGCCAACCCCTACCTCGCCACGCCCGAACTCCTCTGGACACCGGTGGAGACACGGATGCTCGTCGACGGCGACCTGGTCGTGGTCGCCGCGACCCGCGAGGGGCTCGGGCTGCTCCTACGTCCGGACACCACGAGGCCCTGAGCCGCCGGCCGGGACGTCACCAGCCGACCAGACCGAGCTGGCGCGCCGGTGCGGACGGCTCGCCGGCGGCCTCCGCGAACGCGTGCAGCGCGTCGATCAGGCCGGCCCGCTGGTGTGCGGACATGGAGACGACGATACGGGCGATCTCCTCACGGCGCCGGCCGGTCGCGTCGGCGACCGGGGAGCCCCATTCGGTGTCGTGGTAGGCGAGGAACTCCGGTGCGGCTGTGCTCCACGGGCAGCGCGGCGCACCGTCGGGGCCGAGGAACGGTGCCGTCACAGCAGGAAGCTCAGCCGCTCGTCCGCCATGCCCGGCGCGATCTCGGTGATCTCCGCCGTGACGACGTCCTGGGCGACGAACGGGTCCTCGTCGACGCGCTTGCGCAGGTCCTCGGGCGAGGTGTTGTGGGCGAGGACCGCGCCGCCGAGGCCCGGCTGGATGCTGCCGACCAGGAGGAAGACCCCGTCGTCCAGGCCGCGCTTGACCCATTCCTGGTGGCCGGCCATGTGCTGGCCGGCGGCGGGCTTGTTGTCGGAGAAGCGAAGCAGGACCACGAACATGCGATCTCTCATTTCTCGTAGGTGTGCAGCCAGTCGCGCATCCGGCCGACTTCGCGCTGGATGAACGCCTCGTCGTGGAAGGCGTTGGCCATGACGGCGACGCCCTGGCTGAAGGCGAGTACGTGCATCGCCAGCTCGTCGGCCTGCTCGGCGGGTGCGAGCAGTGCGAACTGCTCGCGGAGCCAGGTGCAGAGCAGGGTGAACAGCCGCCCCGCCTGGCCGAGCATGGCGTGCTCCAGCTTGGCCAGCTCCGTGGTCAAGGTGCCCACGGGGCAGCCGTAGTCCTGGATGTCGGCGCGGTTGGTCAGCACGATCTCGATGTACCGCATGATGCGCCCGACCGGAGTCGGCGCTTCGGCCTCCCACTGCTCCAGCATCCGCCGGGTGTCGGCCAGGCGGGCGTCGATCACCGCGTCCAGGATCGCGTCCTTGGACTTGAAGTGGTAGTAGAAGTTGCCCCGCGACAGCCCGACGGCCCCGGCGATGTCCGCGAACGAAGTGTGCTCGTAGCCGTGGTGGTAGAACAGCCGGTCCGCTGCCGCCACGATCTGCTCGCGGGTCGCCACAGCAGTCACGGTGATCCCCTTCCGATGCCGTAGGACAGTCGACCTAGAGCCACAACGTAGGTCAGCTGTCCTAGATCGTCAAGCCGTTGACACCACGGAGGCGGACGACCCGGCGTGACGGTGCCCTGGGGTGACTGTCCTACGATGTTCGCCACACCGCTGGAGGTTGACGGCCGGAGAGCTTACGGAACCATGGCAGCCGCCTCACCTGCCCCAGCATGTGCGTGGCCGCGGTGTGTACTGATCCTCGTCACGGCGCACCGGATCAACTGGGTTCGCCCCGCCGAGGGCTTGATGGGGGTTTCGGTGAAGAGGAATCGTAGGGGACGTACGGGTGGGCGGTGGGTTCGGCGTACAGCCGCCGTGGGCGCCATGACATCGATATTCGCGGTGCTGGGCGCGCCCCCTCCCCGGCAACGACGTCCGCGACGGCCACTCCCGGCACGCCGACGCTTACACGCATCTCGGCCGGCCCCTACGAGGGCTACCAGTTCCACGGAGCGACGACGCCGGTCGTGTACCCCTCGGTCTTCACCCAGTTCGCCGCGAGCGCAGCTCCCAGCGAAGGAGATCCTTTCTATCCGTTTCCCAGCTATCCCGACATGAACGGTCAGTTCGAGATTGCCAGGCCCGGCGACGAGGCTGCGCCCTTCATCCAGGAGACCAGGCCGACCGAGGGGAGGAGAGTCATCACCCTTGCCCGACGTCGACCGGTGACCTCCACGCCCCCCGCTGTAGTGAACACCCCTCGATCGACGCCCAGACGAGCCGTCGCCGGAGAGCCGATCGCGCTCAGGGCTGCGGCTACCGCCTCCACGTCCCTCATCAACGCCCAGGAGGACGACACGAGGTCGAAATGCCCGATCTCCAAGGCCTCCGCCAATCGGAACCTCACAGTGATCGCCGGCTTCGGCCCCTGTCCAGTCCTGGACGCCGCACGGCGCTGCCTCCAGGTAGGCGGGCAGCCACAGGCCGCTCCCGCGACCGCTGCCGGCACCAGCAGTCGAGCTCCGTCGCAAACGTGGGCGCCTTGACGTCCCCGCATGGTCATCCTGAAGTCCAGGGCCTGCGGCCCGTCGAGAGTGATCAGGAAGCTATCCCGGCCGGTCATCAGCTCGGCGCCAGGCTGCTTCACCCTCATGTCGTCACCGAGCAACCGCGCCAGGGCGGCCGCCCCCTCCGATGATGGCGTGGAGACTCGCCAGCCGGGGTCCGGGGCTGCCGTGTCGCCCGGAGGTCCGCACACGTGGAACCGCCCCACGGCAGGTTCCGAGCACCAGTTGTCATAAGCACCCTTGCGAAGGACAGAAAGAGCGTCAGTCGGCGCGGCGGTGAACAACGAGGCCTCCGGGATTCCGTGGAGCAGGACTCCCGCATCGTCCGGGGAAGCAGCGGCTTGGCGAGGCCGGGCTTCTCTGGTAGGGGCCGCACTGGCCTGCCTGACGGCGTTGGGGCCGGGCAGCGAGCTCGTCGCTCACCAGCCCGGCCCCGAGTCAGTCGCCCCGGCGGTGGACCGAACCGTCAGCCTCGCGTTCCCGCCAGAGCTTCTCCCGGGGCAGCCCACGGATCCGGCTCATCCAGCCAGTGGATCTCGACCCGGGACTTGCCGTCGAACGGGACCCCACGGCGGCCCTTCGAAACGACCACGCGCCGCACCAGGAGGCGGAGCAGCTCGCGCCGAAGCTCGTGGTCGGCATCCGCCCACGCCTTGCGGATGGTCTCGTCCTCCAGGAGCCAGCTGACGTCGAGGCGCTTTGGTCTGTTTGGCGGCGATCAATGCGGCCCTGGCCTCCGCCTGAAGCTTGGGGAGGCGGGTGTCGAAGAGGGGCTCGAAGAAGCCTTCCGCCTGCTGCTTCGCTAGGCGCTGAACGGTGGTCTCCGCAGCGGTGAGCGCCGCGACGGCGTCGGCGAGTTGCTCCGCCGTCTCCGGGTGCTGGTAGCCGGCCCACCGCTCGGCTGCGACGGCCAGGAGAGGATCGTCGATGTCTGCTGCGTTCAGCCTGGCGAACCAGGCCTCGATCACCCACTCCTCCAGCAGCCTACGGCTGGCCGACACCGGAGCCGGGCAGAGCTGCCCCACTGTCGGCCGGTTGCAGTGGTGGTTCAGCCCGCTGGCCGACGCGGCGTTCCGACACCCGGAGCAACGTGCGAGGCCCGTCAGCAGGTGCCGCTTTCGGCTTCCGGAAGTCCGCCGGCCCGGAAAGTTGCCCGCCGTGAGCATCTGCCGGGCCCGTACGGCCAGTTCGTGCGGAACGGGCTCCGCTCCCTCGACCCAGACCCGGACCCGTTCCCCGGACTCGTCGCGATACGGGATCGGCTTGTTCTTGTTGTCCGGGTGCTTGATCGTCTGCCAGCCTTCGTGCACGGGGTTGTACACCATGTAGGAGATGGTGGATGTCTGCCACTCCTTGCCATAAGGGGACAGCATCCGATTCGGGCCGGAATTGAACGCCAGACAGAGGCTGCGCGCGCTGATCCCGTCGGCCAGGCTGCGAAAGATGTGCAGCACGACGGGCCACAGGTCTCCGTTGGTCAGCTTGCGGTCCTTGGTCGCCTCGGTCCCGTACGGCGGCCGGCTCGACCACTGGCCGTTCCTCAGCTGGTTCTTCTTGGTGACGCGGATGTTGTAGCTGAGGCGTTCCGAGTACTCGCGGGCCTGCTCCGCCCGGTCGATGATCCAGCGGCGGTCGTTGGGGGCGGAGCTGTCGAGCCGCTCCCAATAGAAGATGACCCGGGCCTTTCCCATCACCGGGCCGATGTCGTCAATTTCCTTGCGGGAAAAGCGATCGAGCGCGAAACACCAGAGAGCGGGCACCTGGTCATCGAGTACCGCGGCGAGGGCGTTGTCGAAGCCGGGGCGGGCGATGTCCGACCAGGCGGACAGGTTGTCGATCCACACCTTCCGGACGCGGTAGTGGTTCCTCGCGGCCCACTCCCGTCCTTCGGCCTCCTGGGCCCTGATCGAGGTGATGTCGCGCTTGTCTCCCTCGCGCACGACCTTGGACTTGCGGAGGTACAGGTCGATCTCCGGCCAGTCGGCCGGGTCCGTCGACGAGTGCTTGCTCGGTGGTTCGTAGTTGTACGCGGGCATGGACCGGATCCTCCGGGAGGACCGCGATTGGGCGCGGCCGTCGAATGACAGTACGTTCGACGGGCTTCCGCCCACTCGAAGTTGTCCATCAGGGACCAGGTGTAGTAGCCGCGGACGTCGACGCCTTGGGCGGCGGCCTCGGCGAGGGCGTCGAGGTGGCCGGCGAGGTAGTCGATGCGGGGCTGGTCGTCGATGGCCGCGGTCGTCGAGCAGCCGTTCTCGGTGATGGTGATCGGCGGGAGGGCGGCGCCGTAGCGGTCGCGGAGGCCGGTGAGGAGTTCGCGCAGGCCGTCGGGGACGACGGGCCAGTCGAAAGCAGTACGGGGGACGCCTTCGATGGGGGCTTCGGCGAAGGGGAGGCCGGGGTCGGTGGGAGCGGCGATGCGGGTGGGGTTGTAGTAGTTGACGCCGAGGCCGTCGAGCGGGGTGGCGGCGATGAGCTTGAGGTCGCCGTCGTGGACGCAGCCGCCGAGGTCGGGCCCGACGCCGTAGGCGGCGAGGTCGGGGTAGCGGCCGAGGAGGAGGGGGTCGGTGAACAGGCGGTTGTGGAGCGCGTCATAGGCGTCGGCGGCGGCGAGGTCGGCATCCGAAGAGGAGGCGGGCCACACCGGGGTGAGGTTGTTGGCGATCATCACCTCCAGGCCGCGCTCGTGCAGCGCGGCGGCGGCGAGACCGTGGGCGAGGAGCTGGTGGTGGGCGACCGGCAGGGCGTCGAGCATCAGGGCGTGGCCGGGAGCATGGGTACCGAGGGCGTAGCCGTAGACCATGTGCACGAAGGGCTCGTTGAGGGTGATCCAGGTGGGGATCCGGTCGCCCAGGCGGTCGGCGACGATCACGGCGTACTCGGCGAAGCGGTACGCGGTCTCGCGGTTCAGCCAGCCGCCGGTGTCTTCCAGGGCCTGCGGGAGGTCCCAGTGGAAGAGGGTGGGCAGCGGGGTGATGTCGGCGGCGAGCAGGGCATCGGTCAGGCGGTCGTAGAAGGCGAGTCCGGCCGGATTGACCGGGCCCGCACCGGTGGGCAGCACGCGTGACCAGGCGATCGAGAACCGGTAGCCGTCCAGGCCGAGGCCGCGCATCAGCTCGATGTCCTCGGGATACCGGTGGTAGTGGTCGCACGCCACCGCCCCAGTGTGTCCGTCGCGAACGGTGCCGGGCCGGGCGGTGAAGGTGTCCCAGACGGACGGGCCGCGTCCGTCCTCCTCGACGGCTCCCTCGATCTGGTAGGCGGCGGTGGAGACACCCCAGCGGAAGCCCGCCGGGAGGTCGAGTCGGTTCGGCACGGCCGCTCCTTGCTCGCGATGGCGATGACTAGGCACTCAATGGAGGCATAAAATATGAGGAGTCCTCATGTTAGCGACTGACCGACGAAACACCAGATGTCGCGCGAAGGCTCCAAGCGCCAACCGTGCCGGACTTGCGGAACAACCGACCCGGCTGTCCGCGCCCGAGTGCGGGCCGCCAAGGCAACGCGTGCGGCGGGGCGGTGAGGCTTCTCGGTGAAACGCCTGCGGTGACTGGCCGTCCTCCTCAGGGTGCGGGCGTTCAGCCGCCGAACAGCGGTGCGTCGCGGTAGGCCGCGGCGAGGCGGTCGTGGCCGCGGGCGAGCACGGTGTCGACGGCGACGCGGACGTCGTCGGCCGGCTCGCCGGCGGCGGGCCGGCGGCGGACGGGTCTCGCCGGCGTGGAGGACTTCGCGGATCAGCACGTCGAGGTCGGCGGTGGTGCTGCGGTAGTTGCACAGGCAGGCGCGTAGCACGGTACGGCCGCGCACGGCGACGGTGGCGCGGTAGGCGCGTCCGTTCTCCTGGACCCGGCGGGCCACCCGGGCTTGAAGAGCGTCCAGGTCACCGCACTCCGGGTCGGTGACGCGAAAGCAGGCGACCGGCCACGGGCCGCCCGCCAACAGTTCCAGTCGCGGTTCGCTCGTGATCCGGTCGCGCAACAGATCGGCGAGGCGCAGGTCGTGCTCGATGATGTCGGTGACGCCGTCGCGGCCCAGGTACTGCGGGTGGCCCAGAGGGTCAGGGCCCGCGCACCGGGGCGGGTCAGCTCGATCGTGGCGTGGGAGAGCCAGGGCAGCACGCCCGGTTCACCGGCCGTGAGGTAGCAGGCCTGGTGCGCGCAGGCGGTGGGCAGGTGCTCGGGGTCCGGGACGAGCAGCGCTCCGCGTTCCACCGGCACGCTGAGCGTCTGGTGCGGGTCCACGGTCGTCGAGTCGAGCTCATCGACGCCCTGGTGGAGGGGCGCCAGGGCCGGGACCGCGGCTCCCAGCCCGCCCCAGTCCCCGTCCGCGTGATGCCACATCCCGACGCGCCGGCCCATGCCGGCCTGGAAGGCCGAGTCCATGGGCGCGGCCGCGGACCGGCAGGACGGAGACCCCCCGAACGTCAGGTCCGGACTTCAGCCTCACCGTGCACCCCGACACCCCGGGCACCCCAACACCCGTGACGCCCCGTGACGCCCCCGACAGCCCCGACGTCCCGAGACGCCCCCCGACCGGGGAGGCGCTCCCGGCACGGTCGGGGAGCCGGTGGCAAGAGGAGCCCGTACAGCGGTCAGGGGGACGGGAGCAGGAGGAGCTTGCCGGTGGTGAGGCCGGATTGCAGGGCGGTGTGGGCGGCGGCGGCGTCGGCGAGCGGATGCTGGGCGGCGATGGTGAGGGTGAGGCGGCCCTGGCGGAGCCAGTCGAAGACCTCCGCCGCGCGGGCACGCAGTTCGGCGGGGTCGGTGGCGTGATCGACCAGGGTGGGGCGGGTCAGATAGACGGAGCCGTGGGCGGCGAGGGACTGGGGGTCGAGGGCGGGGGCGGGGCCGGAGGCAGCGCCGGCCAGGACGAAGGTGGCGCGGCGGGCCAGGCAGGTCAGACCGGCCTCGAAGGTGTCGCGGCCGATGCCGTCGAAGACCACGTCCACGCCGTGGCCGCCGGTCAGTTCGCGCGCCCGGGCGGCGAAGTCCTCCTGGGTGCGGACGACGACCTCCTCGGCGCCGGCCGCCGTGGCGGCGGCGGCCTTCGCCGGGCTGGAGACCGTGCCGATCACCCGGACGCCGGCGGCGGCGAGCAGGCGCGTCAGGTGGGCGCCCAGGCCGCCGGCGGCGGAGTGGACCAGGGCGGTGGCTCCCTTGCGGGTGGGCCAGGTGGTGGTGGTCAGGTAGTGGGCGGTGAGGCCCTGGAGGAGGACGGCCGCGGCGTCGGTGTCGGGGATGTCGTCGGGCACCGGCACGGTGGCGCCCGCCCGCACGACGACGAGTTCGGCGTAGCTCGCGGGGGCCGCCCACCAGGCGACGCGGTCACCGACGGCGGGAGAGGTGACGCCGGGCCCGGTGGCGACGACGGTGCCGGCGCCCTCGCAGCCGGGGACGAAGGGCGCGGTGGCGCCGGTGCGCCCTTCGCGTTCGTAGACGTCCTTGAAGTTGACACCGATGGCGCCGGTGCGGACCAGGACGTCGCCGGGGCCCGGGACCGGGTCGGGGAGTTCAACGGGGGTGAGGGCCTCGGGGCCGCCGGGCTGGTGGACCACCACTGCGCGCATGAGTGTTCGTTCTCCTCGGATCGTCGGACGGGGTGGGTCGGAGACGGAAGGTCGGGTCGGGACGGCCTGGTCGGCAGGACCGGGCCACCGAGGTCAGTGCACGCTGCGGTGCACCGCCCAGGTGACGGCCAGGAAGCCTGCCGCGACCAGCGCCAGACAGACCCTCAGGCCGCCGGCGCCCGTGGCCGCCAGGACCGGGCCGAACAGGGCGATCGCGACCGCTCCGCCGATCTGGCGGAAGGCGTTGAGGGAGCCGGAGGCGAGGCCGGACCGGTCGGGGGGCAGGGACCGCAGCGCCAGTGTGGGCAGGGAGGGGCCCATGAGACCGGCGCCGAGTCCGAGCAGGCAGCTCCCGGCGGTGAACAGCCACCAGTCGGGGGTGTCGGCCAGCGGCAGGAGGGCGAGGGCACCGGCGGCGGCCGTGGCGGCGCCGGTGGTCAGCAGGGCGCGCACCCCGGTGCGGTGGACGGCGCGGGCCAGGACGAAGGAGGCCAGGCTCCAGCAGAGCGCGAAGGGGACGAAGGCGAGGCCGGCGCCGAGCGCGTCACGCCCCCAGTGGCGCTGCAGGTGCAGGGAAATGGCGAACTGAGCGCCGTAGGCGCCGAACTGGTAGAGCGCGCCGACGGTGAGGGCGGGGGTGAAACCGGGGCGGCGGAAGGTGTCCAGGGGCAGGACGGGGTGGGTGGCGAAGCGTTCGGCGGCAACGAAGGCGATGGCGGCGGCGAGGGTGGCGGCGGCGAGCACCAGGGTCAGTGGCGCGCTCCAGCCCAGGGCCCCGGCCTGGACCAGGGTGCCGATCCCGGAACCGACCAGGGCCGCGGTGGCGAGCTGGCCGAGCACGTCCAGTCGGACGGCGCGCACCGGCGAAGGGGCGACCTTGCGCCGGCAGACCACGGCGGCCGCCAGTCCGATGGGGACGTTGACGAGGAAGATCGCCCGCCAGCCGACGCCGGCGGTCAGCGCGCCGCCCGCCACCGGGCCGGCCACCAGGGCCAACGAGCTGACGCCGCCCCAGACGGTGAAGGCCCGGGCGCGGGCCGCGCTTTCGGGGTACATGTGAGCGATGACGGCCAGCGAGGCGGGCAGCAGACCGCCGGCGGCCACGCCCTGGACGACGCGGGCGGCGATCAGGGCCCCGATGGTGGGCCCGGCCGCGCAGGCGGCGGAGGCGGCGACGAAGAGCAGCAGACTGACCTGGAAGAGGCGGCGGGCACCGAGCTTGTCCGCGAGGGCGCCGCCGCCGAGCAGACAGGCGGCCATGGCGACGGTGTAGGCGTTGACCGTCCACTCCAAGGTGGCCAGCGAGCCGCCGAATTCGGCGCTGAGATCGGGCAGGGCGACGTTGAGCGCGCTTCCGTCGAGCAGGACCATGAAGAAGCCGAGGCAGACCGAACCGAGGGCGCCCGCGCCGGGCCCGGAGGTGCCGGGCGGCTCGCCGGCACCGGGCCGGCGCACGGGAGCGCCCGGGCGGCGGCGTGGGGACCGGGCGCGCCCGGGGGTCTCGATGGCTTCACTCATCAGGCAGCCCCCGTTCAGATGGAAGTCGTCGGTACCGGTCCGCGAAGGGCCTTCGCGGTCTATAGTGTTCGATGGAGGTCGATCACCATGAATGAAAGTCGCATCCGTGACAGTTCGTCAAGTGCGTTGACTCCGGCGGGTGACAGCCGCTCCCGGCGCGCGCGTGGCCTGGAGCACACGGACCCGGCGGAGGTGACGCTGCACGAGGTGCTGCAGGTGCTCGCCGATCCGGTGCGGCGCGCGATCGTGCGTGAGCTGGCCGGCAGTGCGGACTGGAGCCGCGCCTGCGGCACGTTCGAACTGGGCGTCAGCAAGGCCACCCGCAGTCACCACTTCACGGCGCTTCGCCAGAGCGGCCTGGTCGAGCAGCGCGACGCCGGCGCCCGGCGGTACAACCGGCTGCGCCGGGCCGAGTTCGACGCGCAGTTCCCCGGCCTGCTCGCCCTCGTCCTCGCGGAGGACCCGACCGGCGCCGACAGACCCTCCGGCGACGCCGACTTCGGTCCGGTCATTGCCAGTTGACAAAACCTGCCATAGCTTTGTCACAACGACGGACGCGCGGGGACGGCCACCGGCAGCACCGGGACCCACCGTGGGGCGACGGCGGGCCGGGGCCCGACCCGGGACCCTTCCAGGTCAGCGGAGCCCGACCACCGGCCGCGGCACCGCCCCGCGGCCGCCCTCGGGGCCGCACCGCGCCGGCCCGAGACCCTTCGGCGAACGGAGCCGGAACGCGAGTGACGCATGCGTCTGACGAGGCCGGCATCGAGGGTTCCTCCTGACGGGAAGCGCGCGGCGACGGAGCAGTGACGGTGACGGGGGCAGTGACGGGAGTGGTGACGGAGGTGAAGTGGTGACGGCAGTGGAGCAGCCGGCGTTGAGTCGCCGAATGAGGCGGCTCCGCCTGGAGCGGGGCACCCGGCAGGCGGAACTGGCCGTCGGCCCGGTGTCGACCGGCCACCTCTCACGTCCGGAGACGGACCACCGCCTCCCCTCGCCGCGACCGCTCCATCACCCCGCCGCCGAGCCCGCCGCGCCAACGGCACCCCGACAACCCGAGCCCGCCGCGCCAACGGCCGGCAGCACAGCGCCGCACGCGCGCAGGCCGGGACCGGACGCGCTGTCTGCCGAGGCGGTCACGGCCCGGTGCGACGGCCACGAGCCTCGGGTGATCACGCCGACGGCCGAGGCCTCCGAGACCTCCGACGACCCGCCCTTCGATTGGGGCCGGGACCTGTCCTGGCACCTCGCCGAGACGGAGGGGACGGAGGGGACGGAGAACAGCGGCACCGCGTGCGCGCGGGTGCCGAGCGAACCGGCCGAGCGCAGCGCCGACCGGGCGGATGCCGACACCGCGCGGACCACGCTGCCGGCGGAGCCCTGGGCGGTGGAGCGCACGGTCGGGCAGCTGCCGGTGGGAGTCGGGAACCGGCGGGAGGCCGTACGGGTGCCCCGGCACGCACCCGCGGCCGAACAGGTACCGGGATCGATGGCGACGGTCGGGACGAAGGACGGCCCGCGGCACCGGGCCACCGAACTGGTGCGAGACGAACAGGTGCGAGAACTGTCTGCTCGCGCCGATCAGTTGGCGCCCGCGCCGACGCACTGGACGTACGCGGGGACGCGGCGCCGGGAGGGACGCGCCGCGGAGAGCGTCCGGCCGCTGGACCAGACGCAGAGCCGGACGCCGGACATCCCGGACAGCGACCACACCGACCACAGCCACGTCAGCCACCACGACCCGGCGGGCCGGGCGCGACTGCGAACGGCCACGGACGCGCCGCGACTGCACAGCGGGCACACCGAGGGGGTCGGCGCGCCGATCACCGAGGCACGGCGGGCGCCGGACCTGGCGGGCGGTTCCGGGCAGGGGACGTTCCTGCTGCTCCTGCCGTTCCTGCGAGTTCGGCCGTGCCGGGCGGAAGGGGATCACGACCGCGCACCGTCCTCCGTCGACGGGGCGCGGATCAAGGACCTGCTGACTCTTCATGACCGCTGGTGTGCGCAGCTGTCGTACGGCTGCCGTCTGCCGGCGCTGGACGCGAAGAAGGAGCGGGGCCGGACAAGGCCGCGAGCGGCGGAAGCGAAGGACGCGGGGCATCTGGATCTGGTGACCGGCGCGCGGAAGACGTCGGCCTCGGGCCTGAAGCCGGCCTGACCAGAGGGCTGTCGCGTGGTCTGCAACTGTGACTTCCTTCCCCCATGGGGACCCCTCGGCAGGGCCCCCTCGCGTACCTCCAGGCACTCGGATGGACCCCGCCGCGTTCCCTCGGTCGCCGGCAGAGTCGCCTCCTGACTGCCAGTCAGGTTCGTTCACCAGTTCTGGGGAGCGTAACCCATTCGCGTTCGCACTGGCCAGAGCTGACGGGATGTCACTCGCCACTCGGCTGCCGCTTGACTTGATCCGATAGGCGTGGTTAGCGTGAAGCCGCACTGACCGCAGGCGACATGACAAGGTTGCGCCACTATGGCGCCGCGCCGCCCGCCGCTCGCCGCCCGGGACGTCCACCCTCGGGCCGCCCCCATGTTCTTCCCGGACCATCCGGCCTGAGCGGCCGTGGGCCGGGCATTCCCTCGCGCCACCCGTTGTCCAGACCTGTGTGCTGTTCGAACAGCGGTTTCACGACCACCGCCCTGCCCCGCTCCGCCCTGCCCGCGTACGCCACGGAGCGGGGCGGGCGACGCGTCGTGCTGCCGCCCAGCAGAAAGGCACGCCCGCCATGAGACCTGGCAACACCGCGTCGCACTCTCCGACGACGCGCGACGCCGCTTCCGACACCGCCCCCGACGCCGCACCGCACACCACCACAGCCACCACCGCACCGCACACCACCACAGCCACCGCGAACCCGGCCGCCACACCGGACCCGGCCGGCGCCGATACCGCCGCCGACCCGGTGCGGGAGAGCATGCGGCGCCTGCCCGGCCCGCTCCAACTGCCGCTCACCTTCCTGACCGGGCGCCCGCTGGCCGGTCAGCGCCCCGTGACCCTGTCGCCCGGCTTCCACCTGGCCACCGCCTCGCTGTCCGTGCTGGCCGGCGCGGCCGTGTCCGCCATCGGGTTCGTCCTGGGCTCCTGGTTCCTGTTCCTGCTGCTGCCCGGCTGGGCGATGACCCTGCACGGCCAGCGGAATCTACGGATGATGGTCTACCACCAGTGCTCGCACCGGAACATGTTCGGGCACCGCCGGCTGGACGCCGCCGTCGGCCACACCATCTCCGCCCTCCTGGTGATCCAGAACTTCGAGCGCTACAGCCGCGAACATGTCGCCGACCACCACGCCGTCCACCACATGACGTTGCGCGACCCCACTGTCCAGGCCTTCCTGATCAGCCTCGACCTGCACCCGGGCATGACGCGGCGCCGGATGTGGCGGCGGGTACTGCTCAAGACCCTCTCCCCCCGCTTCCACCTGGCCTTCGCGATCTCCCGGGTGCGTTCCTTCTGGCACGACAGCGCCGCCGCCGAGAAGGCCGTCGCCCTCGCCCTGTACGGCGGCGGCGGGGCTGCGGCCGTGCTGCTGGGAGCCTGGCCGGCCGTGCTGGTGGTCTGGTTCGTGCCGATCGGCGTGCTCTACCAGATCAGCAACACCCTGCGGCTGTGCGTCAAGCACACCTTCCCCGCGCCCGGCACCACGGTGCGCCGCGGCCGCGAGTACTTCGGGAGCCTGACCAACGCGATCTTCATCGGTGAGGCGGCACCCGCCCCGGGCCTGCCCGCCGCCACCGCCCCGCTGCGCTGGCTGCGCTGGAGCGCCCGGATGGCGCTGGTGCACTTCCCCACCCGCTACCTGGTGCTGACCGGCGACACCGTCGTCCACGACTTCCACCACCGCTACCCCGCCAGCCGGCAGTGGCACGACTACATCTTCGCCCGCCAGCAGGACCTCGTGGACGGCCACCGCAACTGGCCCGCCTACACGGCCGAGTGGGGCCTGGTCGCCGCGATCAACCGGGTCTTCGACTCGCTCTCGGCGGCCGACCCCGAGGAGTTCGACGTCGCCCGGATCCGCTCGGTCAGCAAGCGCGAGCTGTTCGCCGCCTTCGACGACTGACCGTCCACCCCTGGGTGACGGTCCGTCAGGTCATCGCGTCACTCCGTACCACCACACCCCGTACCCGCCCGTACTCCACGGATAGGCGGTTTCCCATGCCCACGCCCATGCCTACGCCCGCGCCCATGTCCATACCCGCGCCCATGTCGATACCCGCGCCCATGCCCACCCGTCCGACCGGCGCACCCGAACGGGACGGCCGCCTGGTGATCCTCGGCGTCGCGGCCAGCGACAGCCACGCCGTCGCCAACCACCTGATCGCCCACGCGCTGCGCGCCGACGGCTTCACCGTCGTCAACCTCGGCACCTGCACCCCGGTCGCCGAGTTCGCCGACGCGTGCGAGCGTCACCCGCACGCCGAGGCCGTCCTCATCGGCAGCCTCAACGGACAGATCCACGAGGACCTGCACGACCTCGCCGACGCCAAGCGCTCCGGGCGCATCCACTGCCCGGTCCTGGTGGGCGGCAACCTCTCGGTCGGCAGCGTCAAGGACGAGGCCTCCGTCACCCGCCTCTACGACCTGGGCGTCGACCGGGTGCTCGCCAGCGCCGTCGACCTCGTCCCCACCCTCGACGCCCTGCACACCACCACCGCGCCCGACTGCGTCCCGGCCGCCGCCGCCCGGTGACCCCCGTGCCCCCCGCCCCCGCCCCGCCCACGCTCAAGGAGTCGGCGGCCTACATCACCCAACTCGGCAAGCCCACCGCCGCCGAGGTGCTGACCCGCGCCCGGGAGAGCGGACGCACCGCCCTGCAGCCGCGCTGCGGGGTCGGCGGGCACCGCGAGATGGCCCTCCTGCTCAAGGAGTTGGAGACCGAGGGCCGCCCCGACCTGCTCACCCTCACCATCGACTCGCACACCCGGCTGCGCCGCTTCGAGCACGCCGCCCGGGCCCTGCGCACCGACCACCGCACCCTCAACGGCTACCCGCTGGTCACCCACGGCTGGCAGCGCGGACGGGAGCTGAACGAACTGGTCGCCGTCCCGCTGGAGATCCGGCACGGCTCCCCCGACCCGCGCGAACTCTTCGCCACCGCCGTGGCCTGCGGCATCACCTCCTTCGAGGGCGGCGGCATCTCCTACAACCTGCCCTACTCCAAGGACGTGCCCCTCGCCGACTCGCTGGCCGCCTGGGCCGAGGTCGACCAGGTCTGCGGCGAACTCGCCGGCCTGGGCGTGGTCATGGACCGGGAGCTGTTCGGCACCCTCACCGCCGTCCTGGTCCCGCCGTCCATCAGCCTGGCGGTCAGCGTGCTGGAGGCCGTCGCCGCGGCCGCCGCGGGCGTGCGCTGCATCAGCGTCTCCTACCCGCAGAGCGGCCACCTCGCCCAGGACATCGCCGCGCTGCGCGCCGTTCCCGTCCTGGCCGCCCGCTACCTGCCCGCCGGCACCGACGTCCACGCCGTGCTCCACGAGTTCATGGGCGTCTTCCCCCGCCGGCGCCACCACGCCGACGACCTCATCTTCTACGGCGCCCTCACCGCCCGCCTGGGCGGCGCCTCCAAACTCATCACCAAGACCCACCAGGAGGCCCACGGCATCCCCGATGCCGCCGCCAACGCCGCCGGACTGCGCCTGGCCGCCGTCGCCCGCTCCCCCCTGCTGGACTTCATCACCGTCGACGAGGAAGCCGTCGCCGAGGAACTGGAGTGGATCCTGCGCGAGACCGCCGAGATCGTCGAACCCGTCCTCGCCGCCCCGCGGCTGGACACCGCGATCGTCACCGCCTTCGCCGCCGGCCGCCTCGACATCCCCTTCAGCGCCAGCCGGCACGCCCGCTCCGAGGTCATCCCCCGCCGCGACGGCGACGGCGCCGTGCGCTACCACTCCGCCGGCCGCCTGCCGCTCTCACGCGCCAGCACCGCACGCAACCGCCGCCTGCTCGACGGCCCCACCCGCACCGGCGGCGGCACCGGCACCACCGGCCTGCCCGGCGCGGACCTCTTCCAGGCCCTGCGCCGCGACATCGACTACTTCCCCCTGCTGTTCGGCGAACTCCCCCCGGACACCACCGCCCCGGGAAGCACCACCACCCCGGGGAGCACCACCGCCGACAGCGCCACCTCCACCCCGGGAAAGGAACCCGCCCTGTGACCACCAGCCGAGCCATCCTCCGTGTCGGGATCGTGGGCGCCGGACCACGCGGCGTCGTCGCCCTGGAGCGGCTGTGCGCCAACGCCGCGCTGGTGGCGCCCGCGATCCCCGTCGAGGTCCACCTCGTCGATCCGTACCCCGCCGGCGGCGGCCGCGTCTGGCGACGCGACCAGGACCGCTCCCTGCTCATGAACACCGTCGCCTCCGACGTCACCGTCTTCACCGACGAGTCCGTCCCCTGCGAAGGCCCCATCCTGCCCGGCCCCACCCAGTACCAGTTCGCCCGCATGGTCTCCGACGGGCGCGTCACCGACGTCACCGACGCCGAACGCCAGGAGGCCACCGGCATGCTGCCCTGGTCCTACGGCAGCCGCGCCTTCAACGGCGCCTACCTGCGCTGGGCCCTGCAGGAGATCATCCGCACCGCCCCCGCCCAGGTCTCCGTCCACGTCCACACCACCCGCGCCACCGCCGTCGACGACACCGACCGCGGCACCCAACTCCTGCGGCTGGACGGCGAGGACGAGCCCCTGGAGTGCGACGCCGTCATCCTCGCCCAGGGCCACTTCGAGGTCTCCCCCACCAAGGGCCAGCAGCATCTGAAGGACTTCGCCGACCGCCACGGCCTGCTCTACCGCGAACCCCTCAGCCCCGCCGAATGCGACCTCGACGCCTTCCCCGCCGGCCGACCCCTGGTCCTGCGCGGCCTGGGCCTCAGCTTCTACGACTACGTCACCCTCTTCACCCAGGGCCGCGGCGGACGCTTCGACCGCGACCAGGACGGCCGCCTGCACTACCACTCCTCCGGCCGCGAGCCGCTGCTGTACGCCGGCTCCGGACGCGGCGTGCCCTACCTCGCCCGCGCCGAGGTGCACCTGGAGGTCGTCCCCCGCTACCAGCCGCGGTTCCTGACCGCCGAGGTCATCGCCCGCCTGCGCCGCACCGCCGGGCAGGGCGAACTCGACTTCCGCGCCGACCTGTGGCCCTACATCGCCAAGGAGGTCGGTTACGTCTACTACCGCAGCCGCCTCGCCGACGCCCCCGAGGCCGAGCGCGAGAGCTTCCTGGCTGCCTACGCCGACCTGGACTGGGACACCCCCGCCATGCGGGAGCTGATCACCGACCGGTTCGAGGACCCCGACCAGCACTGGGACTGGGACCAGGTCGACCGCCCCAGCCTGGAGCGCCGCTTCACCGACCGCGCCGCCTACCGGGACTGGATCGCCGGCCGCCTGGGCTGGGACCTCGAACAGTCCGCCGCGGGCCCCGCCCGCAGCCCCTTCAAGGCCACCGCCGCCATCATGCGCGACCTGCGCGACGAGATCCGCCAGGTGATATCCCATCAGGGCCTGCGCGGCGGCTCCTACCGGGACCACGTCGACCGCTGGTTCAGCGGCCTCAACAACTACATCGCCAGCGGACCCCCCACCGCCCGCGTCGAGGAACTCGACGCCCTGGTGCGCGCCGGCACCGTCCACCTGGTCGGCCCGAGCATGCGCGTCGAGGCCGACGAGGCCACCGGGCGCTTCCTGGTCTCCTCCCCCCTCGTCGACGAGGCGCCGCTGGCCGCCGAGGCCCTGCTGGAAGCCCACCTCGCGCTCACCGACGTGCGCCGCGCCACCGACCCGCTGCTGCGCCACATCCTCGACTCCGGCGCGGCCCGCCCCCACGTCATCCCCGACGCCCACGGCGAGCCCTACACCACCGGCGGCCTCGACGTCGCCGAGGTCTCCTTCCGCCTGCTCGACACCCGGGGCACCGCCCACCGCGGTCGCTTCTCCTACGGCCCCCCGGTCGAATCCGTCCAATGGGTCACCGCCATCGGCGCCCGCCCCCACGTCGGCTCCCGCACCCTCATCCAGGGCGACGCCATCGCCCGCGGCTGCTTGCACACCGGTGTGGAGAACCTGCGCCGGCAGGCCCTCGCCCTCGCCTGACCGCACACCCCTTCGGCCCCCGTCCCCCCGATCGCAGGAGAGTCCCACGATGACCGACACCGCCGCCCGCCGCATGATGGACCTGCTCATCGGCCCCTGGGCCACCCAGGCCGTCCACACCGCCGCCACCCTGGGCCTGGCCGACCTCCTGGCCGCCGAGCCCGCCACCGCCGCCGAACTCGCCGACCGCACCGGTACCCACCAGCCCTCCCTCACCCGGCTGCTGCGCTTCCTCGTCGAGCTCGACGTGCTGGCCACCGACCCCGACGGCCGCTACCGGACCACCGAGCTGGGCCGCACCCTGCGCACCGAGGAACACGGCTCCATGCGCGACCTCGCGCTGCTCTACGGCGACGAGTTCTACGCCGGCTGGGGGCAGCTGCTGCACACCGTGCGCACCGGCGAGAACGCCTTCGAACACGTCCACGGCGCCGCCATGTACCCCTACTTCTCCCGCACCCCCGAACTCACCGCCCGCTTCGACCGCGCGATGGCCGCCAGCTCCTCCTTCTTCGAACCCGTCCCCGCCCTGTACGACTTCTCCCGCGCCCGTACCGTCGTCGACATCGCCGGCGGCAACGGCGCCCTGCTCACCACCGTGCTGCGCGCCCACCCCGCGCTGTCCGGCGTCCTGTTCGACACCGCGCACGTCGTCGACGCCGCCCGCACCGACCTCGCGCAGTCCCCCGACGCCGGGCGCATCGGCTACGAGAGCGGCGACTACTACGAGAAGGTCCCCGCCGGCGGGGACGTCTACCTGCTCTCCCGCGTCCTGCACGGTCGCGACGACGAGGCGTGCGTCCGGGTACTGGAGCGGATCCGCGAGGCCGTGCCCGCCGACGGCGCCCTGCTGATCATCGAACGCGTCATCTCCGAGGACGGCACCCCGTCCCTGGCCGCCTGGTTCGACGTCCACATGCTCACCATCGCCGGCGGTTTCGAGCGCACCAGCGCCGAGTACGCCGGTCTGCTGGAGCGCGCCGGCTTCACCCTCGCGGCGGTCCACGACCTGCCGCTGGACAGCAAGTTGCTGGTCGCCGAACCCCGCTGACCCCCTACCCCGTACCCCGACCCCAGCCCCGGCCGCGGACACGCGGCCGGGCGGAGCGGCACCTGACCCGCCTGCCCTGCCCCCGGGCCGGGCGGGCGGGTGTGTCCGTCCGCCCCGGGCGGGCGGGTCAGTCCGCGTCGGGCGACACCAGCGTCAACAGCCGGTGCGGACGGGCCAGCGCGCGCGAGACCGGGTCCTGCCGCAGCCGGCCCTGCGCGCTCGGGCCCGGCTGCATCGTGATGTTCTCGGGTGCCACCGCCCCGCCGCACAGCGGGCAGGCGCCCACCGGGTCGAGCCGCGTCCCGCAGGCCGCGTGACTGAAGACCGTGCGCGGCCCGCCGGTGGAGGCGTTGCGCTCCCCCCACTGCGCCAGCCCGTAGATCGGCTGCCACAGCTCACGCCCGGCCGAGGTCAGGACGTAGCCGTGCCGCACCGGCGAGCTCTGGTAGGGCTCCTTGCGGAGCACGCCCGCGGCCACCAGTGCCTGCAGGCGGCTGGTGAGGACCGCGCGCGGGATGTCGAGATGAGCGAGGAAGTCGTTGAAGCGGTGGACCCCGTAGAAGGCGTCGCGGACGATCAGCAGACTCCAGCGCTCCCCGACCACCTCCAGCGCTCGGGCGAGCGAGCAGTCCTGCTGTGCGTAATCGGTTCCCAGCGCCATGCGGGCCAGTCTAGCCGAAGGTTCCTTCACCGAACCCGGCGTGATAGATTCAGTTGAGTTCAATGAACAGACCTTAGGTCGGAGAACAGACCTCCGGTCGGAGCCCCTCTCCCCCTCCCCTCGCAGCGAGGACCACCCCGATGACGCCCAGCCCACCGCCCCAGGGGCGCCGCCCCGCCCTCACCCTCTCGATCGCCGCGTTCGGCACACTCCTCGTCCTGGTCGACTACACCTCCCCGCTCACCACCCTGTCGCCCACCGCCGCCGACCTCGGCCTCGGCTCCTCCGCCCAGACCTGGGTGCTCACCGGCACCCTGGTCGGCCTGGCCGCCCTGCTCCTCACCATGGGCAGCGCCGCGGACGACTACGGGCGCAAACGGGTCTTCGGCGCCGGGGCGGTCCTGCTCCTGATCTCCACCGCCGTCTCCGCGGCCGCCACCGGCCCCGCCATGTTCCTGATCGGCCGCGTCCTCCAGGGCTGCGCCGCGGCCGCCGTCCTCGCCCCCACCCTCGGCCTGATCGGCCACGTCTACCCGGTCGGCCCCGGCCGGGTCCGGGCGCTCGGCATGTGGGGCGCCTCGGTGGGCCTGGGCATCGCCGTCGGCCCGGTCTACGCGGCACTGCTGGAGCGCGCCGGCGGCTGGCGCTCGGTCTACTGGGTGCTCTCCGCACTGTCCGCCCTGCTGATCGCGCTCACCGCGTACGGCCTGCAGGAGTCCCGCAACGACCGGCCCCGCAAGCTCGACCTGCTGGGCGTCGCCACCCTCGCCGCCGGCGCGTCCTGCCTCATCGCCGGGCTCGCCGAGGGCCGGCACGGCTGGGGCCGCGCCCCCGTCCTGCTCCTGCTCGGCCTCGGCGTGCTGCTGCTCGTACTGTTCGTCCTCGTCGAGGCCAGGATCGCCGAACCGATGCTCGACCTCGCGCTGTTCCGCAGCCCCGGCTTCATCGCCTCCAGCGGCGGCGCCCTGTTCACCGGCCTGGCCATCGTCGGCCTGATGAGCTACCTGCCGATGGCCCTCCAGAAGTCCGCCGGGGAAACCCCCCTGGTGGCCTCCCTGGTGCTCGCGATCTGGTCCGGCCTGTCGGTCGTCTCCGCCCTCCAGGCCCGCCGCCTCGCCACCCGGATGTCCGCCACCACCCAGGTCGCCGCCTCCCTGCTGCTGTGCGGCATCGGCGAGGCCGCCCTCTACGGCATGAGCCCCGACGGCTCCTGGACGCACTTCGCCCCCGGTCTCGTCCTCGCCGGCATCGGCAGCGGCGTCCTCAACGCGGCACTCGCCCGCCTGGCCGTCAGCAGCGTGCCCGCCGACCGCGCGGCCATGGGCTCGGGCGCCAACAACACCGCCCGCTACCTGGGTTCGGCCCTCGGCGTCGCCATCACGCTGACCGTCGCCGGCCAGGCCGCCGACGACCGCGGGCCGCGCTACGCGATGGCCGCCGGGACCGACCACGCCGTCCTGGTCGCCGCGGCGCTGTGCGCGGTCGGCGCGGGCGTGGCACTGTGGGCGCGCATCGCCGAGGGCCGCACCCCGGCCGCCGCACCGCCGCCGCCGGGCGGCGGGGCAGGTGGCGCGGACGCCGCCGGCAGCGCGGCGGGCAGTGCGCAGCGCCCGGCGGTGTCCCGTGGCTGACCAGCGACCCGACCACGACGCCCGGCCCGACGCGATACGCCCCGCCGCCGCCTTCGACGCCCCCTCCGACAGCCCCGTGCGCCACGTCAACGCCGGCATCCTGGTGGAGCCCGGACGCGGCCGGATCATCGTGCGCGCCGGCGGCGTCGTGCTCGCCGACTGCCAGCGGCCGATCGTGGTCCTGGAGGGCCGCTACCCCGTCCGCTACTACATCCCGCCCGAGGACGTGCGCCGCGAACTGCTCGTCCCCTCCTGGGAGACCACCTACTGCCCCTACAAGGGCAACGCCGTGCACTTCGCGCTCGCCCCGCACGGCGACGGCGGCGCCATCGCCTGGTCCTACCCCGTCCCGCTGCGTGGCATGGAGGCCCTGACCGGGCTGATCGCCTTCTACCAGGAACGCGTCGACATCGACGTCGATCCGTCCCACTGACCACCCGGTCACGCCCGATGCCGCCAGGCCCGCCCCCACCCGGGGGCCGGGCCTGGCGGCATCTCACGTCCCCGCCGGGGGACGGGCCGCGGCGATGTCCCGCGCGCTCGACACGGCGATCCGCGACCACCACCGGGGCGGCTTCGCGGCAGCCCCCGAGCGGCGTCGGGCCACGCCGTCAGGCCCGTCCGGTCGGCCGCAGTTCGCGTGCGAGGGCGGCCAGGGCGAACGCGTTCGCGGAGGCGTGCTGCCAGCGCGGCCGTCCGAACATCACGTCCCCGGAGAGCCCGTTGAGCATGGCCACAGCCCTGATGACGAACTCGGGAGGGTCCACGTCGGCGAACTCTCCCAGGGCGCGGCCCTCGACGAGGATGGCTTCCAGGCGCTCCTCCCAGACCTCGGAGAGCTCGGTGAGCAGTCGCCGGCCGGCGTCGTCGTGACGCTGGGCCAGGACCTGCGTCCACAGGGCGTAGCGCTCGTCGCCCTGATGGCGGGGCAGGTAGAAGCGGACGAAGAGCGCCAGCTTCTCGGCGGGGGTGGCCGCCTCGTCCGCCGCCCGCTGGAACCGGGCCCCGAGGTCCGCCTCGCTCCATGCGAGGACTTCGAGCAGGAGGCGGTCCTTCTTGCCGAAGTGGTAGAGGATGTGCCCGGTGCTCATCCCGGCCCGCGCGGCGATGTCCGACATCCGCACGGCGGCGGCGCCCTTCTCGGCGATCGCGGTGATGGCGGCCCGCATCGCCCTCCCCCGCGCCTCGTCGCCGCTGGGCCGGCGCTTCCGGTCGGCCGGGGCCGGCGTGGCGGTCCCCGGCGGGGCGCTCGCCGCGGGCGCGTTCTCGGGCGGAAGGAGGCGCCGCGGCCGCGTGGGCTCGGACTCTGGCATCGGCACGGCCTCACCTCGGTTCTGGGATCTAGATCAGTAGTCTAGACTGAAAATCTAGTCAGTGCGCCGGAAGGCGTGACGGCCGCGTGTGCGCGATCGGCCGGGACGCCCAGCGGTTCGCCTGTCCGCCCCAACCCTCAGGAGACACCCGCATGACGCGCGGATTCGACGTTGTGGAGACCTGTATCGCCGACCTGCGCGCGGCGCTGGAGAAGGGCGAGGCCACCGCGGTCGGGCTGCTCGACGCCTACCTCGCGCGCATCGACGCGTACGACCGGGCCGGCACCCCCACCGCGCTCAACGCGATGGTCGTGATGAACCCGGACGCCCGCGCCGAGGCGGAGGCCTCCGACGGCCGGCGCGCGCGCGGCGAGACGCTCGGCCCGCTGGACGGCATCCCCTACACCGCGAAGGACAGCTACCTCGCGAAGGGACTGACGGCCGCGGCCGGTTCACCGGCGTTCGAGCACCTCGTCGCCCAGCGCGACGCCTTCGCGATCGAGCGGCTGCGCGCGGGCGGCGCCGTCCTCATCGGCCTGACCAACATGCCGCCGATGGCGAACGGCGGCATGCAGCGCGGCGTGTACGGCCGCGCGGAGAGCCCGTACAGCGCCGACTGGCTCACCAGCGCCTACGGCTCCGGGTCCTCCAACGGCTCGGGCACCGCGACGGCGGCCTCGTTCGGCGCCTTCGGCCTCGGCGAGGAGACCTGGTCCTCGGGCCGGGCACCGGCCTCGAACAACGCGCTGTGCGCCTACACGCCCAGCCGCGGCGTGATCTCGGTGCGCGGCAACTGGCCGCTCGTACCGACCATGGACGTCGTGGTCCCGCACACCCGCACCATGGCCGACCTGTTCGAACTGCTCGACGTCATCGTGGCCGACGACCCGGAGACCCGCGGCGACCTGTGGCGCGCCCAGCCGTGGGTGCCGCTGCCCGCGCCCTCGCGGGTACGCCCCGCCTCCTACCCGGCGCTCGCACCCGCCGACACCGCGTCGGCGCGCGCCGCGCTCGCCGGCAAGCGCGTCGGCGTCCCCACGATGTACATCAACGCCGACCCCGTCGCCGGCACCAACCCCGACGGCGGCATCGGCGGCCAGACCGGGCAGCGGATCGACACCCGCCCCTCGGTGATCGCCCTGTGGGAGGCCGCCCGCCGCGACCTGGAGGCCGCCGGCGCCGAGGTCGTCGAGGTCGACTTCCCCGTCGTGTCGAACTACGAGTCCGACCGCCCCGGCGCGCCCTCGCTCTCCACCCGCGGCCTGGTCGGAAGCGACTTCCTCACCGTCGAGATCGAGGACCTGTCCGCCTGGGCGTGGGACGACTTCCTGCGCGCCAACGGCGACCCGGCGCTCGCCACCCTGGCCGAGGTCGACGGCGCCGCCGTCTGGCCCAAGCAGCAGGGCGAACTCCCGGACCGCTACGCCGGCTTCGACGACACGATCGGCGACTACCCCCGCCTGGTGCGCGAGCGCCCGTACGCCTCCTTCACCGACATGCCGCACCTCGAAGAGGGACTGCGCGGGCTGGAGGAGACCCGCCGGGTCGACCTGGAGGTATGGATGGACGAACTGCGCCTGGACGCGGTCGTGTTCCCCTCCGTCGCGGACGTGGGACCGGCGGACATGGACGTCTCCGAGGCGTCCGCCGACCTCGGCTGGCGCAACGGCGTCTGGGTCGCCAACGGCAACCTGGTACCCCGCCACCTCGGCATCCCCACGGTGACCGTCCCGATGGGCACCATGACCGACACCGGCATGCCCGTCGGACTGACCTTCGCCGGCCGCGCCTACGACGACAACGCCCTGCTCACCCTCGGCGCGGCCTTCGAGGCCACCGGAAACCGGCGCACGGAGCCGCCGCGCACCCCGCGCCTGCCGGCCCGGTGATGTGACGGCGCAGCGGCACGTCGGGCGCGAACGGGCGACGGCGGGCGGCGGGGTGGGACTCTTCCCGCCCCGCCGCCCGCCGGCTCGGCCGGGAGGACGAGCGGGCCGAGGGGGCCCGGAGCGGCCGGCGACCGGTTCTCCGGGACTCCCCCACCACGATCAGAACTTGTGCCAGCCGTTCCAGTTCCCGTTCTGGTCACGGTCGCGGGACCACATCTGGTTGTAGTCGCTGCCGCGTGCGGTGATGGTGAAGGCGCCGCCGAGGGTCTGGCGGGTGATCTCGACCTTGCTCGTGAAGTAGCCGCCCATGGAGGTCCAGGAGCTCAGCTTGCCCGAGCTGCCGGTCGTCCACCGCGTCCACACGGCGTGGTCGGTCCCGATCACGAAGATCTCGCTGGTGCCGTCCCGGAAGGTGAAGTAGGTCGCGCCGCCACCGTAGTCGCCGCCGCACAGGAACGTGCCGCCGAACTGGTTGTTGCTGCACTGCGAGGGGACGTCGATGTCACCCGCCGACGCGGGGGCCGCGCTCAGCCCGATTCCGGCGAGGACGGCGGCGGCCACGACGGCGGCCTTCATCTTGTTCATGTCTGCTCCTGACTGGTCGGGGACCGGGCCTCACCGGCCGCCGCCCGGGGCACCCGGGCCGCAGCCCGCCCGGCACCGCCCGGCGGGCCCTCACCGGTACCAACGGGAGCGGCGACCCATCGAGTTCACCGGTCCCCCGTCCACCGGCCGACCGACACCCCGCCCAACCGGGGGGCGCCACCCCGGCACTGACACGCGGGTGACACGCGGTGGTGCCGAACCCGACCGGCCACCTCCCGGCCCGCGCCCGCCGCCGTACCGCCGGTGCCCGCACGGGCCCGGGGGTTCCGGTGGGCCGGGCCCCGCCCACCGGGCATCCTCCGTCGCCGAACCGTGCCCGAACGCGGCCCGAGCAGGGTGATTACCGATCGGTATCATGCCACCGGGGGCGTGTCGTCGGGCGGAGGGGGAGTCGGTTGACAGGCGAGGGCGGGACCTCGGGGGGGCTGCGGTTCGCGGTGCTCGGGCCGGTGCGCGGGTGGCGGGGAGAGGTGGAGCTCCCACTCGGTTCGCCGCAACAGCGGAGCCTGTTGCTGGCCCTGCTGTTCCGGTCGGGCCGGCACGTCTCGGGAGCCCAGCTGATCGACGACCTGTGGGGCGACGAGCCGCCCGCCAGGGCCACCGGGGTCATCCGGACGTACGTGCACCGGCTCCGGCGGGTGCTCGGGGCGGAGGCGCTGACCTCGGTCGGCGGCGGGTACCTGCTCGCGGTCGGCGGGGGCCTCGACACCGGGCGGTGCGAGGCGCTGGTGGGCGAGGCCCGGGCGCTGCGCGCGGACGGGCGCCACCCCGAGGCCGCCGCCGCGCTGCGGGCGGCACTGGCGCTGTGGCGCGGCGAGCCGGTGTCCGGCCTGCCCGGCCCCTACGCGCAGCGCCAGCGCCGGGAGTGGGACGAACGGCGGCTCGCCGTCACGGAGTCGTGCCTGGAGGCGGAGGTCGACGGCGGCCGGTGGGCCGAGTCGGTCGCCGAGCTGAGCGCCGCCGTCGAGGAGCACCCGCTGCGCGAGCGGCTCTCGGAGCTGCTGATGCTCGCGCTCTTCCGCTCCGGCCGGCAGGCCGAGGCGCTCGCGGTGTACCGGGCGGCGGACCGCCGGCTCCGCGCCGAGCTGGGTGTCGGCGCCGGGCCGGGTCTGCGCGACCTGCACGCCCGGATCCTCTCGGCGGACGGGACCCTGGCGGCACCGGCCGGGCGGGCGGCCGTTCCGGCGCCCCCGGAGCCGGCCGCTCCCGCCGCCGGACCGGATCCGGCGTCCACCCTCATTCCGGCCCAACTCCCCGCCACTACAGCTGACTTCACCGGCCGACAGGCGGAGGCCGAGGCACTGCGGGCCGCTCTGCGGGAGCCGGGCAGCGTGCCCGTGGCAGCCGTCGCGGGCATGGGCGGGGTCGGCAAGACCGCGCTCGCCGTCCACGTCGCGCACGGCCTGGCCGCCGAGTTCCCGGACGGCCAGCTCTACCTCGACCTGCACGGCGCGGACGGCCGCCCGACCCGTCCCGAGGAGGCGTTGGCGGTCTTCCTGCGCTCCTTCGGCGTCGTCGGGGAGGCGATCCCGGCAGGCCTCGCCGAACGGTCGGCCCGCTACCGCTCGCTGCTCTCCGGCCGCCGGGTCCTCGTGCTGCTCGACAACGCGCGCGACGCCGAGCAGGTCCGGCCGCTGCTGCCGGGCAGCGCGGGCTGCTCCGTCCTGGTCACCAGCCGGACCAGGCTCGGAGCGCTGCCCAACGCCCGCTTCGCCGAACTGCCGGTCCTCCCGGCCGAGGAGGCGGTCACCCTGCTCACCCGGGTGGTCGGCGCCGAGCGGGTGGCGGCCGAGGAGGAGGCGGCCCGCGAGCTCGTCCGACTCTGCGGCCGGCTGCCGCTGGCGGTGCGGATCCTCGCCGCCCGGCTGGCCTGCCGCCCGGGCTGGACCATCGCCCGACTGCTGGCG
Organism: Kitasatospora sp. NPDC091207; assembly: GCF_044768625.1. Lineage (NCBI taxonomy): Bacteria > Bacillati > Actinomycetota > Actinomycetes > Kitasatosporales > Streptomycetaceae > Kitasatospora > Kitasatospora sp. NPDC091207. The sequence continues at coordinate 116,294 of NZ_JBIVVS010000005.1, forward strand.
AAGCTCACCGGCGACCGGTACCGGCTGGACGCGCTGCGCAGCGGGGACCTCGCCGTCGAGTCCTCGTTCCGGTTCGGCTACGACCAGCTGGACTCCGAACAGGCCCGCGCCTTCCGGCTGCTGGCCGTCCCGGAGGTGCCCGACCTGTCCCCGGCCGCGGTCGCCGCCGTGCTCGACCTGCCCGAGCCGGCCGCCGTGGAACTCGCCGAGTGCCTGGTCGACTGCTCGATGCTGGAGGTCTCGGCGCACCCCGACCACTACCGCTACCACGACCTGCTGCGGGCCTTCGCCCAACGGGTCGGCCAGCGGGTCGCCCAGGAGGGGGCCGAGGAGGAGGCCGCGACGGACCGGGAGGAGGGAGCCGACGAGTCGGCGGACGCCCTGACCCGGCTGGCGGACCACTACCACGCGCGGGTCTCGGCCGCGCTCGGCGCGACGGCGGCGCGGTCCGGACTCGCCGTCGGCGAATACCTGGGCGTCGGTGCGCTGGTGAGCCAGTGCGCCAAGCTCCCGGGCCGCCCCGCCGGTACCGCCGGGGCCCTCGACCGGCTCGCCGAACTGCTGCTGGGCTGCTGCCTGTTGGCCGACTCCGGCCATGCCACCCGCCCGCTCGGCCATGCCGCCAACGCCCTGCTGCACGCCGCCCTGGAGCAGGGCGACCGGACGGCGGAGGCCAGGGCCCGCCTGGTGCTCGGCCGGCTGCTGACCGAGGTCGGCTCCGCGCCCGCGGCGCTCGCCGAGCTGCTCCGGGCCCGGGACCTGTGCACCGCGCACGGGCTGTCGCAGCCGCTGCTGGCGCTCGCCCACGGCTCACTGGCCGCCTGCTTCGTCCAGATCGGCCGCCCCGACGAGGCGGTGACCGGGTTCTCGGCCGCTGCCTCGGTCTGGGAGCGGGTCGGTGACCGGCGCGCGCTGGCCGCCGAACTCCTCAACCTGGCGGGGGCCTTCACCCGACAGGGCCGCTTCGACGCGGCGAACCGGGTGGTCGACCAGTCGTTGCTGGTCAGCCATGAACTCGCCGACCGCGAGCTGGAGGCACGCGCCCGCGACTCGCTCGGGACGATCGCCCACGACCGGGGCGACCACGACCGGGCGGTCGCCCACCAGTGGGCCGCGCTCGCCCTGACCGACCCGGACGACCACCGCCGGACCGGCCGCGTCCTGCTGCGGCTCGCCGAGTCGCTGCGCGCGGCCGGGCGCGGTGCGGAGGCGGTCGACGCGGCGGGGCGCGCGGTCGACGCGCTGACCCAGGACGGCGACCACCGGGGCCGCGGCCTGGCCCTGGCCACCCTCGGCGACGCCCTCGCGGACCGCCGCTTCGGCGGCCCGGGCCCGGCCGGTGACCTGGCCCGGGCCCGCTCCTGCTGGGCCGAGGCCCACGGCATCCTGGCCCCGATCGGCTCACCCGAGGCCGACCGCCTGCTGCCGCTGCTCGGCGGCGACCACCCCGCCGGCCCGCCCCGGCAGCGCTGGCCCTCCTGGCTCCCCGGCTGAGCCGACGGCGGGCGCCCCCGCCCGAGCGAACAGCCGGCCCCCGGCCACGGGACCGGGGGCCGGGGCCGGGAACCGGCGGTCAGGCCGCGGTGACCGTCCAGATCTGCTCGGACGAGCCGTCGCAGAGCCGGATCGCGGCGGGCACCGAGGGGCCGGCGGCCGACAGGCAGCGCAGGGAGTCCTTGGTGATGACGATCATGTACCCCCCGGCCACCGGAACGAACGACCAGATCTGGTTCGCGCTGTAGGGCGGCGAGCGCCACAGCTGCGCCCGGGAGTACGTCTCCTCCAGGTCCAGCACCCTGGTGAACTGGGTGGCGCCGTTGGCCAGGAAGTACCCGCCGCCCTGGTGCGGGTTCAGCGTCCAGACGGCGGCGGGGCCGCCGTCGTCGCGGGTCGTGACGACGGGATTGCCGTCCTGGTCGAGGGAGCCCTGGTCGTACAGGACGGACCCGCCGGTGCTCAGCCTGGCCCGCGACGGCAGCGGGCCGACGGGCTGCGTCGGCGGCTTGATGGGCGGAGTGGTGTAGTACGGCGGGGGCGGAGGCGGGGGCGGCGAGAGGTACGTGTAGGCCGGGGAGGGCGACGGCGAGGGTTTCTCGGGCGGCGCCACCGTGGGGTAGACCGGCGGGACCGGCGCCGCGGAGGTCCCCGGTGCCGGCCCGGGGGCCGGGGCCGCGGGCCCCGACGAGGCGGCTGCGGGCGGCCCGCCGGTCGACGGTCGCGCGGGGGTGCCCGACCCGCCGCCCTGGGCCTCGGGGGTGCCCGACGCGCCGCTCCCGGCACCGGCACCGGGTCCGCTCCCGGCCGCCGGGCCCGGACCCGCGCCCGGACCCGGGCCGCCCGGCGTGGTCGGTGCGGGCGCCCCGGAGGCCGTCGCGGCTCCCGGCGAGGACGCACCCGGCGAGGACGCACCGGGCGAGGACGGTGCCCCCGACTCGGGGACCTGGGGCCCCGGGGCGGAGAGCGGGATGGCCAGGCCGGGCGGCAGCACCGACGCCTCGCCGACGGCCGGCCCGCCGGCCGCGGCGGTGCGGTCCTCGTGGAGGCGCAGCACGGTGGCCGTACCGGCGGTGATCACGCAACAGAGCAGGACCGCCCCCGCCGCGATCAGGGACCGTCGGCGGCGGCCGCCGAGGACGGCCCGCCACCGGGCCAGGGGGCGCCGCGCGGCCGTGGCCGCCCCGGTGCCGGCCACCGGGCGCGCCGCGGCCACGACCACCGCACGCCCGGCGGTGCCCGTCGCCGGGCCCTCGACCGGTTCGCCGGCGACGGCGGCCCGGGCGGCCGCCGCCATACCGGCGGCGTCCGGCCAGCGCTCGGCCGGATCCTTCGCCATCGCCCGTTCGACCAGGGCCCGGACCGGGGCCGGGACGTCCGCCGGCAGTGGTGGCGCGGGCTCGGTCAGGTGTTTGAGGATCACCTCCAGCGCGGTCTCCCCGTGGAAGGGCAGCCGCCCGGACAGGCACTCGTAGAGGACGACACCGAGTGCGTACAGGTCGGCCGAGGCGCCCACGGTGCCGGTGGAGGCCTGCTCCGGTGCCTGGTACGCGGCGGTGCCGAGCACCATCCCGGGCACGGTGAGCCGGGTGTCGCAGCCGGGGCGGGCGATGCCGAAGTCGGCGATGACCACGCGATCCTCGCGGACCATCAGGTTGGCCGGCTTGATGTCCCGGTGGACGACGCCGGCCTCGTGCGCCGCCTGGAGCGCCGCCAGCACCTGGAGCGCCATCCCGAGCGTCTCCTGGGTGCCGAGCAGACCGCGCCGGTCCAGGATCTCGCTCAGCGGCTCGCCGTCGATCAACTCCATGACCAGGTAGGCGATCGGACGGCCGGTGTTCCCCCAGGCCGTGGTCCAGGACTGGCCGCCGTCCGTACGGCCGGAGCCGAAGTCGTGCACGCCGACGATGCCCGGGTGCCGCAGCCGGGCCATCACCCGGGCCTCCTCGTGGAACCGTTCGGCGAAGCCGGGTTCGTCCAGCAAGGCGGGTTTCAGGACCTTGACGGCCACGCGGCGGCCGAGCACCTCGTCCTCGGCGAGCCAGACATCGCCCATCGACCCGCCACCGAGCCACTCGTCCAACCGATAGCGGTCCCCGAGCGTGGTGCCACGCATGATCCTCCCCGACCCCGTTCGTCCACGCGCCCGCCGCCATGGGCCCAGGCCGGGCCCTCGGTCGCATCGACGACCTTCTCACCTGCGAATAAACGCTGACTTGCCGAACAGCGCACGCCGCGCTCCGGCTACCGGACGCCGGCTGCCCCGGCAGGCCCCGGCAGGCCCCGGCCGTCCGCCGTCCGGTCGGCCGACCGACCGTCGCCGTCCGCGTTGACGGGCCGTCGACACCGTGTACACCGCCGCCGGGTGGCATGGGCCGCGGGCCGGTTCCACCGGGAGCCGCCCGAGAGGAGAGCTCCGAGATGATCACCCGTCGTACGGCCGCCGCCACCGTGCTGTCCGCCGCGACCTTCGTGTCCGCGATGGCCTTCGGTGCCGGGTCCGCGAGCGCGGCCGAGCCGCTGCCCTCCAGCGGCACCGAGTACCGGATCTCCAGTTACGCGGGCGGCGCCCTCCAGTGGGACAGCCGGAACGCCGGCTCCAACGTGGTGGTCCGCGACTGGAACGAGTCCTCCGCCCAGCAGATCTGGTCGGTCCGGGACGAGGGCAACGGCGCCTGGTCGGTCAAGGTCCCCGGCACCAACAACGCGGTCGACCGCGACCGGGGCAAGAACACCGTCGGCGCCTGGAACTACATCGGCGCGGACAACCAGAAGTGGTGGCTGGAGAACACCTCGATGGGCAACGGCCGGGCCTGGCTGCTGCACAGTGCCTCGGACGGCAACCTCTGCCTCACCCGCGGCGCGGACCTGAACGCCAGGGTCGCCTCCTGCGACGCCGGGGACCCGGCGCAGTCCTGGAACCTCGACCGCACCACCGGCACCACGCCGCCGAGCGCCAACCGCCCGACCATCGACCTGGACTACTCGCAGGCCCCCGACCTCGGTCCGTGGCTGGAGCAGCAGAAGCGGACCGTGGCGGACTACTACCCGACGATCTCCGACCTGATCACCAAGGGGGCCTTCGGCGCCCCCACCTACTTCAAGATCATCCTTGACCCGACCGTGAAGGCCAATCCCGCCTACACCACGGTCCGCAACGGGGTGAAGGAGATCCACGTCAACATCGACTACACCCGGGGCAACCGGAACGACACCGGCTTCCTGGTGCACGAGGCCGTGCACGTCGCGGTCTGGGACAACCCGACCTCCCGCCCCTGGTGGCTGGGCGAGGGCCTGGCGGACTGGGTGCGCGACTACAACTTCCAGCCCGGCACCGGCGCCCAGCACTTCGGCCCGACGACCACCTACGACAGCGGCTACCAGGCGACCGCCCGGTTCATCGACCACGTCTCGAAGACCTACGCCAAGCCCGACCTGGCGCACCTGCTGAACACCGTGAACTACAGCGACCAGATCTGGGTCCAGCTCACCGGCAAGAACGCCCAGCAGCTGTGGAACGAGATGCCCAAGTAGGACGCGCCCTCCCACCGCGCCCCGGCACCTCCCGTGCCGGGGCGCGGTGGCGTGTCCGGGACCGGCGGGGCACGCGCCGCGCGGCCCCGGCGGGTGGACCGCGGGCGTCAACGCGCCGCTGATCGATCGTCAACAGCCGCCTGGTTGCCTCTCGGTGTCCGCGGCCGCAGCCGCGCCCGCGGTCCACCGACAGCAGGAGAGTCCCGTGTCCCACTCCTCCACCCGCAACCTCCGCCCCCGCGCCCGGTGGGCGGGGGTGGCGCTCGCCGTCTCCGCGATATCCGTCAGCGGCCTCACGCTCCTCGCCACGCCGGCGAACGCCGCACCGGCGGACGTGGTCGAGCAGATGATCACCATCCGGGACCACCAGAACCACCACGCGCTGGCCAGCTCCGACGGCGAGGCCTCCCGGATCATCGCCCGCAACTACCAGGACGCCTCCACCTCGTTCTGGATCTCCAACAAGCCGGGCGGGCGGGTGGACTTCGCCCGCAACGTCAACGGCACGGAGCGCGTCCTGGAGATGGACCTCAACGACGGCCGATCCACCCAGTTCATCCACTGGTGGGCGGGCGACAACCAGCAGTGGACCCTGGAGTCCGCCGCCGAGGGCGGCACCTACCTCCACAACGCCCGTGACAACCGCTGTCTGACCTACCACGGCCTCGACCGGGAGGTCACGGTGGAGACCTGCGACGGCAGCATGTCGCAGCGGTTCGACCTGAACGGCCCGGGCACGGGTACCGGTACGGGCACCTCCGTCGAGCAGCGCTTCGTCGACCGGCTCAACGCCGTGCGCGCCCAGAACGGCAAGTCGCCGGTACGCCTCGACCAGACGCTCGCCCAGGCCGCCAGGTGCAACGCCGACCAGATGAACCAGCGTCGTGTCTCGGGCCACTTCTGCGACTCGGCGGGCATCGCGCGGGGGCTCGGCTACGCCTGGCGGGGGTTCGGTGAGATCGCCTTCTACGGACCCACCGACATCGACGCCGCCGTCGACGGCTGGATCAGGTCGCCCCAGCACCTGGGGATCATGCTCGGCGACTACACCGAGGTCGGTCTGGCCCGGACGGGCGCGGCCTCCTGGAACGCCGACTTCGGCACCCGCTGACCGCCGGGGCCGCCCCGCCACCCCGGCGGGGCGGCCCGCACCGCCCACAGCGACGCGCGGCGGACGGACGGCGGCACGCGGCGCCACCGGGGCCGCCCGATCGCTCGCCCTGCTGTCGGGCGGGCGGCGGGCATAGCCTGGACCTGGGGGCAAGCCCGGACGCGGTGGTCGGTGCGAGCACCGGGCCGCCCCGCGATGCCGCCCGGAGTCAGGAGGAGCCGGCCATGAGAAACCCTGTCGTCGTGGGCGTCGCCGCTTCGTCGCAGTCGAGCCTGGAGGCCGTGGACTGGGCGTCGGACGAGGCCTGGCTGCGGGACGCGCCACTGCGCCTGGTGCACGCCTGGTTCGGTGAGGCGGCGCACGCTCCCGCGGGCCAGGAGACGCGGCTCAGCAAGGACGCCGGCGCCGGACTGCTGGAAGCGGCGCGCGACCGGGCCCTGGCCCGGCGCCCCGGCCTCGCCGTCGCCACCGAGCTGGTGAACGACCACCCGCGGCAGGCACTGGCCGCGGCGGCCGCAGACGCGCTGCTCGTGGTGCTCGGCACACGGGGTTCGGGAGGCTTTCCCCGCCTGCTGCTCGGCTCGACCAGCCTCCAGACCGCCGCTCACGCCGCGTGCCCGGTCGTCGTGGTGCGCCCCTGCGAGGCCGGGACCGGCACCGGGGGCAAGGCCGGGACCGGTGGCGGCGTGCTGGTGGGAGTCCGGGGCCGGGGTCGCGACGACGAGGTCCTCGCCTACGCCTTCGACACCGCCCGTCGGCGCGGCCTCCCCCTGCACGCCGTCCACGCCTGGGCCTACCCGCTGGTCACCGGGCCCGACCACGACCTCCCGCTGGTCTACGAGGAGACGGACATCGCCGACGAGCACGAGCGGCTCCTGGCCGAGGTGCTGGCCGGCCGGCGCGCGGAGTACCCGGAGGTGACCGTCACGACGACCGCGGTGCGGTCCAACGCGGCCCGGGAGCTGGTCGCCGGGTCGCAGTCGCACCAGCTGGTCGTCGTCGGGCGGCACGGCGAGCCGCACGGCCCGCTCGGCAGGCTGGGCTCGACCAGCCAGGCGGTCGTCCAGCACGCCGGCTGCCCGGTCGTCGTCGTACCGGCCTGAGCCCCGGCTCGGCCCACCGCCGCGACCGCCGCCCTCACGGCCCGGACCGTCCTGCCCGTCCACACGGAACGTGGTGCCATGGGAGTACGACACGCAAGCGGGTCGGACCGGGAGGAGAGGCCATGACATCCACCGGCAGCAACCGTCCGGTCGTCCTCGGTGTGGACGCGCTCGCCCCGGGGGCGACGCCGGTGGTCTGGGCCGCCGACGAGGCGGACCGCCGCGGACGGCCGCTGCGCCTGGTCCACGCCCTTCCGCCGACCTCCCAGGACGCGCGCGTCTTCGGGGCGGAGCGCTACCGCGAGGAGCTGCGGGAGCGCGGCCGGCACGCCCTGGAGGAGGCCGCCGACGCCGCCCGCCGACGTCACCCGGACCTGTCCGTGACCACCGCCGTCGCGGCGGACATCGCCGCCCCGGCACTCTGCCGGGAATCCGCCCACGCCGCGCTCGTCGTGCTCGGCTCGCGCCGGCTGAACCGGCTGGAGGAGGTGCTGAGCGCCTCCTCGGTGGCCGTCCCGGTGAGCGCCCAGGCCCACTGCCCGGTGGTCGTCGTCCTCGCACCCGAGCCCGGCGCCGGGGAGGAGCCGGCGGAACCGGCGGAGCCGTACGTCGTGGTCGGCGTGGACGGCAGCCCGTCGTCCGCCGCGGCGGTGGACTTCGCCCTCGACTTCGCCGCACGTCGCGGGGCCGCGCTGCGGGCCGTCCGGGTCCGGCGGTCCCGGCTGACCGCCCGGGTCGACGAGGACGCGGCCGTGGATGACCTGCGACGGCTGCTGGACGAGGCCACGGCCGGCCTGCCCGCGGGGTACCCCGCCGTCACGGTCACGCACGGCGTGCTCCGCGGCCACCCCGTCGAGGAGCTCGCCAAGGTCGCGGAGCACGCGCTCGGCGTCGTGGTGGGGCGCCGGGGGCGCGGCGGGTTCACCGGTATGCGGCTCGGGTCCGTCCCGCACGGCCTGCTGCACCGCGCCCACTGCCCGGTCGTCACCGTGCCCGTCCCGCCGGCCGGCGGGGACTGAGCCGGGCGGCTCACCCCGGGCCCGGCACCCCGGGCCCCTGTCGCGACCCGCCCCCGACAGGTCAGCCGGCCGGGCCCGGCCGGCCGTCACCGAGGGCGGTCGCGGCCTCGCCGAGCGCCCGCTCCACCGTTTCGGTGCGGCACCGCCACCGGGCGAGCGCCGCACCGAGCGCGTCACCGGTGGCGAACCCGTCGAGGGCGGCCACCGCGGCGGCGCCCGCGCGAGCGCCGAGAGCGGCGAGCCCGGCGTGCTCGTCGGCGAGGCCGGACAGCGCCGACGTCAGCGGCGCGACGCTCGCCGGCGAACCGGCACCCTCCTGGTCCTTCGGTGAACCGGCCATCGCCGATCCCCCCTTCCCCGTCGATGATGCGGTCAACAGCGGCCACTCCTTCTCCCGCGCCTGCTCCCGCGCCCGCTCCCGCGCCCGCGCCGCCGCCGGGCACTCAGGCGAACTCCCGCAGCCGCGGCCGGACCCCCAGGGCCGTGAGCGCCAACGCCAGTGCCAGGGCCGCCGATCCGACAGCGGCGGAGGCGGCGTCGAGATCGTCGTCGGTGGCCGCGACCGCACGGTCGAGCGCGTTCCGGTTGATCGCCTGGACGTCGTCGAGCGCCGCGCCGAGGACGCCGAAGTCGGCGTTGGACTGACCGGCGGCGAGGCCCGTGTTGAAGGTGACCGCCTCCTTCAGCCTTCCCTGTCCGTAGAGTTCGCGGATCGTGCGGTCGTCCCGCTGGTAGGCCTGGAACGCCGCCAGCACCCGCTCTGCCGCGTCCTGCTCGCCGGCGAAGGTGATGTTGCGCAATTCGTCCCCCAGGAACCCGCCGAACGGAACCCTGGCGTGGTCGGCCCGGTGCGCGTCCGCCAGGGCGGCGAGTCCGGCGTCGTAGCCGGCGAGGGTGGCGCCGTCGACCCGGGCGAAGGACTGCGTCTTGTCGAAGAAGCTCTGCTCGTAGGCCGCCGCCCGGGCCGGATCGGTCAGGTAGCGGCTCTCGTCCGCGTTCAGGTCGTACGCCACCGCGCGGGCCCGGCCGAGCGCGATCACCGAGTCGTAGGAGTTGCTCTTGGCGACGACCAACTGGCGCTCCGCCCGGGCGGCGAGGGTCGATCCGGCCATCAGCCCGAGGAGCACCAGCAGCGTGGCGGCGGCCAACGGGGCGTTCAACACACGACGGTAACGGACCGTCAGGAGAATCTGCAGGGCGACCAGGGCGGCGAGCGCGAGCAGGCCGGCGACCAGGATCCACCACCGTCCGGCACCCAGGTCGCCCCGCTGCGCCGCGTAGGTCCGCTGCACGGTGGCCGAGTTGGCCGCCGTGACCTCGTCCACGGCGGGCAGCAGCCGCTGCCGCAGCAGGTCGGTCGCCTCCCGGTACGCCGCGAGCGCCTCGGCCGAGGGCTTGCCGGCGGGCGCGTGGGCCTGCTCCTCCAGGAGCTGGGCCCGGGCCACCCGGCCCTCGTAGCGGCCGAGTTCACCGATCACCGTCTGCACCGCCCGCCGGCCGGCCGGATCGCCCGCCACCGCCTCGGCCACCCGCTGAAGGTCGGTGTCCGCCTGGGCGCGGCGCCGCTCATAGCTGTCCAGGGTCTGTCCGCGCAGGTTCGCGAAGTCCGGATCGGCGCCGAACAGCAGCAGATTGGCCGCCTGGGCGTCCATGTCGTTCAACGCGAAGTACAGGTCCGCGGAGCGCACCACCTGGGGTGCGGCGCGGCGGCCGATCGCGTCGGTCCCCTCCCGGGCACCGGCCAGGACGGTGGCACCGACGGCTCCGGCCACCACCAGCGCCACCAGGCAGAGTCCGGTGAGGCCGCGGACCAGGCGCGGCGTGTTCCACCACGACCGGCGGAACCGGCCGTGGGACGCCCCCGCCCGGGAGGGCCGGTGACGGGGGGCGCGCGGCGCGGGTGTCGGAGCGACCGGCTCGAAGCCCGCCACCCCCGGCGAGCCCGTCCCCACGACGACCGATCTGCCCGACATACCCGTTGGCATCGCCGTGCGCCCCCCTACCCTGTTTTCACCGGCCGCCGAAACGGCCCCGGAGGAACTGCCGGGGCTGGGATTTCGGCACGGTGCGCCGTCCAGTCGTCGACCCTGGTGGCGAACCGTTTCCTCACCGCTGACGCTATGTCCGGCCGGATCCCGGCCGACCGGTCCTGACGCCTCCTTGACGCCCCGCCGAGGGATCTTGACGCACCCTTGGCGGGGCGCACGGGCGGCTGAGGAAAGCAGCTCAGGAAAGCGGCTCAGGAGAGCGGCTCAGGCGGCCTGGCCGACGAGTTGGTCGGCCAGCTTGACCAGCCGCTTCTGCGAGCGCTCCTCCTGCGCGACCGCGGCCGTCGGAGCGAGCTCACCGCCGTCGTAGTACTCACCGTTGAGCAGCGGCACCTGCGGCAGGCACAGCCGCACCACGGCGGCCGCGCCCTCGGCCGCCGGCCCGCCGACCCGGCCGTAGAGCGGCAGCAGCGCGGTCTCGCACAGGCCCGGGTTGAGGCTGACCGCGGTGATGCCGGAGCCGGCCGGAGCCATGTCGGCGGTGGCCATGGTGAGCGCGAGCTGGGACTGCGCGTAGGCCGCGACCCGGGAGTAGCGCTTCGCCCGGTGCGGGTCGGACCAGTTCATCGAGGCCGTGCGGTGCAGGGACGAGGAGACGTTGACGATCCGGGCGTCACCGGCCGCCGAGAGCGGGGCGCGCAGCAGCTTGGCGAGCAGGTGCGCGGCGAGGAAGTTGACCTGGAGCGAGACCTCGTTGCCGTCGTCGGTGAGGGTGCAGCGCTCGGGCGCCATCACGGCGGCGTTGTTGACCAGGAGGTCCAGCGCCGGGTAGTGCTTCACCACCGTGCCGGCGAGCACCGCGACCTCCGAGAGGTGGGCGAAGTCGGCTGCCAGTTCGACGAGTCGGTCACGCCTGGCACCGGCGGCGACCAGCCGGTCGACGGCGTCCCCGGCCTCGGCGGGGGTGCGGGCGTGCACCAGGACGGTGGCCCCGAGCCCGGCGAGCAGGCGGGCGCTCTCCCAGCCGATGCCGGAGGAGGCGCCGGTGACCAGGGCGGTGCGGGCGGACAGAACAGCGTCGGACATGACCCATCCAAGGGTGGCGGGCACCGCCGGGGTGCCGGACGGCATGCCGGAGCACGCGGCCGGGGGCCTGCGGTGCGAAGAGGGGGGAACGGTGAGAGGCACGTCCGCCTCCCCGGTACGAAGCGCCGGGGAAGGCGGACGGGCACGACGCGACGCGCGGGCCGGCGGCGGAGCGGGGAGGCTCGGACCTACCGGACGGCGGCGGTGACCACGACAGCGACGACCCGCGGCCGCGTATGCGGCGGGCGGTCGTGGTGGCGCGTCGAGCGGTTCATGCCCCCCATCCAACGCCACTCCGCCGAGCCCGGGCAAGCCGCCCCCGCCGGCCCTGACGGGCCCCTGACGTTTCCCTGACGTCTCTTTGACGCCTGGTCAGCAGGGTGGAGCCCCCGCGCGCACCCCCTCATCCGACGTGCACCCGGGGGCGGCGGCTGCGGTCCGGCTCCGCCTCGCGCAGCACCTCCCGGGTGACCGGCGCGACCTCGCCGTGGCCGAACAGGAAGAACCGCAGGAACTGGGCGAACGGATTGCCCTCGGTCCACTCGAAGTAGATGTGCGGCTGCTGCCCCGTCCGGTCCCGGACCTGGATCAGCAGCGCCGCCAGGGCGTTCGGCACGCTGGAGCTCTCCAGTGTGAGCACCCGGTAGCGGTCGTGCAGCACCTCGCCGTGGACCGTCAGCACGGTCTCGAACTCCGAGGGGTCGAGCACGGTGACCTCCACGAACACCAGGTCGTCCTCGGCCGGGATGTCGTTGTCCGCCCGGATCTGCCGCTTCTTCTCCTGGTACTCCGCCAGGTCCCGGCTGTTCGGCTCGTTGGCGATCAGCCGCAGCGGACGGTGCGTGTAGTCGCGGACGAACCGCTCGGCGGCCTCGTCGAACACGACGTCCGTCACCCGCAGTTCGAAGGCCCGCTTGAGCCGGGAGAGCAGCGACACCAGGATGATGCCGGCGATGAAGCAGGCACCGATCTTCACACCGTCCGGCCGCTCGGCGATGTTGACCGCCGTGGTGTAGACGAAGACCCCGGCGATCACCGCGAAGCCGATGGTCCAGTTGCGCTGCCGGGCCTTGTGCGCGGCGATGGTGACGGCGATCGCGGCGGAGCTGATCAGGACCAGCACACCGGTCGCGTACGCGCCGCCCTGGGCGTCGACGCTCGCGTCGAAGAGCCAGGTCACCAGGAAGGCGATCAGGGTGAGCACGATGACCATCGGCCGCACCGCCCGCGCCCAGGCCGGCGCCATCCCGTAGCGGGGCAGGTAGCGCGGCATCAGGTTGAGCATGCCCGCCATCGCCGACGCGCCGGCGAACCAGAGGATGAGGATCGTGGAGAGGTCGTAGACGCTGCCGAAGGTGTTGCCCAGGTACTCGTGCGCCAGATAGGCGAGGGCGCGCCCGTTGGCCGCCCCACCGGGCTCGAACGCCGCCTTCGGGATCAGCAGCGTGGTGATGAAGCTGGTGGTGATCAGGAAGACACTCATGATCAGCGCCGCCGTGGTGAGCAGTTTGCGGGCACCGCGGATCCGGCCGGTCGGCCGCTCCTCGGTGTCCTCCGGGTCGCCCTCGATGTGCGGCATCACCGCGACACCGGTCTCGAAACCGGACAGGCCCAGCGCGAGCTTGGGGAAGGTGATCAGCGCGACGCCGATCATCGCGACCACGTTGCCGTGCTCGGCGGTCAGCGCGCTCGACCAGTCGGTGACCAGGTCCGGAGACTGCAGGACCTCCCAGAGCCCGGTGGCGACGACCACCACGTTCAGCGTCAGGTAGATCGCGACCAGGACGACGGCCAGGCCGATCGCCTCGCTGAAGCCCTTGAGGAAGACCCCGCCCAGCAGCGCGACCAGGACGAGCGTGATCAGCACCTGCCGGCCGCTGAGCACGCTCTGCAGGTGGGGGTTCTCCACCAGGTGCGCGGTGGCGTCGGCGGCCGACAGCGTGATGGTGATCATGAAGTCGGTGGCGGCGAACCCCAGCAGCGCGAGGACGAAGAGCTTGCCCTTCCAGAACGACAGCAGCCGTTCCAGCATCGCGATCGAGCCCTCGCCGTGCGGGGACTCGTGCGCCACCCGCCGGTACACCGGCAGCGCGCCGAACAGGGTGACCAGCACCAGCACGATCGTCGCCACCGGTGACAGCAGACCGGCCGCCAGCGCGGCGATGCCCGGCTGGTAGCCGAGCGTCGAGAAGTAGTCCAGACCGGTCAGGCACATCACCCGCCACCAGCGGGCGCCCTTGTGCTCGACGGGCGCCTGCGCATGCGGTCCGGGGTACTGCTTGGCCATGTCGGCCAGCCCGTCCAGCATCCACGCACGCAAGCGCTGCCGCCCCGACGGCACGGCCCCCGGATCGGCTGAACCCGACGAAACCACGCCGCACCCCTGTCCACGGACTCGCGCCACCTCGCCGTCGGAGCGACGGCAAGGCGACAGGGTATGCAGCGCAGATGATCAGACCGCGCAGCACCGGGGGAATGTCGCCGCAATGGCGGAACGCTCTCCCCCGGCCGCAGGCATGCTCAGTGGTCGGATTCCCAGCGGGCTTCGAGCCGCCGGACGCCGTCGGGGCCCGTCACGGACCGCCAGGCCGCACGCATCCCGCTCCCCCGGCCGGCGGCGCCGGACGCTCCGGAGGCCGTCGCCCCGCCCACGGCCCGGAGCACGCTGCTGTCGAGCGGGCTGTCGGCCAGTCGGCGGACGACCGCCGCCAGAGCCGCGGCCGCCCCGATCCGGGAGCCGCCGAGGGAGCCGCCACGGGATCCGGCAGGGGATCCGGCAGGGAGCGGCAGGCGCTGGAAGGCACTGGGAACGGCCACGTGGACCTCACCTCCGGTAGAGCATCACGCGATGCGGCTGGACGACGGGCCCGGACCGGCTCCGGGGAACACCGGGGCGGTCACCCCGGTCCGGATCCCACCGGGCCCCGTCGGCCCGAGAACCCGAGGCTATGGCGGCGCGGGCGGCTGCCGGCCGGCCCTGACACTTCCTTGACTCCGCCGGGGCGCCCGCTGACGGAGCGCTGACACCCGAGCCGGTGGCGCCGCCGGACGCGGACGGTCGGATCCGCGCCGCCCGGTCGCTCCCCCTCCCGGGCCACGCCGTCGCACCGCGGTGCCCCGTCGTGCCGCGTCGCCCCGCGGCCGCGCGCCGGCGACCCGCCGAGCGACCCGCCGAGCGGTCCGGCGGCACCCCCGCGCCGGGGTCCGGCCACACCCGCGCCCGCCGCTCGGTCCGCGGCAGGCGGGCAAGGCTCAGGTCGATGATTCGCCCGTGGAACACCCGATGCGGCACAGTGGCCCCATGAGCGCGGACACGAGGAGTCACCGGGTGGCCGGGCCGGGCGGGCCGGGCCGGCGACGGCCGGTGCAGCAGCGCAGCCAGGAGCGCTACCAGCGACTCCTGGACGCCTGCGCGGGGCTGCTCGACGAGGCCGGCGCCACCGCGCTCACCACCAAGGAGGTCGCGCACCGCGCCCAGGTGCCGATCGGCACGCTGTACCAGTTCTTCGCCGGCAAGGAGGACCTGCTGGCCGCGCTCGCCGGCCGCAACCTCGACCAGTACCTGGAACGCCTCGACCGCCGGCTGCTCGACGAGGCACCGACCGGCGCCGCCGGGTTCACCGACCTCGCGGTGGACGAGTTCGTCGCGATGAAGCGGGCGGTGCCCGGCTTCGGCCAGGTGGACTTCGGGCTGGCCGGCGCGGCCGTGCCCACCGGGGTCCGGGACGACCTGCACCTGCTCGACACCGATCTCGACAACAACACCGCCGTCGCGCTGCGTCTGCAGGCACTCGGCGGCGAACTGTTCGCGACGACCGACCCCGCGGCGCTCACGCTCGCCCTGCGGGTGGCCCTGGAGGCCGCGGACGCCGTGCTCAAGCTCGCCTTCCGCAGCGCTCCGGACGGCGACCCGGCGCTGATCGCCGAGTGCAAGCGACTGGTCCGCTGCTACCTCGCCGAACAGCTCGGCCCCCGCTGACCGCGTCCGCCGACCGGCTCCGACGGGCCCCGACGGGCTGCGGCCGAGCCGTTGCGGGCCCGCCCGCACCGCAGCACAGTGGAAGCAGGACGGCCGCCGGCGCGGCCATCGCTACCCGAGGAGCAGACCATGCACGCAGCGGTAGGTGACCAGCTCCACATCCACAGCAGGTCGGTGGGCATGGTCGACCAGAAGGGCGAGATCATCGAGGTACGCGGCACGGAGGGCGAGCCGCCGTACATGGTCCGCTTCGAGGACGGCCACACGGGCCTGATCTACCCCGGCCCCGACTGCAACATCGAACGCCGCGAGGCGCTCCACTGACCCATCCGGCCACCACCCCGGGCCCGACCGGCACGGGGTGGTGAGTCACGTGTCCGAGCCCGCACTGCCCGGCCCGCTCGCCGGGCTGGCGCCGCTGCTCGACCAGTACGGCTACCCGGCCGTGGCGCTGTTCGTCCTGCTGGACAACTGCGGCATCCCCGCCCCCGGCCAGACCATCCTGGTGCTGGCCGCCGTCTACGCCGGCACCGGGCACCTCAGCTTCGCCGGCGTGGTCGCGATCGCCTTCGCGGCGGCGGTCCTCGGCAACAGCCTCGGCTACCTGATCGGCAGCACCGGCGGCCGCGCCTTCGTCCACCGGTGGGGCCGCTACGTGCTGCTCACCCCGGCCCGGATGCGGCGCGCCGACCTGTTCTTCGCCCGGCACGGCGGCAAGGTCGTCACCGTCGCGCGCTTCGTGGACGGGCTGCGCCAGACCAACGGCATCATCGCCGGCACCACCGAGATGCCCTGGCGGCGGTTCCAGCCGTTCAACGTGCTCGGCGCGGCGCTCTGGGTGGGGGTCTGGTCCGCCTTCGGCTACCTGGCCGGGGCCCACATCGGCGCGGTGTACCGGACGGCGGTCCGCTACCAGCTGTGGCTGCTGATCGCCCTCGGCGTGCTCTGCGCGGCGCTCGCCGCCCGACACCTGTTGCGCCACCGGCGGCGGCGCCGCGAGCACCCCGACCGGACCGACCGCCACCCCTGAAAGCCACCGGGCTGCCGGGCCACCGGGCCACCGGGCCACCGGGCCACCGGGCCACCGGGCCACCGGGCCACCGGGCCACCGGGCCACCGGGCCACCGGGCCACCGGGCCACCGGCGAGCGTCCCTCAGCGCAGCGGGAACACCTCGAACGGGACGGCGAACCGCGTGCCGAGCCGGCTGCCGGCGCCCCGGCCGAAGCCCTCCAGGAATTCCCGGGGCTCGGCCATCGCGCCCCCCAGCCCGGCCAGGTACGCCTTGTGCTCGGCCAGCGACGCGACGCCCTTGTCGAAGTGCTCGGTGGTGTCGACCGCGTGCCGGGCCTCGGGCGAGGCGACCGCCCAGACCGCCCGCACCCCGTCCCAGGGCTCGTACCCCTCCGCCGACAGTTCGCGGAACACCCAGCGGTTGGCGGCGTCCCGGACCGCGTCGAGGGTGGCCCGGCCGACCGCGATGTGGTCGGCCTGGTTGAGGAACACCCCGCCGTACGTCTCATGGAAGTTGCTGGTGATGACGATGTCCGGACGGTGGCGGCGGACCTCCCGGGCGATGTCACGGCGCAGCGGCAGCCCGTACTCCAGCACGCCGTCCGGGTGGCCGAGGAACTCGACGGTGTCGACCCCGACCACGGCGGCGGAGGCGATCTGCTCGGCCTCGCGCAGCGGGCCGCAGGCCTCCGGGCTCATCGTGTCGATGCCGGCCTCGCCGCTGGTGACCATCACATAGACCACCTTCTTGCCCTGGGCCGTCCACCGGGCGACGGCGGCGGCGCCGCCGTACTCCATGTCATCGGGGTGGGCGACGACCGCCAGCGCGGTCTGCCAGTCCTCGTCGACGGGCTCGAACGGCTCGGGTGCCTGCTGGTCGCTCATGGTGGTGCCGCCTCTCGGTGTCGCGCTCCGTGCGGTCGTACGGTCATACCGTTGGCGACTCTAGAAGATCACCAGGCCGACCGCCCATCAGACAGCGCGCGGCCAGGGCCGCTTGCCCCTGACCCGCGGGTCAGGGGTTACCGTCCCGGCACCCGCGGCGGAACAGCCCGTCGCCCCGGCTCCACCGGAGTACCGCGATGCCCTTCCCCACGACCGCCCGCGAGGTCCGACTGACCGCCGCCCCCGGCGGGCTGCCCGCCCCGGAGCACTTCGCCCTCGTCGAGACTCCGCTGCCCGCCCCCGGACCGGGGCAGATCCTGGTACGCAACCGCGCCTTCCTGGTCTTCCCCGGCCTGCGCACGCTGATCGGCGGCGAGGTGGCCGGCCTGCCGCTGCCGCCGATCCGGCCGGGCCAGGCCCTGTTCGGCCCGGCGCTCGGCGAGGTCCTGGCCGCCCCGGCGGACAGCCCGTTGCGGCCCGGCGAGCTGGTCACGCACCTGCACGGCTGGCGCGACCACGCAGTCGCCGACGCCGACGACTTCACCCCGGTGGACGGCTCCCTGCCGGATCCGGTCGCCCTTCTCTCCCCCGGCTCGGCCGGGTACGGCGGGCTGACCCGGTCGGCCGAGGTCCGCGCGGGCGACATCGTGCTGGTCACCGGCGCGGCGGGCGCGGTCGGCACGGTGGCCGGGCAGGTCGCCCGGCTGCTGGGAGCCGCCCGGGTGATCGGCACCGCCGGTTCGCCGGCCAAGGCAGCCCGGCTGAAGGCAGAACTCGGCTTCGACGCGGTGCTGGTCCGCGGCGCCGGGCCGATCCGCGAGCAGCTGGCCGAGGCCGCGCCGGACGGCATCGACGTGCTGCTGGACACCGTCGGCGGCGAGCAGCTCACCGCCGCCGTCGACGCGGCCCGGCCGGGCGCGCGGTTCGCCCTGGTCGGGGCGCTGGCCGGGCAGCTGGCACCGGACCGGCTCGGCGGCAGCTCCCCGGCGGTGGTCGACACCTTCCGGCTGCTCAACCAGGGCGTCACCGTGCGTGGGTTCCGCGGCCTGGACCACCCCGATCTGGAGGCGGAATGGCGGCGGCGGTTCAGCGACTGGCTGCGCGCCGGGCAGATCACCTTCCCGTGGACGGCCGTAGCGGGCCTCGATCAGGCCCCCCAGGCATTGCCCCAGCTGATTGGAGGCCGTACCTTCGGGGCCACGATCGTCGAGGTCTGAGGGACGTCCGCACGGCGCGGAGTGCCGTCGAAGCGGCGCCGCCCGCCCTGCCGGGCCGACCGGGGGGACGCGGGAGCGGGACGTCGACGGCACGAACCGGGGAGGGCGGTGGCTGGATGCGGATCGGCGACGCGGCGGCAGCTGCGGGTACCACGCCCCGGGCGCTGCGCTTCTACGAGCAGCGCGGGCTGCTGCCGCCACCGGTGCGGACGGCGGCCGGCCAACGCGAGTACGGGCGGGTGGAGGTGGCCCGGGTGCGGGCGATCCGCGAACTGCTGGCACTCGGCCTCACCGTCGAGGACCTGCGCAGCCGCGCCCACCGGCTCCACCTGCTGACCGGCGACGAGCCACGCAGCTGCGGCTCGGCCGACGACGCGGGGCCCGAGACCTTCGCCCCGGTGGTCGACCGGCGGCTGGCCGCCCTGGACGCCGAGATCGCCCACCTCACCGCGCTGCGCGACAACCTGTCCCGGCAGGCCCGCCGGCCGTCTCCCGGGGACGCCGCTGACCATCCGGGCGGCTGAGCGGCTGAGCGGCCGACCATCTGAGCGACTGAGCGACGCACTCGGCTGAGATACCGCCGCGTTCGGCCACCGGAACCGGTCGGTGACCGGTGGCGGCGAGGCTCTCCCGGGCCCGCGCCGGCCGGAGGAGCGGGTGGGGCGCCGGGCCCTCGTACCCGGTCACCCCCGCCCCCGCCCCCGGCCGGCGCAGGCCCGCTCGGAGCTCGCCCCGCACACCCGGCCGCAGCCGCTCCGGCCGGGCCGCGTACCCCGCGCCGAGCGGCTCCCACTCCAGCCCGCCCTCTCCGGGCATCTTGCAGAGTTTTCTCTGCAGAGAAGCCTATGCAGAGAACTCTCTGCACCCTACGATGGCGCCATGACCGAACACCCGGACCCGGCGGAGCAGCCGAACCCGTCCGCCCGCCCCCTCCGCCGGCTCGACGCCCGCAGCCTGCGCGGGCTCGCCCATCCGCTGCGGATGCGGATCTTCGAGCTGCTGAACCTGGACGGCCCCGCCACCGCGACGCTGCTCGCCGAACGGCTCGGCGAGAACACCGGCACTGTCAGCTGGCACCTGCGCCACCTCGCCGAGCACGGCTTCATCGAGGAGGAGACGGGGCGCGGCACCAAGCGCGAGCGCTGGTGGCGACGGATTCCCGTCCGCAACGAGCTGAACACCGCCGAGTTCCGGAACGACCCGGACAGCCGGGGCGCGGTCTCCCTCTACACTCACGAGCTGGTACAGCAGTACTTCAACCGGGTCACCTCCTACATCAGCGAGGACTGGGAGGGCGACTGGCGCAACGCCGGCACCATCGCGGACTGGACCAACCTGCGCCTGACGCCACATCAACTCATGCAATTGAACGCCGAGTTGGCCGAGGTCATCAGTCGCCACACGCCCGCCGCGGACGCCGAGCCGGCCCCGGGCGCGCTGCCGGTCGTGGTGCAGCTCCAGGCCTTCCCGCGCAAGACACGCGGCACCGGATGAACCGCGGCGCCCGCGGCGGGCTGCTCCGCCGCAACCGTGACTTCCGCCTGCTGTTCACCGGCGAGGTCGCCGGCAGGTTCGGCGGTGCCCTGACCAACCTCTCCTTACCGCTGATCGCCGTCGGCGCCCTGCACGCCACCGCCTTCGAGGCCGCCCTGGTGGTCGCCGCGAAGTGGGTGCCCTGGCTGCTCATCGGTCTGCCGGCCGGTGCCTGGGTCGACCGGATGCGCCGGCGAACGATCATGCTCGTCTCGACCGCCGTGTCCCTCGTGCTCTACCTCACCGTCCCCGCCGCGGCCGCGCTCGGACACCTCACCATCGGCCACCTCCTCGCGGTCGCCGCGGCCGCCGGTGCCGCCGAGGTCTTCTTCCAGACCGCGTACACGGCCTACCTCCCCACCGTCGTCGCCGAACCGGACCGCGCCGAGGGGAACGCCGCCCTGCACGGCAGCGCCTCCGCCGCCCAGATCGTCGGCCTCGGCTCCGGCGGCGCCGCCGCCCAGGCCTTCGGCCCGGTCAACAGCCTGCTCGCGAACACCGCCACGTTCCTGCTCTCCCTCCTCTCCACCGCGGCCATCCGCACCCCCGAGCCCGCACCCGACCGGGACCGCCGCGGCGACGGGACTCGCGGTGACCTGAGCGACGACCTGAGCAACGGCCTGAGCGACGGCCTGAGCGACGGCCTGAGCGACGGCCTGAGCGGTGACCGGAAGCCCCGCCCGAGCCTGCGGCGCGAGGTCTCCGAGGGCCTGCGCCTGATCACCCACGACGTCTGGCTGCGGACCTTCGCCCTCCACGGGGCCCTGGCCAACATGGCCCTGATGGCCTACCAGTCGATCCAGGTCGTCTTCCTGGTCGAACAGGCCGGGCTCTCGGACGGCGCGATCGGCGCGGTCGTCGGCGCCGCCGGTGCCGGCGGCGTTCTCGGCGCGGTCGTCGCCCGCCGGGTGGGAGCCGCGATCGGCACCGCCCGCGCCATGATGATCTTCCTGTTCTGGGTGCCGATGCTGGCCCTGCTCATCCCCCTGACCACACCGGGCGCCGGGGTCGCCTGCTACGTCCTCGGCGGCTTCGCCGTCTCGGCGGGCATCGTCGCCGGGAACGTCCTCCGGGCCACCTTCCAGCAGCGGCACGTGCCGGCCCGGGTGCTGGGCCGGATCAGCGCCTGCGGTTCCTTCCTCAACTACGGCACCATCCCCCTCGGCGCCCTCGCCAGCGGCGCGACCGCCTCGGCCGTCGGCGTACTGCCCGCGATGTGGCTCGCCGCCGCCGCGGTGCCGCTCAGCGCCGCCGTGCTCTGGCTGTCCCCCCTGCCCCGCCTGCGCGACCTCCCCGACAGCTCCGCGCTCGCGGTCGCCCCGACCGCCCTCACCGCCGACCTCAACAGCCGCTGACCAGGAGGCCGGCCCCGCATCGCGGGCAGGTGGGACGAGATGTCGGGGCAGACCGTCACGTAGCGGGGACGGGGACGGCTCCGGGCGGGCGACGGACGCGGGCGGCAGAAGGCCCGGACCTGCCGGAGCGCGCCCGGGCCCGAACCGGTGGTCAGTCGCTCAGGTGTTCGGGCCGTCGGGCCGTCAGGCGCGGGAGCCGCCCGGCCAGTGGGAGAGTAGCGTGAACTCGGCACCCACCAGGGTCACGGCGGTGCCGGGCGGCACGAAGGAGTCGAAGTCGATCCGCGGATCGCCGATGTCAACGGTGACCAGCAGCAGGTACTGGTTCAGCCGGGACTCGACGTTCGAGCCGAGCAGCTCCACCTTCGCGACGTTGCCCGAGTGGCTGACGGGCCGCTCCGGCAACGCCGCGAAGTGAGGCGAGACGGCGTCCAGAAAGGCCTGCCGGGCCTTGTTCTCCTGCTCGATCTGCTCGTCGGTGGGGTCGGCGCCGCCCCCGGCGGCCTCGATGCCGGTCGGGGGCGCGTCGATGCGGAACACGGTGATCATCAGCGGGGACTCCAGCTCTTGGGGGACCGGCCGCCGCGCGGGGCCCGAGCCGGCGGCGCTTCGGTGCGCGGACGGACAACTGCGGCCCGGACGCCGTCGGGCACACTGCCCGGGCCTGTCCGGCATGCTGGCCCACCCGTTCCGGTCCGGCCGGGCGGCGCACCCGGCGGCCCGCCGAGCCCACCCCAAGGGAACCACCGGCCGGCCGGCCCCGGCGAACCGGTACGCCCGACACGACCCGGCACCCGCCGACGCGCCCGGCCGCGCCGGGCCCGCGCCGCCCCGGAGCCGTACGTTTCTCCCATGGCACGGAGCTCACGAGCCGGCCGGCTCGCACCCCCCAGCTGGCTCACCGCGGGCCTGCGCCCGCACCCCGCGCCGATCCCCTGGGCAGCCGCCGCCCGCGCCTCGGTCGCCCTCTCCGCCCCGCTCGCCGTCGGCTTCGCCACCGGGCGGCCCGAGTACGGCGCCCTCGTCTCCATGGGCGCGCTCTCCGGCGTCATCGGCGACACCGCCGACGCCTACCGGATGCGGGTCTACAACATCGCCGTCCCGCAGCTCCTCGGCGCCGTCGGCGTCACACTCGGCACCCTGGTCTACGGGGAGGGCTGGCTCGCGGTCGTCGTGCTCACCCTGATCGCCCTGGTCTCCGGCATGATCTCCTCGATCGGCGCGGTCGCCTCGGTGTCGGGCCTGCTGCTCCTGCTCAACGCCGTCGTCGGCGCCGGCCTGCCGATGCCCGCCCCCTGGTGGAAGCCACCGCTGCTGCTGCTCCTCGGTGGCCTGGTGGTGCTCCTCCTCACCCTGTTCGCCTGGCCGCTGCGCGGTGGCGTCCCGGAGCGGACGGCGGTCGCCGGGACGTACCGGACGGTCGGCGACTTCCTCCGGGCGGCCGGCACCCCCGCGCACGACGAGCAGCGGCTCGCCGTCACCCAGTCGCTCAACCGGTCGTACGACCTGCTGCTCGCCCACCGCACCCGCCGGCACGGCCGCTCCCCCGGCCTCACCCGGCTGCTCGCCCAGCTCAACGCCGTGATCCCGATCGTGGAGGCCGCCTCGGCGGCCAAGCTGCGCCCGGCCTCCCTCGGCCCGCTGCCGGACGTGTACCGGGCGGCGGCCCGGGAGCTGGCCGACACCGTCGAACGGGGGCGCCCCGGCGTGCCGCACGCGCTCGACCTGCCCGCGCCGACCGGCCCGTCGGAGCGGGCCATCGACCAGGCGCTGCGCTACGCGGCCGACGTCGCCGGGGAGCCCGCGCCCGACCCGTTCGGCGGGATCGACCGGCTCGGCCGCCCGGCCGTCCTCCACGTCCGGGCCCGGCGCACGGCCCGGGCCGCCCTGCTCTCCGGGGCGTCCTGGCGGTACGGTCTGCGGCTGGCGCTCTGCATCGGCCTCGCCCAGACACTGGTCTCGGTGATCGCGGTACCCCGCTCGTACTGGGTCGCCCTCACCGTCACCTTCGTCATGAAACCCGACTTCGGCTCCGTCTTCTCACGCGCCGTGCTGCGGGCGTTCGGTACGGCGGTCGGCCTGCTGATCGCGATCCCGGTCCTCGCCGAGGTGCCGCGCGGATGGTGGGACGTGCCGACGATCGCGGTGCTCGCGATGCTGATCCCGGCCTTCACCGCGAAGGGCTACGCCTTCCAGACCGCCGCCATCACCCCGGTCATCCTGCTGCTGTCCGATCTGCTCAACCACCAGGGCTTCCGGCTGGTGGCACCCCGGCTCTACGACTCGCTGATCGGCTGCGCGGTCTCGCTGGTCGCCGGCTACCTGCTCTGGCTGGAGTCCTGGCACACCCGGATCGGCGACCGGCTCGCGGACGCGACGGCGGACACGGCCGCCTACGTCGCGCTGGCCTTCGACCCGGAGCCCGGCCGGGACCAGTCGGCCCGGCTCCGCCACCGGCGCAGGCTCTACCGCGACCTGTCCGCCGTACGGTCGGAGTTCCAGCGCGCGCTCACCGAGCCGCCGCCCACCGGGGCCCGGGCCGCCGCGTGGTGGCCGCTGGTCATCGCCGTCGAACGGATCGTGGAGGCCACCACCGCGACCCGGGTCCGGATCGACCACGGGGTGCCCCCACCGCCCGCCGCCGAGGTCGCCGCCATCAAGCGTGAGCTCGACGAGCTCGCCGAGGCCCTGCGCGCCGGGGCGACGGACCCGGCGCCGGCTCCCGGCCCGCCCTCCGCCGCACCTCTCCCGCCCGGGACACCTGATACGGGGCCCGCGGGCCCCGTGGACGCCGCCGTCGGCGACGGGGAGGACGGGGTGCTGGCTCCGCTGCGCCACGAAGTGCGGGCGGCACGGGCCATCGCCACCCCGGGCCCGCGCTGAGCTCCCGGCCCGGCCGTGCGCTGGGAGTGCGGGTCGGCGCTCGGCCCCGGATCGGCGCTCACTCCACGGTCGGCGCTCGGTGTGCGGTCGGCGCTCCGCCTCCGGTCGGCGCTCGGCGCTCGCGTAGCAGCGCTCCCTCCCCGGTCGGCACTCTGTACCGGATCAACGCCAGATCCCAGATCAATGCTCGGTCCCGGATCAACGCCAGATCACGGATCAACGCCAGGCCCTGGGTCCCCCTCAGTCCTGGATCCGCTGCCAGGGCCGGTCCGCCTCCAGGGCGAACGCAAGCTCCAGCAGCAGCCGCTCCCGGCCGTGCGCGGCCGACAGGTGCACCCCGATCGGCAGGCCGTTCCCGGCCGACTCGGCGGGCAGCGAGATCCCCGGACCGCCCGTCACATTGTTCACCGGGGTGAAGGCCACGTAGCGGCCCAGTCGGTCCAGCAGCTCGTCGAAGGCCACGTTCGGGCTCAGGTGTCCGATCGGCGGCGCCACGTGCGCCAGTACCGGCGAGAGGATCACGTCGTGCTCGCGGAACAGCCCGCCGTACGCCGCCTCCGTCTGCCTCAGCCGGCGCAGCACACCGGGCGTGCGGTGGAACTCCCGGTGGAAGCGCCGCCGCAGACCCGTGGTCAGGCCGTCCAGATTCCGCGCCTGGAAGCCCGGGTCCAGCAGCAGGCGGCCGGTGGTGGCGATCATGAAGGCGATACACCCCCAGTAGAGCGTGAAGTCCCGGGAGAAGTCCTCGCCGAACGGCAGCGTCGCCGGGGTGACCTTGTGCCCCATCGCCTCCAGCCGCGCCGCCGTCCGCTCGACCGCCTGCCGGGTCGGCCCATCGGTGACGGCGAGCGGGGAGTCCGTCACCAGTCCGATCCGCAGCGGCCGGTCGCCCGGCCCCTCCACCAGGCCCAGCGGCGGCAGCGCCGGGTTGCGGTGGTGGAGTTCGGCGGCGGCGAAGAAGGCGGCCGTGTCCCGCACGGAGCGCGTCACCACGCCGTCGGTGACGAGGTCGATCGGCAGTCGGCGGCCCTGGTCGTTGGCCACCAGCCGGCCGCGTGTCGGCTTCAGGCCGACCAGACCGCAGCAGGCCGCCGGTATGCGGATCGAGCCGCCGCCGTCGTTGGCGTGGGCGATCGGCACGACGCCGGCCGCCACCAGCGCGGCCGCTCCGCCGGAGGACGCCCCCGGCGAGTGCGAGGTCCGCCACGGATTGCGCACCGGCCGCGCCTCGGCGAACTCGGTCGAGGCGTTGAGGCCGAACTCCGGCATCCTGGTCTTGCCCAGCACCGCCAGACCGGTACTCAGGAACTGCTCGGCGAAGCCGGCATCGCGCCGCGCCGGCTTGGCGCGGAACGCCGAACTGCCCTGCCCGGTGGGCATCCCCCTCAGGTCCACGTTGTCCTTGAGGTAGCTCGGGACCCCGAACAGCGGGGCCCCGTCGCCGGCCGGGGCGCTTCGCGGCTGCCCGTAGGAGGCGAACGCGACGGGCGCCAGCGCCGCGTCGATCCGCTCGGCACGCGCCGCCGCGGCGGCGGCCAGCTCACCGGGCGCGACCTCGCCCGACCGTATGAGCGCCGCCAGTGCGACCGCGTCGTGCTCCCCCAACGCATCGTCCCCGAACGCGTGGACCCGCTCCTCGGCCATCCGAACTCCCCATCCCTACCGGTCGGTAATACCACGAGAGTTCCGCAGTCTAGGCGCGCTCCGCCCGCCCGGACACCCCACCGGACGACCCCACCGGACGGCGGGCGGGCCGCCCGGGACCGGCCGGCCCGCCCCGGGGGCTCCCGCCCCAACAGCGCCCCCAGTACCCTGAGGTGCCCCGGACCACCGCCGCGGTGTCACCCGAGGCGCCCCGCACACCCGAAGCGAGCCCTCCCCCGAAAGCGGTCGTGATGAGCCGACTCCCGATCGCCGTGCTCGGCGAGTGCGTCGCCGACGCGTTCACCGACTCCTCCGCCGAGCGGCGCCCCGGTGAGCTCGCGCTGCGCGTGCTGCCCGGCGGCGGCCCCGCCAACACCGCCGTCGCGCTGGCCCGGCTGGGCACCCCGACCCGCTTCCTCGGCCGGATCTCCGCCGACCCCTTCGGCGAACTGTTCCGGCGGCACCTGGACTCGTCCGGCGTCGATCTCGCCGGCTGCGTGCGGGCGGCCGAGTCCAGCACCCTGGCCATCGCCACCCTCGACGAACAGGGCCAGGCCCGCTACTCGTTCCACGCCGAGGGCACCGCCGACTGGGCCTGGACGCGGGCCGAGCTCACCGCCCTCCCACTGGCCGGCGCGGCCTGCCTGCACACCGGTTCGCTCGCCCTGGTGCGCGAACCCGGCGGCCCCCGGATCGAGGAGCTGCTGACCCGGGCGCCGGGTCGCCCGACCGTCTCGATCGACCCCAACGTACGTCCGCTGCTGGTCGATCCGGCGCGCTACCGGTCCCGGCTCCCGCGCTGGTGCGCGGCCGCCGACATCCTGCGGCTGAGCGCGGACGACCTCGACCTGCTGCTGCCCGGGGTCTCCCCCGAACACGCCTGCGACACCTGGCACCTGGCCGGCGTCCGACTGGTCGTGATCACCCTGGGCAGCCGCGGCGCGCTCGCCTCCCTGGACGGCGAGCGGGTGACCGTCGCCGCCCCGGAGACGGTGGTCGTCGACACCGTCGGCGCCGGCGACGCCTTCACCGGCGGCCTGCTGCACCACCTCGGCGGGATCGGCCGCCTCGGTGGCCGGCTCGACGGGCTCACCCCGGACGAGGTGCACGACGCCTGCCGCTTCGCCGCCCGGGTGGCCGCCCTGACCTGCTCGGTCGCCGGCCCCAACCCGCCCTGGCCGGCCGACCTCCGGGCCGCGCCCCGCCCGACCGCGCCGTAAGCCACCCCCCGCAGCCGAGCCACCCCCGAGGCCCTTCGCACGCAGGCCACCCCGAGCAGGCCCCGAGCGGACCGCCCCGCGCAGGCCACCCCCGCGCAGGCCACCCCGAGTAGGCTCCGAAGATCGACAGTCCACCGACCGTCTGCCCACCAACCCTCGTCCGGCAGAACGCGATCCACCGCGTCACCACCGAAGGCAGGCCCTCATGCTCGATTACGACGACACCGGATTCCGCCGCGCCGGCGCACCGCACCGGATCATCTCCGGCGCCCTGCACTACTTCCGCGTCCACCCCGACCTCTGGGACGACCGGCTGCGCCGACTGCGCGCGATGGGTGCCAACACCGTCGACACCTACATCCCCTGGAACTTCCACGAACTGCCCTCCGGTGAGGTCGACTTCACCGGCTGGCGGGATCTCGCCCGGTTCGCCGCGCTGGCCCGGGCGAACGACCTGGACGTGATCCTGCGCCCCGGCCCGTACATCTGCGCGGAGTGGGAGTTCGGCGGCTTCCCCGCCCGGCTGCTCGCCGTCGACGGCCTGCGGCTGCGCTGCGCCGACCCGGCCTTCCTGGCCGAGGTGGACGGCTGGTTCGACGCCGTCGTGCCCGAGATCCTGCCGCTGCTGGCGAGCCGCGGCGGCCCGGTGGTCGCCGTCCAGATCGAGAACGAGTACGGCAGTTACGGCAATGACGCCGCCTACCTGGCCCACCTGCGCGACGGGCTGCTCGGCCGGGGCGTGGACTGCCTGCTCTTCACCGCGGACGGCGCCGAGGACTTCATGCAGCAGGGCGGCGGCGTCCCCGGTCACCTGGCCACCGCCACCTTCGGGTCGCGGCCCGCCGAGCGGTTCGCCGTCCTGCGCCGCCAGCAGCCCAAGGGCCCGCTGACGGCGATGGAGTTCTGGATCGGCTGGTTCGACCAGCTCGGCGGGCCGCACCACGTGCGTGACGCCGAGGAATCCGCCCGGGCCCTCGACGACCTCCTCGCGACCGGCGCCTCGGTCAACCTCTACATGGCGCACGGCGGCACCAACTTCGGCTTCTGGGCGGGCGCCAACCACGCCGGCACCCACCCGTACGAGGCCGGCTTCGAACCCACCACCACCAGCTACGACTACGACGCGCCGATCGGCGAGGCGGGCGAACTGACCGAGAAGTTCCACGCGTTCCGCTCGGTCATCGCCAAGTACGCCCCGCTGCCCGACGTGACACTGCCGGAGCCCGCCCCGCGCGTCGCCCCGCAGCGGCTCGGGAGCGCGACCGGCCGCGCCCGCCTGCTGGCTTCCCTCGACACGCTGTCCGCACCGATCCGCAGCGCGGTGCCGGAGCCGATGGAGAAGGTCGGCCAGTCCCTCGGCCTGATCCACTACCGCACCCGGGTCCCGGGCCCCCGCCCCGCCCTGCCGCTGCGGATCGACGGCATCGGCGACCGCGCCCAGGTGTTCGCCGACGGAGTGCCGATCGGCGTGCTGGACCGCAACGCGCCCGGCGAGACGCTGTCGCTGGAGACCGGGCCGGCCGGGGTGACGCTGGACATCCTGGTGGAGGCGCTGGGCCGGGTGAACTACGGCCCGCAGCTGGACGACCGCAAGGGCATCGGCCGCGGCGTCTCGCACGAACGACAGCGCCTCTTCGACTGGGAGATCCGCCCGCTCCCGCTCACCGACCCGGGCCCGCTCGCCTTCGACCAGGACCCCGCACCGGCAGCCGACGGCGACCCGGTGTTCCACCGCTTCGAGGCGACGCTCGACACCCCCGCCGACGCCTTCGTCGCCCTCCCGGGCTGGGGCCGGGGCCTGCTCTGGCTGAACGGCTTCCTGCTCGGCCGCTACACCCGGCAGGGCCCGCAGCGCACCCTGTACGCGCCGGCCCCGCTCTGGCGGCCGGGCCACAACGAGCTGGTGGTACTCGAACTGGAGACCCACGCCGACGCGATCGAGCTGCGCGACACCCCTGACCTGGGCAGCACGGCAGCCGCTCCCAGCGTCGACTACTGAGCCGCCCGGTCACCAACCGCACCGCCGGACCGGGCCCGCCACCGAGCCGGTCGTTCCCGGAACCTTCCGGGGGCGGCCGGCTCTCGCCGGGATGGTGCTACTGTCACTGTCATCATGTTGCTCAAGCTGGACCTCACGGACAGCCGCCCCCTGCACGAACAGGTCGCGGGTGCGATCCGGCGCGCGATCGCCGAGGGCGAGTGCGCGCCGGGCGACCGGCTGCCGCCCGCCCGGGAGCTCTCCCGCGCGCTGGGCGTCAACGCCAACACCGTCCTGCGGGGCCTGCGCGCCCTCCGGGACGAAGGAGTACTGGAGTTCCGCCGGGGCCGGGGCGTGACCGTGGCCGGCGGCGCCGACCAACGGGCCGAACTACTGCAACAGGCGGCCGCGTTGGTCGCCGAAGCGGCTCGCCTGGGGTACAGCAGAGCCGATCTCGTCGAACTGATCAGGAGGCTGCCGTGAGCGGCAGGGGGAACGGGAACCGAGGAGCACGGTGGAGCGCGGCGGCCTGGTCGGCCGGCGTCCTGGCGGCGCTGGTCGCGCTGCCGCTGATCGCGGGCGGCCGGCTGCCGGAGCGGGTGGCCACCCACTGGGGCGGGGGCGGGCAGCCGAACGGCTCGATGCCCTTCTGGGCGGTCCCGCTCTTCCCGGCCGCGCTCTGGGTGGTGCTGCTGCTGGTCCTCGCCGTGACCTTCCGGCGGGCGGCCGGGCCGGTGCGGCCCTGGGCCGGCGCCACCCTGCTCTTCACCGGTGTTCTGCTCACCGGCGCGCAGGCGTCCATCGTGCAGGCCAATCTGGACCGGACCGACTGGACCGAGGCCGCCACCATCGGCCCCTCGGTCGCCCTCACCCTGGGCGCGGCGGTACTCGCGGGCCTGCTGGGGCTGCTGGCCGGCCGGCGCGGCGTCGTGTCCGCCCCGGCCCCGGCCGGCGGCCCGGTGCTCGACGTGCCCGTGGGTGAGCGGTTCGTCTGGCTCTCCTGGACGACCAACCCGTGGCTCCAACTGACCGCCGCCGTCCTCGGCCTGGCCGCGGCCGGCGCGGCGATCGCCGCCGCCGGTGGTCTGATCGGCGCGCCCTGGGCGGTGGTCGCCCCGCTCGTCCTCGTCGCCGGGGTGGTGTTCGGTTGCTCCTCCGTCCAGGCCCGGGTGACACCGAAGGGCCTGGAGGTCGCCTTCGGCCCGGCGGGCTGGCCGGTCCGGCGCTGGCCGATCCAGGCCATCGAATCGGCCCGCGTCGAGCAGCGGACTCCCGCCCAGGTCGGCGGCTGGGGCTACCGGCTGAGCGGACTGGGCACCACCGTGATGCTCCGCCGCGGCGAGTGCCTGGTCATCCACCCGCGCACGGGCGTGGAGTTCGCGGTCAGCGTCGACGATGCCGAGCGCGGCGCCGCACTGCTCAACACGCTGGCCGCGCAGCGCACCGGCGACTGAACGTCCGCGCACGGACCGTCCTCGCACGGGTCACACCACACCGGTCACACCGGACGGGCCACCGCACCGGGTGGATCACGGGGCACCCCGCCGGGGCGGGGTGCCCCGGCCTGTCACTGGTCCGAGTAGCTGAGGTCCCCCAGGGTCCAGCTGCTGACGTCCTCGATGGCGATGCGGTACATCCCGCCGGTGTGCGGGAGCCCGAAGCTGCCCTGCAGGATCTTGGCGAGGTGCAGGTGCAGGTGGGTCACCGGGCCGTCGGGGGGTGTCACTCCGTCGGCGAAGAGCGGCGCGAACGGTTTGAGGTGGTCCGACGCCTCCAGGACTTCGGCGACCCGTTCGCGCCAGACGGTCTCGGCGGCGAGCCGCCCGGTGATGACCGCGCCTGGGACGACCACGGTGATCGGCATCTGATTACTGCCCGTCGACTCCACCATCGTGGTGATACTGATGAGCAACGGATCCGGGTTCGGCATACCGCCAGGCTAACGGACCGGGCCCGGCAGAGGCAGGGGGCCGGGGCCCGCCGCCTTCGACCCGGCCGGCCCCGGGTCCGCGTGACCGGCCGGCACCGCCGGTCGTCGGGACGGCCGCCGGTCCTTGCCCGGACATGACGAAAGGCCTGCACCACGCGTAAAGCGCAGTGCAGGCCCGTGCTGTTCGGCCGGGGCCGCTCAGCGGTTCGTACTACAGGGGGCGAATGTTCTCCGCCTGCGGGCCCTTCTGGCCCTGCGTGACGTCGAACTCGACCTTCTGGCCCTCGAGCAGCTCACGGAAGCCCTGGGCGTTGATGTTCGAGTAGTGGGCGAAGACGTCCGGGCCGCCACCCTCCTGCTCGATGAAGCCGAAGCCCTTCTCCGCGTTGAACCACTTCACAGTGCCATTAGCCATAAAAATTCTCCTTGAAAGGGCAATTCCGGAGCTTCGCACCTCGCGAAGTCCCGCGTCGCCGCGATGAGGCCCACCCGAGGAAAATTCGGGAAAACAAAAATGCGCCAGCGGTTACAACCGGCAGGCGCACACAGAGTTCATGGGAACCAAAACTGCAACTGACATCGACTGTAGCAGGTGCCGGCGCGAAGCGCCGTGCTTTTCCGCGCGGGTCCGGGGCACACCGGTCCGGGGTCGCGACCCGCGCGGTAAAGCCCGCCGCGCCACCCGACGGGTCGGGCGGGTCGCGGGGCGCCGGCGGGCCCGCCCACCGGGGTGGGCGGGCACCCGCGCACCGGTCCCCGGGCTCAGCCCAGCGGCTTGTCGAGCACCGCCTTGGTGTGGCTGAACGTCGCCAGCGAGTACTCGCCGTGGTAGTTGCCCATACCGCTCTCCCCGACGCCGCCGAACGGCAGTTCGGGCACGGCCAGGTGGGACACCGGCAGGCCGAAGACCAGGGCGCCGGAGGACGTCTCCGCGGCGAGCCGGCGCTTGGTCGTCTCCGACTCCGTGAAGGCGTAGAGGGCGAGCGGCTTCTCCCGGTCGGTGATGAACGCGATCGCCGCGTCCAGATCGGCCACCTCCAGCACCGGCAGCACCGGGCCGAAGATCTCCTCGCGCATCACCGGGGCGTCCGGGTCCACCCCGGCGAGCACCGTGGGCTCGATGAAGCGGGCGGCACGGTCGTGGCCACCGCCGACCACCACCCGGCCGTCGCCGAGCAGCGCGGCGAGGCGGTCGAAATGGCGGGCGTTGACGATCCGGCCGTACTCGGGGTGGGCGGCCGGGTCCTCGCCGTAGAGCGCGCGGACGGCCTCGGCCAGGTGCTCGGCCAGGGCCGGACCGGTGCCACCGACGGCGAGGACGTAGTCGGGGGCGACACAGGTCTGCCCGGCGTTGAGGAACTTGCCGGCGGCCAGCCGCCGCGCGGTCACCCGCAGGTCGGTTCCCGGATCGACCACCACCGGGCTCTTGCCGCCGAGTTCCAGGGTCACCGGGGTCAGGTGACGGGCGGCGGCGGTCATCACGATCCGGCCGACCGCGCCGTTGCCGGTGTAGAAGATGTGGTCGAAGCGCTGCTCCAGCAGGGCGGTGGTCTCGGGCACCGCGCCCTCGACGACAGCCACGGCCCGCGGGTCGAGGTAGCGCGGGATCAGTCGGGCCAGGGCCGCGGAGGTGGCGGGGGCCAGCTCACTGGGCTTGACGAGGACGGCGTTGCCGGCCGCCAGGGCGCCCACGACCGGGGCGAGGGCCAGCTGGAGCGGGTAGTTCCAGGGCGCGATCACCAGCACCACGCCGAGCGGCTCCCGGACCACCCGGGCGGTGGCCGGCCGGAACGCCTCGGGGACGGCGGCCGGCCGCGGGCTCAGCCACTCGTCCAGATGCCGGACGGTGTGGTCGAGTTCGTTGAGGGTGAAGGCGATCTCCGTGCGGTACGCCTCGGCGGGGCCCTTGCCGAGGTCGGTGTGCAGCGCGGCGAGGAGTTCCTCGCTCCGCTCGGTGAGCAGCGCGCGCAGGGCGTCGAGCTGCTCCCGGCGCCAGGCGACCGGGCGGGTCCGGCCGCTCGCGAAGGCGGCGCGCAGCCCGGCGACGACGGCGCCGGGATCGGAATCGGTGAAGGCCTTCATGACAGTACTCCCGACAGGAAATTTTGATCAACTTGATAGTTGACAACATCAAGCTTCTGTCGACAGTAGGCCGCGATGGTTGGCAAAGTCAATCATCTCTGAGCCCGAGGGAGCCCGAGGGAGCCGGAAGAACGCCGGAAGGGCCCCGACCCCGGAACGGGCCGGACCGGCCGCGACCACGCGAACGGCCGCCCGGCGCACAGGCGCCGGGCGGCCGATTCCGCCGGAGCGAGCGACCGGGCGGGCGGCCCCGGGAGACCCCCCGGAGGCCGCGCGGCCGGGTGCCCGCTACTCGACCGTCACACTCTTCGCCAGGTTGCGCGGCTTGTCGACATCGCGCTTCAGCGCCACGGCGGCGTGGTAGGCCAGCAGCTGGAGCGGGATGTTGAGGAGCAGCGGGTCCAACTCGGGCTCGCTCTTGGGCACCAGGACGCAGTGGTCGGCGAGCTTGGCGTCGGGCCGGCGGTGGGCGACGGCCAGCACCCGGCCGGAACGGGCCTTGATCTCGCCGAGGGTGGTGAGGTTCTTGTCCAGCAGCTCGTCGTCCGGCACCAGCGCGACGGTCGGCAGTTCGGGGCTGATCAGTGCGAGCGGGCCGTGCTTCAGCTCGCTGGCGGGGTAGGCCTCGGCGTGGACGTAGGAGATCTCCTTGAGCTTCTGCGCACCCTCGCGGGCCACCGGGTAGCCGCGGACCCGGCCGATGAACATCATGCCCTCGGACTCGGCGTACACGGCGGCGAGTTCGGCGATCTCCTCGCCCTGCGCGAGGATCTCGCGGATCTGGTCGGGCAGCGCCTTCAGCCCGGCCACGATCCGCCGGCCGTCGGCGGGCGAGAGGTCGTGGATGCGGCCGAAGTGCAGGGCGAGCAGCGCGAAGGCGACCACCGTCGAGGTGAAGGCCTTGGTCGAGGCGACCGAGATCTCCGGTCCGGCGTGCAGGTAGATGCCGCCGTCGCACTCGCGCGCGATGGCGCTGCCGACGGTGTTGACGACGCCGAGCACCCGCCCGCCCTTGCGCTTGATCTCCTGGACGGCCGCGAGCGTGTCGTAGGTCTCCCCGGACTGGCTGACCGCCACGTAGAGGGTGTCCGCCTCGATCACCGGATTGCGGTAGCGGAACTCCGAGGCGGGCTCGCTGTGGGCGGGGATGCGGGACAGCTCCTCGATCAGCTGGGCACCCATCTCGCCGGCGTAGTAGGCGGAGCCGCATCCGAGGATCTTGACCCGGCGGATCTCGCGCAGCTCACGGGCGTCCAGGTTGAGCCCGCCGAGATGGGCGGTGGCGAACCGCTCGTCCAGCCGGCCGCTGAGGGTCCGCTCGACCGAGCCGGGCTGCTCGTGGATCTCCTTGAGCAGGAAGTGCTCGTAGCCGCCGGTGTCGTAGGAGTCGATCTCCCAGTCCACGGTGGACGGCTGGCGGTGGGTGGTGCGGGCGTCCTCGGTGAAGGTGCGGAAGCCGTCGGCGCGGACGGTGGCCAGCTCGCCGTCCTCCAGGTGGACGACCTGGCGGGTGTAGCGGACGAGGGCCGAGACGTCGGAGGCGGCGAACATCTCCTTCTCGCCGATGCCGAGCACGATCGGGCTGCCGTTGCGGGCGACCACGATCCGGTCGGGCTGCTCGGCGTCGAGCACGGCGATGCCGTAGGTGCCGACCACCTTGCCGAGCGCGGCACGCACCGCGTCCTCCAGCTCCGTGCCCTCCGCCGTGTGCGCCGCGATCAGGTGGGCGAGCACCTCGGTGTCGGTCTCGGAGCGGAAGACGGCGCCGTCGGCGGCCAGCTTGGCCCGCAGCTCGTCGGCGTTCTCGATGATGCCGTTGTGGACGACGGCGATGCGCTCGGCGTTGTCCAGGTGCGGGTGGGCGTTGGCATCGCTGGGCACACCGTGGGTGGCCCAACGGGTGTGGCCGATGCCGGTGCCGCCCTTGAACCGGGCGGGCACGACCGCCGCGAGGTCGGCGACCCGGCCCTTGACCTTGCGGACCTTGAGGCCCCCGGTGCGGCCGGTGACGGCCACGCCGGCCGAGTCGTAGCCGCGGTACTCCAGCCGGGCCAGGCCCTCCAGCAGGAAGGGGGTCGCGTCCTTGGGGCCGATGTAGGCCACGATTCCGCACATCTTGGTGGACTCCTTGTAACGGGGAGGGCGGGGGGCGAGGGCGCTCAGCCGTAGACGATCCGGCGCAGCTGGCGGGCCGAGAGCCCGGGCGCCGCGACGCGCCGGGCGGGCAGCTCCTCGGTCAGCCGGGCGAAGATCTTCTCGTTGGTCAGGCCGCGTGCCTGCAGCTCGCCGTGGCGGCGGCGGACGTACTCCTCGGTGGTCTCGGAGAAGTACGCCAGCACCTCCGCCACCACCCGCGCCGCCTCGCGGGGCCCGAGCGGGCTGGTCCGGGTGAGGTGGGCGAGCAGGTCTTCGTGAGGGTGCGAGGAGCCGGGTGAGCTGGACACGAAGGGGGAGCCTAGGCCGGAGCGGGCGGTGAGATCAAAGATCCTGCCCGATTTCGGGCAGGACTTGAGACATTCGGGTCAAGCAAGGCCCTGGAATCGCGCCCCGCGGGCCGGTGGCGCCCCGCCACCCGGACCGGCACGCGTTCGCCACCCGGACCGGCGCCGGTGCGCCACCCCACCGACACACCCTTGTAGCGATCCCCGTACGCCACGTAGCGTGATACTCCGCATACGCATCGGAGATACGTAGCGGAAGACCGGAGGCTTGCTGATGTGCGGGATCACCGGATGGGTCGACTTCGAGCGCGACCTCACCTCCCAACGTCCAGTGCTCGACGCGATGACGCGGACCCAGCTCTGCCGCGGCCCGGACGCCGGCGGGGTCCACCTGGAGCGGCACGCCGCACTCGGCCACCGCCGCCTCGCCGTGATCGACATCGAGGGCGGCGCCCAGCCCATGACCGCCGAGCACGACGGCCGCGTCCTGGCCGCCCTCACCTACAGCGGCGAGGTCTACAACCACCGCGAGCTGCGCGCCGAGCTGGAGGCGGCCGGCCACCGGTTCCGTACCCGCAGCGACACCGAGGTGGTGCTGCACGCCTACCTGGAGTGGGGCGAGGGCCTGGCCGAGCGGCTGAACGGCATGTTCGCCTTCGCCCTCTGGGACTCCCGCAACCAGGAGCTGCTGCTGGTCCGCGACCGGATGGGCGTCAAGCCGCTGCACTACTACCGGACACCGAACGGCGTGATCTTCGGCTCCGAGGCCAAGGCCGTCCTGGCCCACCCGGACGTCCGCCCGGTGGTCGACCTGGACGGGCTGCGCGAGATGTTCGCCGTGACCAAGTCCCCCGGCCGCTCCGTCTACCGGGGCGTCGCCGAGGTGCGGCCCGGCCACGTGGTCCGGGTACGCCGCCAGGGCGTCTCGGTGCGGCGGTACTGGGCGCTGGAGGCCCGCGAGCACACCCACACCCTGGACACCACCATCTCCACCGTCCGCGCCCTGCTGGAGGACATCGTCCACCGCCAGCTGGAGGCGGACGTCCCGCTCTGCTCACTGCTCTCCGGCGGGCTCGACTCCAGCGCCGTCACCGCCATCGCCGCCCGGGCGCTGCGTCGGGCCGGCGCCGGCCCGGTGCGCTCCTTCGCGGTGGACTTCACCGGCCAGAGCGAACACTTCCGGGCCGACGAGGTCCGCTCCACACCGGACGGCCCGTACGCCCGGATGCTGGCCCGGCACGTCGGCGCCGACCACAACGTCATCGAGCTGGACAGCGCCGCGCTCACCGATCCGGCGCAGCGCGCCGCCGTCCTGCGGGCCCGGGACACCCCCGGCGGCTTCGGCGACATGGACATCTCGCTGCTGCTGCTCTTCCGGGGCGTGCGCGAGAAGTCCACGGTGGCGCTGTCCGGCGAGTCCGCCGACGAGCTGTTCGGCGGCTACCGCTGGTACCACGACCCGAAGCTGATCGCCGCCGAGGACTTCCCGTGGGTGGACGCGGTCACCCAGCTCGGCGGCACGGGCGCCGGCCCGCGCGAACAGCTGCTGGACCGGGGCCTGATCGCCAAGCTCGATGTGCACGAGTACCGGCGGGCCCGCTACCGCGAGGCGCTGGCCGAAGTCCCGCACCTGCCCGACGCCGACCCGGTCGAGCGGCGGATGCGCGAGATCTCCTACCTCAACCTCACCCGCTTCGTCTGCATCCTGCTGGACCGCAAGGACCGGATGAGCATGGCCAACGGCCTGGAGGTCCGGGTGCCGTTCTGCGACCACCGGCTGGTGCAGTACGTCTTCAACACCCCCTGGGCGATGAAGAGCTTCGACGGCCGGGAGAAGAGCCTGCTGCGGGCCGCCGTCCGCGACCTGCTGCCGGCCGAGATCGCCGACCGGGTGAAGAGCCCGTACCCCGTCGTCCAGGACCCGAGCTACCCGGCGCTGCTGCGGGCCGAGCTCGCCGAGCTGGCCGCCGACGGCGACGCCCCCGTCCTGGGCCTGCTGGACCGCCGGGCGCTCACCGACGCACTCGCCCCGGACACCGATCCGCAGAGTGTGCGACTCGGCGCCGACCTGGCCCTGGACCTCAACACCTGGCTCACGGAGTACCAGGTGACCCTGGAACTGTGAACGTCCGTCATCTCCGGACGGCGGCGGCCGGGTGCCGCCGTCCGGGTGGTGACCCTCGGCCATCCCGCCTCGTTGAGCGGGTACGACGTGCGATAGCGTCGCCGACACCTCCCGAATGGCGGCCGAAAACGCGGAATCCCGCCCCCGTGCCGTCAGGATGGGGAGCGAACCGTCCATCTCGATCCGCCGGGGGATCTCGTCATGCAGCCGCGAGTATTCGCGATTCTCACCGCGTTCCTGCTGGGAGTCCTGGGCCTCGGATCAGTGGCCGTCACCGACTGGACGCCCAGCACGAGCAGCTCGGCGACCGCGCCGGGCGCGGCCGGCCCGGCGGTCTCGGGCGCGCCCCCGGCCGGCAGCGCGACGGCCGGCGCGAGCGCCACCCCGACCGGTGACCCCGCGGTGTGGACCCGCTCGACGCTGCGCAACAAGATGATGGCCGAGATGCAGGCCGGCGACCCGGGCACCGCGCTGGCGGACCTCGACCGGATCACCAAGCAGTTGCCGTACACCGTCCGGTTCTGCCACCCGATCGCGCACGAGCTCGGGCACGAAGCCGTCAAGCGGTACAACGCCGACTTCCAGAAGGTCATCTCCTTCCCCCACGAGACCTGCGCGGCCGGCTACCTGCACGGCGCGGTCGAGGAGATGCTGAACGCCTCCGCGCAGCCCGAGGTGGACCTGCTGAAGCTCTGCGCGCCCAAGAACAGCGGCCCCTGCATCCACGGTGTCGGCCACGGCACGATGTTCGTCGCCAAGCAGGACGTCGCCAAGGCCCGCGACCTGTGCAACAAGTTCACCACCGACCAGAACCGGATCCGCTGCTCGGAGGGCCTGTTCATGCAGCTCTTCGGCCCGGACGAGGAGGACGAGAAGGCGAAGGCGAACCTGCCCGCCGACAAGCTCGCCCAGGACCCGCTCTACCCGTGCAAGGACCAGCCGGCCCTGTTCCAGTCCGCCTGCTACTTCTACGCGCCCACCTTCTTCCTCTCCTCGCACGACTACCCGAACCACCCCGAGGTGTACGGCGAGGCACTGAAGTGGTGCCTGAACGGCAAGGCGAGCGGCGGCGCGGTGGACTGCAGCCGGGGCGTCGGCTCGCGGACCATGAAGTACAACCTGGACCGGGAGGACTGGGCCGCCCAGCAGTGCGCGACCGCCGCCGACGGCTGGCAGCGCAAGGCCTGCGCCGAGGGCCTGGTCAGCTACTACACGGTCAACTACACGGACGGCGGCGCGGCCGGCCGGCTCTGCGCCAAGATCACGAACAAGGAGATGCAGGGCTACTGCCGCTCCGCCAGTGGGCTCTCCGCCTCGCTGGACTGACGACCGTCCCTCACCGGCGGCCACCGGCGGCCACCCCGGACGGACGGCCGTCCCGAGGAGCGGGCCCGCGCCACACGGCGCGGGCCCGCTTTCGTAGGATCGGGCTGATCCGGGTGCGCCGAGGACGCCGCGCCACCAGGCCCCGTACCACCAGGAGCCCGCCGTGACCTCCGAGGACTTCCGCGCCGCCGCGCACGCCGCCGCCGACCTGGTCTCCGACTACCTCGCCGAGCTGCCCGGGCGCCCGGTCTGGCAGCCGATGGACGACGCCGCCCGGCTGAGCCTGCTGGACGCGCCGCTGCCCGCGGCCGGCCGCCCGCTCACCGAGCTGCTCGCCGCCATCGACGCGGACGTGCTGCCGTACCCGATGGGCAACGGCAACCCGCGCTTCTTCGGCTGGGTGAACTCCGCGCCCGCACCGGCCGGCGTCCTCGCCACGCTCGCCGCCTCCGCCATGAACCCCAGCTCGGCCGGCGGCGACCACGCCGACGTCCACCTGGAGCGGGCCGTGGTCCGCTGGATCGCCGAGCTGGTCGGCTTCCCCCACCCGGCCGGCGGCGGCC
The DNA here is from genome assembly GCF_044768625.1 of Kitasatospora sp. NPDC091207. Lineage (NCBI taxonomy): Bacteria > Bacillati > Actinomycetota > Actinomycetes > Kitasatosporales > Streptomycetaceae > Kitasatospora > Kitasatospora sp. NPDC091207. The sequence continues at coordinate 155,803 of NZ_JBIVVS010000005.1, forward strand.
TGCTCACCTCGGGCACCTCGATGGCGACCATCGTCTGCCTGGCCGCCGCCCGCGACCGGGCCGCCCGCGCGGCCGGCTGGGACGTCCGCGAGGACGGCCTCGCCGGGATGCCGCCGCTGGTCGGCTACGTCACCGGCGAGACGCACTCCTGCGTGCGCAAGGCCGCCGAGCTGCTCGGCCTGGGCAGCCGGCACCTGCGCACCGTCGCCACCGGCCCCGACGGCCGGCTCGACCCGGCCACCCTGCGGGCCGCGATCGAGCGCGACCGGGCGGCCGGACTGCTGCCGTTCCTGGTGGTCGCCTCGGCCGGCACGGTCGGCACCGGCGCCGTGGACGCCTTCGGGCCGATCGCCGACGTCTGCGCCGAGCAGCGCCTCTGGCTGCACGTGGACGGCGCGTACGGGGCCTTCGGCGTACTGGACCCGCAGATCGCCCACCGCTATGCCGGCCTGGAGCGGGCCGACTCGCTCGCCCTCGACCCGCACAAGTGGCTCGGCGTACCGGTGGACTGCGGCTGCGCGCTGGTGCGCGACACCGAGGAGCTGCGCGCCACCTTCAGCCTGGTGCCGTCCTACCTGCGCGACGAGGCCGCCGGCTCGCTCGGCTGGTTCTCCGAGTACGGCACCGAGCAGACCCGCCCGTTCCGCGCCCTCAAGGTCTGGGCCACCATCGCCCACCGGGGCCGCGACGGCATCGCCCGGGACATCACCCGGTGCACCGCGCTGGCCCGCCGGCTCGGCGAACTCATCGCGACGGACGACGAGTTGGAGCTGCTGGCCGAGGTGCAGACCTCGATCGTGGCGTTCCGCCACCGCGCCGCCGGCCTCGACGAGGCGGCGCTGGACGCCCTCAACCGGGAGCTGCCGGTGGCGGTCCAGCGGCGCGGCCGGGTCTTCGTCACCGGCGCCCGGCTCGACGGCCACGAGATGCTGCGCGCCTGCCTGCTCAACGCCGACACCACCGAGGCCGACCTCGACCTGCTCCTCAGCGAGGTGAAGTCGGCCGCGGCCGACCTGCTCGCCACTGCCTCCCGGTAACCGCTGTCCGGGCGCCCGGGCCCGGGAGCGCCCGGAGGCGAGCGCGCGAAATCACCGCGCCGAGCCGAAGGGCGGCCCTGCACTCGGAGGCGAGCGCGAAATCACCGACATTTACCGACAGGTCACGGGGGATTCGTGATCGCGAAACACCGGAGCGGCAGATTGATGCCATGGAGCACACGGAGCCTCTGACGACGACCGAACGCACCGACCACTCGCCGACCCCCTCCCGTGCCCAGCGGCGCGGCGCCAGAGCCCACCGCTGGCGCCGCGACACCGTGGAACTCGCCGCGATCTTCCTCTCGGTGACCGCCGCCGACCTGGTGGCCAAGATCGTCGTACACGGCCCGGAGGGCCCGGTGGTGCTCGCCGCCTCCGCGGTGGCCCTGCTCGCCACGGCGCTGTTCCACACCTGGTGGTCGCACCGGCACCATCTGCACGGCCCACCGGCCCCGAACGCGCCGGCGCCCCCGGCCGCGCCCGGGGCGGACGGTCTGAAGGGGCCGCTGCACGACTTCGAGCAGACCACGCTCTGGCGGGTCCGCACCACGGTGCAGGACTCCCCGGGCAGTCTGGCCCGGGTCTGCACGGCCTTCGCGCAGCGGCAGGTCAACATCATCTCGATGCAGTCCCACCCGCTGCCGAACGGCACCGTCGACGAGTTCTTCGTCCGCGCACCGCACACGCTCACCCGAACCGATCTGGCCGCGATGGTGGCGGCGGCCGGCGGACACGACATCTGGAGCGACCCGGCGGACGCGCACGACCTGGTCGACGTGCCCACCCACGTCCTGGCGCTGGCGACCCGCACCGCGCTGGACGCCGCCGAGCTGCCGATCGCGCTGCGCCGGCTGTTCGGGCAGTGCGCCATCCGGCAGTACCCGGGCGCGGCCCGGCGCGGCGGCGCCGGGGTCGACGGGCCTGTGATGCGGCTGCCGGTGCCGTCCGGCGACCTCATCGAGCTCAGCCGCCCGCACCTGCCGTTCACCCCGACCGAGTTCGCCCGGGCGCAGGCCCTGGTGGAGCTGGACACCCTGCTCGGCCCCCGGGTGCCGGACGTCAGCGCCCGGCTGAGGCTGCCCGCCGGGGCGGACCTGACCGTCCGGCGCGCGGACGCGGGCGACCACGAGGCGGCCCTGGCCATGCACCAGCGCTGCTCCCCGGAGACCCTGCGCAAGCGCTACCACGGCCCGGTCCGGGACGCCGACCGCTACCTGGAGCACCTGCTGGACGCCCGGCACGGCCAGACCCTCGCGGTCGAGGCCGCCGACGGGCGGATCGTCGCCCTCGGGCACCTGATGTGGGACGACGACAGCGCCGAGGTGGCGGTGCTGGTCGAGGACGACTGGCAGCGGCGCGGACTGGGGCTCGACCTGATGCGGCGGATGGCCGCGCTGTCGCTGGAGGCCGGGGTCGAGACGGTCTACGCCGTCACCCACTCCTCCAACACCGGCCTGATCGCCACCATGCGCAAGCTGGCCGCGCCGCTGGACTACCAGGTCGAGGAGGGCACCCTGGTGATCACCGCGCACCTGGCGGAGGCCGCCGAGGAGCTGCCCGTCCCCTGGCCCACCCGGCCGGGCAGGTAGTCGTTTCTTCACCACATCCTCACCACGCACACCGGTCCGGACGGCGGTCACGCCGTCCGGACCGTCGCGTCCCCGGGCCCGCCGGACCGGCACACCGGGGGAACCGGGCGCCCCGCCGGAGGCGTCCCCCGCTGTGCAAGGCCCCTCCGTACACCGCCCGTTCTGACGCCACGTCAGGATCTCGCCGACGAGGCCGCCGGCGCCGTCGCAGCAGGCGGCACGGGGTCCGGAGCGTCGGGCCGGGCGACGGAGTCGGTAGGCTGGCCCCGTCCCCGCCGCCCGACGGCCCGTTATCCGGTCCCGGGCGGTGCCGCAGCAAGGAGGAACCACTGAGCATGGCAGGCACCGAATCGGAGCCCACAGGCGCACGCGACGCCTCGCTGCCCGCCCGCGCCAAGATCGCGGTCACGGCCGGCAAGGTGGCCGCCGCCCTCTCCCAGAAGGCGGGCCGAGGCAGCGGCTCGGTGATCGGCGGCAAGATCGCCCTCAAGCTCGACCCCGATCTGCTCGCCACCCTCGCCGACCACCTGGACGTGGTGCTGGTCAGCGCCACCAACGGGAAGACCACCACCACCCGGCTGATCGCCGAGGCGCTGCGCGCCGCCGGCCCGGTGGTCTCCAACGCCCTGGGCGCCAACATGCCGGCCGGCATCACCTCCGCCCTGGCCGGCGGCTCGGACGCCCGCTTCGGCGTCATCGAGGTGGACGAGAAGTACCTGGCCGGGGTCGCCCGCGACACCCACCCGAAGGCGATCGCCCTGCTCAACCTCTCGCGCGACCAGCTCGACCGTGCCGCCGAGACCCGGATGATGGCCGAGAAGTGGCGTGAGGGCCTCCAGGACACCGAGGCCGTGGTCATCGCCAACGCCGACGACCCGCTGGTGACCTGGGCCGCCTCCTCCTGCAAGAAGGTGGTCTGGGTGGCCGCCGGACAGGCCTGGAAGGAGGACGCCTGGTCCTGCCCCGCCTGCGGCGGCGTGATGCAGCGCCCCGGCGACGACTGGTTCTGCCAGGACTGCGGCTTCCGGCGCCCCAACCCGCACTGGGCGCTCCAGGGCACCCACGTGATCGACCCGCAGCGCGGCGCCTGGCCGATCCAGCTCCAGCTGCCCGGCCGCGCCAACCTGGCCAACGCCACCAGCTCCGCCGCCGTCGCCGCCGTCTTCGGCGTGCCCCCGCAGGTCGCGCTGGAGCGGATGCAGTCGGTGGCCGCCGTGGCCGGCCGCTACGACGTGGTCCAGTACCAGGGCCGCGACATCCGGCTGCTGCTGGCCAAGAACCCGGCCGGCTGGCTGGAGACCTTCTCGCTGATCGACGGCCCGCCGGCGCCGGTCATCCTCTCCGTCAACGCGCTCGACGCCGACGGCACCGACACCTCGTGGCTGTGGGACGTCGACTACGAGCGCCTCGCCGGGCACCCGGTCTTCGTGATGGGGCAGCGCAAGCTGGACCTCGCCGTCCGCCTGGAGGTCGCCGGGCTGCAGTTCCACGTGGTGGACTCGCTGGAGCAGGCCGTCCGGATGGCCCCGCCCGGCCGGATCGAGGCGATCGCCAACTACACCGCCTTCCAGCAGCTGCGGAAGGTCGTGGCCGGCTGATGCCCGGCCCAGCAGCCCACTTCACGATGGAAGGCCTTCGAGGATGAGTGAGAGCAGCCTGCGCGTGGTCTGGGTCTACCCCGACCTGCTCAGCACCTACGGCGACCGGGGCAACGCCCTGGTCGTGGAGCGCCGGGCCCGCCAGCGCCACCTCAACGTGACCAGGATCGACGTCCGCTCCGACCAGTCGGTGCCCACCAGTGGCGACATCTACCTGATCGGCGGCGGCGAGGACCGCCCGCAGCGGCTGGCCGCCGAGCGCCTGCGCGGCGACAGCGGGCTGGTGCGGGCCGCCGAGAACGGCGCGATCATCTTCGCCGTCTGCGCCGGCTACCAGATCCTCGGCCACGAGTTCGTCAACGATCTCGGCGAGCGCGAGCCGGGCCTCGGTCTGCTCGACGTCTGGACCACCCGCGGCGAGGGCGCCCGCTGCGTCGGCGACGTGCTCGCCGACGTCGACCCGCGCCTGGCCCTGCCGCAGCTGACCGGCTTCGAGAACCACCAGGGCGTCACCCACCTCGGCCAGGGCGTCCAGCCGCTGGCCACCGTCACCGCCGGCCGGGGCAACGGCACCGGGGACGGCACCGAGGGCGCCTGGCGGGACACCGTCTTCGGGACGTACCTGCACGGCCCGGTGATGGCCCGCAACCCCGCGGTCGCGGACATGCTGATCAAGCTGGCGCTGGACGTGAACGCCCTGCCGCCGGCCGACACCACCTGGTACGACGCCCTGCGCGCCGAGCGCATCGCGGCCACTTCGCGCCCCGCCTAGTACGCCGGCCCGCTCCGACCGGGTGCCCGCGATGCGGTCACCCGGTCCACAGGCGGGCCGGGACGTACGACAATGGGGCTGCCGGCTGCACACCCTCCTCGGCAGCAGGCTGCACTTCCGCGCGGGGGCGCCGACGGCGCCGCTCCCGCGTCGGCTCCTGCCCGGCCGGACGCAGGGGCCGTATGCTCGACTGAACGGCCGATTTCGGGCGTTCTGTCCGGATCGGCCGGTCCTTCACTCCACGGTCATCTCCCCGCCATCACGGTGTGGGATCAAGCCGCTACGGTGACGGTTCGTCGTCCCAGCCTGTAGTCCGGCCGTTCGGTTCTGCTCGGGAGTTGCAAAGCAATGCGTATTGGAGTGCTGACCAGCGGCGGTGACTGCCCCGGCCTGAACGCGGTGATCCGCTCCGTGGTCCACCGGGGGGTGGTCGACCACGGTGACGAGATCATCGGGTTCGAGGACGGCTGGCGAGGTTTCCTGGAGGGCGTCCACCGCCCCCTGACCCTGGACTCGGTGAGTGGCATCCTCGCCCAGGGCGGCACCATCCTCGGCTCCTCGCGAGTGCAGCCGAGTCATCTGCGGGACGGCGTCGAGCGCGCCAAGCGGTACTGCGCGGACCTCGGCCTGGACGCCGTCATCCCGATCGGCGGCGAGGGCACCCTCAAGGCCGCCAAGCTGATGAGCGACGCGGGCCTGCCGATCGTCGGCGTGCCGAAGACCATCGACAACGACATCGCCGCCACCGATGTCACCTTCGGCTTCGACACCGCCGTCTCGGTCGCCACCGAGGCGCTGGACCGGCTGAAGACCACCGCCGAGTCGCACCAGCGGGTCATGGTCGTCGAGGTCATGGGCCGGCACACCGGCTGGATCGCGCTCAACGCGGGCATGGCCGCCGGCGCCCACGCGATCGTCGTCCCGGAGCGCCCGTTCCACATCGACAAGCTGACCGCCGTGGTCCGCGAGCGCTTCGACCGGCAGAAGAAGTTCGCGATCGTGGTCTGCGCCGAGGGCGCCAAGCCCGAGCCCGGCACCATGCACTGGGAAGAGGGCAGCAAGGACATCTACGGCCACGAGCGGTTCACCGGCATCGCCACCCAGCTCTCCCGTGAGCTGGAGCACCGGCTGGGCAAGGAGGCCCGCCCGGTGATCCTCGGCCACACCCAGCGCGGCGGCACCCCGACCGCGTACGACCGGGTGCTCGCCACCCGGTTCGGTTGGCACGCCGTGGAGGCCGTCCACAAGGGCGCCTTCGGCCACATCACCGCCCTGCAGGGCACCAACATCAACCTGGTGCCGCTCGGCGAGGCCGTCGCCGAACTCAAGACCGTGCCGCAGGAGCGCTACCTGGAGGCGGAGACGGTCATCTGACCCTCCCCTCCCCCGCCGACGGCCCCCGAGCACCCGCTCGGGGGCCGTCGGCGTCCCGGTGCCGGCCGGTCGGCCGGGACGCCGTCCGAGCGCCGCCGACGTAGCGTTCATCCCTCATCCAATGCAACGACCGGCATCGCTGTCATTGCGTTAGATCCAGACTCGTTGCAACGAAATCTGGGCATTGACCTGCAGATATTCTGATTGGACGCAACAGAGTCGTTGCGTGATCTTCGAACGCAACGTAGCGTTTCACATGTCAGAAACAGTGCGGGCACGAGGAGAGCATGATGCAGACCTTCCACACCCCGGCCGTGATCTCCGCCGTCGTGGACATCCCCGCCGGGCGCGTCCGGGTCATCGCCGCCGACCGGGCCGACACCACCGTCGAGGTACGCCCCGCCGACACCGCCAAGGGCCGCGACGTGACGGCGGCCGAGCGGACCGGCGTCGAGTGCGTCGACGGCGTCCTGCGGATCACGGCACCGGCGGAGAGCGACCGGATCCTCGGCGCGTCCGGTTCCGTCGAGGTGACGGTCCACCTGCCCGCCGGTTCGAACGTCGCGGCGAAGGCGGCGGCCGCCGAGCTCCGGTGCGTCGGGCGACTCGGCGACGTCGTCTGCGAGGGTGCCTACGGCACGGTCGAGATCGAGGAGGCCGCGAGCGCGCGGGTGGCCGCCCACGCCGCCGACATCACGGTCGGCCTGCTCACCGGCCCCGCGGAGATCAGCACCCAGAAGGGCGACATCCGCGTCACCGAGGCCACCTCCGGCACGGTCGTGCTGCGCACCGTGCTGGGCGACGTGACGGTCGGCGCCGCCCGCGGGGTCTCCGCCTCGCTGGACGCCGGCACCGGCTACGGCCGCGTCCACAACGCGCTGAAGAACACCGAGGGCGCCGCGGCCGGCCTGGCCATCCGCGCGACCACCGACCACGGCGACATCACCGCCCGCAGCCTGTAGCACCGCCCGGACCGGCCGAGCCGGCGCCGGCGGCCGATGAGGTCCCGGCCGATCAGGTCCCGGCCGGCGAGGTCCCGGCCGGCGAGGTCCCGGCCGACCCCAGCCGATCAGGTCCCGGCCGAGCCGGTCCCGGCGCCCGCTCGCCGTGTGCGGAACCCGCAAAAGTCGTCCCCTTCACCCGACGCGACCAGGTGGCACCCATGACGAAGAACAACCCGTCCGCGACCGACCCGACCTGGACCGGCATGGTGCCGGTCGACGACACGGCCCTGGCCGTCACCGACACCGGCGGTCCCGGTGTCCCCGTGATCTACCTCAACGGCCAGTTCGCCACCCAGGGATACTGGCGGCGGGTCCTCACCGAACTGGGGACGGGCTGGCGGCACATCACCTACGACGAGCGGGCCCGCGGCAGGAAGTCGAAGCGTTCGGCGGACTACTCCTTCGAGGCCGCCGTCCGGGACGTCGACGCCGTGCTCGCGGCCAGGGGCGTGGACCGGGCCCTGGTGGTGGGCTGGTCCTACGGGGCGTTCGTCGCGGCACACTGGGCCGCCCGGAACCAGGACCGTGCCCTGGGCGCGGTCCTGATCGAAGGCGCGCAGCCGTACGACTGGCTGGACGAGGCCATGGAGCGGCGGATCCGGAAGCAGTTCCGGCTGTGGGGCCCACTCCTGCCGCTGCTGCGCCCGACGGGCCTGACTCCGCGGATGAGCGCCGAGGAGATGGCGGACTGCAACATCGAACTCGGCAAGGTCGCCCGCGAGCGCGAGCTGGGCCCCGTCCTCGACGGCATCACCGTCCCGACCCGGTACGTGGTCGCCTCGGGAACGTCGCTCGGCAGCCGCGGCGACGAGCAGGAACGGATCCGCGCCGGCCTCGGTGCGGTGACCGCCCGCAACCCGAACATCAGGGTCAGCGCGAAGGTCGCGAGCAACCACGGGGCGGTCCTGAAGAAGGACTTCCGTGCCGTCGCCGAGGTCGTCCGCGAGGTCTCCGCCCTCGACCACGGCCGGCCGTGATGACCTGGCCGACGGCCCCCGAGCACGCGCTCGGGGGCCGTCGGTGGTGCGGAGCCGGGTACCCGACCGGGTCGGGTGACCGGCTCAGTACCGGCGCCAGAATACGTACCGATGCTCGGATCAGTACCGGCGACAGGATCCGTACCGGCGCTAGGGTCAGAAACCGGTGTCGTAGGTGTACCGGGCGCTGTGGTCGAGCATGTCCGCCGGGGTGACGTTGTTCCACGGCTTCATGGTCTCGTTGAGGTCGACCACGTTCGCCGTGCCGGCCGTCGGCAGGTAGCCCGAGGACGGGTGGAGCTTCTGCCACTCGGACCAGAGCTTGTCGATGAAACAGTGGTGCAGCCAGAACACCGGGTCGTTGGGCGACATGCCGGTGGTCATGTGGCCGCCGACCCAGACGTGCACCCGGTTGTGCAGGTTGACCCCGCGCCAGCCCTCCAGGTTGTTGCGGAAGCCGTCCGAGGCGCTGTTCCAGGGCGCGGCGTCGTACGCGGCGATGGCGAGCACACCGGTGGCCTCGGAGCGGGTCGGCAGCTGGGCGACCGAGACCCCGAACTGACGGCGCAGGAAGTTGCGGCTGTCCGGCCGCACGTTCAGCGTCCAGTTGCCGGTGGAGTAGGCGAACGGCCCGGTGGTCACCTGGCCGTCGCTGCTGCGGCCGTTGCCGCCCAGGAAGTCCGCGTCCCAGATCGAAGCGGTGGTGGTGCGGTCCGCCGTCCAGTCCCAGTACGGGAGGGTGACGGTCGGGTCGATCGCCTGCAGGGCCTCCTCGAACTGCAGCAGGTAGCGCCGGTGCCAGGGCAGGAAGGACGGCGAACGGTGGCCTACCCGCTCGCCGTTGTCGGTGTCGCTGATGATGAAGTTGTTGTGGGTGGTGACGAAGGAGTCGTAGCCGCCGGCCCGCTTGAGCTCGAGCACGGCGTTCACGAAGGCGCGCTTCTCCTGGGTCGTCAGGGTCGCCTGGTTCTTGCGGACTGCCATGAGTCCCCCCTTGGGTGTGAAGTGGTGTGACGGGTCCGGGTGTTCGGACTCGTTGCTCAGACCGTCGTGACCGGCACGAGCGTGGCGCCCTGCAGCTCGGTGACGGCCGCGCGGGCGAGCGAGCGCGGCGTGGCGAAGGTCTGGTAGTGGTTGACGACGCTGATCCAGGTGCCGTCGGCGTTGCGCATCATGTGCAGCTCGTCGCCGTCGATCCGGACCGAGTAGCCGGCGCCGCCGTGGTGGTGGCTGCTGCCGTCGGTGACCGGGCGACCCTGGATGCGGCGGCCCTGGAAGACCTCGTCGAAGGTGTCGGACGCCCCCGGGTCCGCCGCCGTCGCCGACTTGCTGGTCGGCCCGGCGACGCCGAGCACGACGGTTCCGGCGGCCGCGGTCAGGGCCACGGCGGCCCCCTGCAGCATCCGGCGCCGGGTCAGCTCCGAGGCATGGGTGTCTTCGGACATGGTTGGTACCCCCTTGAGCGCCCCGTCTGGTGTTGGGGCGCCGTTCAGAAAGGCTTGCAGAAACGTTAATGCGAGGTGATTCCATGATCGCCCTCGCAGTTTCGATGCTTTCAGGGCAACTCGACCTAGAGAACAGCCGATCGGCGGGGGTACGTACGGTTGGCCTGGATTCAGCCATCCGTCGATCGCCCACGCCTCGGACGCCCCAGGAAGATCTCCCGTTCCTCCACGGAAGGATCGTCAGAACACGATCGATCTTCACTCTGTGCAGATCCTGCGCCGAAGATCCTCCGTTCCCGACCCATCCCCGGTGACCGGCCTCACCCGGGCAGGATGGCGCGATGCGACGGCCTCCCTCCGGCCGCCGGTGGCCGAAGTCGGGCGTGGCGCACAACGGCCGTCGGGGCGGCGGGCAACTACGGCCGCCCCGGCACGCCGCGCGCCGGCGGCCGGGGGTGTCTCGGTAGCGTGGCGGGATGGAGATCCTCGCCTACGGCGTCCAACAAGATGAGCGGCCCCTGCTGGAGAAGGCCTTCGCCGAGCGGCACGCGCTGCGCAGCCTGGCGGTCTTCCTCAACCACGACACCGCGCCCCTGGCCGCCGGGTACCGCGCGATCAGCAGCAGCGTCAACGACGTCCTGGACGCCGGGACCCTGGGCCTCCTGGCCGCCGGCGGCACCGAGTTGATCGCCCAGCGCTCCACCGGCTTCAACAACATCGACCTGGACGCCGCCGCCGAGCTCGGCCTCACCGTCGCCCGCGTCTCGTACTACAGCCCCTACTCGGTCGCCGAACACGCCTGGGCCCTCGCGCTCGCCGTGAACCGCCGGCTCACCCGGGCCACCAACCGCAGCCGCGAGTTCGACTTCCGCCTCGACGGCCTGCTCGGACGCGACATCCACGGGATGACGGTCGGGGTGCTAGGCACCGGCAAGATCGGCGAGTGCTTCGCCCGGATCGCTCACGGCTTCGGCACCGAACTCCTCGGCTGGGACATCGCCGAGAACCCGGCCTGCACCGCCCTCGGCATGACCTACGTGGACCGCGCCGAACTGCTCGCCCGCTCCGACCTGATCAGCCTGCACGTCCCCCTGCTCCCCAGCACCCACCACGTGATCGACCGCGCCGCACTGGCCCTGATGAAGGACGACGCGATCCTGATCAACTCCAGCCGCGGCGGCCTGGTCGACACCACCGCCCTGGTCGAGACCCTGCGCGCCGGCCGGCTCTCCGGCGTCGGCCTGGACGTCTACGAGGAGGAGACCGGCGTCTTCTTCTACGACCGCTCCGTCGAGGGCATCAGCGACGACACCCTCGCCCGCCTCGTCACCTTCCCCCAGGTCCTGATCACCTCCCACCAGGCCTACTTCACCCGCACCGCCGTCGGCCAGATCATCGACACCACCGTCCGCAACATCGACGACTTCGAAGCCGGCCGACGCGGCGAGAACGTCCTCGTGCCGGCGGCGGACGCCTGACCCGCCGGAACGTCCGGACACTTCCCTGCCACTCTGCCCAACGCCGCTCCTCCGCGACGACGCGAGCGCGGGCACCGCACCCGAGAAGCCGCGTCCCACTCATGACAGCGCCGGCCGGCCAGGTCGGGGAGGCTCCCGATGTCCGGACCCACCCGTCCCGACCCACCCGTCCGGAACCTCGCGGCCTGGTCCTGAGCGCGAGCCGGCCGCCACGTGCCGGGCGCGGCGGTTCCGTCGACCACCGCACCCGCGACCGGGCGCCGGGCGACACTGGACCGGGGCGCCGCCGTGCGCATCCGCGCCCGATCCGGCCCGCGCCTCGGTGACTGAGCGACGTTGTCGTACACGGGAAGGAAAGGGTGAGAATCACCATCGTGGGTGGCGGCATCGCCGGCCTGACGACCGCCTTGAGTCTCCACGCTGCCGGTATCCGGTCCGAGGTACGGGAGTCGGCCCGGGCGATCGACGCTGTCGGTGTCGGGATCAACCTGCTGCCGCACGCCGTACGCGAGTTGACGGAACTCGGGCTCGGCGACGAGCTGGCCGGGATCGCACTGGCCCCGGAGCGGCTGCTGTACTGCGACCGGAAGGGCGGCCCGGTCTGGGAGGAGCGGCTGGGCCGAACGGGCGGCTACCGGTGGCCGCAGTTCTCGGTGCACCGCGGACACCTGCAGATGCTGTTGCTGACAGCGGTGCGCCGCCGGATCGGCCCCGACGCCGTACGCACCGGCATGGCGTTCCAGCGCTTCGAGGAGGGCGGGGACGGGATCCTGGTCCACTTCCTGAACCGGGCTGACGGCAGCGCGGCGGTGGAGCACACCGACGTACTGATCGGAGCGGACGGAATCGACTCCGCCGTCCGTGCCCAGCTGTACCCGGGACAGGGCCCCTCGAACTGGAACGGGGTGCACATGTGGCGCGGGGTCGCCGAGGCTCCGCACATCCTCGGCGGCCGGACGATCGTGGTGGCCGGCGGCGACCCGGGTGACGAATTCGTCGCCTACCCGATCGCCGACCCGCCGACGTCCGGCGGGAACGCGGTACTGAACTGGGTGCTGGAGGTCCGGCACCCGGGCACCGCCGACGGTCTCGTCCGGTCGAACCGTCGCATCGGCGCTCCCGAGGCCCGGGCGGGACTCGACGGCTGGAGCCTGCCGTGGATCGACCTGGCCTCCCTCGTCGAGAACTCCTCGGACATCTACGAGTACCCGATGCTCGACCGGGACCCGCTGCCCCGGTGGAGTTCCGGCCGGGTCGCGCTGCTCGGCGACGCCGCGCACCCGATGTTCCCGATGGGCATGAACGGCGGATCGCAGTCGGTGGTGGACGCCCGGGTCCTCGCGTGGTGCCTCGCCCGCGACCCCGACCCCGCGGCGGCGTTGCGGCGCTATGACCACCTGCGTCGCGCCCCGGTCAACCGCATCGTGCTCCAGAACCGCGCACTGGGACCGGAGAAGATCATCGCCGAGGCCGCGGCCCTCCACGGCGAACTACCCGCCGGAGAGGCGCTGGAGATCTCCCGCCATTACCAGCAGCTCTCCCAAGCCACACCCGGGCACCTCAACAGCCGTCCCACCTGGGACGTCCCGCGCACCGGACCGCAAGCGGCGTGGTGAAGCAGCGCGCTCCCGCCGGGGCCGCACCCCGGGTAGCGATCTAGCATGAAAGCCAAGGCTTCATCTCCAGGCCCGCGTCGCGGCGGCAGGGAGGCCCGCATGGCGTTCGACACCACTGGTTACGAGCAGGCGGACAGTGGCCGCTACCTACCGATCTCCGAACACGGCCTGATCGGCGATCTCCGGACGGCCGCCCTGGTCGGCGCGAACGGCACCATCGACTGGTACTGCTGCCCGCGCTTCGACGCGCCCAGTGTGTTCGGGTCCATCCTCGACGCCGACCGGGGCGGGTCGTTCGAGTTGGCCCCAGAGGTCCCGACCCGCACCAGGCAGTTCTACTTCCCCGACACGAACGTGCTGATCACGCGGTTCTTCGCGGCGGACGGGGTGGCGGAGATCCAGGACTTCATGCCCGTGGTCGACGAGGCGCGCGAGGCGGCCCGGCACCGGCTGATCCGTCGGGTGCTCTGCGTCCGCGGCACCCTCCCCTTCAGGGCGCGGATCGCCCCGCGCTTCGGCTACGGCGCCGAGGCGCACACCACGCGCCTCGAAGGCCACACGGCGGTGTTCCGCTCGCCGTCCCTGACCCTCGCGCTGACCGCCACCGTCCCGCTGGAGAGCGACGGCCTGGACGTGTGGTCGCACTTCAAGCTCCTTGAGGGCGAATCCCATGTGTTCGCCCTCGACCGGGTCGGCGACGACGTCCCGGCCCGGTCCTGTCCGCGTGCCGAGGCGCAGGAGCAGGCCGAGGCGACCGTCCGGTTCTGGCGCCACTGGCTGGCCGGGTCGCGTTACCAGGGGCGGTGGCGGGAGATGGTGAACCGCTCCGCCCTGGTGCTCAAGCTGCTCACCTACGCGCCGACCGGGGCGATCGTCGCCGCACCGACCACCAGCCTGCCGGAGCGGATCGGCGGCGAGCGCAACTGGGACTACCGGTACGTCTGGGTCCGGGACGCCGCCTTCTGCGTCTACGCCATGCTGCGCCTGGGGTTCACCGCGGAGGCCGAGGCGTTCATGGGGTTCCTCGACGAACGCGGCATCATGCGCGGCGCCGGTGCGACCGGCCCGTTGCAGATCATGTACGGCATCGACGGACGCAGTGAGCTGCCCGAGTACGAGCTGCCGCACCTGGAGGGCTACCTCGGCTCCGCGCCGGTCCGGGTCGGCAACGCCGCCACCGGCCAGCTCCAGCTGGACATCTACGGAGCCCTGATCGACTCCGTCTACCTGTACGACAAGTGGGGACAGCCGATCAGCAGCGCCCGCTGGGACGAGGTCGGCGCGGTGGCGGACTGGCTCTGCGAGCACTGGGACCAGCCCGACGAGGGGATCTGGGAGACCCGCGCGGGCCGCAGGGACTTCGTGTACTCGCGGCTGATGTGCTGGGTGGCGCTGGAACGGGCGATGCGGATGGCGAACCGCCGCGGCCTGCCGGCCGACCTGCCCCGCTGGCGGGAGTCCCGTGACGCGATCTACCGGCAGATCATGCGGCGCGGCTGGTCGGCCCGGCGGGGCGCGTTCGTCCAGGCTCTGGACCGCGATGAGCTGGACGCCTCGCTGCTGATGATGCCGATGGCCAAGTTCGTCTCGCCCACCGACCCCAAGTGGCTCTCCACCCTGGACGCCCTCACCACGGACCTGGTGTCCGATTCGCTGGTCTACCGCTACAACGCGGCCACCAGCCCCGACGGCCTGCACGGCCCCGAGGGCACCTTCTCGATCTGCTCCTTCTGGTACGTGGAGGCGCTGGCCCGCGCGGGTCGGCTGGAGGAGGCCCGGCTCGCCTTCGAGAAGATGCTCACCTACGCCAACCACCTCGGTCTGTTCGCGGAGGAGATCGGCCCGACCGGCGAACAGCTGGGCAACTTCCCGCAGGCCTTCACCCATCTCTCCCTGATCAGTGCCGCCTTCAACCTCGACCGCGCGCTGGGCTGACGCGGCACCTCCGTCCGGGGCGTGGAGACCCTCCGGACTGTGCGGACCCGGGTACGGGCGGCCGAGGGCAACCTCCTCGGGGCGCTCGCCGGCACCCCTGTGACAAGGCCGCCGACCCCTGCGATCAGCCCGCCCCGACCGGCCCACCCCGACCAGCCCGGCCCGCCCGGACGGCCGCCGGATCGGCCCGCCGCTGCGCGTCCGGACCACCGTGGTCATCATGGAACCGGGGCCGACGGTCAGGAGGGATTCGATGGAGCTGTTCCCACCGATGCCGCTCGCCGAGTGGCAGGACACCAAGGAGACGCTGCACCGCTTCACCCAGGTGGTGGGCAAGATCCGCCTGGCGGCGAGCGTGCGGCGCAACCACTGGTGGAACGTTCCGTTCCACCTCACCGGGCGCGGGATCACCACACGGCCCATGGGACAGGTCGACGGCAACCCGATCTTCACCATCGACTTCGACTTCGTCGACCACCGGCTGGTCGTCGCGACGGCGGACGGCAGGACGGATTCCTTCCCCCTCCTCGGCCAGTCCGTGGCCTCGTTCCACCGGCAGACGCTGGAGACCCTGGCGGCGTTGGGTGTCCGGATGGAGATCCAGGTCCCCCGGCCCTACCGGCTCGCCGACTCCGCCCGGCCGTTCGCCGAGGACTTCGAGCACACGACGTACGATCCCGCCTGGGTGAATCGCTCCTGGCAGGTACTCGGCCAGGTCGGGCTGGTGCTGGAGGAGTTCGCGGCCCGTTTCTCGGGCAAGGTCAGCCCCGTCCACCTCTTCTGGCACTCACTGGACATCGCCCACACCCGGTTCTCCGGACGCGTCGTCGACCCTCCACCGCGGGTGGACCCGGTGACCCGTGAGGCGTACTCCCGGGAGCTGATCAGCTTCGGGTTCTGGTTCGGCGACGCCGACCTGGGGGAACCGGCCTTCTACTCCTACACGGCTCCCGAGCCCGCGCACCTGGCCGACGACCCGCTCACACCCGCGTCCGCCCAGTGGATCGCGCTCAACGACAGCCACCTGGCGGTACTGCGCTACGACGCGGCCCGTTCCGAGGCCGATCCGAGAGCGGCCGTACTCGCCTTCTACGAGAGCGCCTACCAGGCCGGAGCCGTCCGCTCCGGCTGGGACGTCGGCCGCCTCGCCTGCCCGGGTGGGATCACGGACCCGGATGTGCCGACCCTGCCGCTCTGAACGCCTCAGCGCAGGTGCAGCTGCCAGTCGGCGGGGACCTTGCCCCGCGGGCCGGGCGTCGGCTGCGAGGCCGGGTGCGCGGCGGGCGGTGCCAGTTCCGGCCCCTCGTAGTACTGCTCGGTCTCGATGTTCCACAGCCACGCCTCACCGGGCTCGAAGCTGGCCAGGAACGGGTGCCCCACCTCTCGGGCATGCCTCGTGCCGTGTCGTGAGGGTGATGAGTCGCAGCATCCGACGTGCCCGCACTCCGCGCAGCGCCGCAGGTGGAACCACCACCCCGGCCCGTCCCCCGCCAGGCACTCCACACACCCGTCTCCGCTCGGCTGCGCGGATGGATCGATCCCCCGGATCGGGCTGTCAGCCATGGGACACACCTCCCGATGAAGGCTCGGCGGGGCGCCGGTGCGGCACCTCGACGCCGAAGCCGTCGGACTGTCTGTCCCCATCCCAACCAACCGGCGCGCACGGAGATTCCGTGACGAACAGCGGCGGGCGGTCCCCCCGGCCCGAGGTGGTGGCCGGCTCCGTCGAGCCGGCCGCCGCGCCCGCGAGGTCCAGCACGTGCCCGGTCCAGGTGCGGAAGGTGCGCAGGCCCATCCGTTCGTAGAAGCCTCCGGCCGCCATGGTGTTGGCGGAGTCGACGTCCGCGACGGCCCAGCGGTAGCCCCGGGCCTTCGCCCGGGCGAGCGTATGGGTGAACACGGCGCGGTACAGGCCCCGGCCGTGCAGGTCGGGGCGGGTACCCGCGTTGGCGAGATAGAGCTCGCGTTCGGCACCCGCGTCCGCGAGTTCGGTGGCGAGCAGGTAGCAGAGGATCTCCCGGCTCTCGGCGGACAGCAGGAGGAAGGACGAGGCGGGGCGGAAGTACGGACTCGCGGTCACGGAGTGACGCCAGGTCGCCGCCGTCATCCGGACACTGCCCCAGGTGTCGGCGAAGATCTCGTTCCGGGCCGCCAGCAGCGGCGCGTCGTACCGGTCCTCGAACGGCACGATCGCGGTACCGCGCGGCAACGGCGGCGCGGCGGCCGACGCGTACCGCACCAGGTCGATCCGCATGCCCAGGTAGCTGCGTGCCCTTCGGTACCCCGCGGCATCCAACTCCCCCGCGAGCCACCGCTGACGACCGTGCGTCCGGGTGTGGAGCTCCAGCGGGGTGCCGGTGAACCGCTCCCGGTGCCGGCGGGCGGCCGCGCGACGGCCCCGGGCGAGGAGGTACGCGGCCGTCTCCGAGGTCCGGTGGGCGGGGTGCACCGCGATCTCCACGGTCATCTCGTGGACGGGGTCCGCCTGTTCCCGCGTCCGCGTGACCGCGTACGCCACCGGCTCCGACCCGGCCCAGGCCGAGGTCGTGCCGACGGCCAGGTCGACGCCCGAAGCGGCCCAGCCGTCGAGGACGTCCTGTTCACCCCGCCGGTCACCCGTCCCGTCGGCGCGCTCGCAGACGGCCAACAGCTCCGCGGTCCGGCGCGCGTCGGAGCGGGCGAGCGGGCGCCACACCAGCTCATTCACCACGGGCCACCGCGAGTCCGCGCCCGCCGGGCACCACGACCTGGCCGTCGGTGACCAGCATGAAACGCTCCAGCCCGGGCACCAGGACATTGACCACGGCGAGGTCCGGCGTGACGTGGTGGTCGCGCTGGTACGCCGCGAAGCCGTGCTCCCGCAGCGACCCCAGGAGCCGGTCGAGGTGCCCGGCCGGGGTGTCCGGCGCCGCGGTCGGCTCGAACGGGCGCGCCTCGGCGGCCTTCAGCGCGGCGCCGAAGTCGGACAGGTAGCAGGCGTGGAGCCCGGGGTAGGGGCCGGTGTCGTCGCGCTGCGCGGGCAGCAGATCCGCGTACTGCTCGCGCAGGCCGATGGTGCTGTGCAGTTGGACGAGTTCGCTCAGCGCCCGGGAGATCGCGTACCGGCGGGAGAGCGACGCGCCCCACCCGCAGATCCGCGCGGGCCGCCCCGGGGGTGGCGCCTGGTAGGCCGTGTACGCCGGCACGCCCAGGTCGGTGGTCATGTCGATCAGGTGCACCGGCCGGCCGGTGCGGGCGGTGGTGAAGTCCAGGAGGGCGGTGAGGTCGGCGGGCAGCGTCGCCGGGTCGACCACGACCAGCGGCCGCGGACGCTCCCGCAGGAACTGGCCGATCAGCAGCAGGGACAGCGCGTCGCGCTCGATCAGCTCGTTGATCGCGTGCACGGCGGCTTCGACCGGATTCGCCCCGGCGGCCCAGCCGTTGTTGACCGAGTAGCGGCCCACCGACCGGTAGTCGTAGGAGTCGCCGACCTGCCGGCGCAGGCCCTCGCCGGCCGGTCGCAGGTATTCGGGCATGGACAGGAAGAGCGGGACATCGGTGTCCGGGCCGCCGTCCAGCGACCGGTACGGCAGGCACCCCAGCGGGCGGTCGGGCGCCTGGTCCAGCAGCGCGGCGGCGACGTCGCGTCGGAGCGGACCGCGGGCGACGCCGTGGGCGGCGGCCAACCGGATCCGTGCGCCGAGCAGTCCGTCGACCCCACTGAGGAAGTGTTCCAGTGCCTCGAACAGCGCACCCGCCCGCGCCTCCGCCCGGCTCCCCTTGCCCAGCCCCAGCCCGGTGCGCAGCGGTACACCGGCACGGCGCAGGACGCACCGCCACGTCCCGGGGCTGCCGTCGAGGATCGGTGCCAGATCGGCCTCCAGCCCCAGGGCCTCGATCGCGGCCACCGCCCTTCCGGACGCCGCGTCAGGGAGGAGGCTGCGTTCCCCGGACTGGGGAGGTGCGGTGTGCGTGGAGGTGGTGATCACGTCCGTCCCGTCTGCTCGGCGGGGCGTCGGGCCACGGCGGGTCGGCGTGCGACCGCCGCGGCCCGGCGCCCCTGGGCCCTCTGTCTTCGGGTGGCGTCAGCCCTCGTCGGTGGACTCGCCCGGGTCGGCCTTGCTGTCCTTCGCGAGCTCGGCGACGATGCGCTGCTCCGCGACCGACAGCACGACCTCGTCCGGGTGGAACTTGTCGCGGTCCTGGAATCCGCCCATGGGAACTACCTCCTGGAACTCGGGAGCCGGCCACCGGTCTGCGACCCGACTCCGGCCGCACAGCACAGCGTGCGTATGCGCTCCAACTGATCGTGACCGACCGGGGACAGTATGTGAATGCTCGTCCGTACGGGTAACTTGCGCGAGAGTCCGCACCCGGGCGTACCGCCGCCCGCACCCGGCCGCCCCCGCCAGACATCCCGCCCGCACCCGGCCGCCCGAACCCGGCCGGACATCCCGGCCCAGGACCGACGGTGATACCGCGTTCGGGTGAAAGGAAGTCGCCCTCCCGGAGCCCGACCGCCGGAGCCCCCTCCCGGAGTCCGGACGCCGGCCGGGTCGGTAACGCCCCGGGCCGGGGATCCGGGCCGGGGGCGGGCCGCGTTCCAGCCCTCGGCGGCGAGGTCTTCCGACCCCCGGAGGACGGTTGCCCGCCCCGCCGGATTGCGCGACAGTCCCGCCATGGACCCGCTGCCCGTACCGCGCCCGACGGGGCGGGGCGACCCGATCACCGAAGTACTCGAACTGGTGGGCGCCCGCTGTGCGCTGACGCGTGGCTTCACCTTCACCGGCCCCTGGTCGCTGGCGTTTCCCGCGCCCGGAAGGCTGAAGCTCCACGCCGTCCTCGAAGGCAGCACCTGGCTGCTGATGGACGGGATCACCACGCCGGTCCTGCTGGAGGCGGGCGATGTCGTGGTCCTCGCCGGCGACCGGCGGTACGTCCTGGCGAGCGCGCCGGACCTGCCTCCGGCCGAGGCCCTGCCACTACTGAAAGCGACCGCGGACCCCTTTCACCACACGGGGCCTCCGGACACCCCGGAGACCGTCGCGGTCGGAGGCCACATCGAACTGGAAGCCGCCGGAAGGGACCTGCTCCTCGACGCCCTGCCGCCCCTGATGCACATGCGGGCCACGACGGCCGAGGCTCCGGCCGCCCGCTGGCTCCTCACCCAGGCGTTCCACGAGATGCGCGGGGACCGTCCCGGCGCCTCGTTCGTGGCGGACCACTTGGCGCGGCTGCTCTTCGTCCAGGTCCTGCGCACCTACCTGCGCGAGGCCCACACCTTCCCCGCCGGCTGGCTGCGGGCCCTGGCCGACGAGCGCGTCGGACCGGCGCTGCGGCTCATGCACGCCGACCCCGCCCGGCCGTGGACCCTGGCCGAGCTGGCCGCGGCGGCGGCCATGTCGCGCACCAGCTTCGCGAACCGGTTCAGGACCGTCGCCGGCACGCCGCCCCTGACCTACCTCTACCACTGGCGCATACGACTGGCCCGGCACGGCCTGCGGCACGACGACAGGCCGGTCGCCGCCCTGGCCGCCGCCCTCGGGTACTCCTCGGAGAGCGCCTTCAGCAACGCCTTCAAACGCGTCACCGGCCTGGCCCCGCTGCACTACCGCCGTACGGTACGGGACGGTGGTGCCGAACCGCCGTTCCCCTCCGGGCCGAAGCCCCGCCGGTGTTCCCCTCGCGCGCCGTAGCGGCCGGCGGGGCCAGGTCCGGTCCGGCGGATCGGGTGTGGGCGGGACGCGCCGGACGCCCGACGTGGGCCGGGCCGGCGCGGCTGTCGCGTTTTGGACTAGACCAATGCCGATTCGGTCAACTCCGCCACATCTCCTCCTCGCCTTCTCCCACTCCCCCGTAGCGTGACCACGCCCTCGCGCACCGCGAGGCGACCGACCGGGGAGAGGTCCATGAACTCACTTCTGCGCAAGGCTCGTTGGATCGTCACCTGTGCCACATCCGCCGCGCTCCTGTGCGCCGTACCGACCGCCGCCACCGCTGCCGCCACCACCGACGACGCGGCCGGCACCGCCGTCGGGTGGCGGGCGTTCGGCATCGCCGTCAGCGCCGACGGCGACCGTGCCTACGTCGTCGCCGAGGACCACCTCGGCACCGGCTACCCCACCATCCTCCGGACCGTCGACACCCGCACCGGGACGGTCATCGCGCAGACCCCGCTCAGCCAGGACGGCACCGTCGGCCGGCCCGCGCTCAGCCCCGACGGCAACCGGCTCTACGTCCTCGCCGCCGACCACCTGCTGACCGTCGACCTCGCCACCTACACCGTGCTCTCCCGCACGCCCGTCGACAGTCCACACTCGCTCGCCGTCAGCGCCGACGGCTCCCGGGTGTTCGTGACCCAGCCGGGTTCGTCCGGGCCCGGCCGGGTGCTGGCCTTCGACACCTTCAGCCGCTCGTTCACCGGCGCGACCACGCTCGACGACTCCACGGTCGACGGGATCGCCCTCCACAACGGCGGCGCCGACGCCTACGTCGCCACCGGCGCCGGTGTCGTCCACCTCGACCTGACCACCCCCGTGCCGACCGTGATCCGGACCGTCCGGCCACTGGCCGCCGCGACCGAGATCACCGCGTCCCCCCGGGGCACCCGCCTCTACGCCCTCGGCAGCCGCTCCGCCCAGGGATCCGGCTACGAGCTCGACCCCTTCACCGACAGCTCCCGCACCGCCTTCACCCTCGGCGGTCCGGCCACCTCCGCCGACACGCACCTGGTGTCGGTCTCCCCGGACGGCGGCCGCCTGTTCGTCCTCAAGGACGGCTGGAAGCCCTCGGCCGCCGTCCTGGCCTACGACACCGCCACCAACGCCTTCCTGCCCTCCGTCGGCCTCACCGGCTTCGGCCTGGACGGCGTCGGTGCCACCGCCCTCGGCCCCGACGGGCACACCCTCTACGTGGCCGGCCCGCGCGGTGGGACGAGCTACCTGAAGTCCGTCACCTTCTGACCTCGTCCGACGGTCGGGTGCGCGGACCCCGCGGCGCCCGCGCACCCGACCGTCGACACCCACCGTCCGTCCACCGGACGACTGCGGACGCGCCCCGCCACGCGTCGGCCGCGGTACGGGGCGTGGTCGACGCGCAGGGCCGAACGGGTGGGCACGGCGAGGGCGGAACGGTCATCCGCGAACAAACAGTGTCGCTTTGTGTAACCGTGCGGGTGCCAAACGCCACCGGATGTGCCGTACGAGCCGCCGACCGTGGCCCCACTCCCCCTCCGAACGGAACCGCCCATGCGCAGCCCCGCTCTCGCCGCCTTCACGATGGCAGCCGTCCTGCCCCTGACCGGACTGGCCGCGACCGGTACCGCCGTCGCCCAGTCCTCCGCCTCCCAGCGGGTGCCGATCGCGGAGTGCGACAACGTTCCGAAGGTCTACGACGCCGGCGCCGAGAAGTACCTCTGCACCCGGGTCGAACTCGGCCCGGCCGTCCTGCCGACCGACCCGGTGGTGAAGCAGCTGCTGAAGGACTACGACCGCCTGGGCGGGGTGACGCCGGCCCGGTTCCTGGACTGGTACCGGGACTGGCGGGGCTGGAAGTACCCGGACCACAACGGCTTCACCGACAACAACGGCGACCTCGACATGACCGAGCAGGAGCTGAAGGCCGGGAAGAAGCTGGACCGGTTCGGGAACAACGCGCGGGGGAAGTTCCTGGCCCCCGGCGGCACGCCGTTCGCCGAGCGCGCCCTTCCGCCGGACTCCCTCAACGGCGGTGACGCCAACTACCACTGCTTCGAGGTGAAGAAGCCGTTCAAGGTCCAGCAGGGCCACATCGCGGGCGCGTTCTCGCAGCCGGGCAACGGCCTCCAGCAGTGGCTGGACCCGGACCTCAAGCCGGCCGACCCCACGGTGAAGACCTTCGACGTCGCCGGTCTCATCGAGGCCGGCTACCTGACGGAGCACACCGACAAGGAGTTCTGCCTGAAGAACTCCCACGGCGCCTGACCGTCGCCCGCGTGAACGGGCGGGGCGGCGCACGGTCGGCGACCGGCGCGCCGCCCCGCCCCGCCGGACCGAACCAGGGGGCGGAGGAAGCTCCGGAGTAAGGCCCGCCTAGGCTGTGGAGGCAAGCAAAACGGGCGAACCGGACCCACCCAGGGGCCGTGACGAGGAAAGCGGGACCCGCCGATGGGCGACGGAATGTCAGGGATGCACCACCACGGCGGAATGGCAGAGCTGGGCCCGTTCTCCCTGTCCAACGTCTTGACCTGGTCCCCCGACCGGGTGTTCCTGATCGGGAGCCTGGCCGCCCTGGCCCTGTACGGCGCGGGCGTCGTCCGGCTGTACCGACGTGGTGACCGCTGGCCCATCGGCCGGTCGATCGGCTGGGCGGCGGGCATCGGCTCGGTGATCCTGGTCACCTGCACCGGGCTGAACGACTACGGCATGGTGCTGTTCAGCGCGCACATGATGCAACACATGGTGCTCTCCATGCTGTCGCCGATCCTGCTGCTGCTCGGCGCGCCGATCACGCTGGCGCTGCGGGCGCTGCGCCCGACCGGCAAGGGCCGGCCGCGCGGGCCGCGCGAGCTGCTGGTGGCCCTGCTGCACAGCACCTACGTCCGGGTGATCTCGCACCCGGGCTTCACCATCCCGCTGTTCATCGCGAGCCTCTACGGCGTCTACTTCACCCCGCTGTTCGACTTCCTCATGCAGTACCGGCTCGGGCACATCTTCATGATGGTGCACTTCCTCGCCGCCGGGCTGGCGTTCTTCTGGCCGATCATGGGCGTGGACCCGGGCCCGCACCGGCCGGGCCATGTGATGCGGATCATCGAGCTGTTCATGGGGATGCCGTTCCACGCCTTCTTCGGCGTCGCGGTGATGATGGCCAGCCACCCGCTGGTGACCACCTTCACCGAGGAGACGGCGCCGCCCGGGACGAGGCTGCTGGACGACCAGAAGCTGGCCGGCGGCATCACCTGGGCGTTCGGCGAGATCCCGACCGCGATCGTGCTGATCGCGCTGGTCTACCAGTGGATGCGCTCCGAGCAGCGGGTGTCCCGCCGCCGGGACCGCGCCGAGGACCGCAGCGGCGACGCCGAGTTGGCCGCGTACAACGCCTATCTGGCCTCGCTGGACAAGCGCGGTCAGCGCCCCGCCCCGGCGGCCGACGCCGGCTGACCGCCCCCGACCCCCGACGAGACCCCCGCCCACCCGGCGGGGGTCTCGTCGTTCCCGGACCCGGTGACGACGGGCCCGCGCCTCAGCCCCGCCGGCCGTCGCGGCGGGCGAGGCCGGCGGCCAGGATGTCCGGGCCGGCTCGGCGGCTCGATCGGGGTCGCGCCGCTCGGCACCGCGTTCTTCGGCTGGGCCGGCCCCGAGGGCTTCCGGCACGCGGCCGGCTGGACCTTCGGCCTCTGCGCCGGCCTGCTCGTGCTCGCCTTCCTGGTCGCCTTCCTCCTGCCCCGCCATGCCCGCCCGCACGACGAGGAGTGAGCCCGCCGCCCGCTCCACCAGGGCCCGCAACAGCACCCGCGCCACCGCCACCACCTGCGCCGCCGCCCGCCGGGACCGACCCGGCAGGCGGCGGCGCCGCGTCGTCTGTGCCTACGATCCGGGCATGCAAGCCCTTCTGATGTCCGCCCTGCTCGCCGTGGTCCTGCTCTCCCGGATCCAGGAGCCGAGGAGGTTCGGCAACGGGGTGCTGCTCGGTCTGATCGCCGTCTGCGCGGTGCTCGGCACGGTGAGCGCGGTCGGCCACTTCGCCGCACCGGCCGCCGGCGCCGTCACGGCCGCGGTGGCGGGCGCGGTCTGGCTGAGCGGACTGGTGGCGGCGGCCCTGCTGGTGGCCAACGGGGTCACCATGGTCCGGCGGGAGGGGACCCGCCCGGCCAGTCTGCTGTCGCTGCTCGCCGGCGCGGCCCTGCTCGGCCTGCTGGCACTGCTGCTCTCGGCCACCTACCTCAGCGTCCGGGTGCTGCGGGCGGCGGCCGGCGCCGCCGTGCTGCTCGGCGGCTACGGCGCCTTCCTGCTGCTCTGCTTCCTCGGGTACACCCTGCTGTACCGGCGGCTCGCCCCGCGGCCGGGCGCCGACTACCTGGTGGTGCTGGGCGCCGGGCTGGACGGCTGCGAGGTGCCGCCACTGCTCGCCTCCCGGCTGGACCGGGCGGTCGCGCTCTACCGCGCCGAGGAGGCCGCCGGGCACACGCCACTGCTGCTGGTGACCGGTGGCAAGGGGCCGCACGAGAGCTGCACCGAGGCCTCGGCCATGGCGGACTACCTCATCGCTGCCGGCTGCCCGCGCGAGCGGATCCGACGCGAGGAGAAGGCCACCAACACCACCGAGAACCTCGCCTTCAGCCGGGAGCTGATGGAGCGCGAGCGGCCCGGCTACCACTGCACCGTGGTGACCAGCAGCTTCCACGTGCTCCGCTCGGCCGTCACCACCCGCCGGGCGGGCGTGCCAGGGCAGGTCGTCGGCGCGCCGACCGCCGGGTACTACTGGCCCAGCGCCGTCCTGCGCGAGGTGGTCGCGACGGCGCTGATGTACCCGCGGGTGAACACCGCCGCCGTCCTGCTGCTCACGGTGGCGGGGGCGTGGGCGGGCTGGCAGTGGTGAGCCGTCCGGGCCCCCGGGCCGCCGGAGACGGAGAGGCCCCCGGGTCCGCGTGTGCGGACCCGGGGGCCTCCCGGTACAGCTCGGTGCCGGCGCGCCGCCGGCTCCGTCCCGGCTACGGTCAGCCGAGGTTGGCCAGCGCCTCGTTGAAGGTCTTCGACGGGCGCATCACGGCCGCGGCCTTGGCCGGGTCGGGCTGGTAGTAGCCGCCGATGTCGACCGGCGAGCCCTGAACGGCGACGAGCTCCTCGACGATGGCCTGCTCCTGCTCGGCCAGCGACTTGGCCAGGCCGGCGAACGCCTGGGCCAGCTCGGTGTCGGCGGTCTGCTGGGCCAGCTCCTGGGCCCAGTACAGGGCGAGGTAGAAGTGGCTGCCGCGGTTGTCGATACCGCCGAGGCGGCGGCTCGGCGACTTGTCCTCGTTGAGGAAGGTACCGGTGGCGCGGTCCAGCGTGTCGGCCAGCACCTGGGCGCGGGCGTTGTCGGTGGTCTGGGCCAGGTGCTCGAAGCTGGCGGCCAGCGCGAAGAACTCGCCCAGGCTGTCCCAGCGCAGGTAGTTCTCCTTGACCAGCTGCTGGACGTGCTTCGGGGCGGAGCCGCCGGCGCCGGTCTCGAACAGGCCGCCGCCGTTCATCAGCGGGACGACCGACAGCATCTTGGCGCTGGTGCCCAGCTCCAGGATCGGGAAGAGGTCGGTCAGGTAGTCGCGCAGCACGTTGCCGGTGACCGAGATGGTGTTCTCGCCGCGGCGGATGCGCTCCAGCGAGAACTTGGTGGCCTCGACCGGGGTCTTGATCTCGATCTGCAGGCCGGCGGTGTCGTGCTCCGGCAGGTAGGTCTTGACCTTCTCGATCAGCACGGCGTCGTGCGCGCGGCCCTCGTCCAGCCAGAAGACGGCCGGGTCGCCGGTGGCGCGGGCCCGGGTGACGGCCAGCTTGACCCAGTCCTGGATCGGCAGGTCCTTGGTCTGGCAGGCGCGGAAGATGTCGCCGGCCTGGACGGCCTGCTCCAGGACGACGTCGCCCTCGGCGTCGACGAGCCGGACGGTACCGGCGGCGGCGATCTCGAAGGTCTTGTCGTGGCTGCCGTATTCCTCGGCGGCCTGGGCCATCAGGCCGACGTTCGGCACCGAACCGATGGTGGCCGGGTCGAGGGCGCCGTGGGCGCGGCAGTCGTCGAGGACGGCCTGGTACACACCGGAGTAGCTGCTGTCCGGCAGCACGGCCAGGGTGTCGGCCTCGTTGCCGTCCGGGCCCCACATGTGGCCGGAGGTGCGGATCATGGCCGGCATCGAGGCGTCGACGATGACGT
Organism: Kitasatospora sp. NPDC091207; assembly: GCF_044768625.1. Classification (NCBI taxonomy): domain Bacteria; kingdom Bacillati; phylum Actinomycetota; class Actinomycetes; order Kitasatosporales; family Streptomycetaceae; genus Kitasatospora; species Kitasatospora sp. NPDC091207. Next base: position 182,493 of record NZ_JBIVVS010000005.1, read on the forward strand.
CGCTCGGCACGTGCAGGTTGGTGATGCCCTTGTCGGAGTCGACCATGGCCAGGGCCGGGCCCTCGGCCAGCTCGGCCTCGAACGAGGCCTTGATCTCCTCGCCCAGGTGGGGCACCTTCTCCAGGCCGGCGAGGATGCCGCCGAGGCCGTTGTTCGGGTTCAGGCCGGCGGCGACCAGCGCCTCGCCGTACTTGGCGAAGGTCTTCGGGAAGAAGGCGCGGACCACGTGGCCGAAGATGATCGGGTCGGAGACCTTCATCATGGTGGCCTTGAGGTGCACCGAGAACAGCACGCCCTCGTCCTTGGCGCGGGCGACCTGGGCGGCCAGGAACTCGCGCAGCTCGGCGACGCGCAGCACCGAGGCGTCGACGACCTCGCCGGCCAGCACCGGAACCGACGGGCGCAGCACGGTGGTGGTGCCGTCCTCGGCGACCAGCTCGATGCGCAGCGAGCCCGCGGCGGAGACCACCGCGGACTTCTCGGTGGAACGGAAGTCGTTCTCGCCCATGGTCGCGACGTTGGTCTTGGAGTCGGCCGTCCAGGCGCCCATGCGGTGCGGGTGCGTCTTGGCGTAGTTCTTGACCGACGCGGGGGCGCGGCGGTCGGAGTTGCCCTCGCGCAGGACGGGGTTGACCGCGCTGCCCTTGACCTTGTCGTAGCGGGCCCGGACGTCCTTGTCCTCGTCCGTCCGCGGGTCGTCCGGGTAGTCCGGCAGCGCGTAGCCCTGCGCCTGCAGCTCGGCGACGGCCGCCTTCAGCTGCGGGATGGAGGCCGAGATGTTCGGCAGCTTGATGATGTTGGCGCTCGGGGTCTTGGCGAGTTCGCCCAGCTCGGCGAGGGCGTCCTCGATCCGCTGGCCCTCCTCCAGACGCTCCGGGAAGCTCGCGATGATCCGCCCGGCGAGGGAGATGTCGCGGGTCTCCACCCGTACACCCGCCGTCGAGGCGTAAGCCTGCACCACGGGCAGGAACGAGTACGTTGCCAGGGCCGGCGCCTCGTCGGTGTGCGTATAGATGATGGTCGAGTCAGTCATCGGTACTCCGCTTCGCGTCTCCAACGTCTTGATGTCAAGATATCTCGTGTTCGCCCCTTCGCTCCACCTCCCCCCGCCCCGGAGTGCGCTCCGGCGCCCGGGCGGGCGGGCGGCGGTCAGCTCCACCGTCGTCCCGGGACGGGCGCCGGGCAAGCGGAGCGACTCGGCGGGCGGGTGCCGGAGCGGCGCGGCGGCGGGCACGACCAGGGCTTCAGCGGCGGGCGGCGCGGGAGCGGACCGCGGTCACGGCCGGGCGCCGAGCCGGGCGTCGAAGGCGGCCTCATCAACCAGGAACCAGAGCTGGCCGCCCTGATTGCTCTCCCGGACGAAGTCCCGCAGGGCGCCGCTGTCCGCGGTGTGGCGGGAGATGTCACCGATGACGGCCAGGCCGACCCGGTAGGTGGCGAACTTCTGCGCGATCCCGCCGGCGACCCTGGTGCTCAACCGGAAGAAGTCCTCCGCCAGGCGCTCCACCGGCACGACCACCCAAGCGGCGCCGGCCCCGAACGCGTCGCCGAGCAGGTCGGTGGCGTCCCGCTCGTCGCGCACCGGCGGTCCGTCGACGGCCAGGCGCAGGACGGTGACGGCGGACTCAGACATCGTTGTTCTCCCCGATCAGTGCGTTGACGATGACGAGCAGCTCGGCCGTGTCGGCCAGCTCGCCGAGGATGACCACCTTGAGCGTGGAGCGCTGCTCGTCGTGCAGGGTCTGGACGCGGAGCGGGCTGCCCTCGCGCGGGCCGGCGACCGCCGCCATCAGGGTGTTGGCGAGCCGGGCGGCCTCCACCGTCCCGATCGCGTCGATCTGCACGATGGTGGAGGCCTCGGCATGGCGCCGCGCCGCCGGCGGCTCGGCCGCGGGGGCTCCGGTGAACGCCGCGAGGTCCTGGGCCGCGATCCGGTACTGCTTGCCGATCCTGGTCGCCCGCAGGCGGCCGTCCCGGACGTAGCCGCGCACGGTGCGCACATGCAGCCCCAGCAATTCGGCCACCTGCTCCACCGAGTAGTACTGCGCCACCAGGCGTCACTCCTTTCGGACTTCCCTATCATCACGCAAACTACCATGACGATGATCTGGATAGGGAAGGAAAGGGAAGGGCTGGCGGAACGGAAGCCCGGGGACCGTCAGGACTCCGTCAACACAGCACCGCATTCGGTCAACGCGGCGTCAGGACGGCGCCCGACAGGCCGAAACCGCCCTAGCGTCGGAGTAAGCAATTCCGGCAGGCCCCACCACTCTTCGGGAGCACCCGCATGGCCCGCGTCGTCTGGCACGTCCCGGTCACCGTCACCGGATCCACCACCGCCCTCCGACTCTTCCGCCAGCGCGACGGCCGCCGCTGCGCGGTGGGCTTCGCCACCACCGAGGCGCTGACCGCGCTCCTCGGACCGGACCAGGCCTTCACCGAACTCGCCGAACCGGCCCTGCGCGCGCTCACCGCGCCGCTCGGCGTGGACGCCCTCGTGCTGGACCCGAAGCTGGTGGCGCCGCCCGCCAGGCCCACCCGGGGCCCCGCGCCCGCCGAGCCCGCCACGCCCGCCAGCCGGACTCAGCTCCAGCACCGGTGACGGCGCTCCGGCTCGTCCCCGGCGCCCGGCCCCCCGAACCGGTCCGGCGGCCCGAACCGGCCGCCCGGACCGACGGGGCCGCGCGGGCCGGGGGCGGGCGGCCGTTGCACGCCCTGGTCCGGGTCGGCTTCGGCCCGGTACCGCTGGACTTCGACCGGCTGGCCGCCGAGTTCCCGGCCGTCCAGAGCGGGTTCGCGCTGGCCGGCGGCGCCGACCTCGAACTGCGCCTCGCCTGCACCGGCCCCGAGGAGCTGCGCACGATCTCCACCGCGCTGCTGCGCTCGGGCGCCGTGCGCGTCCAGGTCGACCTCGTCCTGCGCGCCCTGACGCCGCGCCCGCCGACCCTGCGGCCGGTGCCGTAGGACCGGCCGCCCGTGCCCTCCCCCGCCGGCGTGACGCCGGAGGGCACGGGCGGGTGCGCCCTACGCGGGCCCTGCCGACCGGCCGGCCTCGCGGGTGAGCACCGCGATGGCGGCCAGCAGCAGGGCCGAGCCGGTCGCCAACGCCGGGGTCACCGGCTCACCGAAGCAGACCACGGCGATCAGCACGGCGGTCGCCGGTTCGAGCAGCACCAGCACGGCGGCCGTGGCACCGGGCACGGCCGTCAGACCGGTGAAGTACCAGCGGTAGGCGAGCAGGGTCGGGACCGTCCCCAGGAAGAGCAGCGCGCCCGCCGTCAGCACCGGGCCGCCCGCGGTCGGCAGCACCCCCTCGACCGCGGCCAGGGGCAACAGGCAGAGCAGGCCCGTGGTGAAGGCACCGCCGCTCGCCCGGGCCGAACCGCCGCCACGCGCCCAGAGGGTGAGGCCGCTCTGCCCGGCGCCCGCCAGCGCGGCGAGCCCGACACCGAGCAGCGGACGGGGGCCCGCCGCCGGGGCGGCGAACAGCAGCGCGAGACCGCCCAGGGCGAGCGCGATGGCGGCCGACGCCCGTACGGTGAGCCGCTCGCCGAGCAGCAGATGGGCCCCGAGGCTGGTCAGGACCGGCCCCGCGCCGATGGTGATCAGGGTCCCCAGGCCGAGGCCGGCGTACTGCACCGAGCCGAAGTAGGCGCACTGGCTGACCGCCAGCCCGAGGCCGGTGAGCACGGCCGCGCCGCGGGCACCGGGGCGGTCGCCGGCGCGTCGCCGACCGGTGGGGACGAGGGCCAGGCAGCCGGCCGCGACGGCGAACCGCCAGAAGCAGACGGCCACCGGGCCGAGCCCGGAGGTCCGCAGCAGCAGTGCGGCGACGGCCCCGCCGACGCCCCAGGCGACGGCGGCGGCCGAGATGGACAGCAGGCCGCGCCGGAGCGGCACGGCGGCATTCATGGTCATGCGTTGGTTCTCCACGATGGTGGGCCGGATGAGGTCCGCGGTCGGCGCGGGCGGCATCCACCGGCCCGGTGGCAGCGGCGCCGCCGGGCTGGGAATCGTGGAGTGCGCCGCCCGCTAGCGGACGGGCGGCGGCAGGATCACGGAACGCATGACGCCCAGCCTACGGGGCGGGCCCCGCGGTCGGTCCGGGTGGCCGCCGGGAACCGACCCCTCCTCGGCGGCCGCCGAGCGGTCGTGATCTTCTGCTTGCGGACCGCCGCGACGTACCGTCGGCGGTGGCGCGGTGGACATCGGCTTCCACCCCGGGCGGAGAGGAACAGCAGCGTGGAGCACCTGACGTACGGCGAGGTCGAGGCGGCCGGGCGGCGGATCGCGGGACGGGTGCGCCCCGTGACGGTGGCGCCCGGGGACGACGAGGGGCGGGTCTGGCTGGCCCTGGAGTACCTCCAGCACACCGGCAGCTTCAAGGCGCGCGGGGCGCAGAACTTCCTGCTCGCGCACACCGAGGCGGGCACCCTGCCGACCGCCGGGGTGACCATCGCCTCCGGTGGGAACGCGGGCCTGGCCTGCGCCTGGGCCGCCCGCGAACTCCGTGTGCGGGCCACCGTGTTCCTGCCGGAGACCGCGCCCGCGGTCAAGGTGGCCCGGCTGCGCTCCTACGGGGCCGAGGTACGGCTGGCGGGCCGCGAGTACGCGGAGGCGTTGGCCGCCTGCGAGGAGTTCGCGGCGGGCAGCGGCGCGCTCGCCTCGCACGCCTACGACCACCCGCTGATCGCGGCCGGGGCCGGTACGGTGCTGGACGAGATCCTGGCCCGGGTGCCCGGCCTGGACACCGTGGTGGTGTCGGTCGGCGGCGGCGGGCTGTTCGCCGGAGTGGCCGCCGCGGCGCGCGAGCACGGCGTCCGGGTGGTGGCGGTGGAACCGACGGGCAGCCGGGCGCTGGGCGCGGCGCTGGCGGCCGGCCACCCGGTGGACGTCGCGGTGGATTCGGTCGCCGCGGATTCGCTGGGTGCCCGCCGGGCCACCGCACTTGCCGTGCACGCCGCCCAACAGGACGGCGTCCGGACGGTGTTGGTGCCGGACAGCGCCATCGTCGAGGCCCGGCAGGCACTCTGGGACGAGCGCCGGATCGCCATCGAGCACGCGGCCGCCACCGCCCTCGCCGCGGTGGCGGGCCCGGCGGGCGCCGGCGGTACGGACGGCGAGCGGATCGCCGTCCTGCTCTGCGGCGCCAACACCGACCCGTCCGACCTGGTGGCGGCCGGATAACGGGCCCGGCCGGCCCCCGGGTGCCTCCGGGGGCCGCTCAGCCGATGCCCTGCCGGTCCGGCACCAGGGCGAACGCACACACGTCCGGGTCGGGCAGCTGTTCGGCCACCGCGCGGTCCAACAGGAGCCGCTGCTCGATGAGTTGGGGACGACGTGCCGCGGGGCTGACCCGCAGCAGGTCGTCCAGGGCGGCGACCAGCCGGCGGGTCACCTGCGGATGACCGGCGCCGCAGAGCCGGATCTCGGTGAACGCGAGGTCGACCACGGACTGCCAGTCCGGCACCGGTTCCACCAGCCGGACCGCGCCGGACCGGTCGCGGAAGCAGAGGTCCCCGAAGGCCTCGTGGACCAGCATCCCGAGCAGCTGGTGGATCCGGTCGATCGCCTGCACAGCGGTGGTCGGGTCGTTGACGGCGGGCGACAGCGCGCGGATCGCGATGTCGACCAGCTGACGGAAGCCGAAGCTGAGGTCCTGGTGCATGGTCCGGTCGACGCCGACGTTGAGCGCCAGGGCGATCCGGCGCGGGCGCGGCGGGCGGTCGACGGCCCCGGTCACCCGCACGATCGGGGTGCCGGGCGTGATGAAGTCGCCGATCCTGGGCACGAGATGGAGCACCACGTCGTGCTTGCGGGCGATTCGCACCAGGCGGCCGATGTTGACGTCGCGCAGCACTCCCGAGCGCCCCTCGTGGAGCAGGGTGAGGGCCTGTTCGGGGACACCCGGCGGCTGGGCCCCGGGCGGCATCAGCCGGTACTGGAGGATCACGGCCACCGACTCGTTCGCGACCCGGTCGATCACGTGCGGCACTCGCAGCAGCCGCATGGTGGACTGCACGTAGAGCACGAACAGGGCCAGGCTGAGCAGGACCAGCAGCAGGGAGCCGAGGCCGGAGAAGACCGGCACCGAGGTGACCTCGGCCGGGTCGGTGGCGTCGTCGTAGCTGAGCTGGACCAGCAGCGCGAACAGGAAGGTGGCCAGACAGACCGAGAAGGTGGCCTTGGTGAGCCGGCTGCGCACGTACAGCCGCAGCACCCGCGGCGAGAACTGGCTGGCGGCCATCTGCAGGGCGACCAGCGAGATCGAGAAGACCACGCCGATGAACGTGAGCATCGCCGAACTCACCGTCGAGACCACGCTCTTGGCCGCGCCGGTGAACCGCATCAGTTCGTCCGCGGAGCCGGTCTCGGCGACGGTGGCGGTGACCACGGCCTTGTCCAGCCAGGCCGTCACCCCGGAGAGCAGCACCGCGGCGACACAGGTCACCAGCGGGGCGAACCAGAACGACTCCCGCAGGTGCTCGCGCAACGGGGACAGCGGGCGGTAGCGGACGGGCCGACGGTCGGTCATCGCCCCAGGCTAGGCCGTGCGCCGGCGCCTCGGCCGGATCAGCGCGCGACGTCGCGCAGTCGCGCAGTCGCGCACCGGCAGGGTCGGCCGGGTCGGCCCGCCGGGACACGCCCGCGGCGGTCGCGGGAGCGGGTGAGGAGCGGCCCCCGCTCAGTACTTGCCGAGCGCCCGCCGTAGCGCGAGCGCGTCGGGGGTGACGGCCGTGAGCACATGGGCGTCGGGACCGGGCAGGGCGAACAGCGCGGCGTCGCCGCTCTCGGGCGGCGCGGGCGGCGGGTGGCCGACGGTGAGCAGCTGGCCGGTGGCGCGGTGTCCGCCGAGGACGGCGGGGCCGTCCCAGCCCGGGGCGCCGGGGCCCAGGTCGGTCTGCTGGTCGAGCAGGAGGCGGCCGGCCCGGCGGACCGTGAGACGGGAGGTGAGCCGGCCGGGGCCGGCGGCGCGGGCCCAGTCGTGGTGGCGGCCGAGGATCTGCTCCTCGCGGTAGCGCAGCAGGGCTCCGGCGGCGAGGGTGATCCGGGTGTGCAGGACGAGGTGGCTGCCGGCGGCGGCGACCACGGGTTCGGGGCGCCAGTCGAGCCGGGCGCCCTCCCCCACGGTCAGTTCGACGTCGTACCGGGCCGGACCCGGGCCGGGCAGGCTGATGGTCGCGGCCGCGCTGGTCACGGTGAGGGCCGCGCCGTCGGCCACCTCGACCGCGAGTGCCAGCCGGTCGCCACCGAGCGGCGCGGCCATCGAGCCGACGATCACCACCTGGGCTCCGCCGTCCACGTCCCGGGTGCGGCGCGGGGCGAGCGGTCCGGCACCGGACAGGACGGGCAGGGCGGTGGTGCCCCGTCCGTCGGGCTCGGCCCGGATCCTGGCCCGCGCCACCAGGGCGGCCCGGGGCGGGGCCGGTGCGGGGCCGTCGGTGCGGGTCGCGTCGGGCCGGGCCTGCCCCGCCGGGGCCGCCCCGACCAGGACCGCCCCGACCGGGGCCGTTCCCGTGCCGGCCGTCACGGCCGGGTGCGCCAGTCGGCCAGCCGCTCCCGCACCCAGTCGGCGACGGGCGCCACGCCGTCGGGCGAGGTGAGCGCGGAGAACACGGTGGGCAGCGGGCCGCGTTGGGCGGCGGCGTCGCGGGCCATCACGTCGAGGTCGGCACCGACCAGCGGGGCGAGGTCGGTCTTGTTGATCACCAGCAGGTCCGAGGTGGAGATCCCGGGGCCGCCCTTGCGCGGGATCTTGTCGCCGCCGGAGACGTCGATGACGAAGATCTGGTGGTCGACCAGCCCTCGACTGAAGGTGGCGGTGAGGTTGTCGCCGCCGGACTCGACCAGGACGAGGTCGAGCGGCCCGACCGCCTCCTCCAGTTCTTCGACGGCCTCCAGGTTCGCGGAGATGTCGTCGCGGATGGCGGTGTGCGGGCAGCAGCCGGTCTCGACGGCGGTGATCCGCTCGGGCGGCAGGACGGCGTTGCGGAGCAGGAACTCCGCGTCCTCGGTGGTGTAGATGTCGTTGGTGACGACGGCCAGCGACAGCTCCGCGCGCAGCAGGCGGCAGAGCGCGGCGACGGTGGCGGTCTTGCCGGAGCCGACCGGGCCGCCGAGGCCGATCCGCAGGGCGCGGCGGCGGGTGCCGCCGGTGGTGGTGTCGGTGTAGGTGTGGCGGGCGGGGGCGTCGACGGGGTCGGCGTGGTCACGATGCAAAGAGGCGGACCTTCCAGGAGTGGTGCTGCTCGGCGTAGACGTCGAGCAGCGGCGCGGAGGCGGCGGGCAGCGCGTCCGGGTCCCCGCACAGGGCGGCGGTGACGGCGGCCTCGGCCACGGTGTCGAGTTCGGGGGCGAGCCGGGCCAGTGCGGCCGCGACCTCGTACGGGTCGAGGCCCAGGAGCCGGACGCAGGCGGTGGCCGGGCCGTTGACGCTCTCGTGGGCGGCGGCGGTCGCGGCCTGGGCGGGGGTGAGCCCGGCGGCCAGGGCGGCGGTGCCCAGGACGACGCTCTGGTGTGCGCCGCGCGGGAACGCGGCCGCCAGCCGGTCCAGCCCGGGGTGGGGCCAGGCCGCGCGGGCGGCCCGGAGCAGCTGACGGCCGAGCCGGCGGCTGGTGGCCCGCAGGGCGGGTGAGGGGGTGCGGGCGTCGGCGGCCGCGTCGAGCCGGGCGGCGTCCTGTCCGTCCGCGGCGGCCGCGGCCAGGGCGGCGGCCACCAGGCCGGTGGTGTGCAGCCGCCCGGTGAGGAAGGCCGTCATACTCGCGGCGTCCCGCACCCGCCCGGCCCGGACGGCCGCCTCGGCGCCGCCGGAGTGGGCGTGCCCGCCGGCGGGGAACCGCCCGTCGGCGAGCAGCAGCAGTGCTGCGAGGCCCATCAGAAGAGGAAGTACCGCTGGGCGAGCGGCAGTTCGACAGCCGGTTCGGGGGTGACGAGTTCACCGTCGATGGTGACGGTGAAGGTGTCGGGCTCGACCCGGACGTCCGGGCGGGCACTGTTGTTGACCATCTGCTCCTTGGTGACACCGCGGGTGTTCCGGATCGCGGTGAACCCCTTGGCCACGCCGAGCTGTTCGGCCAGCCGCTCGGGCAGGCCGTCCTCGATCGCCGCCGCCGCGGTGAAGTTGAGCGAGTTGGCCGCCGCCGAACGCCCGATGGCGCCGAACATCGGCCGGGGCAGCATCGGTTGGGGTGTCGGGATGGACGCGTTGGCGTCACCCATCTGCGCCCAGGCGATCTGGCCGCCCTTGACCACCAGGTCGGGCTTGGCGCCGAAGAAGGCGGGCGACCAGAGCACCAGGTCGGCGAGCTTGCCCGGCTCGACCGACCCGATCTCGCCGTCCAGGCCCTGGGCGACGGCCGGGTTGATGGTGTACTTGGCCACGTAGCGCCGGGCCCGGTGGTTGTCGGCCCGGCCGTCGCCGGCGAGCGCTCCGCGCCGCGCCTTCATCACGTGGGCGGTCTGCCAGGTGCGCAGGACCACCTCCCCGATCCGGCCCATCGCCTGGGAGTCGGAGCTGATGATGGAGATGGCGCCGAGGTCGTGCAGGATGTCCTCGGCGGCGATGGTGGACGGCCGGATCCGGGACTCGGCGAAGGCGAGGTCCTCCGGCACGTGCGGGCTGAGGTGGTGGCAGACCATCAGCATGTCGAGGTGCTCGGCGACGGTGTTGACGGTGTGCGGCCTGGTCGGATTGGTGGAGCTGGGCAGCACGTTCGAGGAGCCGACCACGGTGATGATGTCCGGTGCGTGACCGCCGCCCGCGCCCTCGGTGTGGTAGGCGTGGACACCCCGGCCGGCGATCGCCGCGAGGGTGTCACCGACGAACCCGGCCTCGTTCAAGGTGTCGGTGTGAATGGCGAGTTGGGCGCCGGTCTCATCACAGACCCGGAGGCAGGCGTCGATCGCGGCCGGCGTGGCGCCCCAGTCCTCGTGGATCTTGAAGCCGAGTGCGCCGGCCCGCAGCTGGTCGTGCATCGAGGCCTGGTTGACGGTGTTGCCCTTGCCGAGCAGGCCGATGTTGACCGGTAGGCCGTCCAGCGCCGCGAAGACCCGCCCGAGGTGCCAGGCGCCGGGGGTGATCGTGGTCGCCTTACTGCCCTCGGCCGGCCCGGTGCCGCCCCCGACCAGGGTGGTGACCCCGGAGGCCAGCGCCTCGTCCACCAGCTGCGGGCAGATGAAGTGGACGTGCGCGTCGACGGCCCCGGCGGTGACGATCCGGCCGTTGCCGGAGATCACCTCGGTCTCCGGGCCGATCACCAGGCCGGGGTGGACGCCGTCCATGGTCTCGGGGTTGCCGGCCTTGCCGAGCGCGGCGATCCGGCCGTCCCGGATGCCGATGTCGGCCTTGACGACGCCCCAGTGGTCGAGCACCACGGCGCCGGTGATGACGGTGTCCGGGGCGCCCTCGGCACGGCTGGTGCGGGCCTGGCCCATCGACTCGCGGATGACCTTGCCGCCACCGAAGACGGCCTCGTCACCGCCTCGGCTGCGGTCCTCCTCGACCTCGATCAACAGGTTGGTGTCGCCGAGCCGGATGCGGTCGCCGGTGGTGGGCCCGTAGAGGTCCGCGTAGCGTTCGCGGCTCAGCCACAGGGCGGGGCGGTCAGGCATCGAGCGGCCCTCCGGTCTCGCCGCGCAGGCCGAGCACCTCGCGCCGGCCGGCGATCGGGACGAGTTCGACCTCCACCGGGATGCCCGGCTCGAAGCGGACCGCGGTGCCGGCGGGGATGTTCAGCCGCAGGCCGCGGGCGGCCGGCCGGTCGAACTCCAGCCCGGGGTTGGCCTCGCCGAAGTGGTAGTGCGACCCGACCTGGACGGGCCGGTCGGCGGCGTTGACGACGGTCATCCGGGTGACGGCCAGACCGGCGTTGAGGCCGATCTCGCCCTCGCCGTAGAGGATCTGCCCCGGGATCGTCCGCTCGCCGTTCACTGGATCGGCCCGTGCACGGTGACCAGCTTGGTCCCGTCGGGGAAGGTCGCCTCGACCTGGACGTCCGGGATCATCTCGGCGATGCCGTCCATGACGTCGTCCCGGGTGAGCACCTTGCGACCGGAGTCCATCAGCTCGGCGACGGTCCGGCCGTCCCGGGCGCCCTCCAGGACGTGGGAGGTGATCAGGGCGACCGTCTCGGGGTGGTTGAGCCGCAGACCCCGGGCCCGGCGGGAGCGGGCCACGTCGGCGGCCACGTGGATGAGCAGGCGCTCCTGCTCGTGGGGGGTGAGTTTCAAGTGCGCGCACCTTGGTGAGGGAGGTTCAGAGCGCGCGGACACGACGCTGTGCCGCGGTGGTGGCGCAAACGTAGCGGACGAACGGCCCGTCCAGGGGGCCACCTCACCGATTCCGCCCGGTATCCCTATACGGTCGCCACCATTTCTATAACCCTATTTGCCATCAACATTGCCGGATCTTGCATGGAAGCTCAATTCCCGCTCAGATGCTGAAACTACTGGCGAGTCACGTAACACGCATATGAACAGAGGACCCCCTACCAGCGAGAATATCCGGCGAAGTAGGTAAACATTCAGTAATGAAATCTGTGCATAGGTCTATGAATACGCCTACTGTGTGGCAACTCTCCGCGCTCCGTCCGCCGGGGCCCCCACACCACAGAGAGATTTGGCATGGCATCCCTCAACCAGCTGTCCCCGCCGGGCACCGGCACCTCTCCCGACTCCGGGACACCCACCCACCGGTCGCTCCGGCGCGAGGTCGGCCTGATCGGCCTGCTGTGGGCCTCGGTGGGTTCGATCATCGGCTCCGGCTGGCTGTTCGGCGCCAAGAACGCGGTCATGGTCGCCGGCCCGGCCGCGCTCATCTCCTGGGGCATCGGCGCCGTCGCGATCGTGCTGCTCGCCCTGGTGCACGCCGAACTCGGCGGGCTCTTCCCGGTCGCCGGCGGCACCGCCCGCTACCCGCACTACGCCTTCGGCGGTCTGGCGGGCATGTCCTTCGGCTGGTTCTCCTGGCTGCAGGCCGCGACCGTGGCGCCGATCGAAGTCGAAGCCATGATCGGCTACGCGGGCCACTGGGAGTTCGCCAAGAGCTTCCTGAACGACAACGGCACCCTCACCACCAGCGGCTTCATCGTCGCCGTGATCCTGATGGGCGTCTTCGTCGCGGTCAACTTCCTCGGTGTGCGGGTGCTGGCCCACACCAACTCGATCGCCACCTGGCTGAAGATCTTCGTCCCGCTGCTCACGATCTTCGTGCTCGCGCTGACCAACTTCCACGGCTCGAACTTCACCTCGCACGGCTTCGCCCCGTTCGGCATCAAGGGCGTGCTCGCCGCGATCAGCTCCAGCGGCATCATCTTCGCGCTGCTCGGCTTCGAGCAGGCCATCCAGATCTCCGGCGAGAGCCGTAACCCCAAGCGCGACATCCCCCGCGCCGTCCTCGGCTCGGTCGCCATCGGCACCCTGATCTACGTCCTGCTCCAGGTCGTCTTCATCGGCGCGCTGCCGATCAGCTCCTTCGCCAACGGCTGGGACAAGCTGGACTTCCCCGGCATCGAGGGCCCGTTCGCCGGCCTCGCCACCCTGGTCGGCCTCGGCTGGCTGGCCTGGGTGCTGTACTTCGACGCCATCGTCTCCCCCGGCGGCACCGGCCTGATCTACACCACCTCCACCTCCCGCATCTCCTACGGCCTGAGCAAGAACGGCTACGCGCCGCAGAAGTTCGAGCAGTTGGACAGCCGCGGCGTGCCGTGGTTCGGCCTGATCCTCTCCTTCGTCACCGGCGTCGTCTGCTTCCTGCCCTTCCCGAGCTGGCAGGAGCTGGTCGGCTTCATCACCTCCGCCAGCGTGCTGATGTACGCCGGCGCCCCGCTGGCCTTCGGCGCACTGCGCCGGCGCCTGCCCGCCCGCGAGCGCTCCTACCGGCTGCCGCTCGGCGGTCTGATCTCCCCGCTGGCCTTCGTGATCGCCAGCCTGATCATCTACTGGGCCGGCTGGCACACCCTGTCCCGACTGGGCCTCGCGATCGTCCTCGGCTACGGCCTGCTCGGCAGCTACGCCGCGTACGCGATCCGCAAGGGGCTGCCGAACGCGCCGCGCCTGGACTGGCGCGCCGCCCAGTGGCTGCCGGTCTACCTGGTGGGCCTCGGCCTGATCTCCTGGCAGGGCGGCTTCGGCGAGGGCCGGGGCAACATCCCGATGTGGTGGGACATGGGCCTGGTCGCCGTGTTCGCCCTCGCCGTGTACTTCTGGGCGATCCGGGTCGCGCTGCCGGCCGAGGTGATCGAGCAGAACATCGAGGACATCGAGGTGGTCGACGCGGGCGGCCACTGACGGCTGTGTTGTCGCCCCCTCGCCTCCGGGCCGCTCTCGTCCGGTGCCGACGGTCGGCGCTCCAACGCCACTCGTTCCTCGCGGCGTCCTCGTTTCTCCCTTTCGGCACCGGCGCGGCCCTTCGGCTCGGGGCGGATTCGGAGGAGGCCGGGGTTCAGGCGCCAGGGGCGGGGCTCAGACGCCGGGGGCGAGGATCAGACGCCGGGGGCGAGGGTCAGACGCCGGGGCCCAGGGTTCGGGCGGCCCGGCCGGGGCTCAAACGCTCCGGCCGGGCCAGGGTTCAGGCGCCCCGGCCGGGGCTTCGAGTGCCCCTCCCGGGCCGGGGCTCGAACCGCCCGAACCTCCGGCCACCGGGACCGGCGCGGCCCTACCGCTCGGGGCGAGGTGGGACCGCGTCTACAGCTTCAGCACCGTGCGCAGCGCCGCCTCCACCGCCGCCTCCGGGTCCTCGGCCGCGTCCGGCGAACGCCAGGCGACGAAGCCGTCCGGGCGCACCAGCACCGCGCCGCCCGGCCGGACACCGTGCAGCTCGGCGAAGTCCGCGCCGGGCTCGGGCGCCAGGTCGTCCTCCGCGCCGGTGCCGATCCGGTAGGTGTCCAGCGGCACGGCCAGCCGGTCGGCCGCCCGACGGGCGCCCCGCTGCCAGGCCGTGCCCTCGGGCCCGGTCAGCAACACCATCGCCTGCTCGTACAGGTCGAGGGTGGAGAGCTTGACGCCCGCCCGCAGCAGCCACTGGTGGGGCGCCCGGCTGCCGGGCTCGCCACCCGACTCGAACGCCTCCGGGACCACCGGTCCGGCCGGGTCCGCCCCGGCCACCGCGCCCACCGGGTAGCGGTAGCCGAGCGCCACCGCCAGCACCCCGGCCTGCCGCCCGACCCCGGGCACCACCGCGTATCCCGGGTGACTGTGCTCGGCCGAGCGGGCGGAGGCCCGCGCGCCGGTGACCTCCGCGACCGGGCGGCGCTCCTGCCCGTACGTCTCCAGCAGCTCCGGCCCGGCCCAGCCGCAGAGCACGGCGGCCAGCTTCCAGGCCAGGTTGTGAGCGTCCTGGATGCCGGTGTTCGAGCCGAACGCGCCGGTCGGCGACATCTCGTGCGCGGAGTCCCCGGCCAGGAAGACCCGCCCGGCGGAGTACTGCCGCGCCACCCGCTCGGCCGCGTGCCAGGGGGCCTTCCCGGTGACCTCCACCTCCAGGTCCGGCACCCCCACGGCGGCCCGGATGTGCCGGACGCACCGCTCGTCGGTGAACGCCTCCAGCGGCTCGCCGTGCTCGGGGTGCCACGGCGCGTGGAAGACCCACTCCTCGTGGTTGTCCACCGGCAGCAGCGCGCCGTCGGCCTCCGGGGCGGTCAGGTAGCAGGCGATGAAGTGCCGGTCGCCCACCACCTCGGCCAGCCGCTTGGCCCGGAAGGTGATGCTGACGTTGTGGAACAGCTCGCCCTTGCCGGTCTGGCCGATGCCCAGCGCCTCCCGGGCGGGGCTGCGCGGGCCGTCCGCCGCGATCAGGTACTGCGCCCGGACCGTCCGCTCCTCCCCGGTCTCCCGGCTGCGCAGCAGCGCCGTCACCCCCTCGCCGTCCTGCTCGAAGGAGACCAGCTCGGTGCTGAACCGCAGGTCACCGGCGAGCTCGCGGGCGGCCCGCAGCAGGACCGGCTCCAGATCGTTCTGGCTGCACAGGCACCAGGAGCTGGGGCTGAACCTGGCCAGCCGGCCGCCCGGGTCGATCTCCCGGAACAGCCACTCCTGTTCCTCCCCGGTCAGCGAGGGGGCTTGCAGGATGCCGTGGTTCGCGGCGAGCACCGAGGCGGCCTCACGGATCGCCGACTCGATCCCGGCCCCCCGGTAGAGCTCCATCGTGCGGACGTTGTTGCCTCGGCCACGCGGGTGACGCGAGGTGTCGGCGTGCTTCTCGACGAGCAGGTGTCTGACACCCAGTCGGCCCAGGAAGAGTGAGGCCGACAGCCCGACCAGCGAGCCGCCGACGATCAGGACCGGCACCCGGTCGTCAACCTTCGGATTCATCAATTGCTCCAGCCTGTACGGGGGTTCGCGGCCCGGCTACGGGGCTCGGCGCCGCCCTCGGCGGGGCCTTCGCGCGCGTCGGCCCCGCTCTTGCATCCCCCGTGGCGAGTGCCTTCTGCCGCCCCTTCGCCCGGATGGCCCGCATATCTCGCGCCACTCGTGGCGTCCGCGCACGATCGACCTCAGGCCTGGCCCCCACCCGCCCGGGCCGACCGCCACCGCACCGCCCTCCCCCCGCCGGGCCCGTCCGGACGGAAGCCGCCCGGCGCGCCCGGCGCGGGCAGCCCCGAAGCAAGAAAGTGGATCATGACGACTCTGTCCGAACCGCAGGCCGAGCAGCACGCCGAGCCCCACACCCGGCTCCGCGTGATGCTGATGCTGGAGATCAAGGACGGCGCCCAGCAGCGCTTCCTCGACGTGTACGAGAAGCTGCGCCACCAGGTGGCCTCGGTCCCCGGCCACGTCAGCGACCAGCTCTGCCAGTCGATCAACGACCCGAGGCAGTGGCTCATCACCAGCGAATGGAAGGACCAGGAGACCTTCCTGAAGTGGGTGGACAGCCCCGCCCACCGCGAGATGGTCAAGCCGATGCACGGCTGCGTCAGCGACACCTTCCGCTCGCTGCGCTACTCCATCCTCCGGGAGACCTCCGCGGCCGGCGCCACCGGCACCCGCAAGCCGGTGGCCGTGCCGCCCGGCCTGCCGCGCACCGCGCCGGCCGGGCACGTCGGCCCGCCGCAGGCCGCCCCCGGCCCGGACGGGGTGGTCCGGCACGCCCTGACCTTCACCGTCAAGCCCGGCAGCGAGCACGAGGTGGCCCGGATCCTCTCCGGCTACACCTCCCCCAAGGCCGAGGTGGACGAGACCACCCGGCTGCGCCGCACCTCGCTGTTCATGCACGGCAACCGGGTGGTCCGGGCCGTCGAGGTGATCGGCAGCCTGGGCGACGCGCTGCGCCACGTGGCGATGCAGCCCGAGGTCCGGGCGGTCGAGGAGGCGATCAACCCCTACCTGGAGGAGGCCCGCCAGCTGGGCGACCCGCAGGCGGCCCGCGCCTTCTTCGCCCGCGCGGCGCTGCCCGCCGAGCACCAGGCGATCGCCAGCTCCCCGGCCTCCGGCCGGCTGCACCGGCACGCCGTGCTCTACCCCGTCAAGCCGGGGGACGGCGCCGCGGTGGCCGCCCTGCTCGCCGAGCACGACAACCTGGCCACCGCCGACCCGACCGGACCGGTCGCGGCGAGCACCGTCTTCCACCGGGAGGACGTCGTGGTCCGCCTGGTGGACCTGCGGGTCCCGGCCGAGGCCGAGCCGGCCGCCGCCCTCGGTGTGGCCGGCGAGCGCGAGGCGGCCGTCCTCGGCCGGCTGCTCGACCTCGGCCCCGGGGGCGACCTGCGGTCGGTCGCCGGCCTGAGCGCCTTCCTCGCCGCCCGCGCCATGAGCCCGGTCACCGACCGCAGCTCGCAGCTCACCTGACCGACCCTCGGCCCCGCGCCGGCCCCGACACCCGAAGGAAGAAACCATGTCCACGCAGTACCCACGGATCGTGCACGTCGACGAGGCACCGGAGAACCGCCGCCGCGGCGGTGACCTGCGCGCCATGCTCACCCCGACCACCTGCGGCGCCACCAGCGGGTTCATGGGTCTGGCCATCGTGCAGCCCGGCGAGCTGATCGGCGAGCACTACCACCCGTACTCCGAGGAGTTCGTCTTCGTGGTCTCCGGTGACCTGGAGGTGGACCTGGACGGGGTGACCCGCCCGCTGAAGCCCAACCAGGGCCTGATGATCCCGATCGACATGCGCCACCGCTTCCGCAACGTCGGCGACACCGAGGCCCGGATGGTCTTCCACCTCGGCCCGCTCGCGCCCCGTCCGGAGCTCGGCCACGTCGACACCGAGGAGACCGGTGGAGCCGTGACCTCCGGCCCGCCGGAACACGCCAAGGTGGCTTCGTGACACGGCGGGTCGCCGTCACCGGGATCGGCGTCGTCGCGCCCGGCGGCGTGGGCGTACCGGCCTTCTGGCACCTGCTCACCTCCGGCCGGACGGCGACCAGGGGCATCACCCTCTTCGACCCCACCGGGTTCCGGTCCCGGATCGCCGCCGAGTGCGACTTCGACCCGGCGGCGCACGGCTTGAGCCCGGACGAGGTCCAACGGGCCGACCGGTACGTACAGTTCGCGATGGTGGCGACGGACGAGGCGATCGCCGACGCGGGCCTGGACCTGGCCGCGGAGGACCCGTGGCGGATCGGCGTCTCGCTCGGCACCGCCGTCGGCGGCACCACCCGGCTGGAGCACGACTACGCCCTGGTCAGCGCCGGCGGCGCGCGCTGGGACGTGGACCACCGGCGGGCCGAGCCGCAGTTGCACCGCGCCTTCGCCCCCAGCACGCTGGCCTCCGCGGTCGCCGAGCGCACCGGTGCGCACGGCCCGGTGCAGACCGTCTCCACCGGCTGCACCTCCGGGCTGGACGCGATCGGCTACGCCTTCCAGGCGGTCGAGGAGGGGCGTGCCGACATCTGCATCGCCGGCGCCTCCGACTCGCCGATCTCACCGATCACCGTCGCGTGCTTCGACGCCATCAAGGCCACCAGCGAGCGCAACGACGACCCGGAGCACGCCTCCCGCCCCTTCGACGCCCACCGGGACGGCTTCGTGCTCGGCGAGGGCGGCGCCGTCCTGGTGCTGGAGGAGCTGGAGCACGCCCGGCGGCGCGGCGCCCGGATCTACGGTGAGATCGGCGGCTTCGCCACCTTCGGCAACGCCTACCACATGACCGGCCTCACCCAGGAGGGGCTGGAGATGTCCCGGGCGATCGACGAGGCACTCGGTCACGCCCGGGTGGACCGCGCCGACGTCGACTACGTCAACGCGCACGGTTCGGGCACCAAGCAGAACGACCGGCACGAGACGGCGGCCGTCAAGCGCTCGCTCGGCCCGCACGCATACGAGACACCGATGAGCTCGATCAAGTCGATGGTCGGGCACTCGCTCGGCGCGATCGGCGCGATCGAGGTGGTCGCCTGCACCCTCGCACTGGCCCACGGCGTGGTGCCGCCGACCGCCAACTACGAGACTCCGGACCCGGAGTGCGACCTCGACTACGTGCCGCGCACCGCGCGCGAGCTGCCGCTCCGTCACATCTTGTCGGTCGGCAGCGGATTCGGCGGATTCCAGTCCGCCGTCGTGCTCAACAGAACGGGGTGAGATCCATGACGTCACGTCAGCAGGGCCGCCGGGCGGTGGTCACCGGCCTCGGCGTGGTCGCGCCGAACGGCGTGGGGGCCGACGCCTTCTGGAAGGCCACCAGGCAGGGCGTGAGCGTCCTCGACCGGATATCCCGCGACGGCTGCGCGGACCTGCCGCTGCGCATCGCGGGCCAGGTACGGGACTTCGACCCGCAGTCCGTGATCGACAGCCGCTACCTGGTGCAGACCGACCGCTTCACGCACTACGCGATGGCCGCCGCCGACCTGGCGGTGGCGGACGCCGGGTTCGTCCCCGATCCCGACCAGCCCTTCGGGGTGGGCGTGGTGACCGCGGCCGGCTCCGGCGGCGGTGAGTTCGGACAGCGCGAGCTGCAGCAACTCTGGGGACAGGGACCGCAGTTCGTCGGTCCCTACCAGTCCATCGCCTGGTTCTACGCGGCCAGCACCGGCCAGATCTCGATCCGCGGCGGCTACAAGGGCCCGTGCGGGGTGGTCGCCAGCGACGAGGCCGGCGGCCTGGACGCCCTCGCGCACGCCGCCCGCGCCATCGCGCGCGGCACCGACGCGGTGGTGGCCGGCGCGGCCGAGGCCCCGCTGGCGCCGTACTCGATGGTCTGCCAGCTCGGCTACCCCGAGCTCAGCCTCGCCGACCGGCCGGACCGGGCCTACCTGCCGTTCTCCGCCGCCGCGAACGGCTTCGCCCCCGCCGAGGGC
This sequence comes from Kitasatospora sp. NPDC091207, assembly GCF_044768625.1. Classification (NCBI taxonomy): domain Bacteria; kingdom Bacillati; phylum Actinomycetota; class Actinomycetes; order Kitasatosporales; family Streptomycetaceae; genus Kitasatospora; species Kitasatospora sp. NPDC091207. Next base: position 201,725 of record NZ_JBIVVS010000005.1, read on the forward strand.
GGCGCGATGCTGCTGCTGGAGGACGAGGAGACGGCCCGCCGGCGCGGTGCCACCGTCCGGGCGTACCTGGCCGGGCACGGCGCCACCTTCACCGGTGCCTCCCGCTGGGAGGAGTCCCGGGAGGGGCTGGCCAACGCCATCCGGATCGCGCTCGACCAGGCCCGGATCGCCCCGGAGGAGGTCGACGTGGTCTTCGCCGACGCCCTCGGCGTCCCGGCCGCCGACCGCGCCGAGGCACTGGCCCTGGCCGACGCCCTCGGCCCGTACGCCGAGCGGGTGCCGGTGACCGCCCCCAAGGCCGGCACCGGGCGGGCCTACTGCGGCGCGCCACTGCTGGACGCCGCCGCCGCGGTGCTCGCCATGGAGGACGGCGTCGTGCCGCCCACTCCCAACGTCACCGACGTCTGCCACGACCTCGCCCTGGTGACCGGCCGCGCCCGCCCGGCCGAGCTGCGCACCGCGCTGGTGCTCAGCCGCGGGCTGATGGGCTCCAACTCCGCCCTGGTGCTCCGGCGCGGCGACCGGCCCTGACCGAACGACCGCTTCCGCAACGAACTGAAGGGAACACCCCGTGAGCAACACCCTCAGCCACCCCGAACTCGCCGCACTGATCCAGGCCCGGGCCGGCGTGGTCATCGACCCGCTCGACCTGGAGCGCCCGGGCGCCAGCTTCGACGACTTCGGCGTGGACTCCCTCGGTCTGCTCGGCGTGGTCGGCGAGCTGGAGAACCGGCACGGCCTGAAGGTCACCAACGGAGCGGAGTCGGCGAAGACGCCGGCCGAGTTCCTCGACCTGGTGAACTCCTCGTTCGCCACGAAGGCCGGTGCCTGAGATGCCCGGACACACGGACAACGAGATCGTCATCGCCGCTCCGCTCGACCTGGTCTGGGAGATCACCAACGACCTGGAGAACTGGCCCCAGCTGTTCAGCGAGTACGCCTCGGTCGAGGTGCTGGAGCGCGAGGGCGACAGCGTGCGCTTCCGGCTCACCATGCACCCCGACGAGAACGGCCAGATCTGGAGCTGGGTCTCCGAGCGCACCACCGACCGGTCCTCGCTCGCGGTGCGGGCCCGCCGGGTCGAGCCCGGCCCGTTCGAGTTCATGGACATCCGCTGGGAGTACGCGGAGGTCCCGGCCGGCACGAAGATGCGCTGGGTCCAGGACTTCGCGATGAAGCCCACCGCGCCGGTCGACGACGACGGCATGGTGAACCACATCAACCGCAACTCGCGCGTCCAGATGCAGCTGATCCGCGAGAAGGTCGAGAAGCAGGCGGGGGAGGTCTGAGCCGGATGCACCGCGCACTGATCGTCGCCCGGATGAAGCCGGACGCCGCCCACGGCATCGCCGAGGTGTTCGCCGACTCCGACCGGGGCGAACTGCCGGACCTGATCGGCGTCACGGGGCGCAGCCTCTTCCAGTTCGGCGACGTCTACCTGCACCTGATCGAGGCGGACCGGCCGCCGGGCCCGGCGGTCGCCAAAGTGGTCGGGCACCCGGAGTTCCGGGACGTCAGCGACCGCCTCACCGCCTACGTCCAGGCCTACGACCCGGCCACCTGGCGGGGGCCCAAGGATGCCATGGCACACGAGTTCTACCGGTGGGAGCGCGGCGCGGGCTGACCGCGCCCTTCCCCGCAGCGGGCCGCCCCCCGGCGCAGGTCGGGGGGCGGCCCGCCGCGCGCGGGCGGCGGTGCGCCGGGCCCGCGCGCGGCCCCGGTCAGGGGCACTGCCTCCAGGCGAGGTGGTAGGTGGTGTTGATGCTGCCGTCGGTGGAGTCCATGGTCATGAAGCTGGTGGTCCGGGTCGGGTCGGAGGTGCCGGCGCTGACCCGGAGTTCGGTGTTGATGTTGAAGTTGCGGAGCTCACCGCAGGGCGCCCAGACCAGGGCCGCCACGGCGACGGTGTCGGTCGCCTGCCAGCTGTCGTCGATCGCCCCGGTGAACCGGCGGCTGAGCGAGGCGGTCTGGGACGAGCCCTGGAAGTAGTAGTTCGCCTGCTGCACGGCGCCCGCCCCCTTCGCCAGGTGCGCGTAGCCCCGGTAGTCGGCGGAGGCGATGGCGTAGGTGAAGCCCTGCGGGACGTGGACGTTCAGGTTGAGCTGACAGTTCTTCCGGAAGTCGGTGGGCTTGGAGCCCACGCCCACCTGGGCGATGTAGTCGCTGTAGGTGACGGTGAAGGCCGTGTTGTCCGGGGAGACGGCGATGGCGGCCGTGCCGGCCGGGCAGCCGGAACCGTTGACGGTGGCCACGTCGATGACGATCCGGTCCGGCGGCGGCGTGGTCCAGCCGGTGGAGGCGGCTCCGCCGCCGAGCGAGGAGCCGAGCAGCGCCGCCGCCGCGCCACCGACGGCCATCATGCGTACAGTCACGGGGATTTCCTTCCGTCGGCCCGCCGGTTCCGGGCCGCGCACCCCCACGTGCGGGCCATCCGGCGAGTTGTCGAGTACATGCCATCACCGTGAGACCGGTGCGGCCAGGGGCGCGCGACAGCGCATCGACAGACGCCGGGGCGGACGGGCCCGCGCCGGGCGGTACTCCGCCCGGACGGCGAACGGCCGGGCGGTACTCCGCCCGACTGTACGGAGAACGCGCCGCACCGCACCGCTGCCGAGAGCGGTCAATTGGTGCGCATACGTTGTCCGGCAACGGAGGTGACCCCATGACCAACAGCCGACGCGACATCAACTCCCTGAGCCCCGCCGAGCTCGACGACTACATCCACGCCCTCGGGATCCTGCGCGCGCGGTCCGCGGCGAACCCGGACGACGAGACCGGATACGACTTCCAGGCCGCGCTGCACAACGACTTCACCGTGGGCCCGTGCGAGCACGGCAACGACCTGTTCCTGCCCTGGCACCGGTCGCACCTGTACCAATTCGAGAAGCTCCTGCAGGAATCCGACCCGCCACGGACGGCGAACGTCACGCTGCCGTACTGGGACTGGCTGCACCCGCAGCCGACCGGGAAGTTCCCGCCCGCCTTCTCGATGCCCGGGCTCGTCGAGGACCGCATCACCGTGCCGGTGGCCCTGCCGTCCGACACCCTGGACATCGTGACGACCGAGACCGACCAGGGCTCGTTCGGCGGCTTTCCGGAGGCGCACCCGGGGGATGACTTCGGGCGCCTCGAGTTCGGTCCGCACAACTTCATGCACTTCGACTTCATCGGCGGTCTGATGAAGCACCCGAGCACAGCCGCGGCGGACCCGATCTACTACAGCTTCCACAGCTTCATCGACCTGATGTGGGCCGAATGGCAGCGGCGCAACGGAGCACCCGCCCTCACCTCTCCCGACCACGACCTGCGCGGCTTTCTCTCCCAGGCCAAGCACAAGGTCGCCGACTTCGCCGACACCGTGGCCCTGGGCTACGAGTACGAGTACACGGACCAGCTCAAAACGGCCTTCGCCGTGGAGACCCCGAAGCCGGTCGTCCGCCGACTGCTGGCGGCCGAGCCGCTGGCCCTGGTGTCCGCACCCAACCTCACGGCTTCGCTGCGGAGCAACTCCCGGGCCGAGTTCAGCCTCGCCGCCCCGCCCGCCGAGGCCCGCAAGGTGATGGTGCGGCTCCAGGACCTGAAGGTCCCGGTGGCCGGCAGCTACGTGCTGCGCGCCTACGTCCACCCGGCCGACGTCGGCTTCCGTGCCGACGACCCGGACTTCGCGAGCCGCTACGGCGTCGGCTACGTCGCGATGTGGAGCGCGCACCGCATGGACGACGGCGGCGACCGCGCTCCCGGACGGCCCGGCGATGCCGAGCCGCACCCCCACCACCCGACCGAGTGCAACGCGCGCTTCGACATCACGGCCGTCCTCGACGCCTCACCCGCCCCCGAGTCCCTGGTGCTGACGCTCCAGTACCTGCCGGCCATCGGCCTCGACGGACAGCCCGAGGAGCCGCCGGGACTGCTGGAGGAGGTCGCCCTGAAGGACGTCCTGCTGGAGGTGTACAGCTGACATGCGTACCCCCGTGTTCGAACTCCACATCCGGCCCATGTTCCGGGCCACCGACCACGAGCACATGACCTTCGCGGTCGACCTCTGGGACTACGACTCCGTGGTCGCGAACGCCGACAACATCCTCTCCCGGCTCGACGGCGCCGGCATGCCGCCGGACGACGAGGGCGGGCCGTGGCCGGAGGAGTGGATCGCGCTCTTCCGCCGCTGGAACGACAGCGGGCACAAGCGCCTCCAGCTCGGCACCGCGACCTTCGCGTTCAGCGCGGGGGCCACCACTGTGACCGTCACCGCGACCGGCACCTTCCCCGCCGCCGGATTCTCCGGCTGGCTCCAGCTGGAGAACGAGACGGACACCGCGAAGACGTACGTCCTCTCCTACGAGGCCCCGGACGCGCCCGTCCCCGGCACGCCCGCCGCGTTCACGCTGAAGGAGCGCTACCGCGCCACCGACACCCGCTCCGTGTTCGTGCGGGACAGCACGGGTGTGCAGCAGCTGCACTGAGCCGGCGCCGATCCGGCCGTACTGCGGCGGCTCCGGGGTGACCGCTCCGGGGCCGCCGCTTCGTCGTGGCCGGGGTCCGGGCTCGGGTGGCCCGGCCGCACGGGGCCCGGATACCGAATCACCCGGATCGCCGGGGCACTCGGGTGAATCCACCCGGGAGTCCACTCGAAGGGCGCACCGCCACGGCCGCCACGCCCGCCCTCCGGTGGCACCGGCCGCCCCGGTGAATGACGGTGGTTCAGGCGCACCCCGTGAGTCCCCTAGCCCGACGACGTGTCGGGCAGTCGCGGTCCCGCGCCGGAAGGATCGTCCCCATGCGTTCTGCACGCACCCTGCTCGCCGGAGCAGCCGTCGCCGCCGCCCTGACCGTCGCCGCCCCCGCCGCCTACGCGGACGGCTCCGCCGACAAGAACCTCACCTGGCAGGAGAAGCAGGACAAGGCTGCCAGCCCCGACGGTCAGAAGACCTGGGAGGAGAAGCAGGACAAGGGCGCCTCCTCCAGCTCCTCCGGTGAGGAGCACAAGGCCGAGGAGAAGACCCCGCACGGTGGCGTGCACACCGGCGGCGGCGGCCTGGCCCTGTCCGGCGGCGGCCTCGCCTCCGGTGCCGTCCTGCTGCTCGGCGGCCTCGGCGCCGGCGCTCTCGCGCTGCGGCGCGGCCGCCGGACCAGCGGCGCCGCGATCTGACCCGGCGTCACCTCCACAGCCTCCCCGCCGTGGCCACCGCCCTGAGCGGCGGCCACGGCGGGAGCGCGTGCGGCGCCGTACCCGGCCGTGCGGTGCGGGCCGGGCGGCACTGCCACGGACTCCCCCGCCCGCCGCGGGCCGGCGGCCACCGGGTCACAGCACGACCTGGTGATCCGCCGACACCGCCCGGCCGTCACAGGCCTGATCTACCTGATCTAGGAGTGGAACGATGGCCGGTCCGGCCGCTGGAACGTCCCGGTTGCTGCGCGGGGGCATGGGCGCCGCCGCCGTCGGCCTGCTGCTGATCTACAACTCGGTGGACGTGGCGCCCTCGGCCGACCCCGGGCCCGGCCAGGCCGCTCCCCCGGCGGCCACCGCGAGCGCGTCCCCCGGCGCGGTGGGCCCGGCAGCCGCCGCCAAGCCCGCCGCGGCCGCCGCACCGGCGGCCCCCGCGCTGAAGCGGGCCAAGCCCACCCGGCTGAGGATCCCGCAGATCGCCGTCGACGCGCCGTTCACCGAGCTGACGCTGAACCCGGCCGGGCAGCTCAACGCGCCGCCGCCGGAGGACAAGAACCTGGTCGGCTGGTACCGCGACGGCGCGGCGCCCGGCGAACGCGGCGCCGCCGTGGTAGCCGGGCACGTGGACACCACCAAGGGCCCCGCGGTCTTCCTGCTGCTCAGCCTGCTCGTCCCCGGCAACAAGGTCGAGGTGCAACGGGCCGACGGCACGGTCGCCGTCTTCGCGGTGGACTCGGTGGAGACCTTCGCCAAGGACACCTTCCCCGACCAGAAGGTGTACGGGAAGACGACGGACTCCCAGCTGCGGCTGATCACCTGCGGCGGCGTGTACGACAAGAAGCGCAAGGACTACCTGGACAACGTGGTGGTCTTCGCGCACCTGGAGTCCTCGCGCAAAGCGTGAGCCCGGACGTCGAGCGACCGCCGGTCCCCGGAGTGGGGGCCGGCGGTCGCTTCGGTGCGGTGGCGGTCAGCCGCGCACCGTGGCCTCGAACGCGTGCAGGTACGGATTGACCGGGCGGACCTCGGCCACGTCCAGGCCGGCCTCCGTCATCAGCCGCACCAGGCTCTCCTTGGAGTGCTTCGCACCGCCGACGTTGAGCAGCAGCATCAGGTCCATCGCGGTGGTGAAGCGCATCGAGGGGCTGTCGTCGACCAGGTTCTCGACCACGACGACGCGGGCGCCCGGGCGGGCCGCCAGGACCACGTTGGCGAGGGTGCGACGGGTGCTCTCGTCGTCCCACTCCAGGATGTTCTTGATGATGTAGAGGTCGGCGTGGACCGGGATGTCGACCCGGCAGTCACCGGGGACCAGCCGGGCCCGGGCCGCGAAGGCACCGCCGTCCCGGAGCCGGGGGTCGGCGCCGGCGACCACCTTGGGCAGGTCGAGCAGGGTGCCGTGCAGGGCCGGGTGCTTCTCCAGCAGGCTGGCCAGCACATGGCCCTGGCCGCCGCCGATGTCGACCACCGAGTCGATCCCGGTGAGGTCGAGGTACTCGGCGAAGTCGGCGGCGGACTGCCGGCTGGAGGTGGTCATCGCCTTGTCGAAGACCTTGGCCGAGTCCCCGCCCTCGCTGTGCAGGTAGTCGAAGAACTCCTTGCCGAACAGCTCGGGGAAGACGTTGCGGCCGGAGCGGACGGCCTCGTCCAGCTTCGGCCAGGCCTCCCACGTCCACGGCTCGGTGCACCAGAGGGAGATGTAGCGCAGGCTGTTGGGGGCGTCCTCGCGCAGCAGACGGGACATCTCGGTGTGCTCGAAACGGTCGTCGCCCGTCTCGTGGAAGATGCCGTAGCAGGTGAGGGCACGCATCAGCCGGCGCAGCGGCTTGGGCTCGGTGTCGAGCGCGGCCGCGAGGTCGGTGACGGTGGTCGGGGTGTCGCCGAGCGCGTCGGCGACCCCGAGCCTGGCGGCCGCGCGGACGGCGGCGGCGCAGGCGGCGCCGAAGACGAGTTCCCGCAGGCGCATCGCGGCCTGCGGGGTGGTGGCGGGTGCGGTGGTCATGGGCCGTCTTTCTGCAGGTGGGGAGGGTGCTGGGGTTCCGGGGCGAGGTGGGCGCGAAGGAGCTGGGCGGCTCGGGCGGCCGGAGCGCCCGGAGGCCGCCGGGGTGGCGCGGCTCAGCAGTGGCCGGCCGGCTCCGAGACCGCGCACTGGTTGCGCGCGAAGGAGTTGGAGGTGCCGGTGTCACGGTCGGCGAGGTCGGCCGGGCCGTTGCCGGCCAGGTGGTTGCCGGTGACGGTGTTGCGGGCGTTGGCCACCCCGACCACGCTGCGGAAGAGCACGATGCCGCCGGACATCGGCGAGGCACCGACGTTGTCGGAGACCTCGTTCTCGCTCACCGTGGTGTCCTCGGCGCCGGTGAGCAGGATGCCGGTGCCCTGGATGGCGTCGAGGCGGGGGTTGGGCGGGCAGTACTTGTTGTTGGCGACGACCCGGTTGCGGCTGACGGCGAGCGCCCCCGCCCGGGGGACCCCTTCGTCCCCGACGATGAAGACACCGCCGCAGTTGCCGTGGATCTCGTTCGCCTCGACGCTCAGGTCGCGCAGGCGGCGGACGGTGACGCCGATCCGGTTGTCGGTGAGCAGGTTGCCGCTGACCACGGTGCCGTCGGTGGTGAGGGCGCCGCCCTCGCTGTCCACGGAGTTGGCGAGGAAGACGCCGGACTGACCGTTGCGGGTCGACTCGTTGCCGCTGATCACGGCCCGGGTGGACTTCTCCTGGCTGATGCCCTGCTGGCCGTTGTCGTGGACGTAGGTGGCGCGCACGGTCATGCCGTCGGTGCCGGAGGCGTTGATGCCGTTCTTGCGGAAGCCGGTGACGGCGAGGGCCTCGATCGTCACACCGGTGAGCGGCCGGTCGTCGGCTCCGACGACGCAGAGGCCGTGTCCGGCGGTGGCGCAGGCGTTGGCGTCGGCGGCGTCACCGGGGGCGATCACGCTGTCCGGGCCGGCGCCGCGCAGGGTGAGGCCCGGGGTGGTGATCCGGACGCTGCCGAGGTAGGTGCCGGGGAGCAGCTGGACGGTGTCGCCGGGGAGGGCCTCGTCGACGGCCTGCTGAATCGATTCGCCCGGCTGGACGAGGTGCAGCGTCTCCGCGGCGTGCGCCGAGGGGGCGGCGCCGAGCGCGGCCAGGGCGGTGGTGAGAGCGGTCGTGGCGGCGGCGGTGGCCGCGGCGAGGTGGTGGACCCGTCGCGTGGGCATGAGGTGATGACCTGCTTTCTTGCGCGCTCGCGGGGACGCCGGCGCGGTGACACGGAGTGTTCAGGACATGACGGCCGGTGGGTGTCGGCCGAATCGACGCTATGGGCGGGCGGGGGGCCCCGCCACCAGGGCTGGGCTGCGGGACTGACGGGGCGTCGGCCAGGTGGCGGGCCGGTCGGCGTGGCGCGGGGGCCGGGGGCGGCTCCGGGCACGTTGGCGGCGTCGTTGACGAAGCGCGGGTCGGCGAGGACCGTACGGACGTCCTCGTAGCGGGTGGCGATCCGGACCGGTTCGACTCCGGGGATGGCGCCGCGGGCGAGCGGGGCGCGCTCGCGGACCCGGGAGAAGCCCGCAGAAGGGCCCCGCACCGGGTGCGCGGCGCGCGGGTCGACCGTCTCCACGGGCTCGGCGGTGGCCATGGCCGCCTCCACCGGGTCGCCGATCCACTACGGATCGTGACGCAACCGGGGCTCGTCCGGCCTGGGGTTCGAGTCCTGGGTTCACTCGATCGTGGACAGAGGAAACCTGGTCCGACCGATCCGTCCGCACCGGATGGACGGGCCGGTCCCGCCTGGCCGACTGGCCCACCGGCCCGCGTGGCATGCTCGGGGCCATGAACACCGCCGTCGCCACGCCGCCCGCCGCGGCCGTACCGCCCACCGCCGCCGCCCGCAACCCGATCGGCGCCCATGTGCCGGTGGCCGCCCGGGGACTGGCCGGCACCGGGCTGGCGTACGCACGGCGGGTCGGCGCCGAGACGGTGCAGGTGTTCGTGGCGAACCCGCGCGGCTGGGCCACTCCGCCGGGCAACCCCGCCCAGGACGCGGAGTTCCGCACCGCGTGCGCCGAGCAGGGCATCCCGGCGTTCGTGCACGCGCCGTACCTGATCAACTTCGGCTCGGACAACGCGGCGACCCGCGAACGCTCGGCCGACTCGCTGCGGCACTCCCTGCTGCGCGGCCACGCGATCGGCGCCGCGGGTGTGGTGCTGCACACCGGTTCGGCGGTCGGCACGGCGCCGGGCGGCGGCTCGCGGCGGGCCGAGGCGATGGCCCAGGTCCGAGCGGACGTCCGGCCGCTGCTGGACGAGCTGGACGCGCTCGGCGAGGCCGCGCCCCGGCTGCTGCTGGAGCCGACGGCCGGTCAGGGCAGCTCACTCTGCTCACGGATGGAGGACCTGGCCGCGTACCTGGACGCGCTGGACGGCCATCCCCTGGTCGGGGTCTGCCTGGACACCTGCCACGCCTTCGCGGCCGGCCACGACCTGGCGGTCCCGGGCGGCGTCGGCGCGGCACTGGACGCCCTGGTGGCGGCCGCCGGGCCGGACCGGCTGCGGCTGATCCACGCCAACGACTCGGAGGACGTGGTCGGCGCGCGCAAGGACCGGCACGCCAACATCGGCGCCGGGCTGATCGGGGCGGAGCCGTTCCGTGAGCTGTTCGAGCACCCCGCGACGGCCGGTGTCCCCCTGCTGGTGGAGACACCGGACCGCAAGCACGGCGGCGACGGCACCGGGCACGCGATGGACATCGCGGTCCTGAAGGAGCTGCGGGAGCGGGCGGTCGTACCCGCCTGACCGGCCGGCCCGCCGGTGGCGCCCGGGGCTGCCCGGGGCCGGGGAGCGCCGGTGGATCCCCCGGGCGAGCGACCCGGGCTGCCGGGCCACGGGGGCGGTGGCAGGCTGGAACGACTGATGCCCGAGGCCCCTGGGGGTTTCCGATGAGCCCGACCCGGAACCTGGCCGCGCTGCCGTGCGGCCGGCGCAGCAAGTGGGTGGTCCTGGCCCTGTGGCTGGTGCTGCTGGTGGTGGCCGGACCGCTGGCCGGCAAACTCACCGACGCCGAGGACAACCAGGCCTCCAGCTGGCTGCCGGGCAACGCGGAGTCCACCCAGGTGCTGAACGAGCAGCGGGCCTTCCAACCGGTGGACACCGCGCAGGCCGTGGTGGTGTACCAGCGGGCCGGCGGGATCACGCCCGCCGACCGGGTGGAGGCCGCCCGCGACGCGATGGCGTTCGCCACCGCCCCGCACGTCCTGGGGCCGGTGATCGGTCCGGAGCTCTCCGCCGACGGCCAGGCGATGCAGACGATCGTGCCGGTCGACATCGGCACCGGCGGCTGGCAGGACCTGCGCCCGGCGGTGGACAGCATGCGGGCGACGGCCGCGGCCGACAGCATGGGCATGACCACCCACGTGACCGGACCGGCCGGGGTCGGCGCCGACCAGGCCGAGGCCTTCGCGGGCATCGACGGCACCCTGCTGGCCGCCACCGTCAGCGTCGTGATCATCCTGCTGCTGCTCACCTACCGGAGCCCGGTGCTCTGGGCGCTGCCGCTGATCTCCGCGGCGGGCGCGCTCGTGGTCTCCCAGGCGGTGATCTACCTGCTCGCCGAGCACTCCGGGCTGACCGTCAACGCGCAGAGCGCCGGCATCCTGATCGTGCTGGTGCTGGGCGCGGGAACGGACTACGCGCTGCTGCTCACCGCGCGCTACCGGGAGGAGCTGCGACGGCACGAGGACCGGCACGAGGCGATGGCGTTCGCCCTGCACCGCGCCGGGCCGGCGATCCTGGCCTCCTCGGCCACCGTGGTCGCCTCGATGCTCTGCCTGCTGATCGCCGAGATGAACTCCACCCGAGGCCTCGGCCCGGTCTGCGCGATCGGCGTCCTGGTGGCCCTGGCGGCGATGCTGACGCTGCTGCCGGCCCTGCTGGTGGTCGTCGGCCGCTGGGTGTTCTGGCCGGTCAAGCCCACGTTCGGGACGCCGGAGCCGACGAGGACCGGCCGTTGGGCGCATGTCGGCACCTGGATCGGCCGCCGTCCGCGCAAGGTGTGGATCGGCACCGCGCTGGCGCTGGGGGCCTGCTGCGTCGGGCTGGTCTCGCTCAACGCCACCGGTCTGAGCACGGCCGGCTCCTTCACCGGGACGCCGGACTCGGTGGTCGGCCAACAGGTGCTGGAGCAGCACTTCCCCGGCGGCACCGGTGCTCCGCTGACCGTCATCAGCACGGCCCGCGAGGCCGGAGCCGTCCGCGCGGTCGCGCAGGAGACGCCCGGGATCGCCGGGACGTCGGCACCGACCACGCACGAGGGGCAGGCACTGTTCCAGGCCACGCTCGCCGATCCACCGGACAGCCAGGCCGCCAAGGACACCGTGGACCGGGTGCGGACGGCCGTCCACGCGGTGCCGAACGCCGACGCCAAGGTGGGCGGCAGCACGGCGGTGATCCTGGACGCCGGACGGGCCGCCACGAACGACAACCGGGCGATCATCCCGCTGGTGCTCGGCGTGGTGCTGGTGATCCTGGCACTGCTGCTGCGGGCGGTCACCGCGCCCCTCGTGCTGATCGCCACCGTGGTGCTGTCGTACGCGGCGGCACTCGGGATCAGCGTGTTCTTCTTCGAGCACGTCTTCCACTTCGAGGGCCAGGACAACGCGTTCCCGCTGTTCGTCTTCGTCTTCCTGGTCGCGCTCGGGATCGACTACAACATCTTCCTGATGACCCGGGTGCGGGAGGAGTCGGCGCAGCACGGCACCCGGCAGGGCGCGGTGGCCGGGCTGGCCGCGACCGGCGGGGTGATCACCTCCGCCGGGCTGATCCTGGCCAGCACCTTCGCGGTCCTCGGGACGCTGCCGGTGGTGGGATTCGCCGAGATCGGCTTCGCGGTGGCGCTCGGGGTGCTGCTGGACACGCTGGTGGTGCGCTCGGTGCTGGTCACAGCGCTGACCATGGACCTGGACCGGCACATGTGGTGGCCCGGGAAGTTGTCCACGCAAGTTCGCCACCCGGAAAGCGAGTTGGACAGACAGCTTTAAGTTACCAGTGAGTTCATACGGTTATCGTCGAACGTCTTGCCGGGCGTGGCCGAGGGCGCGTTGACTGCGCGCATGCCAACTCCCACCGCCCTTCGCCGCACCGCGCGCGTGGCCGCCGCCTGCGCCGTCGCCGCCGCCCTGCTCGCCCCCTGCGCCGCCGCACAGGCGGCGACTCCCCCGGCCACGACCGCGGCCGCCGCGCCGACGGTGGCACCGCTCGACGTGCTGACCTACAACGTGTTCCTGATGAGCAAGAACCTGTACCCCAACTGGGGCCAGGACTACCGGGCGAAGGCCATCGCCGCCGCCGACGTCTTCCGGGGCCACGACGTGGTCGTGCTCCAGGAGGCCTTCGACAACGCCGCGTCCGACCTGCTCACCTCGCAGGCCTCGGCCGCGTACCCGTACCACACGCCGGTGGTCGGCCGCTCGACCGGCGGCTGGGACGCCACCGGCGGCAGCTTCAGCTCGACCACCCCGGAGGACGGCGGGGTGACGCTGCTCAGCAAGTGGCCGATCCTGCGCAAGGAGCAGTACGTCTTCAAGGACGCCTGCGGCAGCGACTGGTGGTCGAACAAGGGCTTCGTCTACGCGGTGCTGAACGTCAACGGCCTGCGGACCCACGTCATCGGCACGCACCTGCAGTCCACCGACACCGGCTGCTCCGCCGGTCAGCCCGCGGCGATCCGGGCGGCGCAGCTCAAGGCGATGAAGGCGTTCGTCGACGGCAAGAACATCCCGGCCGCCGAGCCGGTGCTGCTCGCGGGCGACCTCAACATCGACTCCCACGGCAGCGAGTACCCCTCGCTGCTGGCCAACGCGAACGTGGCGCCCGCCGACACCCGCGACGGCTGGGCGAACTCCTTCGACACGGTGGACAACTCGATCGCCGCCTACCGCTACCCCGGCGAGCCCAAGGAGGACCTGGACTACGTCCTCTACCGGGCCGACCACGCGCGGCCCGCGAGCTACACCAACACGGTGGTCCGCTCGCACAGCGCGCCGTGGACGGTGAGCAGTTGGGGCACGAGCTACACCTACGACGACCTCTCCGACCACTACCCGCTGACGGCCCGGTAGGTCGGCGGGTCTGCCCGGCCGGTGCCCGCGGGTACGCCCCGGGCACCGGCCGGACCGGTTCGGGAGCGGGGCCGGCGGCTCAGCCGGTGTCGGTGAAGCGCCGGTAGGCGGGGGCGAGCAGCGCCTCCAGCGGGCGGCCGCGCACGGTGATGCCGGAGGTGTCCAACTCATCGACCACCGGGGCGGGTTCACTCCCGCCCTCGGCGGACGCGACCGGCGAGGGGATACGGCCCTGCCAGAAGAAGTCGAGACACTGCGCCAGCGGGCGGTCACCGGGTACGGGCATGGCGGCGGGTCACTCTCCGATCGCGTCGGCGGACAGGGTGAGCAGCTCGCGCAGCCGCTCGGTGGACAGCTCGGCCAGCCACTGCTCGCCGCCGCCGACCACGGCGTCGGCCAGCGCGCGCTTCGCGGCGATCAGGTCGGCGATCCGCTCCTCGACGGTGCCGACACAGACCAGCCGCCGGACCTGCACGTCGCGGCGCTGGCCGATCCGGTGCGCCCGGTCGGTGGCCTGGTCCTCGACCGCGGGGTTCCACCAACGGTCGAGGTGGATCACCTGGTTGGCGGCGGAGAGGTTGAGGCCGGTGCCACCGGCCTTGAGCGAGAGCAGGAAGACCCTCGGCCCGTCCGGGGCCCCGAACCGCTCGACCAGGTCGTCCCGCCGCCCCTTGGACACCCCGCCGTGCAGGTAGAGCACCTCCTCGTCCAGGCGCCGGCGCAGATACGGCTGGAGCATCGTGCCGAACTCGGCGTACTGGGTGAAGACCAGGGCGCGGTCCCCCTCGGCCAGCGCCTCCGCCAGCACCTCGACCAAGCGCTCGACCTTGCCGGAGCGCCCGGCCACCTCCGTCCCGTCGTGCAGGAGTTGGGCCGGGTGGTTGCACACCTGCTTGAGCCGGCCGATCGCCGCCAGCACCGCGCCCTTGCGCTCCACACCCCGCGCGCCCCGGAGGCGTTGCAGCAGATCGGCGACCACCGCCCGGTAGAGGCCGGCCTGTTCGGCGGTGAGACCGCAGTGGACGGTGAACTCCTGCTTGGCCGGAAGGTCCTGGGCGATCAGCGGGTCGCTCTTGCTCCGGCGGAGCAGGAACGGCCCGCTCAACCGCCGGAGCCGGGCCGCGACCTCGGCGTTGCCGGACTGCTCGACCGGGACCGCGAAGCGCTCCTTGAACGACTCCGCGCTGCCGAACAGGCCCGGGTTGGCGAAGTCCAGGACGGCGTGCAGATCGGCCAGCCGGTTCTCGACGGGGGTGCCGGTGAGGGCGATCCGGGGGCCGGAGCGCAGCGATCCGAGCGCCCTCGACTGCCGGGCCGCCGGGTTCTTGATCTGCTGGGCCTCGTCGGCGACGATCCGCCGCCAGCGGATCCGGCGCAGATCGGCGGTGTCCCGCTGCACCAGCCCGTAGGTGGTGATCACCAGGTCCGCGGACGGATCGGGCGCCGTACGGTCGACGCCGTGGTGGACGTGGACGCGCAGGCCGGGCGCGAACCGGGCGGCCTCCCGCTGCCAGTTGCCGACCAGCGACATCGGGCAGACCAGCAGGGTCGGCCCGATGTCGCCGCGCTCCTGCTCCAGCGCGAGCAGGGCGAGGGTCTGGACGGTCTTGCCGAGACCCATGTCGTCGGCGAGCACGGCGCCCAGGCCGAGCCGGCCGAGGGCGTCCAGCCAGGCCAGCCCCCGACGCTGATACGGACGGAGGGCACCGGTGAACCCGGCGGGCAGTTCCGGCAGCCGGCTCGCGTCGGCCGGCCCGCCGGCCAGCAGCTCGCCGATCGGCCCGGTGGCGTGCACGGCCGTGACGGGGAGACCGTCGACGACGGCGCCGTCGTCCACGGCCAGCCGCAGCAGCTCGACCGGCTCCATCGTGCCGCTGCCGTGATCGGCCAGGAACCTTACGGCTGCGGCGAGTTGGGCCTGGTCGACCTCGATCCAGCGGCCACGCAGCCGGACCAGACCCTGCTGCGCCGCCGCGAGTTCGGCCAACTCCTCCTCGGTGAGGGTCAGTTCGCCGAGCGAGAGCTGCCACTGGAAGGCCAGTACGGCATCCCGGTCGATCTGCGCGGTGCGCTTGACCGCCCCGGGGGAGGCGGCCGGAGCCGCGGTGAGGGCGAGCCCGATCCGGGGGCGCCGCTGCCACCAGGCCGGGAGCAGCACACCGAAGCCGGCCCCGGTGAGGGCGGGCGCCGCCGTGCGCAGGAAGTCCAGGGCGCCGTCGCGATCGAGGTCGACTCCGGTGGGGCGGGGCGTCAGCAGGGCGGTGCGCAGCGGCGGGTGGATCCGGGCGGCCCGGTCGAGCTCGGCCAGGTAGGCCCCGGCCGGATCGGGAACGGTCCGGGCCAGGGCCGCGAACGCCTCGTCCTCGGCCCACAGCGCGGCGGCGGGGACGACCAGGGACGGCCGGTCGACGGCCTGGACCAGCAGGTCGAGCCGCCAGGAGTCGGCGACGGCGCCGCCGTCCGGGTCGTCCGGGTCCGGGCCGAGCGGTTCGCCGAGGCGCAGGTTCAGCCGGACCGGGCTGCCGGCCGGCCGGGCGGCGTACCAGGCGGTGAGCCGCTCGGGCAGGTCGGCGGGCGGGGCCCCGGGGAGCCGGCCGTCGGCGCCGTACAGCGCGGCGAGCCAGGGTTCGGCGGGCGGTTCGAGGTCCGCGAGGGCGACCCGGGCCTCACGGTCGACCAGGGTGTCGAGCAGTTCTTCGGCCAGCTCGACGGCGGCACGCCCGACGGGGGCCGGTGCGTCGGCGCCCCGCTCGGCCGGGTGGTGCACGGACGCGCGGGGCGCGGACGGGTGTGACCCGGACGGGTGCGATCCGGGCGCGTGCGGTCCGGGCGCGTGCGGTCCGGGCGTATCTGGTCCCGGCACGTGCGGTCCCGGCGCGTGCGGTCCCGGCACGTGCGGTCCGGGCGCGTGCGGTCCCGGCGGGTGGTGTTCGGCGCGGCAGATCGGCGGACAGCCGGCGACCAGGGCCGCGAGCTCCCGGCGGGCCGGGGCATCGGGGGCGGGCCGCCACCGCGCGTACCACTCCCCCGGCCGCTCCCGCTCCAGCGCGGGCAGCAGCCGCCCCCGCCCGACCAGCCGCCAGGCGAGGTCGTGCACGGCGGACAACCAGCGCAGCGAGGCTCCGTACGCGAGCTCGACGGACTCGCCGCCGGGCAGCTCGACGGTCGCACCCGGCCAGTGCGGATCGTGCAGCGCGCCGAGCAGCTGGGCCGCCTCGGCGGCGTCGAACAGCAGGGTCGGCACCCGCCAGGGGCTCAGCGTGACCCCGCGCGGCGCGGCGCCCACCGGCAGATCGGGCGAGGGGACCGGGCGGCCGCCGAGGGCGGGCAGCCACAGACCGGTCCAGCGCTCCACCCCCTGACCGGCGAGCCAGTCCAGCCCCGGCCCGATCGCTCCGAGCAGCCGGGCGACGTCGCCCGCGGCGCAGGCGTACGGATGGGCGCCGGCCCGGGGGCCGTCCGCCCGCCCCGCACCGGCCCCGTCCGCCACACCGCGGTGGACCGCGGCACGTCCGGCCCGGTACACCGCGGCGTCCTCCGCCCAGAGGGCCAGGCGGCCGTCGGCTCGCCAGAGCGCGTGCAGGGCGTACATCGGCGAGGGCCTTCCGGGCGGCGGGACAGCGGGCCTCCCAGCCTAGCTTCGGGGTCGGACAGGCCGGCCGGACCAGCCTGTCGACCCGGGAACGGGCGGGCGCCGGGCGGATGGGTCACCACCGACCGGAAGGTATGTCGATATCAAGTATCTTGACGTCGAGATTCATGTCGGGCAGGCTGCTCCCCGGACACCGGAGCGGCGAGGGGCGGACCATGGCACACCACGGGGGCGGACTGCTGGCGCAACTGCGCCGGCCACCGGGCGGGCGGGACGGGCGGATCATGCTGCTCGCCCAGTTCCTGGACCGGGCCGGAACGGGGGTGTGGGCGGCGTCCTCGGTGCTGTACTTCACCTTCGTGACACGGCTGGACGCCCAGCAGGTGGGCCTGCTGCTGGGCGCGGCCGCGGTGGCGGGCATCGCCGGCTCCCCGCTCGCCGGGCAGCTGGCCGAACGGTTCCCCGTCCGGGGGCTGCTGATCGGATGCCACCTGCTGCGACTCGGCACGATGGACCTGCTCCTGCTGTGCGACGGCTTCGTGCCGCTGCTCGCCGTGATGGCACTCACCTGCCTGGCCGAGCGGGCGGCCAAGACACTGGAGATGCTGTTCGCCACCCGGGCCACGGGCGGGCGGCGGTCCACCTACCAGGCACTCACCCGCAGCGCCGCCAACGCCGGGTACGCACTGGGCGCGGGTGTCGCGGCGATCGGCCTGGCCGTGGGCACCGAGAACGCCTACCGGGCGCTGGTGCTGGGCAACGCGCTGTCGTTCGCGGTCACCGCCGCCCTGGTGCGGCGCACCCGGGAGCCGCGCGGCGGCGGACGGGTGGCGGCGCGGGCCGGCGTACCGGTCCGGGCGGAACACCGGCCCGCCCCCGGCCCGTGGCGGGACCGCGGGTATCTGCGCTTCGTCCTGCTGGACATCCCGATGAGCCTGGACGACTCGGTGCTCAACGTCGGGCTGCCGCTCTGGCTGGTGAATCACACCTCGGCCCCGCACGCCTTCGTGCCCGCCTTCCTGGTGATCAACACCGTACTGGTGGTGGTGCTCCAACTGCGGGTCTCCGCCCGTGCCGAGGGTCCGCACCGCGCGGCCGCCGCCGTGACCCTCTACGGGGCGGCGATGGCGGCGGGCTGTGTCGTGGTGGCGGTCGGCACCGGCGGAGGGACCTGGGCGGCCGCGGCAGCGCTGCTGATCGCGGCGATGCTGGTCACCGCCGCCGAGTTGATGCGATCGGTGAGCTCCTGGGAGCTGGCGGTCTCGCTGGCGCCCGAGCGGGCCCGGGCCTCCTACCTGGGCGTGGCCGGCATGGCGCAGTCCGTCCAGAAGTCCGCCGGACCGCTGCTGCTGACCGGCGTGGTGATGGCCGCCGGACCGGCGGGCTGGCTGACGCTCGGAGCCGCCGTCGCGGGGCTCTCCGTCGTGCAACGCCGCGCCTGTGAGCGGCGGTTGGCGGCACTGGCCGCGTCGGCGGAGCCGGCTGCCGACCGGCCGGCGGGCACGGGTGTCGGCGTGGCACCGGAAACGGCGGCCCTGCGGTCGGCCGGCATGACGGACGGCGTGACGGACGGCATGCCGGACGGCGTGACGGACGGCCCGAGGCGGTAGGCCGCCCGCACCGACTGGACGCCGTCGTCGACGACGGGCCATGATCCGACTGGGACTCGTCGCGGGCCACCGCCGTCCTGACCCGCCGGTAGCGGGGCGCCCGTCCGCCGAGGCCCGGGTCGTCGACGTTGTTCCGGACGGAGAGAGCCCCGAAGAACGGCGGGCAACCCTCCTCCGTCCACCGGCAGGACCGCTCTCCCCGGTCGGGGGGCCACAGCGTGCCGACCGGGCGTCGTCGCGGTCCTCCCGCGGCGCTCCGGTCCTGGGTCCGGTTCTCCGTCGGGGACCCGGGCGGGTGCCCCGTTCGGCGGATACCCGAATGCCTCATCTGACAAGCGCCACAGGGCTTTTGGGCCTACGTTGCGGTTCGAGGGGGCTACCGGACCGAAAGGTGAAGACCCAATGGCAGGACGATTCGAGCTGTACACCGATGAGAGCGGCATGCACCGGTTCCGGCTCAAGGCGAGCAACGGCACCGTCGTGGTGACGGGTGACCCGCAGGAGACCCGGGACGACTGCGTCAGGAGCATCGAGTCGATCCGGAAGCTCGCGCCCTACGCGGAGCTCAAGGAGACGGCCGCCGGTCCGGCCTGACAGCTCGGGCGCACCACGCCGCGGGCGGGGTGCGGGCAGAAACGCGGGTCGGTGGCACAAATCGCCGACCCGCGTTCGTTTGTTTGACAGATCCCTTTGGCCGCCTGCACGTCGGGGGCGGACAGAACTCTGGCATGCGCGTCGTCATCGTCACCGAATCCTTTCCGCCCGAGGTCAACGGAGTCGCCCACAGCGTGCTGCGGACGGCCGAACACCTGGTCCGCCGGGGTCACCAGCCGCTCGTCGTCACCCCGGCACCCGCGCGGGGGGCCGACTGCCCGCCGCACGTCTTCGGAGGCGGCCCGGAGGCAGCGGAGCTGCCCGTGGTCCGCATCCCGTCCGTCCCGCTGCCGGGCTACCCACAGGTCCGGATCGCGCTGCCCAGCCGGCAGCTGACCGCCGCGATCGCCGGGCACCGGCCCGACCTCGTCCACCTGGCCAGCCCGTTCGTGCTCGGCGCCCGCGGTGTGCAGGTCGCCGCCCGGCTCGGCGTCCCCGCCGTGGCCGTCTACCAGACCGACCTCGCCGGGTACGCGCACGCCTACCGGGCGGGCCGGGGGCTGGGCGAGGCCGCGGCCTGGCGCCGGATCCGGTCCGTCCACGGCGCCGCCGCCCGCACCCTCGCGCCGTCCACCCCGGCGGCGCAGGACCTCACCGCCCACGGTGTGCCCCGGGTGCGGCTCTGGCCGCGCGGGGTGGACTCGGTGCGCTTCCACCCGCGCCACCGCGACGAGGCGCTGCACCGGGCGCTCGCCCCCGGCGGGGAGGTGCTGGTCGGGTACGTCGGCCGGCTCGCGCCCGAGAAGCGGGTCGACCTGCTGGCGAGCACCTCGGCGCTGCCCGGGGTGCGGGTGGTGGTGATCGGCGACGGGCCGTCCGCGCCCGGTCTGAAGGCCGCGATGCCCGGCGCGGTCTTCCTCGGCCGCCGGACCGGGGACGAGCTGGCGCGCTGTTTCGCCACCCTGGACGTGTTCGTGCACACCGGCCCGCTGGAGACGTTCTGCCAGACCATCCAGGAGGCGATGGCCAGCGGGGTCCCGGTGATCGGCCCGGCCGCCGGCGGGCCGCTGGACCTGGTCGCCCACCACCGGACCGGCCTGCTGGTACCGCCGAGGGACGGCGCGGCGGTGGCCCGGGCGGTCACGGCGCTGGCCGGTGACGCCGAACTGCGGGCCGCCTACGGGCGCGCCGGGCGGGCGGAGGTGACGGCCCGCACTTGGGAGGCGGTCGGGGACCTGCTGCTGCGGCACTACGCGGAGGTGCTGGCGGAGCACCGGGGAGCCGAGCCGCCGACGACGGCCGGGCTGACGGACGCGACCGAGGTGGCCGGGACGACCGCCGCGGCGCCCACGGCCGGCGTGACCGGCGTGGTCGGGGCCCCGGCGGCCGGACCCGCGCGGCCGGCCGCGCACACCCCGGCGGTGGAGGAGCTGCCGGCATGACCGAACACGGGAGATCGCTTCGGATCGTCCGGGTGGCGAACTTCGTCACCCCGGTCTCCGGCGGACTGCGGACGGCCCTGCGCCATCTCGGCGCGGGCTACCGGGCCGCCGGGCACACGCCGGTGCTCGTCGTCCCCGGCGAGCGGCGCACGGAGGAGGAGACCGAGCAGGGGCTGGTCGTCACCCTGCCCGGGCCGGTGCTGCCCGGCAGCGGCGGCTACCGGCTGCTCACCGACCGGCGGTCGGTCGCCCACGAGCTGACCCGGTTGGCGCCCGACCGCCTGGAGGTCTCCGACCGCACCACCCTGCGCTGGACCGGCGGCTGGGCACGGCGCCACGGGCTCCGCTCGGTGATGGTGTCGCACGAGAGCGCCACCGGACTGCTCCGCACCTGGGGCCTGCCCGGCCCGCTCGCCGGCGCGGCCGCCGACCGGCTCAACGGGCGCACCGCCCGGGCCTACGACACGGTGCTCTGCACGACGGACTGGGCGGCGGCCGAGTTCCGCCGGCTGGGCGTCCGAAACCTCGTGCAGGCGCCCCTGGGCGTGGACCTGACCGCCATGCACCCCCTGACGGCCGTCGAGCGGGCGGACGAGCGGGCGCGGTACGCGGACCCGGGGCAGGTACTGCTGGTGCTCTGCTCCCGGCTCTCGACGGAGAAGCACCCCGAGCGGGCCGTCGAGGCCCTCGCCGACCTCTGCTCGGGCCGGCTGCCGGCCGTCCTGGTGGTGGCCGGCACCGGGCCGCTCCGGGCCCGGCTGGCGGCCCGGGCCGGGCGGCTCCGGTTGCCCGTGCACTTCCTCGGACACGTGGCCGGGCGGGGTGCGCTGGCCCGGTTGCTCGGCTGCGCGGACGTGGTGCTGGCCCCCGGTCCGGTGGAGACCTTCGGCCTGGCCGCGCTGGAGGCCCTCGCCTGCGGCACTCCCGTGGCGGTCAGCCGTTCGTCGGCCCTCCCCGCTCTGGTGGGCCCGGCCGGCGCGGCCGCCGAGGACACCGGCGCGAGTTTCGCGGAGGCGGTGCGCGACCTGCTCGCACGCCCCGAGGAGGAGCGCCGCGCCGCCGCACGCGCCCGGGCCGAACAGTACGGCTGGCCCGCCGCCGTGGCGGCCTTCCTCGCCGCGCACCAGGCGTCGTCCACGGCACCGGACCGGACGGCCTCCCCCGCCGACGAGGTGGAGGAGGCGCGATGAGCACGGTCGTGGTGGCGGACGAGGGCGGCGGAACGGTCCCGGACGGCTCGCTCCCGGGCGGCCCGGCGGCGGGCGGCGCGGCGCCGGGCCTGGCACCCCCCGAAGCGACGGGGTCGGGAGCGGCGGTCACCGAAGCGGTCCTCCCGCGGGCGGCCCGTCCGGGAGTGGAGGTCATGGAAACGGCACTCCCGGGCGGCGTGCGCGGGCAACGGGAGGCGGGTGCCCGGGGCGCCGTCCGCCCGGTGCGGTTCGTGGCCCTCGGCGATTCGCTCACGGAGGGCGTCGGCGACCCGGTCGCCGGCGGCTGGCGGGGCTGGGCCGCGCTGCTCGCCGGCTCGCTCGCACCGCCGGAGGTCGGCGTCGAGTTCACCAACCTCGCGCGGAGCGGCTCGCTCAGCACCGATCTGACGACGGAGCAGCTGCCCGCCGCGTTGGCGCTGCGCCCCCGGGTGGCCGCCGTGGTGGTCGGGGGCAACGACACCTTGCGGTCGGGGTTCGACATCGGTCGCACCGCCCGCGAGCTGGACGCCACACTCGGCGAACTCTCCCGCAGCGGTGCCCTGGTGCTCACCGCCTGCCTGCCCGACGCGGGCGCGCTGCTCCGCCTGCCGCGGCCACTGGCCCGGCCGCTGGCGCGCCGGATGCGCGCGCTGAACACCGTGGTGCACGCCCTCTCCGCACGTCACCGCGCCGTCCACCTGCATGTCGCCGAGTTGCCCTGGACGGGGCACCGCCGGCTGCTGAGCGTGGACCGGCTCCACCCCAGCGCCGAGGGGCACCGGCTGATCGCCCGCGGCTTCCACGACCTGCTGGCGGCCGCCGGCCGACCGCTCGGTCCGGCCCCCGCCGCCGACCGCGCCGACCCGCCCCCCGGTGTGGCGGCCGACCTGTGGTGGATGGCCACCCGCGGCACCAGCTGGGTCGCCGAGCGCAGCACGGACCTGCTCCCCGGACTGCTCGCCCTGGCCGCCGTCGAGAGTTGGGCCCGTCTTCGCGGCACCACCGGCCGCCACGACGAGCAGATGGACCTCGCGACGGCCGCGGCGATCGGCCCGCTCACATGAGCGGGCGCGGCACGCTCCGGCGGGCGGGCCGCGTGCGTGTGCCCGGTCCGTCCACAGCGAGGTGCCGGTCGCGAGCGGGCGGTCGACCCGTGCGACCAGGTCGGCGGCCTCGCGTAGCCACCGGTCGTAGCCCGACTGCCCGGGCACATAGGCGAGCAGGTGCCGCGGACGCGCGGATACGTGGCGGATCCGGCGACGTTCGGAAGTGAGGCCGAACAGGGCCCGCATCACGGCGGGGGTGACCGGTTCGGCCGCACCGAGCCGGGGCGCGATGCCGACCGCGGGCCGCCACGGCGCCGGGCGCGGCGATTCCTTCAGCAGGTCGTCGGTCTACACGTGGAGTGCGGTCGCGAGGGAGTTCAGGTCAGGCGTCACAACCGACCTGTGGACTCCCTCGCTTCATGTCATGCGCGTCAGCGAGCCCTTGGCGTCAATCATCCGGGCGCGATCCGGGCAGGCGGCGTGGTGCGGCCGGCGCCGCGATCACCGTACGTCTCCCCGAACGCACCGTCTCGGCCGCTCGAACGAGCCTGATTCCCGGTTCGCCCCCGGCGGTGGCGGGGAACCGTTGAAGCGGACGGGGCGTGGTTCCGGGCAACGAGTCGGCACTCCCGGACGGGTGAGAGGGGTTGAATCGGTGACGACACCGTCGACGGCCGGTCAGGACGACCGGAACGGTCAGGACGGGCACGACGGGCAGGACGGGCACGACGGGCAGGGCAGTGGCTCCGGACGTGAGGCGCTGGCCGCCGCCGGAGTGCTCTTCCCCTCCGACGACGGCCGGGTGCTGGTGGTGCGACTCCCGTACAACCGGACGCATCCGGTGGGCGTGCCCGGCGGCGGCTGGGAACCGGAGGACCTGTCGCCGCGCCGAACGGCCGTCCGGGAGATCACCGAGGAGCTCGGCTTCACACCCGTGCTCGGCCCACTGGCCTGCGTCGACTGGACGCCGGACCGGTTCCGCCCGCCGATCGCCGCCCTCCTCTACTGGGCCGAGCCACTCACCCCCGAGCAGTCGGCCGCGTTCACGCCGGACACCGACGAGGTCGGCGGGTGGACCTGGCTGACACCGGAGCAGGCCTCCCACGCACTGCCGCCGCGCCTCTCCCGGCGGGTCACCGCCTGTCTGCTGGCGCCGCGTTCAGCCGGTCCGCTGGAGCTGGAGGACAGCCGGCCCGTCGGGCACACCCTGGACCACCTGACGGTCGAACCACCGCCCGCGTACACCCGGTTGGCAGGTCTGACACTCAGTGGCGACACCACCGGGAGCGGCGCCGAACCGGCCGCGCCCCCACTGGACCGGGCCACCTACATCGCCACCCGTCCGCGGATCCGGGCCAAGGCCCGGGCGGTGTTCACCGACGCGGCCGGTCGCGTCCTGCTGGTGCGTCTGCGACCGTGGCCGGGCCCCGAAGGCGAGGCCCCGTACTGGACCCTGCCCGGCGGCGGGATCGAGGCCGACCGGGAGCTGCCCCGGGCGGCGGCCCGGCGGGAGATCCGCGAGGAACTGGGGTGGGAGTACGAGCCGGGCCGGCTGCTGGCCCTCGACTGGTTGCCCGGCCGGGGCGCGGACCCGCGAAGCGGCCGGGACACCGCCGTCCTGGTCTATCTGTTCGACGGCGGTACCGTGCCGGACGAGCGCCTCGCCTCGATCGTGCTGCCCGAGGAGGAACTGGTCGAATGGCGGCTCTGCGACCCGGCCGAGGCCCGCGCACTGCTGTCCGACACCTCCTGGGCCCGGACGGCCGCCGCCCTCGCCGCCCGGGACCGGCCCGGCGGGCCGGCCGAGCTGGTCGAGGGGCGGCCGGTGCACTGACCGCGGCCCGACCGCCGGTGCTGGTCCACACTGGTCCCATGGAGAACGGGATCGCGGGTGTCCTGGCCGGGCGTCGGGTGGAGTCGGTCAGCGGCGGCGGACGGCTCGACATCACACTGGACGGGTCGGTGACCGTCCGGGTGACGCACGAGTTCCGCTTCGCGGCGCCGTCCGCGGTGGAGCGCTTCTACCCCACGCTGACCGTCCGCCCGACCGGCCTGCTGCTCGCGCTGGTCGGCCGGACGGTCGGAGCCGCCCGGGTGACCCCGGCCGGCGGGCTGGAACTGGCCTTCGACGGCGGCACCGCCCTGTCCGTCCCGCCGCACGCCGTGGTCGCGCCGTGGAGTGTGCTCACCCCCGAGGGCGCCGTGTGCTCGGGCCTCGCGGGCGGCGAGGTGACCTGGGCCGACGGCCCGGCCCGCTGAGCCGGGTGGCGACGGGGCGACGGCCGGTCGACGCCGGCTCAGCCCTGGAGGGCCGCCGGGTCCATCCAGAACGCCTCCCACAGGTGGCCGTCGAGGTCGGCGAAGCTGCGTCCGTAGAGGAAGCCCTCGTCGGTGGCCCCGCGCGGCTCGGTGGCGCCCGCCGCCACCGCCTTCGCCACCAGCTCGTCGACCTCCGCCCGGCTGTCGAGGCCGAGCGCCAGGATCGCCTGGGCGCTGGTGGTGGTGTCCGGGATCTCCTTCTCGGTGAAGGCCTTGAAGGACGACTCGGTCAGCAGCATCGCGAAGATCGAGTCACTGATCACCAGACAGCCGGCGTTGTCGTCGGTGAACCGGGAGTCGACGGTGTAGCCCAGCCGCGAGAAGAACGCGATCGACTTGGCGAGGTCCTTCACCGGCAGGTTGACGAAGATCTTGGTGGACACGGAGAACCCTTCCGGCGCGGTCGGCTGAACGGCTGTCAGCCTCGCAGACCGCACCGACGGTCGGGCCGGACCCCGCGCCGCGCGACGCGGGGTCCGTACCCCGGACGGGTCAACCGGCCGGCTCCCTACCGGGGGGCCGGTGCCGCCGGGGTCGGTGCCTCCGGGGGTCGGCGCCTCACGGTCCCGGCGAGACCGAGCCCTCGGGGCCGAGTCAGACCTCCATGTCGGCCTCGATCTTCGTCAGCTGGTGCCGGGCCATCGCGAGGTTGGCCCGGCTCTTGTCCAGCGCGAGGTAGAGGAAGAGGCCCTTGCCGCTGCGCGAGGTGAGCGGGCGGATCAGGTGGTACTGGCTGCTGAGCGTGATGAGGATGTCCTCGATGCCGTCCTGCAGGCCGAGCATGTCCATCGTGCGCATCTTGGCCCGGACCACGTCGGTGTTCCCGGCGGCGGCCACGTTGAGGTCCAGCCCGCCGGGGCCGTCGACGGTGGCGAGCGCCATACCGCTGTTGTAGTCCACCAGGGCAGCGCCGATGGCGCCCTCGATCACGGTCATGGCCTGCTTGAGCGCGCCTGCTGCGTCCGTCATATCGGTTTCTCCAGTTCGTTCGGAAGGTCGGGGATCGTTCGAAAGGTCAGAGGTCGGAGGTCATAAGTCGACAGGTCGATCGGTCGACCCATCGGCGGGTCGACGGGTCGGTCCGTGGCCGGGTCGACCCATCGACAGATCGGTCCGTCGACAGATCGGTCCAGGGCCGGAACGGCCGCGCGAAGGATCCTCGGACGGCCCGTGGGGCGGCGGGGGTCAGCCCACCTCCCGGGACTCCCGGGACTCCTTCGGCGCGAGGGTGTCGGCGAGGAGGTCGGCGATGCGTCGGGCGGAGCGCCGGGCTTCCAGGTGCAGCCGGCCGACGTTCACGTCCGGGTGCGCCAGGAGCGTCAGCACGCAGCTTCCGCCGGCCGCGTAGGTGGCGACGCAGCCGTGCTCACCGCGGACCAGCGACTCCCGGAAGTCGCCCTGCCCGGTCGTGTCGGCGAGCCGCTGCGCCAGACCGAGGGAGGCCGCCGTCATCGCCGCCAGGCCCGAGGGCTCGGTCCCGTGGGTGTCGTGGGCGACCAGCAGGCCGTCCACGCTGGCCACCAGCCCACCCGCGAGATGCGGTACCCGATGCTTGAGGGCGCGGAGTTCGGCCAGCAGGTCGGTCTCCAAGGCGATCAGTTGTCTCCTTCCGACACGCTGCTTGAGCGCCCGCCTCATGGCCGTGAGAACGGAGTCGCAGGTGGAGAGTGATTCAAAGTCGGGCCTCCAGAAGGGTTCGGACCCGGGTCAGCAGCGCGATGTCCGGGTCTGGAACGGTCAGCGGGTGGGCCGCTGCCGGGGTCGGTGGGTGGGCGGAGCGGGCAGCACTCGCCGGGACGAGCCCGGCCAACGCGGCGCCCGGGACGCGACGGTGCAGCCCAGCACCGGTCCGGCTGGTCGTGACGACGTCGCTCCCGGAGCGCGCGGCCGGTACGTGCCCGGTCGGCACCCTCGCGGCCGGTGCCGGTGCACCCGTGCCGCGGTCGGCCCCGGCCGGCGCCTGCGCGGCATGTCGCGGCGCGGCGCGTCCCGGGGTGGTGAGCAACCCGGCAGCGGCGAGCCGGCGGACGTCCGCCGTGGTCGCGAAGGCCGAGCGCCCGAGGAGCCGGGCCAGCTCCGCCGGAGTTCTTCGGCCGTCCGCGTGGTCGAGCAACTCCCGCTGATGCCAGCTGGGTTGACGGCGGCGGATGGTCCGGACAGCCCCGCATGCCCGGGCCTCGCGGGCGTCGGCGGCTTCCGCGCTCCCGACGGCCCCGCTGACCGCCGGGCGCACCGGGGCGGTGTCGAGCTCCGGCCACGGCCAGATCCGTTCCAGCAACCGCCGGCGGCGGTCGACCTCCCGACAGAGCCGGAAGGCACTCACCGCCGCCACCGGCCCGAGCCAGTGCCGCACGCCGGGTTCGAACGCCCAGCACCCCACGCTCGAAGGCCCGACGGACCCGGCCACCCCGTTGCCGTCCCCGGCCGCCCCGAGCGCCCCGGATGCCTCCAGGACTCCGGATGCCCAGGCGGCCGCGGTCCAGGCCGCGGCGCCCGCACCGTCCAGGACGAAGAACGCCGCGTCGAACAGCGCACCGAGGTGGCAGATCTCCAACTCGCCCCGGGTGATGCGCCGTTGCTCCACCAGGGCGCCACCGACCCGGCACTGCGGACCGAAGGTCCGGATGGCGTCCTGCCAGGCCCCCGGGGTGATCCGGCCACAAGCGGTCAGCAGTGCGGCCAGATCGGGACTGCGATCGGACTCGGCGTGCACCACCAGACCGTCGGCGAAGTAGACCGCCCCCGCCGGTCCGCGCAGGACGCCGGTCACCCGCTCCTCGGCCAGCCGAGCGACCGCCTCGCCCGGGGTCCGCCCGAGCCGGGCCGGCAGCAGGACACCCGCCGGGGACGGGGCGAGGCCACTCATGCCGACCGCCCGAGCGCGACAGGCCCCCGCCCGACTGGCCGAAACACGACGGCCGGCGCCGAGCGGACCTCGGTCAGGCCCGCCGCGCTCTGCGCTGTCACGGGGGCCACCGGACTGGCGACTTCGTTCGTCATCCGAGCACCAGTTCCTCGGCGAGGCCCTGGAGGCGGTAGCGCGCCGCGGCGAGGTTGCCTTCCGTCCGGTCGAGCCACAGATGCAGGACGAGCCGGCTGTCGAAGACGGTGTCGATAAAGCACAACAGGTGGTAACTGCGGCCGGCAGTGACGATGATGTCCTGCAACGGCGACTGCCGATCCTCCGCCCCGGCGAAGGTCTCGCTCTCAACAGCCGCTCGCACCAAGTCGGTTGCGTCGGCAGCCGAGGTATCGTGGTCGCCACTGGGACTGATCCCGACGCTGCCGAGGGCAAGCCCGCTGCTCCAGTCGATCAGACTGGCAGCCCGGGCGCCGGCGATCGCCATCGCCCCGGAGAGGCATTCGTCGATACCCGGCACTCGGGCTCCTTCGCAGGGTTCGGGACGGCCGGGCGCCCTCGGGCGGTACCGGTCGGTCCACCACGACCAGTGGCGGCTTCGACACGGAAGGCTACTGCCGGATTCCGTATGACGAACATTCCAATGGCATATTCACACTGCAGGCAGCTACTTCCAGCCATCCTGTGATGCATCGTCAGATCATCGGGGGTGGCGAAGCCGCTGGCCGGGCGCCGGGCCGGCGGACCGCCCGGCAGCCGACCTGGAACGGGACCTTGGCCGGTTGTCTGCCACGACAAAGGGTTTCGGACCCGGTTTGCGATAGGACCGTATGACCGCAGGAAGCGACAACGGGCCCCAACGCCCGGACCTGACCTGACCTGGCCTGACCCGACCGGATCTGCCCACAGCACCGCAGGTCTCGCCGCCCCGGCCGCTCCGCCCCGCGAAGGCAACCTCGCGGAGCCGCCCCGTGAGGTCCCTCCCCGGCACCCCGGAGCGCACGAACGGCGGGGGCCACGAACCACCGGCGAGCGGGCAAACGAACAAGGCGGCCGCCCCCCGATGGGGAGCGGCCGCCTTGGATGGAGCGCCAGGCCCGGGTCGAACGGACTCTTCCTACTGAAAGTAGGACGTGCTCCAGTAGCACCTCTGACGCCTGACCGAGAGATCATTTCCTCTCGACGGGAAGAACATTAGCAGGACATCACGCCTGGTCAGAAATCGAGCGGGAGGACCTGGCAGCCCTCCCGGCGCTCACGGCCCGGCGCGCTCCTGCCGCAGGCGGGCGAACCGGGCGGCCTCCTCGTCGTCGAGCCAACCGAGGCGGAGCACGATCGGTCCGCGATGGTCGGCGTGGGCCGGCTCCAGGAGCCGCCGGAGCAGGGCGCGCATCCGGTTGAGCGCCATCGGGGACGCGAAGGAGGCCACGACGAGGTCGTCGACGGTGGACCGCAACACCTCCTCCCAGCCGGGCAGCCGAACCACCACCCGCACCGTCCCCCGGTCGTCACGGACGCGTACGGCGGCGGCCGCCGTCGCGGCGGGCCGACTCAGGAGGTCCTCCAGGTCGTCCAGGACCTGCACCGCCGTGGCCGGATCGTTGACCGCCGGGGACAGTGCCCGCAACGCGATGTCGGCGAGCAGCCGGAGTGCCAGGGTCGGGTCCTGTTCCAAGGTCCGCTCCTTGCCCGTGACCAGGGCGCCGAGGACGGCGCCGGCCGACACCTCCCCGCCGTGCACCTCGGCGACGACGGCGCCGCGGCGCAGGGTGGCGCCCGGGGCGTGCGGCAGGACGACGACCGCGTCGGCGGCACCGGCGGCTCTGAGCAGCCGGTCGACGTCGATCTGCTGGAGCACCCTCGGCGGGTGCGGCCAGACCACCGTCGAGCCCGACCCGGGCAGGGCCTCCGCGGCGGCGCCGGGGCCCTGCGGGCTGCCGGGCGCCGCGGTGGGGACGGGGTAGAGCGAGTCGAGGATGGCGTGCCCGCGCTCGGCGATCGAGGCGATCACCTCGGCCAGCTGGATCGCGACGAAGGCCTTGAGCTGCAGGCTGCGCAGCAGGACGGCCAGCATGAGCAGCAGGAGGAGTTCACAGACGAGGACAGCCGCCGAGACCTCCGTGCGGTCTCCGGTGGCGACGACGGCGGTGAGGGAGAAGACGACCAGCCCGATGGTGAGGGCGAAGGTCCGCCAGACGATCGGGGCGTCACGGAAGAGCGTCAGGCGCGGTGTGAAGGTCGTGGCGGCCCACTGCACGACGAGGAACAGCAGCGAGAAGATCAGCGCGATCGCGCCCAGCAGCCCGAGACCCAGAGCGAGCACCAGCTCGGTGACGGGGCCGGCCGGCACCATCGGCCCACCGGTGATCCTCGGCAGCGCGATCCCCAGCGCCAGTCCCGCCAGGAGACCGAGCAGTTGGCTGGCACCCGCGCGCACCCGGCGCCGGCGGCGCAGCGCGGACCGCGTTCTCACCTCGACCCACGGGCCGCGGCCCGCCACGCGGGCGCCGGTCCGGCGAGCCGCCGGGACGGGCGGGACGGGCGGGACGAACAGAACGGGACGGACGGGCGGGAGAGGACGGGCGGGCGTGGATCCGGGGAGCCGGGTTGCTCCGAACGGGCCCCGATCACCGGTCCGCACCATACTGGGGGCATGGCGCAGAACACTCCTCCGCCGCACCGTCCGCCGACCGTCACGGTCAAGGGACGTGATGTGCGGCTGCGTACGATCGGGGTCGCCGTCCTCGCGGTGCTCGCCGTCTGGTTCATCGCGGCCAACACCGGATCGGTCTCCATCACCCTGTGGGTCACCTCCGTCACCCTGCCCCTGTGGGTGGTCCTCACCGTGACACTGCTGACCGGGATGGTCATCGGGTACTTCGTCGCCCGTCGGCGGGCCAGGGTCTGACCCCGGTACCCGGGCGGGCCGGGGCCTGATCCCGGCACCGGTCCGGCCCGATCGCCACGGCCTCCCGGGGGTGCCGGGAGGTCCGGCCCCCGACACCCGGCCCTGCCGCCGTGACCCGGCGTGCGGCGCCGGCGGACCGTGGGAGGTGCCCACGGCCCGCCGGCGCCGCCCGGGTGTCAGGCGAGCAGCTTCTCCTTCGCCTTCGTGAACTCCTCCTCGGAGATCGCTCCGCTGCTCTTGAGGTCCGCGAGTTTGGCCAGCTCGTCGACGTGGCCGCCCGCTCCGCCGCCCTCGGTGCCGGCCGCCTCCTTGACGTACGCCTTGAACGCGGCATCGGCCTGCTTCGCCTGCGCCAGGTCGCGCTCGCCCATCGATCTGCCGCGCACGATCAGGTACACGAACACGCCGAGGAAGGGCAGCAGGATCACGAAGATCAGCCAGCCGGCCTTGCCCCAGCCGCCCATGTCGTGGCTGCGGAAGATGTCCGAGATGATCTTGAAGAGCAGGAAGAACCAGAGGATGAACAGGAAGAGCTCCAGCATCGTCCAGAACAGGTTGAGCAGCGGATAGTCGTTCACGGTGTCCTCCTCCCGCCGGCCGACCGACCGTCGGCGGCCACGCGGTGAACCGCGCCGCCCGGAGATGGGCGGCGGCCAAACGAGTCATATCACCGCAATTCGACCGCCGCATGCCGGAAATCGAACGGTGCCACCGGCCGCCGACCGGCCCTGCCGCCGACCGACGGTGCCCACCCGCCGCACCGGATCGGCGCCGACCCGCCCCGTCCGGATCCGGGCCGGCGCACCCGGGCCGGAGCCCGCCCTCCAAACCCCTCCGGGCCGGATCCGGGCGGGAATCACTCGTTCGAACCAGCTCCGGCTGCGGCGGATCACTCCGGCGGGTGAAGCTGCCGGCAGGCTGTGCCCTGCGCACCGCCGTCGGAACAGCCCACCGGAACAGCGCCACAGAGAGCACCGCCGCGAAGAGCGCCGCCACCGCAACACCACCGCCAGAGCAGCGAGCAGCAACCCGAAGGAGCGCCATGAAGGCCGCCGTCGTGCACGACTTCACCCAACCGCTGGTGATCGAGGACCGCCCCGTGCCGGCGCCCGCGCCGCACCAGGTGCTGGTCCGGATCGAGGCCTCCGGCCTCTGCCACACCGACATCCACGCCGCGCACGGCGACTGGCCGGTCAAGCCCGCGCCGCCCTTCGTCCCCGGGCACGAAGGGGTCGGCGTCGTCGAGGCGGCCGGCGACCAGGTCCGACACGTCCAGGTCGGCGAGCGGGTCGCCGTCGCCTGGCTCGCCGACGCCTGCGGCCGCTGCGACCACTGCGTCTCGGGCTGGGAGACGCTCTGCCTCCGGCAGCACAACAGCGGCTACTCGGTGGACGGCGCCTACGCCGAATACGCGCTCGCCCACGGGGACTACGTCATCCCGGTACCGGACGGGATCGACCCGCTGGACGCCGCGCCGCTGTCCTGCGCGGGAGTCACCACCTACAAGGCCCTCAAGGTGTCCGGCGCGGCCCCCGGTACGCGGGTACTGGTCTCCGGCATCGGCGGACTGGGCCACCTGGCCCTGCAGTACGCGCGGATCTTCGGCGCCGAGACGATCGCCGTCGACGTCACCGACGACAAGCTCGCCCTGGCCCGCGAGTTGGGCGCCGACCACGTCCTGGATGCCCGGACCCAGGATGTCGCCGCCGAGGTGCAACGGCTCGGCGGTGCCCACGCCGCCGTCGCCCTGGCGGTCAGCAACGCCTCCTTCCAGGCCGCGTACGGATCGCTGCGGCGCGGCGGCACGCTCGTCCTGGTCGCCCTGCCGGCCGAGGGAAAGCTCGAACTCCCGGTCTTCGACACGGTGTTGAACGGCACCAAGGTGATCGGGTCGATCGTCGGCACCCGGCAGGACCTCGCCGAGGTCTTCCGTCTGCACGCCCTCGGCCGCACCCGCGTCATCCGCGAGACGCGCCGGCTGGAGGAGGTCAACACCTGCTTCGACGAGGTGCTCGCCGGCAAGGTCTCGGCCCGTCTGGTCTTCGACCTGCGCTGAGCCCGCGCACGCGCCGCCGGTGGGCCGGGTGACCCTCACCGGCGGCACGACCCGGCCACGGCGGCCGGCTTCGCCATGACCGGGGTGACGGCCGAGGCGGTGGCGAAGGCCGAGGCGCAGGCGCGGCGAAGGCCGAGGCGAGGATCGACGTGCTCGTGAAGCGGGCGGTGGGGTGAGGCACCCGCCCGCCGGGACGCACCCACGGGGCCGGGCCGACCGGGCGCACGAGGCCGCGCCGGCCGCCGCCGGGTACGGGGGTGCCCGTCAGTCGCCCGTGCCCTGCTCCGCGAGGTGGGCGTCCATGGTGGCGTTCAGCTCGGTCACGAAGGACTCGAACCGTTCCAGGAGCTCCGGCGGGTAGTGGGACATCGCCGCGTCCAGGCGGCCGGCGAGCGGTCCGAAGAACTCGTCCGCGCGCTCCTGGATGTGCGGGCCGCTGCGCAGCGTGACGACGCGCCGGTCGGTGTGCTCGCGGCTGCGGGTGATGTGCCCCGCCGCTTCGAGGCGGTTCAGCAGTGCGGTGGTGGCGCCCGTCGACAGCGAGATGCGCTCGCTCAGGCGCGCCGGTGAGAGCGGGGTGCCGCGCTCCTCGGCCGCGGCGATCGCCAGGACGGCGGTCGCGTCGGTGGCGTGCAGGCCCAGCCAGGCGGCGAAGCGGCGGCTGAGTTCGGCGTAGTGGCCGCCGTAGATCCTCAGTCCTTCCATCAGCCGCTCGCGCCGCGCCGCCACACCGTCGCGCATCGGTTCCGCCATGAAGGCCCGCCACCTCTCACTCCCGCCGCACGGTCCGCGTCGACGGCCGCTTTGACAACCTATCGCCATCAATTTACCTTCATCATGGAATTACTTCACCATGGAGGTATCGAGCATGCGCGACCCGTCCCCCACCACCGACGAGACCACCGGGCCCTACCGGTGGCGATGGCTGATCCTGGTGGCGATGCTCGTCGCGGAGCTCATGGATCTCCTGGACGCGTCGATCGTCAACGTCGCCGGCCCGGCCCTGGAGGAGTCCCTCGGCGCCGGCTCCGTCGGCCTGCAGTGGGTGATCGGCGGCTATGCGCTCACCCTGGGCGCCGGGCTCGTGCTCGGCGGCCGGCTCGGCGACCGCTACGGGCGGCGCCGCATGTTCCTGATCGGCCTGGCCGCCTTCACCGCCACCTCGCTGCTCTGCGCGCTGGCGCCGAACATCGGGGCGCTGATCGCCTTCCGGCTGCTGCAGGGCACCGCGGGAGCCATGCTCCTGCCCCAGGGCCTGGGCCTGCTGCGGGAGAACTTCTCCGGCCCCGAGCTCACCAAGGTCTTCGCGGTCTTCGGCCCCGTCCTCGGCCTCGGCGGGATCATCGGCCCGGTCCTGGGCGGCTTCCTCATCGAGGGCGACTTCTTCGGCCTGGGCTGGCGGTCGGTGTTCCTGGTCAACCTGCCCATCGGCGCCGCGGCCCTGGCCGTCGCCGCGCGGTTCGTGCCGAGGAGGCCGGGCGACCGCACCGTGCGCGTGGACCTGACCGGCGCGGCCCTGGTCGCGGTGGCCTGCGCGCTGCTGGTCCTGCCGCTGAACCAGGGCCAGGAGGACGGCTGGCCGCTGTGGACGTGGCTCTCCATGGCCGCCTCCGCCGGCGGGTTCGCCCTGTTCGCGCTCCAGCAGCGCCGGACGGCCGCAGCGGGCCGTGAGCCGCTGGTGACCCCCGGCCTGCTGCGCAAGCCCGCCTTCACCGTCGGCCTCGGCGGCATCGCGCTGTTCTTCGGCGGACTGGTCGGCACGCAGCTCGTCCTGACCCTCTACCTGCAGATCGGCCGGCACTTCACCGCCGGTGACGCGGGGCTGGGCAACCTGCCGCTCGCGGTGGGCACGGCGATCGGCGGCGCGGTCAGCGGCGCGCTACTGGCGGACCGGATCGGCCGGGCGGTCCTGCAGGTCGGCCCGCTGGTCCAGCTCGCCGGCGCGGCCCTGCTCTGGTTCGAGCTCGACGGCCTCGACCCGGCGTCGTTCTCGATCCTGGAGATCGCCCCGGGGGTGGCCGTCTGCGGCGTCGGAGCGGGCCTGGTGATCGCGGCCCTGTTCGGCTTCGTCCTCGCCGCGGTCGACGACCACGAGATCGGCTCCGCCTCCGGGGTGCTGTCCGCCGTGCAGTCCGTCGGCGGCTCGGTCGGCGTCGCGGTCTTCGGCTCGGTGTTCTTCGCCCGGGCGCGGGCGGGCGACTTCACCACCGGCTACCACCACGCCCTGATCGTCCAGGCGTGCCTGGTGGCGGCGTTCCTCGCGATCACCTTCCTGCTGCCGAGGAAGAGCCGGCCCGAGGAGGAGCAGCACGGCACCACCCCCACCGGTGCCACGCCCGACGCCCGACGCACCACCGTCTGAACGACGACCGGGTGCCGCTCGCGCGGCGACGGCTCGGTCCGGCCCGGCCTGGCTCGGGGACAATCATTCGAGCATGTGTTCGATATCGGCGTAGGCTGGGCCCATGCAGAGCACCGTTCACCTCCAACCCTCGTTGTTCGACGACGCCGACGGGGGCGGGGCCGCGCTGGGGCCGCTCACCCGGATGCGGCGGGAGGTCCTGGGGGCCGGGGCCTGGGTGGACGTGCTGCCGGGGTGGGTGCGGGGGGCGGCCGAGCTGTTCGAACAGCTGGCCGCACAGGTGCCGTGGCGGGCGGAGCGGCGGGAGATGTACGAGCGGATGGTGGAGGTCCCGCGCCTGCTCGCGTCCTACGGCGAGCGGGACGCGCCGCCGCACCCGCTGCTGGGCGAGGCCCGGGCGGCGCTGAGCGCGCACTACGCGGCGGAACTCGGCGAGCCGTTCCGGACGCTGGGGCTCTGCTACTACCGGGACGGGCGGGACAGCGTGGCCTGGCACGGCGACCGGATCGGGCGCGGGGAGCGCGAGGACACCATGGTCGCGATCGTCTCGGTGGGCGAGCCCCGGGCGCTGCTGCTGCGGCCGCGCGGGGGCGGCGGACCGGTCGTACGGCACCCGGTGGGGCACGGCGACCTGCTGGTGATGGGCGGATCGTGCCAGCGGACCTGGGAGCACGCGATCCCGAAGACCGCCCGGCCGGCGGGGCCGCGGATCAGCGTCCAGTTCCGGCCGCGCGGGGTGGCCTGAGCGGCGGGCCCGGGCCTCGCGCCCCGGTTGCCGGGGCCGCGGGGGTCACGGAGGCTGGCCGAGGGGTCCGCCAGGGCTTGGAGGACGGCATGCCGAAGGCCGGCAGGTACCACGAGGGCGTCCCGTGCTGGGCCGAGCTGGCCGCGCCGGACGTCGAACGCGCCCGGCGGTTCTACGGCGGGCTGTTCGGCTGGGAGTACGTCGCCACCGGGCCGGTGGGCGACGAGTACCTGGTCGCGACCGTGCGCGGGGTGCAGGTGGCGGGGATCAGGCCGCGCCGGGAGGTCGACGGGCACGGACCGCCGGCCTGGACGACCTACCTCGCGGTGGACGACGCCGACCGGGTGGCCGGGCTGGTCCAGGAGGCGGGCGGTCTGGTGGTCTTCGAACCCTTCGAGGTACCCGACCAGGGGCGCGGGGTGCTCGCGGTGGACCCGCTCGGCGCGGTGTTCGGGCTCTGGCAGGGGTATCTCAATCCGGGGGCCGGCCTGGTGAACGAACCCGGCACCGTCGCCTGGAACGACCAGCTCTCCCCGGATCCGGACACCGCCCGGGACTTCTACCGGCGGGTCTTCGACTACGGGTACGACGCCGCCGCGGCCGACCACACGGTGTTCCGGGTGAACGGGCTGCCGGCCGGCGGGATCGGCGGAGACCCGGGCATCGACCCGGACGGACCGCCGGCGTTCTGGGCGGTGTGCTTCGGGGCGGCGGACACCGATCGGACGGTGGAACGGGCCGTCCGGCTCGGCGGGAGCGTGCTGGACGGGCCCGAGCCGACACCGTTCGGGCGGCTCGCGGTGGTGCGCGACGACGGCGGGGCGGTGTTCACCCTGATCTCCGTCCCCCCGGGCGGCCCGGATGAGCCGGACGGCCCGGATGAGCCGGGCGGCACGGCGACGACGATCTGAGCGGCCGGACTGCCCGCACCGGTCCGACCCCAGCCCGACTCAACGGCCCAGCAGGTCAACAGGTCAGCAGGTCGCGGCGAACGCCGATGCCGAGACGGCGGGCCGGGCCCACCGTCTCGGCGATCCGGGCGGGTGGCCCGTCGGCACGGCCCCGGTTCCCGGACCCCACCTCCATGACCGGGACGCTGCGCCCGCCTCGTCCCCTTCCTCTCGGACTCAGTCCTTCACGGCGCCCGCCAGTCCGGAGACCAGCTTGCGCTGCACCGCGATGAAGAAGATCAGTACCGGCACGGTCATCAGCGTGGACGCCGCCATGATGCCGCCCCAGTCGTTCTCGTCCGGCTTGAAGAAGACCAGCAGCGCCGAGGGGAGGGTCTGGTTGTCGGTGGCGCTGATGATGAAGGTCTTGGCGAAGACGAAGTCGTTCCACGCCGCGATGAAGGAGAACACGCTGGTCGCGGCCAGGCCGGGGGCCACCAGCGGCAGCAGGATCCGCCACAGGATGCGGGTCCGGCTCGCCCCGTCGATCTGGGCGGCCTCCTCGATGGAGACCGGGACGGCGGCCACGAAGCCGCGCATCATCCAGATGCCGAACGGCAGGGAGAACGCCAACTGCACCAGGATGAGCGAGGCCAGGGTGTTGAGGCCGATGCCCGGCGCGACCCGGCCGGCGTCGCGGAACATGAAGAACAGCGGGATGGTCAGCGCCTCGACCGGGATCATCTGGGCGATCAGGAACATCACCATGACGGTGGTGCGGAACCGGAAGCGGAACCGGGTCACCGCCACCGCCGCCAGGAAGACCACCAGCGCCGACAGCACCACCACCGACAGGGCGATGACCAGACTGTTGAGGAAGTAGCGGCCGAACCCGTCGACGCTCAGCACCTGCCGGAAGCTCTCCAGCGTGGGGTGGGTGGTCCACGGCTTGGGGTCCAGCGACTGCACCTCGCCCTTGGGCTTGAAGGCCGACAGCACCATCCAGAAGATCGGGAAGGCGGTGACGACGGCCACCAGGATCGCGGTGGTGTTGGCGGCGAGCCGCCAACGGCTACGGGCGTTCACAGTTCATTCCCCGTCCGTCGCAGGGTGCGGATGTAGAGGACCGTCGGGATCACCAGGATTAGCAGCATGATCACGCCGATGGCCGCGCCGAGTCCGTACTGGGAGGAGGCGAACGCCTTCTGGTACGCGTACACGTTGAGCACGAGGTTCTGCCCGGCGATGCCGCCGCCCTCGGTCATCACATAGATCTGGGTGAAGACCTTGAAGTCCCAGATGACCGACTGGATCACCACGATGGTCAGGATCGGCCGGAGCATCGGGGCGGTGATCCGGCGGAAGGTGGCCCAGGTGTTGGCGCCGTCCAGCGCGGCGGCCTCCAGGATCTCCTCGGGAATCGCCCGGATGCCCGCGTAGAGCGTCACCATGACGAACGGGAAGGAGTGCCAGACCACCACGGCACCGACGATGAGGAACGCCGTCCACTTGTCGTAGAACCAGTTGTACTCGTGGAAGCCGCTCAGACCCAGGTTGACCAGGGTCTTGTTGACCAGACCCAGGTTGGTGTCGAACAGGAAGCTCCACACCGTCGACCCGGTCATCGCCGGCGCCGCCCAGGCCGCCATCGCGGCGGTGGTCAGCACCAACCGGGCCACCCGGCCGACCCTGGTCAGCAGCACCGCGAGGGTGGCGCCGACCACCAGGGTGGCGACCACGCAGAAGGCGGCGAAGCCGATCGTCTGCGTGAGCACCGACCAGAACTGGCCGTCACTCAGGATCTTCTCGTAGTTGCCGAAGCCGACGAAGCTGGTCGGCACTCCCCCGGAGGCCTGGGCCTGCCCGAAGTCCAGCACCGACAACAGTCCGAGCTGGTAGATCGGGTAGGCCACCAGCGGGATCATGATGATCGCGGCCGGCAGGAGCAGCAGCAGCGGTGGGCGGCGGCGCCGGCCGCGCGGGGGCGCGGCCGGGCCGGTACCCCGGCGACGCCCGCTCGGGGAAGTCGGCGCCGCCGGGGCAGTCGTGGTGGGTGCGGACACGTACGGGACCTGCTCTCTCGGGGCCTGCTCTCTCGGGTCCTGCGATCAGTGGCCGGCCGCGAAGGCCGAGGTGATCTGCGTGGCGGCGTCGCCGGAGGCCTTGGCCACGTCCGCCTTTCCGGTGACGATCTGCTGGAGCATGGTCGGGATGACGGCCTGCGCGTCGATCTGCGCCCACGCCTGGTCCAGCGGAACGAACTTGGTGCCGGCCGCGATGGTGTCGGTGAACGGCTTCAGGAAGGCGTCCTTCGCCGCGACCTTGGCGTTGACCGACTTGAGGGTCGGCAGGTTGCCCATCGCGTCGTACATCTGCTCCTGGTACGTGGGGCTCGCCAGCAGCTCGGCGAACTCGACCGCGAGGGTGCGGTGCTTGGCCGCCTTCATCACGCCGAGGTTGTTGCCGCCGCCGAAGGCCGGGGCGATCGACCCGGCCTTCTCGCCGGGCAGCGGGACGACACCGTACTTGCCGTTGACCGCGCCCGCGTCGACCTTGCTGCGGCTGGAGTTGGGCAGGATCGCCATCGCGGACTTGCCCGCGGCGAAGAGGTCGACCGTCTTGCCGCCGGTGAGGTCGGCGCACTGCTGGGCCGGGCAGCCGTCGGCTCCGAAGAGGTCCGTGTAGCGCTTGATGCCGGCCTGCGCGGCGGGCGAGTTGATCGCGGCCTTGAACGCGGAGCCGTCCTTGGTGGCGATGTCGCCGCCGGCGTCCCAGACGAAGGGCAGCGCACCGAAGGTGTACTTGCCGCCGACCGCGATGCCGAAGGTGTCCGGGTGCGCGGCGTGGATCTTCTGGTTGGCGGCGACCAGCTCGGCGTACGACGTCGGCGCGCTCAGCCCGGCCTCGGTGAACAGGTCCGTGCGGTAGTACAGCGCGCGCACGCCGACCCACCAGGGCAGGCCGTAGGTCTTGCCGTCCAGCACCGCGGTCTTGGCGATCGCCGGGTCGAGGTCGCCCTTGTCCTTCCACTGGTCGAGGTCGGCGCCGATCTCGGCGAGGCCGCCGGCGGCGACGTAGCCGGGGAGGTCGGTGTTGCCGAACTCGACCAGGTCCGGGGCGCTGTTCGGGTCGTTGAACGCACCCTTCATCTTGGCGGCGCGGGCCGAGGCGTCGGTGTCGATGTAGCTGATGTTGACGGTGACGCCCTGGTGGGAGGCCTGGAACTCGGTGACGGCCTTACCGATCACCGCCTCCTTCGCCGCGTTGCCGGCCTCGTTGTACAGCCAGACCTGCAGCGTGCCCGTCCTGTCGTCAGCGGCCTTGTCGCCGGCCGGCAGCGCGGTGCCGGGCGAACAGGCGGCAGCCGCGAGACAGGTGGCGGCGAGGACGGTGGCCGCGGCAGTCCGTCTGATGAGTCGCATGGGTGGAGACCTCCCCTCCCGACAGTTGCCGCCCGGACGTGCGCCGCTGGGGACGGGCACGTCGAAGCAGGCCCTGACCGGGGCCGATGGTGGGTGCGTGAACGCGTTGATGTGGGGGTACGGCAGAGCGACCGCTCGGGTGGGCCGCGTCGCCTGCTCGATGCCAGGGACGTTAGGCGGGGGCGCTCGCGGGCAACAAGAGGCCGTTCGGGAAGTTTTGCACTGCACAACGCTGTATCGAAGAATCGGTGAACGTGGTGCGAGGGGGTACGGTCTGACCACCGCCGCAGCCCTGCGGCGGAGCGAGAGGGGAACGGACCGATGACGGAGACGGGGACCGGGTCGCAGGCCTGGTCGGGGACCGGATCGGAGCCCCGGGCATCGGCCGGCCCGGTCGCACCGGAGACCCGGCCGGCCGGTCCGGAGGCGGGGCGGGGCGGGGCGGAAGCAGAGCCCACCGGTTCCGGGAGCGACGACCGGACACCGCCGAAGGACGACGGGACTCCGCCGAAGGACGACCGGACGGCACCGAAGGACGACGCGACGCCGGCGAGGACCGCGCCGGCCACGACGACCGCGGCGGCCGCGGCCGCGAAGAAGGCGGGCGGCTCCGACCGCAACCAGTCGTCCTCGCTGCGCCGCGCGCTGGCCGTCCTCGGCCACGTCCGCGACCACGGCAACGGACGCGGCGTACCGCTCGCCCAACTCTCCGAGGCACTCGGCCTCAACAAGAGCACGGTGCTGCGGCTGACCGGCCCGCTGCTCGACGAGCACCTGCTCGACCGCGACCGGGAGACCGGCTGGTTCCGCCTCGGCCACGGCTCACTGCGCCTCGGCCAGGCCTACCTGTCCACCCTGGACCTGCGCAGCGTCGCCGCCGAACACCTGCGGCGCCTGCAGCGCGAGGCCGGCGAGACCGTCCACCTGACCGTCTGGCAGGCCCCCGGCATCGTCTACCTCGACAAGGTCGAGGACGAGACCAACGTCCGGATGGCCTCCCGGGTCGGCAGCCGGGCGCCCGCCTACTGCACCGCGACCGGAAAGGCGATCCTCGCCTGGCTGCCGGACGAGGCCGTCACCGAGGTGGTCGCCGCCGGACTGCGTCCGGTCACCGCCTGGACCATCTCCGACGAGACGCACCTGCGGGCCGACCTCGCCCGGATCCGCGCCCGCGGCTACTCGATCGACGACCGGGAGAACGAGCCGGAGGTCCGCTGTGTCGCCGCCCCGATCTTCGACCACACCGGCGAGGTGACCGCCGCCCTCTCGGTCTCCGGCCTCACCTCCCGGATGACCGCCGCGCGCGTCCGCTCGCTCGGCCCGGTGGTCGCCCAGGTCGGCCTGCGGATCTCCCGCGAGCTCGGTTCCGACCGCCAGACCGGCTGAGGCGGATTCGGCCGGGGCGATTTGAACCGGGGCGGTCTCGGCTCGGGAATTCGGGGCCGAACCGATTCCCGTGCTCCGGCTCCACCGGCACCCGGGAAACGAATGAGGTCCGGCACCTGGAAAGGCACCGGACCTCATTCGGATTGGAGCGCCAGGCCCGGGTCGAACGGACTCTCCCTACTGAAAGTAGGACGTGCTCCGGTAGCACCACTGACGCCTGACGAGGAATCATCTCCCTCGCGACAGGAGAAACAGTAGCAGGTCAGAAGCCCTGCGCCGAACCGGTCCGCCCCGGCGGCCGGCGCCGGAAAAGCAGAAGAGGCCCGGCACCTGAAAAGGCACCGGACCTCGTCCGCATTGGAGCGCCAGGCCCGGGTCGAACGGACTCTCCCTACTGAAAGTAGGACGTGCTCCGGTAGCACCACTGACGCCTGACGAGAGATCATCTCCCTCGCGACAGGAAGTACAGTACCAGCTCGGAGACACCTTCCCGAACCCGAGGAGAATCCCGGATGACCGGTCCGCACCCCACCGCGCCCGAGGCCGTCGAGTACGCCCCCGGCCATCTGATGGACATCCACCGCCCGGCGGGCGCCGACGGACCGGCGCCCGTCGTCCTGCTCTGGCACGGGCGGGGCCCGGAGGAACGGGACGTCCTGCGACCGCTCGCCCAGGAGGCGGCCGGGCTGGGCCTGCTGGTGCTCGTCCCCGACTGGCGCTCGGACCAGGAGGACGGCGGCCGGGCACGCCTGTTGTCGTCCTTCGCGTACGCCCGCCGGGAGGCTCCCGCGCTGGGCGGCGATCCGGCCCGGTTCGTGCTGGCCGGCTGGTCGCTGGGCGGGCGCGAGGCCGTCGCACTGGCCACCCATCCGGACACCCCCGAGGACGTCCGGCCGTCGGCGGCCGTCGGCATCGCCTCCAGCTACACCCGACCCGCCGTCACCACGGGCGCCGCGCCGTTGCCGTACCTCGCCGAGCACCGCTCCCCCGTCCCGGTCTGGCTGGTGCACGGCACCGCCGACGACCTGGTACCGGCCCGGGCGACGCGGGAGCTGCACACC
Source organism: Kitasatospora sp. NPDC091207 (assembly GCF_044768625.1). NCBI lineage: Bacteria > Bacillati > Actinomycetota > Actinomycetes > Kitasatosporales > Streptomycetaceae > Kitasatospora > Kitasatospora sp. NPDC091207. The sequence goes on from NZ_JBIVVS010000005.1 coordinate 244,469, forward strand.
GCCCTGGAGCAGCAGGGCTCACCGGTCCGCCTGCTGGAGCCGGCGAGCGACCACGCCGGCGTGGTGCTGGCCGAGTACGACCCGGCCGTCGAACGCTGCCGCCCCGCCCGCGCGGAGCACGCGGTACGGGCCGGCCGCCTGAGCGCCCGGGTACTGGCGGAGGCGGCCGGGATCGGCGTGCCGACCCCGGCCGCGGTCCTGCCCACCGGCTGACCCACCGGACCGGCCACCCGCCCGGGCCGACACGGCTCCCGCCGGGCCTCGCGGGGTCTCGCGGGGAAGCACGTCACCGGGAAGCAGGTCACAGGGAAGTCGAGCGACGGGGCGGCGGACGCCGCGACCCGGCCTCGGGCTCAGGCTGTCCGGTGTCGGCGGCCACGGTCACGCGGGGCCGACAGAGCGGGGCGCGGGAGGCTGCCGGGGAGGGCGAGGAGCAGGGCGGGGACGGCGAGGACCAGGAACCGGGCCGCCTCGGTGGAGAGGCCGGACCAGCCGAGGACGCCGTGGCGATGGTCGACGAAGCCGTTGTGGAAGAGCCAGGCCGCGAAGGCGATCAGCGGTGCGGCGACCGGACGGGAGTACCGGCCGAGGGCCGCGCACAGGGCGGCGTAGGCGGCCAGGGGAACCCAGCCGGGCCGCAGTTCGCCGAGGACGGCGAGCGCGGGGAGCAGCGCGCCGGAGGCGAGCAGGGCGACCGCCGCGGACATGGCCGGCGGCAGGTGGTCGGGGCGGGTCGGCACCATCACGGTCACCTCCCGACGGTGAGCGGCCGCACGCGGACGTGGTGGTGGCGTTCGAGGGCTTCGAGTTCGCGCTGGAGCGGTGGCTTCGGCACCGCCAGGACGGGACAGCCGGCGTGCCGCACGCAGTACGACGTCACCGACGGGCGCAGCGCGCGGGCGAGTGCTCCCCGGCTGCCGGCGCCGAGGACGAGCAGGTCGTCGGCGCGGTCGGCGGAGCGGACCAGTGCCTGGCCGGTCTCGCCCCGGACAGCCTGGCAACGCAGCCGGACACCGGCCCGGCCGCCGCCGAAGGCCTCGTCCAGGGCCTGCCGCAACCGGGCGGTGGCCGCGTCCCGGCAGGCGGTGAGCAGCGGCGGGCAGGGGGATCGGCGGTAGCCGAACTCGCCGCCGGCCGGCGTCCAGCAGAGCACCGCGAGGACCTCGGCATCGGTGCGGCGGGCCTCGGCGACGGCCCGGTGCAGGGCGGCGAGGCTGCCCAGTGAGCCGCTGACCCCGACCACGACGCGGCCGCTCCCGTTCGGCGCGCCGAACGGCTCGGCCCCCTGTCCGTCGCCCGCTTCGTCCGTCGGTCCGTGCTCGTGGTGACCGGCGCCGTTGTCCGCCATGGCGCTCCCCGTCCTTCCGGCTGGTGCTGATGCGTTGTCGGATTCAGCAAAGCCGGGCGGCCGGGGAAGGAGCGGTTCGTTGACGGAGCTCTGACGCGCGGCGGGGGGATCCGTACGCGGTCCTGACGGTCGCGTCGGCCCCGACGGTGCGTGCGGCGTCCGGAACACCGGGGCCTTCGGGCGCCTCGGGTCAGGCGCCCGGACCGTCCGCCTCCCAGAGGTCGGCGAACATCTTGTCCAGGTGCTCCTCACCGATCGGCGGGACCGGCAGCGGGTGGGTGGCCCGGGTGCGGAAACCGTCGAGCAGCAGGGCGAGGTAGCGGCGCCAGAGGTCGGGGCGCAGCTCGGTGGTGGCGGGCAGGGCCCGGCAGAGCGGACCGAGCATGAAGAGCAGGTCCATGGTGACGACGTCGGGGCGCATGGTGCCCTGCTCCTGTGCCCGGGCCACCAGCGTGCCGACCGTCGCCGCGTTCTGCCGGCTGATCCCGATCATCGCGGGTGTGGCGGGGATGGCCTGGGTGACCAGGTCGTTGATCCCCCGGTCGGCGGCGACCAGCTCGAAGATCCGCTCGAAGTAGCGCTCGATCGCGACCCAGGCGTCCTCGGCGGCCAGGGCCTCCTGCGCCGCGTCCCCGATCAGCGCGGCGGCGTCGGCGAAGACCTCGCCGACCAGCGCCTCGCGGGTCGGGAAGTGCCGGTACAGCGTCGCGTTGCCGACCCCGGCCTCCTTGGCGATCTGGTCCAGCGGGACGTCCAGACCGTGCCGGGAGAAGAGGTCGCGGGCGGCGGCCAGCAGCAGGTCACGGTTGCGCTGCGCGTCGCGGCGCAACCGGCCGGGGGGGCTCGCACTGCTCGATGCCATGGGAGGACCCTAGCAACCGGCGTACCCCGGACCGGACCGGTTCGGGCCGGTTCGTCCCCTGCCCCGGCCGGCCCTGTCCGGCTCCGGGCGCCGCCCGCGTCCGGAGCTGGGGGCGGGGGTCCGGAGCCCGGGGGCGAGGGTCCGCGTCCGGAGCCGGGGGCGGTCACCGGTCAGTGCGCGCGTGCCCCGCGCAGCCAGACCGCCCAGGTCAGCGCCGAGCAGCACAGATAGGCCGTGAGAAAGGCCAGATACGCCACATCGCCGTTGTGGGTGGTGAGGAAGGACTGCCGGAAGGCCAGATTGACCAGCACCCCGCCGAACGCCCCCACCGCACCGGCCAGTCCGATCAGCGCGGCCGACCGGCGGCGCGAGTCGGCCTCGGCGGTGTGCGGATCGGCGCCCGCCGCGACCTCCGCGCGGGCCCGGTCCCGGTAGTGCGCCGGGATCATCTTGTAGGTCGAGCCGTTGCCGATGCCGCTCAGGACGAAGAGCACGATGAAGCCGGCCAGGAAGAGCGGCAGCGAGCCGGCCCGGGAGGCGGCCAGCACGACCGTCGTCCCGGCGCCCATCGCCACGAAGGTGGCCAGGGTGACCCGCGCACCGCCCCAGCGGTCGGCCAGCCGCCCGCCGACCGGCCGCAGCAGCGAGCCCAGCAGCGGCCCGAGGAAGGTCAGCGCGGCGGCCTTGACCGGGGTGTCGAAGCGGTCGTGGAACTGCACCTGGAGGACCTGGCCGAAGGCGAAGCCGAAGCCGATGAACGAGCCGAAGGTGCCGATGTACAGGGTGGAGACCGCCCAGCCGTACGGGTCGCGGGCCACCTCGCGCAGGGCGCGGCCCTCACCGCGCGGCGGGGCGGCGAGGTTGTCCATCCGCCACCAGGCGCCGGCCGCGGCCAGCACGATCAGCGGCAGGTAGAGCAGCGGCAGCAGCCGGGGGTGGGCCGCGCCCGCGGTCGCGAGCACCAGCAGGCCGAGCAGTTGCACCGCCGGGACGCCCAGGTTGCCGCCGCCGGCGTTGATCCCGAGCGCCCAGCCCTTGAGGCGGTGCGGGTAGAAGGCGTTGATGTTGGCCATCGAGGAGGCGAAGTTGCCGCCGCCGACCCCGGCGACGCAGGCGACCGCGAGCAGCGTGCCGTAGTGGACGCCCGGGGTCAGCACCAGGGCCGCGAGCGCGGTGGGCACGAGCAGCAGCAGCGCGCCGGCCACCGTCCAGTTCCGGCCGCCGAACCGGGCCACCGCGAAGGTGTACGGCAGGCGTAGCGCAGCGCCGAGCGCGGTCGGCAGGGCGGTCAGGGTGAACTTGCCGGCCGTGTCGATGTGGTACTCGGGACCGAGGAAGAGCACCAGCACCGACCAGAGGCTCCAGACCGAGAAGCCGATGTGTTCGGAGAGCACCGAGAACACCAGGTTGCGCCGGGCGATCCGGGCGCCGGTCCGCTCCCAGAACGCGGTGTCCTCCGGGTCCCAACCGGTGAGCGCGGCCGGCGCGGCTCTGCCGCCTGGGGGTTCGGTCTCGATGACGGCGCTCATGCCGTGTCCTCCTTCGCGGTGGCAGGCGTGGTGGCGGGCCCGGCGGCACGCGCGGCCGTGTCGCCGGCCGGCTTCGGCGTGCTGCGGACCGGCCAGAGCCTGAGCACGGCCGGGGTGCCGTCGGGGGCGGTCTCCTCGTCGAGGCAGCGTCCGTCGGTCAGGTCGAAGACCTGCTTGTACATCGGGGACGCCAGGGTGGGCCGGTCGCCGCGGCTGCCGAGCAGACCGCGGGAGAGCACCTGGGCGCCGCTGAACGGGTCCCGGTTGTCGACGGCGTGCAGGGCGCCGGCGCGGTCCCGGAAGACGGCCACCTGCGCGCCGTCGAGCAGTACGGCGACGCCGCGCCCGGGTTGCAGGTCGTCGAGGGTGCAGACGGGTCGCCAGCGGCCGCCGTCGTGGATCTCCACGGTCACGGGGTGAGCACCTCCAGTCGGGGCCCGGCCACCAGGACCGGGACGGGGGTGGTGAGGACGCGGCCGTCCTCGCCGGGGCGGGCGGGCCGGATCTGGCCGCGCTCGGGGACGAAGGTGACGGCCGGGTCCGCCGTGCCGGGGGCGTTGACGAAGGAGGCGAAGCGCCGCAGCCGGTCGGGGTCGGCCAGGGTGGCCGCCCATTCGTCCTGGTAGCCGTCGACATGACGGAGCATCAGTTCGTCGAGTTCGGCGGCGATGCCGAGCGAGTCGTCGAGGACCACCGCGCGCAGGTGGTCCAGACCGCCCTCCAGGCGGTCCAGCCAGACCGAGGTGCGCTCCAGGCGGTCGGCGGTGCGGATGTAGAACATCAGGTAGCGGTCGATGGTGCGGATCAGCGTCTCGCGGTCCAGATCGGTGGCCAGCAGGTCGGCATGACGTGGCGTCATGCCGCCGTTCCCGCCGACGTAGAGGTTCCAGCCGGCCGAGGTGGCGATCACCCCGAAGTCCTTGCTCTGCGCCTCGGCGCACTCGCGCGCGCAGCCGGACACCGCCGACTTGAGCTTGTGCGGGGAGCGCAGACCCCGGTAGCGCAGTTCCAGCTCGATCGCGAGGGCGACGGAGTCCTGCACGCCGTAGCGGCACCAGGTCTCGCCGACGCAGGACTTCACGGTGCGCAGCGCCTTGCCGTAGGCGTGTCCGGACTCGAAGCCGGCGTCCACCAACCGGGCCCAGATGCCCGGGAGTTGGTCCACGCTCGCACCGAGGAGGTCGATCCGCTGGCCGCCGGTGATCTTGGTGTAGAGGCCGTAGTCGCGGGCGATCTCACCGATCGTGATCAGGCCCTCGGGGGTGATCTCGCCACCGGGCACGCGCGGCACCACCGAGTAGGAGCCGTTGCGCTGGAGGTTGGCGAGGAAGTGGTCGTTGGAGTCCTGCAGCGCGGCCTGCTCGCCGTCCAGGATGTGGCTGCCGCCGAGACTGGCCAGGATGGAGGCGACGACCGGCTTGCACACCTCGCAGCCCTCGCCCCGCCCGTGCCGGTCGAGGAGTTCGGAGAAGCCGGTGGTGCCGGTGACCCGGACGATCTCGTACAGCTCGGCGCGGGTCTGCGTGAAGTGCTCGCAGAGGCCGGTCCGGGTGGCGACGCCGGTCGCCGCCAGCTCCTCGGTGACGACGGTGGTGAGCTGCTTGAGGCAGCTGCCGCAGCCGGTGCCGGCCCGGGTGCACTTCTTGACGGCGGCGACGCTCTCGCAGCCCCGCTCGTGGACGGCGGCGCGCACGGTGCCCTGAGTGACGTTGTGGCAGGAGCAGAGCACCGCCTCGTCGGGGAGCGCGATCGGCCCGGCGGCCGCGGACCCGGCGGGGAGCACCAGGTGTTCGGGCGGGACGGTCAGCGGCCGGCCGGCCACCGCGAGCGGGCGCAGGGCGCCGTAGGCATCGGTGTCACCGACCAGGACTCCACCCAGCAGCGCGCCGTCGGCGCCGATCACCAGCTTGCGGTAGACGCCGAGCCGGCTGTCGCTGTACAGCACGTCGACGGCGCCCTCCGCGACGCCGTGCGGATCGCCGAAACTCGCCACGTCCACGCCGAGCAGCTTGAGCTTGGTGGAGGTGTCCGCGCCCGCGAAGCCGTCACCGGGGCGCCCGGCCAGTTCGCGGGCCGCGGTCTCGGCCATCTGGTACCCGGGGGCGACCAGGCCGTAGACCCGGCCGTCGGCCGCCTCGGCGCACTCACCGATGGCCAGCACGGCCGGGTCGGCGGTGCGGCAGCGCTCGTCGACCACGATGCCGCCGCGGGCCCCGACCGGCAGGCCGCAGTCGCGGGCGAGCCGGTCGCTCGGGCGGATGCCGGCGGAGAACACCACCAGGTCGGCGGGGAGTTCGCGGCCGTCGGAGAGGGTCAGCGCCCGCACCCGGCCCTCGGGCCCGGTCTCGACGGCGTTCGCGGCCGCGCTGGTGTGCACGGTCACGCCGAGATCCTCGATCTTGCGGCGGAGCAGCGCCCCGCCGCCCTCGTCGACCTGGACGGCCATCAGCCGGGGCGCGAACTCGACCACGTGGGTGGTCAGGCCGGTCGCCCGCAGCGCGCCGGCCGCCTCCAGGCCGAGCAGGCCACCGCCGACCACCACCCCGACCGCCGACCGGCCGGCGTCGGCGCGGATCGCGTCCAGGTCCTCGATGGTCCGGTAGACGTGGCAGCCGGCGGCGTCGCGCCCGGGGACGGGAGGAACGAAGGGAACGGAGCCGGTGGCCAGCACCAGGGCGTCGTAGCGCACCTGCCGCCCGGCCCGGGTGGTGACCGTGCGGGCGGCCCGGTCGATGGTGCCGACCGGGTCGCCGAGGCGCAGGTCGATGCCGTGCTCGGCAAGGAAGCCGGGCGGGCAGAGCGTGAGGTCCTCGGGTGTCCGGCCCTCGAACAACGAGCTGAGGTGGACGCGGTCGTAGGCGGGGCGCGGCTCCTCGGCGAGGACGGTGACCCGCCAGTGCTCGGCGCCGGGCTGCTCGGTCCAGGCCTCCAGGAAGCGCTGGCCAACCATGCCGTGGCCGACCAGGACGAGGTCCCGTCGTCGGGCGGGCGGGTGCGACGTCATCGCGATGCTCCTCGGGTCGTACGGGGGTGCGGGTGGCGAAGGTGCGGGTGGCGTGAGCCGGGTGGCGAAGGTGCGGGTCACGGTGCGGTAGCCGTTCGGGCCGCGGCCGGTGCGGCGGGTCTCCGCCGAGCGGGTTGTCGCGCACCGTCGTCCTGGCCACGAATCTGACCGGTGGTCGTTTCGCCACCGGGTCCCCCGTGTTGCGCGCGCGGTACGCCTCGCTCACGCCGCCCCGGGTGCGGGGTGCGCGGCAGGACATCAGCCGTAACCGCCGGGCCGGTTTCGCTTACGCCCGGGTGACCGGCGGGCAACCCCGCCGTAACGCGGAGAACGGACCCTTTCGCCCATGGCAACCACCCCCACCCCCAGCGGCCCGCGCCCCGGCGCGCCCCCCGGCCCACTCACCGGCTTCACGATCGGGGTGACCGCGGCCCGCCGCCGTGACGAACTGGTCGCCCTGCTCACCCGCCGGGGCGCCCAGGTGGTCGAGGCCCCCGTGCTGCGGATCACCCCGCTGGCCGACGACCTCGCGCTGCGCCGGGCCACCGAGCGCTGCCTGGCCGCCCCGCTGGACTACGTGGTCGCCACCACCGGTGTCGGCTGGCGCGGGTGGATGAGCGCCGCCGAGGGGTGGGGCCGGGGCGCCGCGCTGGCCGACGCCTGCCGGGACGCGCTCGTGCTCAGCCGCGGCCCGAAGGCGACCGGCGCCGTCCGGGCGAGCGGGCTCGACGAGGAGTTCTCCCCCCGCTCCGAGGCCACCGACGAGTTGCTCACCTGGCTGCTCGCGCGCCCGCTGGCCGGCCGTCGGGTCGCCGTCCAGGAGCACGGCGTGCGGCTCGACGCCTTCTCGGCGGCGCTGCGCGAGCGCGGCGCCGAGGTGATCTCCGTCCCGGTCTACCGCTGGGCGGCGCCGGACGACCCGGCTCCGGTACGCCGGCTGGTCGAGCAGACCGTCCGGCGGCAGATCCACGCGCTCACCTTCACCAGCGCCCCGGCGGTCACCGCCTTCGTGGAGACCGCCACCGCCGAGGGCCTGCGGGAGCCGCTGCTGGACGCCCTGCGCGGCGACGTGCTGCCGGTCTGCGTCGGCGCGCTCTGCGCCCGGCCGTTCGCCGAGCTCGGCCTGCCCGTGGTGTTCCCCGAACGCGGTCGGCTGGGCGCGCTGGTCCGCTTTCTCGGGGAGACACTGCCCGGCCGGGACCGGCGCGAACTCACGCTCGCCGGAAGGCTGCTGACCCTCCAGGGCAACGCCGTGCTGGTCGACGGCGAGAGCCACTGGCTGAGCCCGCGCGGCGCCGCCGTCCTGCGGGCGCTCGCCGAGCAACCGGGCCGGGTCCTCAGCCGGGCCGACCTGCTGCGCACCGTCTGGGTGGGCTCGGCGGCGGACGAGCACGCGGTCGAGGCGGCGGTCGGCCGGCTGCGGGCCGCGCTCGGACCGCACGGTGGGCTGATCCGCACCGTCCCGAAGCGCGGCTACCGGCTGGCGGCGGGCTGATGCGCCCGGACGCCCCGGGGGGTGCGCAGGCCCTGAGCGGCGCGGACGGCCCCGGGAACGCGCGGGACCGGACGCGCGACGGCGCCCGCCCGGGGGAACCGCGGGTGCTGACAGGCCGCGCGCCGGGGCCCGCCGGCCGCCCCGTACTGCTGGCCGTCGCGCACGGCAGCCGGAACCCGGCCGGGACCGCCACGACCAGGGCACTACTGACCCGCGTACGCGCGCTGCGGCCCGAACTCGACGTCCGCTGCTGCTTCCTGGACCTCGCCGCGCCGTCCCTCCCCGAGGCGCTGGGCACCCTGTCCACGGGCGAGCCCGCAGCCCTCGTGCCGCTGCTGCTCGGCTCCGGCTACCACCTGCGGGTGGACATCCCCGGTGCCCTGGCCGCCGCCGCACGTCCGCACGTCCGCCTCGCCCCCGCGCTCGGCCCGAGCCCGTTGCTGGCCGCCGCCCTCGCGGACCGGCTCGCCGAGAGCGGCCGGCCCCCGGGCGCGGGCCCGGTGGTGCTCGCCGCGGCCGGCTCCTCCGACCCGGCGGCCGTGGCGGACACCGTGCGCGCGGCCCGGCTGCTCGGCCGCCGGCTCGGCGACGGCCGGCCGGTCGTCCCCGCCTACCTCTCGGCGGCCCGGCCGACCCCGCGCGAGGCGGTCGAGGCCCTGCACGCGGCCGGCCACCGCCGGGTCGCCGTCGCCACCTACCTGCTCGGCCCCGGCTTCTTCGCCGACCGGGCGGCCGGCACCGCCGCCCGGTGGAGCAGCGCCCCGCTCGGCCCGCACGACGCGCTCGCCCGCCTGGTCGCCGACCGCTACGACCGGGCCTGCCCCACCGGCCCCGTCGCCGCGGACCGCCGCGCTCCCCACCGGCGGGAGGAGGCCGCCGCCCCGCGCTGAGGCGGCGGCGGGTGTCCGCGCGGCGGCCGCTCAGCCCGGTCCGGCCGCGTCGCGCCGGTCCTCGACGTGGACGACGCGCAGGTCGGTGCCGTCCCGATGGCGCTTGCCGCGCCCGAACAGCCCGACCACGAGTTCCGACCGCTCGGCCGGCTCCGCGGGCCCGACGTAGGTGAGGACGTCGGGGTGGTCCCCGGTGACCACCCAGCCCGCCGTGTCCCCGAGGTCGATCACGCCGAAGTCCCCGGCGGAGGAGCCCGGATGGACCGGGCCGGCGTCGGCGAGCAGGGTGCGGGCCCGCCCGGCGAGGTCGTCGGAGCCGGCCGGGGCCACCAGCACGACGCAGGTGCCGTGCTCGAACAGCACCCAGGACTTGGCCCGGTCGGTGATGAGCCGGCGCCAGGTGCCGGCGAGCGCTTCGGTGTCCATGGCCGCCATCATGCCGACGGCCGGTCCGGACCGCGACGGAGTTTCCCCGGCCCCGGGTTCCCCCGCCCCGGGGCTGTCGACCCGGTCACATCCGCACGTCGGTCCGGGACGGGTGGGCGGCCGCTGCGTAGGGTGGATCTTGTCGGTGTGGGCGGCTCGGGCGACGGGGTGGGCGTTGGGAACCGGAAGTGCGCTGACGGCACGTCAACTCCTCGGTCTCCTGGTGGATCCGGGCACCTTCCGGAGCTGGGACGAGCCCCTCGGACCGCAGCCCTCGGACCCCGGCTACCGGGCCGCGCTGACCCGGGCCCGCGAACGCAGCGGGGTGGACGAGGCGGTGATCACCGGCGTCGGGCTGATCGCCGGGCGGGAGACGGCCCTGGTCGCGTCCGAGTTCGGCTTCCTCGGCGGGTCGATCGGCGTGGCCACGGCCGAGCGGATCACCCGGGCCGTGGAGCGGGCGACGGCCGGGCGCCTGCCCCTCGTCGCCCTGCCCGTCTCGGGCGGGACGCGGATGCAGGAGGGGTCGGCGGCCTTCCTCTGCATGCTGCGCATCACCGCCGCCGTCCAGGCGCACCGCGCGGCCGGGCTCCCGTACCTCACCTATCTGCGCAACCCCACCATGGGCGGCGTGTTCGCGTCCTGGGGGACGCTGGGGCAGCTGGTGTTCGCCGAGCCGCGCGCCCGGCTCGGGTTCCTCGGGCCGCGGGTGTACGAGGAGTTGCGGGGCGTGGAGCTGCCCGCCGACGTGCAGCTCGCCGAAACGCTGGCCGAACGCGGCCTGGTGGACGCCGTGGTGGCTCCGGAGGGGCTCCGGGAGGTGCTACGGCGGTCGCTGGCCGTGCTGGCCCCGGCCGGACCGCCCACCACACCGGCTGCCGCGTCCGGCCCCGGGACGCCGGCCGGCGTCGTGGCCGGGACCGGGCCGGAGCCCGCGCCCACGCCCGCCGAACGGCCGGACGCCTGGGACTCGGTCCGGCGCACCCGCCGCCCCGACCGCCCGGGGACGCGCGAACTGCTGCGCCGGACCGCCGAGGAGCTGGTGCTGCTGGACGCGCCCGGCGGCCGGGACGGCGCCCTGGTACGGGCCCTCGCCGTGCTGCGGGGGCAACCCGCCCTGGTCGTCGGGCAGCAGCGGCAGGGTCGCGGCCACGAGCGGCCGTTCACCGCCGCCGACCTGCGGGCGGTACGCCGCAGCGCCCGGCTGGCCGAGCAGCTCGGGCTGCCACTGGTCACCGTCGTCGACACCGCCGGCGCCGAACTGTCCGCGGCGGCCGAACTGGACGGCGTCGCCGTCGAGATCGCGCACTGCCTGACCACGCTGCTCGCCCTGCGCACACCGATGCTGGCGGTACTGCTCGGCCAGGGCTCGGGCGGCGGCGCCCTCGCCCTGCTGCCCGCCGACCGGGTGCTCGCCGCCGGGCACGCCTGGCTGGCGCCGCTGCCGCCCGAGGGCGCCTCCGCGATCGTCCACCGGGACGGCACGCACGCCGCCGAACTCGCCCGTTCCCAGGGCATCGGCGCCGAGGACCTGAGGGCGGTCGGCCTGGTCGACGCCGTGGTGCCGGAGCTGCCGGACGCCGCCGACGAGCCGGCCGCGTTCTGCGACCGGCTCGGACGGGCGATCGGCGCGGCGCTCGGCACACTCGCCGCCGTACCGGAGGCCGAGCGGCTCACCGCCCGGGCCCGACGCCACCGCCGCCTGGGCGACGCGCTCGCCGGTCCGGGGGGCGGGTAGCCGGGCCCGGCGCGCCGGTCAGCCTGCCGAGGCCCCGGTCACCCGGCCCTGGTCACCCGGCCCTGGTCACCCGGCCCCGGCCATCCGGCGTCACTTCAGGAAGTCGATCGAGTCACCGCCCCGCATCTTCTGGCCGGTGCGGTCGAAGACCTCCCACGACTTCGCCGTCTTGCCCTCCGGCCGGGCCACCGCGATCCAGCGGATCGGGGAGTCCCCCACGGTGATCTGCGGCGGTTCGTACGTCGTACCGTCCGTCCAGGTCACCGACACCCGGCCGACGTTGGGATCGATGGCCGCCGCCACCACGTCGAGCGGGGCCACGGTGTCGCCCTTGCCCCAGTGGCCGACCAGACCCCCGCTGAGCGTGCCCACCGTGTCGACGGGCGTCGCGGGCGCGGACGGCGCCGGGACACTGCCCTCGGAGTCATGACCGAGACGCACGCCGTCCACCGTGAAGTACGTGTTCGTGACGTCGTCGTGGGGCTGCCAGTACTGCTGGACGAACGCCTCCGTCGGCGCGGTGAGCGCCGGGTCGGCCGCCTGCCGCTCCTGCCAGACGGCCTGGGCCTGCTGGAACGCCTGCTCCTTCGGGGCGAGCGGCCACAGCGCGATCCACAGCTTCCACTCCTTGCCGTCGGCGGTGCCCTGGGCGAGCACCGTCCGGGTCGGGGTGAAGGGGTCCCGCGCCGCCGCGGACGGCGAGGCCGTGGCGGACGTGTCGGGCGACGGCCCGCCACCGGTCCCACCGCCGGTCCCGGAGCCGGCCGGGGCGATCGCCCCCACCGACGTGCCGCCCGCGGTGGCCCCGTTCAGCCCCGCCATCGTGCCGCCGGCCAGCACCACCACCGACCCGAGGGCGACCGCCCCCAGCAGGGTCCGCCGCCGACGCCGCAGCCGGCGACCGCCCGCCATGATCTCCGGCACCGGCACCGCCCCGATCGTCGCCCCGGCCGCGGCCTCCGCCAGCCCGAGCCCGACCCACACCGCCGTGTCGCCGTCGTCCGCCGCACCCGTGGCGCCCGTCCGGTCGTTGCCGTGCCCGCTCATACCGCACCTCCGACGTGTGTCATGCCCTTGAGTTCCTTCAGCATCGAGACCTCGCGCAGCCGCGCTATCCCCTTCGCCGCCTGGCTTCGCACCGCTCCCACCGAGCAGCCCATCGCCGTGGCGGCCTGGCTGTCGCTCAGGTCCTCCCAGTGGCGCAGCACGACGGCCTCGCGCTGACGCGGCGGCAGGGTGGCGAGCGCGGCCATCAACGCCGAGCGCTGGTCGGACCGCGCGAAGCCGTCCTCCTCCCCGGCCGTCTCCGGTACGGCGTTGACCAGCAGCTCCGGCAGCCGGCGGCGGAACCTGCGAGCGTGCTGGTTCACCAGGATCCGCCGCACATAGGCGTACGGATCATCGGCCCGGCGTACCTTCCCCCAGGCCGCGCAGGCCTTCTCCGCCGCGGACTGCACCAGGTCCTCGGCCGCGTACTGCTCCCCGGCCAACAGGTACGCCGTGCGCAGCAGTCGCGGCCAGGCCCCGACGATGAACGCCTGGAACTCCTCGTCCCGGTCGATCTTCGTTTCTCCCATGAGCACCTCCTCACCCTCCTGAGCCCAGGCGCGACCGAAACCGCTTCCTCCGCGGCGAACTCGACCCCCCGGCGGCCCGCACCCCTCCTGCGCCGGACGGGCGACACGGACCGGGGTGCCGTCGCGCAGGCGACGGTCGAACGGGGCGACACCGGCACGGGCACCGGGCGGGGTACTCGGGCTTCCCCCGGGAGACGGAGGCGGAGAACCGCCGTCGCCGGCCGGCCCGACCGGGGCGGCGATCGTCGAACGGGCGCGGACACCGCGGTCCCTGGGGTCTGTCCGACGGATCAGGCGCGCGCGTGATCCGCCGGGTGATCTGCCGCGACCATGGCGGTGAGCTCCGCGGCCGCCGCAGCAACGTCGGATGCCATCCCCACTCCCCATCAGATCGAGATTCTCGCTGGTCATCCGCCACCTCAGGGGCACGAATCACGACAGAACCTCCTCCTCGCGGACGGTGACAGGGATCCGCTGTTGTCGTGTGCGGGACGCGGGTGAGAAATCGCAGGCGCCGCCGAGGGGTGTCTCGTACCCTCGTCCTCACCGGTTCGCCCACTACCACTGAGGATCGTGTGAAGCACGTCGATCTCCACGCCAGGATTCCGTTGCTCGTGAAGGCCATGGCCGCTGCCGACCACAGCCCGGACGCCCAGCTGATACAGACGCGCCACCGCGCCTCGGTCGCGAGCAGCTGGGACATCCGGCCCGGATCCACCGTCCTCGAACTGGGCTGCGGGCAGGGCGACATGACCGCCGTCCTCGCGGGAGCCGTCGGACCCGAGGGACGCGTGGTGGCCGTCGATGTCGCCGATCCGACCTATGGAGCGCCCGTCACGCTCGGGGCATCGGCGGCCCGGCTCGCGGCGAGCCCGCTCGGGCCGCGCATTGAATTTCACTTGGGCACGGATGTCCGCGACCCATCGGTCGATTTCTCCTCCGACGCCTTCGACCACATCGTGCTCGCCCACTGCGCCTGGTACTTCGCCTCACTCGGACAGCTGCGTGACACGCTGGCCCGGGTGCGGCCCTGGGCGCGGCGGTTGTGGTTCGCCGAGTGGGACCTGACGCCCTCCTCCGGCGACCAACTGGCGCACCTCCTCTCCGTATTGATCCAAGGTCAGATCGAGGCCGCGGGCTCGCACGGCGAGGGCAACGTCCGCACGCCCTTCTCCCGCGAGGCACTGCTGCGGCTCCTGCCCGAGACGGGCTGGACAGCCGACGGCAACGGACCGGTCGACACCGACGGACTCCAGGACGCGGACTGGGAGATCACCGCCTGCCTCGACCTGATCACCGGAGGAGAACGGTTGGCCACGTTGTCCGAACCGGTACGGCAACTCGTCCTCAGCCAGACCGACGCCCTGCGGGCCGTCGCCGCACCGCACGGCAACCGCCCGCTCCCGGCCTATTGGGTCACCGCGCACTGAGCCCTCGGCTGTGGCCGCGGCTCACGACGTCGTGCCGGCGTACTGCTCCACGGCGTCCGGCCGCGCCTCCGGCGGCGCTCCAGTCGCGGCGGTCGAGGCCGCGGCCAGCCGGGCCAGCGCGGCTGCCTCCGGGCTCTCCGGCGCCGCGCTGAACACGTGCACGACCAGGCCCGTCTCGGCCGGGGCGGCCGCCACGTGCAGCGTCTCGTAGTCCAGGGTGATCAGCCCCGTCACCGGGTGCCGCAGCTGTTTGCGTCCCGCGCCGCACACCACGATCTCGCCGGTGGCCCAGATCCGCCGGAAGTCCGCGCTGCGTGCGGAGAGTTCGGTGATGAGCGCGGCCAGCTCCGTGTCGTCGGGGTAAGTCCCGGCGGAGACCCGCAGCTGGCCCACGGCCTCCCGGGCCCGGTTCTCCCACTCGGGGTGGACGTCCCGGGAGGCGGGGTCGCAGAACAGGTACCTGGCGTTGTTCGCGTCCCGGCGGCCGGGCACGCCGAGCCCGCCCATCAGTTCGGCACCCAGGGCGTTCCAGGCCACCACGTCGAGGCGGTGGGTCGTCGCAAAGGCGGGGAAGTCGGTGACGGCGTCCAGGAGCCGCCGCAGCTGCGGGCTGACCCGCGCCTCGGGTGCGGTGCCGCGCCGGGCTCCGGCCAGGGTGGCGAGGTGGCGGCGTTCGGCGGCGTCGAGGCCGAGCGCCCGGGCGAGCGCGTCGAGCACCTCGGGGGACGGCTGGGTGGCCCGGCCCTGTTCGAGGCGGACGTAGTAGTCGACGCTGATCCCGGCGAGCTGGGCCAGCTCCTCCCGGCGCAGCCCGCGGACCCGCCGGTGGCGGCCACCGGCGATGCCGACGTCCTCCGGCGCGACGCGGCCCCGGCGGGCCCGCAGGAACCCGCCGAGCGCGCGCCGGGTGTCGCCGACCCCGTCGACCGCCCCGCCCGCTCCCCCGGCGGTGCCCCCCGGGCCCGCCCCGCCGCCGTTCTCCGTACCGTCCGTGCGCGTCATCCGGTCCACCCCGTTCATGCCGTCCAGTATGGGTGGCCCTCGCAGTACCAGGACCACCGGTCCTCCGGTCGACCAGGGTTCTGGCTGCCCGGCGGCGCCCGGGAGAACGTGTACGACATGACCGAAGCCACGCCGCAGCAGCCGAAGAAGATCCTTGTCGTCAGCGCCCACCCGGAGGCCCGCTCCCTCAACGCCGCGCTCAGCACCTTCGCGGTCGACCACCTGCGCGAGGCAGGGCACGAGGTGCGGGAGTCCGACCTCTACGCGATGAAGTGGAAGGCCGCGTTGGACGCCGACGACTTTCCCGGGCAGGCGCCGGAGGAGCGGCTCCGGGTGATGGCCGACTCGGAGCGGGCCACGCTGGCGGGGTTGCTGTCCCCGGACATCGCGGCGGAGCAGGAGAAGGTGCTCTGGTCGGACGCGGTGATCCTGCAGTTCCCGCTCTGGTGGTTCTCGGCGCCCGCCATCCTGAAGGGCTGGATCGACCGGGTCTTCACGGCCGGGTTCGGCTACGGCCCGGCCGTTCCTCCCCCCTACAGCGAGGGCGTTCTGGCAGGCCGGCGCGCCCTGGTGTCGGTGACGGCGGGTGCCCGGGAGACCTCGCTGCTCGACCGGGGCATCCACGGACGGCTCGCGGACCTCCTGTACCCGGTCCAGCACGGTCTGTTCTGGTTCACCGGCATGGCACCGCTGGATCCGTTCGCGGTGTACGACGCGAACGCCCTGTCCGAGGAGCGGTTCGTGGCCGCCAAGCACGCGTACGGCCGGCGCCTGGACGGGCTCTTCACGGACGAGCCGGTCCCGTTCCGGTCACTCGTCGGCGGCGACTACGGGCATGACATGCGGCTGCTGCCGGACGTCGAGGCGCCGGGGACGAGCGGCCTGGGCCTCCACGTCCGCCCGCGCGACTGAGCGGAGGAACGGCTGAGCGGCTGATCCGACGAGCGGACGACCAGCTGAGCGGACGAGCGGATGGGCCGGACCGACGGGGTCGGCCGACTCGACGCCCGCGGTGTGGCGCCGCTCTCAGATCGTCTGTACCCGTAGTGCTGCCCGCCGAGCGGTCCGTGACGGACTCCGAAGGGCCGCCGGTGAGTGCGCTCACACGCGGATGGCCACCACGACGGGCGGTAGTGGTCCCGGGTGACCGGACCGCCCGGCCACCCACCCCGGGCATGAGCCCAGGTAGGCGGGGACACCGGAAGCAGCCGTGGCAGGCCCTTCGAATCCACGGCACCACCCCGTGCTACGACGGTGGATCGTAGCCAGGGGGTCTTGGCGACGGCCGATCCGGTCTGGCAACAATGGCTCAGTCGTCAGCCGCTCCGGCACCTGTCCCGCCGGAAGCGGCTTACTGCCGAGTCACGCCCCGCGACCGTTTCGGCCCCTGTCCGGCCAACGGTCGAGGCGGGGCGTGACACCGGCCCAACCCGATTGAGGTCTTCTCCTTCATGCCCGCTTTCAAGCTCCGTATGCGCACTTCCGCCGCTCTTCTCGCCGGCACCGCCGGTCTGACCGCCCTGGGCGCCGGCCTGGTGCCCGCCACCGCCTCGGCCGCGACCGCCTCCCCGCAGGCCATCGCCGCCCAGATCGTGCCGGCCGGCCAGCTCGCCTCGTTCAAGCAGATCATCGCCCACGAGTCCAGCTGGAACGTGACCGCGACCAACCCCAGCTCGGGTGCGTACGGCCTGGCCCAGGCGCTGCCGGGCTCGAAGATGGCCACCCACGGCGCGGACTGGAAGACCAACCCGAGCACCCAGATCAAGTGGGCGCTGGACTACATGAACGGCCGCTACGGCAGCCCGAACGGCGCCTGGGCGTTCTGGCAGACCCACCACTGGTACTAAGCCGCGCGTTACTGAGCCTCTGAGCCTCCGAAGTCTCTGAGCCTCCGAACCGCTGAGCCTCTGAACCGCTGAGCCTCCGAGCGGACCGGCCGATCGTCCGATCCTCCGATCCTCCGATTCGTCCGGGCGCCGCCGGGGCTCCGGCGGTCGCGGCCAGACCACTGTCCCCCCTCACCCCGGGGATCGGACAGGGATCACCGGGGTGACCGAGAGGGCCCGTGCACACGCGATCCGCGTGCACGGGCCCTCTCGCCGTCTCCGGGCGGGCCGGCTACCGGCCCGGCTACCGAGGGGCGCGGTCACCGACCGGTCGGCCCCCCCGGGGGGGCCGACCGGACGTCAGTCGCCGTCCACGCCCTCCAGGCCGAGCAGCGCACGCATCCGGCGGTACTTGGCGGCCAGCCGCTCGGCCGTCGGGGCGTCCAGGGTGGCCAGCCGGGCCGGGCTGGAGTTGTGGGCCAGGTCGGCCCGCTTGACCACCAGCGCGCCGGGAGTCGCCAGGATCCGGGCCGCGTACTCCTCCGGGGGCTCGCCGGGACGCTTGGTGAGGGCGTCCACGATCGCCTTGGTGCGGTCGGACAGGGCCGCGGCCGCGAGCCACTCGCGGGTCAGCACGTCGTCCTCGATCGCGTCGTGCAGCCAGCCCGCCGCGATCTGCTCCTCGTTGCCGCCGCGCCGCGCCACACCGTGCGCCACCGCGGCGATGTGCTCGCTGTAGGGGTGGCCGTTCTTGTCGACCTGCCCCTCGTGGGCGCGCCGCGCGATCGTCTCCACCTCGGCCAGGCTCAGGTTCTCCACCGGGCCATGGTAGGCCGCGGGCCCGCGCGGGACGCCCGGCCGACTCGGCCGCGCGGGCGTCTGGTTGACTGCGGCGGTGCCGGGTGATCCTCGGCCCGCCCCGCCCACCGGACACCCCCGGTCACCCCCGGCCCCGCGAGGACCCATGCCCAGCCTGCACCCGCTGCTCTCCGGCTTCGCCCCGATCTGGGCCCTCATCGGAGTCGGCTACCTCGTCGGCCGCACCGGGCTGCTCGGGCCGCAGGCGGACTCGGTACTGAGCCGCTTCAGCTTCCATCTGGCGATGCCGGCGGCCCTGTTCCTGATGATCGCCCGCACCCCGCTGAACCGGTTCGCCAACCCCTCGATGCTGGCCTTCGCCGCCGGCACGGCGCTCGCCGCCGGCCTGGGGCTGCTGGCCGCCCACCGGTTCTTCGGCCGGGGGCTCGCGGCGGGAACGATCGGCGGGATGGCCTCCGGGTACGTCAACTCGGCCAACCTCGGCATCCCGGTGGCACTGCAGGTGCTCGGCGACGCCTCCTTCGTCGGGCCGGTGGTGCTGTTCCAGACCCTGCTGGTCACACCGATCGTGCTGACCGTGCTGGACACCGGTCGGGCGGGCCGCCGCGCGGCGCTCACCCTGCCGGTGCGCAACCCCATCCTGCTGGCGGTCGCGCTCGGCGCCGTGGTCTCCGCCACCGGCTGGCACCCGCCCGGCGAGCTGACCCGCTCCTGCGAACTGCTCGGCGGCGCGGGCGTGCCGGCCGCCCTGGTGGCACTCGGCATGTCGTTGCACGGCCGGCCGGCCGCCACCGGCAGCGCCCGGTACGCCGAGGTCGGGGTGACGGTCGTGCTCAAGACGCTGATACAGCCGTTGGCGGCGTTCGCCGTCGGGGCCGGCCTGCTCCACCTGCCACCCCATCAACTGCTTACCGTCGTACTGTTCTCCGCCCTCCCGACCGCGCAGAACGTGTTCGTCTACGCCGGCCAGTACGGGCACGGCACCGCGCTCGCGCGGGACTCGATGCTCTGCTCCACCGTGGTCTCGATGGCGACGCTGTCGCTGGTGAGCTGGGCATTGGGCCCCGCCTGAGTGCCTACCGTCCGACCGGTACTGTTCGGGACAAACCCACCCGACCTGTACAAGACGCGTGCGACCGGGCCGAAGGCATCGCCTCCCGGACGACACGGTGCAATGCTGGCGGGCATGACTCACGCCAACCGTCCACCCATGGTCAAGCGTCAGTGTCCCGCCGTCGTCACGCTCCCGCAGTCCGATGTGGAGCACTTCAACAACCTGCCGCACGCGGCCTTCATGATGGAGCAGCACCTGCGGTGCGAGCTCGTCGCCGGCCACGAGAGCGTCCACTGCGCCCTGGTCCAGGGCGTCGGCAACGACCTGCACTGGGCCTCCTGGCCCGTGTACACGGTCGAGTTGGCCCCGCGCTGCCCGGCCGAGGCCGGGCTGAAGGGGCCGGACCACGTCAGGGAACCCGACATCTGCCTGCTCCGCGAGGGCCACCCGGGGGACCACTACGGAGAGACCTGGTTCTGAACTCCCGGCGCGCTTCCCTCCGGGGGCTCCCGCGACACCGGCCCCGGACGGCGCCCGACGCCCGTCCGCAGCCCGGTCACCCCTCCCGGGCCCCGGCCACCACCTCGGTCATGGCCAGCAGGAACCGCCGGGCCGTCGCCAGCTCCGCCGCGTCGAACCGGCCCATGGCGGCCAGCAGATCGGCGATCAGCCCGCCGAAGAAGTCCTGCCCGAGCTCCATCGCCCGCTCCTCGACCACCAGCCGGACCTTGCGACGGTCCCCGGGGTCGCGCTCACGGCGAATCAGGGCGAGCCGCTCCAGGCGGTCGACCAGGCCGGTGGTACCCGCCGAGTTCAACCGCAGCGCCTCGCCGAGACGGCCGGGCGTCACCACCGTCCCGGCGCGTGCGGCGTCCAACAGGTGGATCAGCGCCCGCAGATCGGTCGGGTGCAGGCCATGACGGCCGGCGAACTCGGCTCCGAACAGGTCGAGTTCGACGGTCAGCCCGCGCAGCAGATGGATCAGCCGCATCGGCTCCTCCGGTTCGTCCACGCTGTGGTCCTTCCTCTCCAGGCGCTGCGGGATTATTCTCTCGCTCAGCGAGACTATTGTTCAGCGAGTATTTTTGCCACCCGCCGGAGGCACCACCATGTCAGCACGCACTCCACGCGGCCCACACGGCCCGCACGGTTCACAGGGCCCGCACGGTTCACAGGGCCCGCACGGTTCACAGGGCACCCCCAGCACCGACCCGGCCGGCGAGGCCCTCGGCGCGTTCCTCGCCGCCTATGACGCCGTACTGGCCCGCTGGCCCGTCCCCGTCGAACCGCTCACCGTCCGGACGCCGCACGGCACCACCCGGGTGAACGCCTGCGGCCCCCGCGACGGCCGGCCGCTGGTCCTGCTGCACGGCGGCGGCGCCACCTCCACCGGCTGGCTGGCCATCATCGGAGCGCTCACCGCGACCGGGCACCGCGTCCTCGCCGTCGACCTGATCGGCGACCCGGGGCGCAGCGTCCACGACGGCGCCCCCCTCGACGGCGTACCCGGTCTGCTCGGCTGGCTGGACGCCGTGCTCGACCGACTCGACGTGCCCGAGGCCGACTTCTGCGGACACTCGTACGGCGGATGGATCGCCCTGGAGTACGCCCTGCACGCCCCGTCCCGGGTCGGCCGGCTCGCCCTGCTGGATCCGACCCAGTGCTTCGCCGGGTTCCGCCCCGGCTACCTGCTGCGCGCCCTGCCACTCTTCCTGCCGCCGCGCACGGCCGGCCGGGCCCGGTCGTTCCTGGACCGGGAGAGCGGCGGCAGCGGGCTGGACGCCGGCTGGCGCGAGGTCTTCGCCCTCGGGCACGCCGGCTTCCCGGCCTCCCGCGTGGTCACCGGACCGCGCCCGACGCGCGAACGGCTGCGCGCGCTCGCCGCACCGGCGCTGGTCCTGCTGGCCGAGCGCGGCCGCGCCCACGACGCCCGGCGGGTGGCCACGTCGATCCACGACTCACTGCCCGACGCCACCGTCGCCGTCCTGCCCGGGGTCACCCACCACAACCTGCTCACGGCCCGGCCCGCCGAGCTGACCGGCCCGCTCACGGCGTTCCTCGCCGGCGGGGCATGACCTCCACCGCGCCGTCCGCGCCGCACCCCTGACCCGGCGCCACGGCCGGGCCGCTCCCGTCAGGCCGCCCCCGTCAGCCCGTCGATCAGGGCGCGCAGGGCCACCTCCAACTCGGCGCAGTGCGTGCCCGGTTCGCTGTAGCCCAGCTCCGCCAGCACCCGGGCCAGGGCCGGCAGGCGGTCCGCGTCGACGGCGGCGAACGCGCCGCGGCGCTGGTTCGGCTCGCGCGGCGGCCGGACGGGGTGCTCGGAGAGCAGCTCGCCGAGGACCAACTGCCAGCAGGCCCGGTACGCCGGCATCGCCCGGGCCGGCGGGAGCCCGGCCGCCGCGAGATCGGCGAGGCAGGCATCGGAGAACGCGAACGCGTTCTCGGCGACCAGCTCGCCACGGATCAGGATGTGCGGCACCCAGGCCTGCCCGGCCAGGTAGTCATGGGCGCCGACCAGTCGGCGCAGCAGCCGGGCGGTCGGCTCGGCGCCGGGGACGTCCACCGGCAACCCCTCGGCGATCTGCTCCAGGACGGCCAGCAGCAGGGCCTCCCGGTCGGCGACATGCCGGTACAACGAGGCCGGCGCGGTGCCGAGTTCGGTGGCGACCGCCCGCATGGTGAGCGCCTCGATACCGTCGCGCTCGATCACCGTGCGCCCGGCCGTGACCACCCCGGCCGTGGTGAGTCCGGGGCGCGGACGGCGGCGCCCGTACCGGCCCCGCTCGGCAACGCCCCCGGGCCCGCCCGGCTCCGGCGCGCGACTCCGCTGTGCACCGCTCTCCTGTGCCGGTCCCGGGCTCCGCTCAGACATCCCGCCATCCTGCCACGCGTCACCGCGGCGCCCTCGCCCTCCTCACCAGGCACGATTGCACTCGCCTCGAACTTAGGCTTACCTTACGCGAACAACGTTCGCATCGGAGGTCGCCATGCCCGAAGCCACCCCACCCGTCCTCGACACCACCCACGCCCGGCCCCACTCACCCGCCGCCGGCCACACCCGGTCCGGCATCGTCCTGGCCACCGTCTGCCTCTGCCAGTTGATGGTCACCCTCGACGCCAGCATCGTGAACATCGCGCTCCCCGCGATGGGCCACGCGCTCGGCTTCGCCGACAGCGCGCTGCCGTGGGTGGTCAACGCCTACGCGCTGGCCTTCGGCGGCCTGCTGCTGCTCGGCGGCCGGATCGCCGACCTGGTCGGCCACCGCCGTGCCCTGCTCTCCGGGCTGGTGCTGTTCGGTCTCGCCTCCGTCCTCGGCGGCTTCGCCCAGACGTCCGCCCAGCTGGTCGCCGCCCGCGCCGGACAGGGCGTGGCCGCCGCGCTGCTCGCGCCGATCAGCCTGACGCTGATCATGGTGACCTTCACCGAAGGCCCCGCCCGGGCCCGGGCGCTGGGCATCTGGTCGATGGTCACGGCGGGCGGCAGCGCACTGGGCGTCCTGCTCGGCGGCGTCCTGACCGACCTGCTCGACTGGCGGTGGGTGTTCTTCGTCAACCTGCCGATCGTCCTGGTCGCCGGTCTGCTGGCCGGGCGCTCCGTCCCCGCCGTCCGCCCGCCGCGCACCGGCCGGCCGGACGTGGCCGGCGCGGTCCTGGCCACCGGGGCGATGGTGGCGCTGGTCTACGGGCTGATGGAGGCCGACCGCCACCCGTGGGGTTCGACCCGCACGCTCGGCACCCTCGGCGCGGCCCTGCTGCTGGGCGCGGCCTTCCTGGCCTGGGAGGCCCGGTTCGCCACCGCGCCGATCGTGCGGCTCGGCATCCTGCGGGTGCGCACGGTCTGGGTGTCCGGCCTGATCGTCACCCTGCTCGGGGCCGCGATGCTGGTCGGCTTCTACTTCTGCTCGCTGTACCTGCAGAACGTGCTGCACTACGGCCCCCTGGCGGCCGGCGCCGCCTTCCTGCCGTTCTGCGCCGGAACCATGGCGGGCAGCATGGTCGCCGCCCGGCTCACCGCACGCGTCGGCGGCCGCGCCGTCCTGACCACCGGCCTGCTGCTGGCCGGCCTCGGGATGCTCTGGTTCGGCGGGCTCGGTGTGGACTCCGGCTACCTGACCGCCTTCGTCGGCCCGTCGCTGGTGACCAGCCTCGGCGTCGGTCTCTGCATGGTCGCCAACACCTCGATGGGCACCTCGGGGGTCGACCCGCGCGAGGCCGGTCTGGTCAGCGGGCTGCTCAACGCCGGCCGCCAGTGCGGCGGCAGCATCGGCCTGGCCGTGCTCTCCACCCTCGCGGTGACCACCACCCGGCACGCGGCCGGGGGCGGCGACACCGCGGCGGCCGCGCTGGCCGCCGGGTACGACCGGGCGTTCGTCGTGACGGCGGTGCTGCTGGGCCTGGCGGCCCTGGTCGCGGTGCTGTTCGTCCCGGCGCCGAAGCGCGCGCCCGGCGCCCGCACGGGCGCGGAGGCGGTTACGGAGGCGGCCGCGCGACGCTGAACGGGCGGCCGCCGTCGGCCGGTTCCGCCGGCTCGCGCGGTCAGCGCGGTCAGCGCGGTCAGCGCGGTCAGCGCGGTCAGCGCGGTCAGCGCGGTCAGCGCGGTCAGCGCGGTCAGCGCGGTCAGCGCGCCGGGGTCGCGTACGCCGCTCACCCGCCCGGCTCATGTCCAGCCGGGCGAGCCGGCCCAGCCGGGCTCAGGCTCACGTCCAGCCGGCTCACCGGCCGAGCGCTCCCGGTCGGCCGGTGGGCGGCGGCGCCTCAGTAGATCAGGTAGCCCGGCCGGTGGCCCTCGTCCTCGATCTCCCCGGTCGCCTGGGCCCGCAGCTTGCGGGACAGCGCCTCCAGCGCGCGCGAGGCCGCGACCTCCTCACCGATCCGGGCGAGCGGACGGTCCTCCGCGCTCTTGAGCGACTCCCCGTGGGCGCTGAGACCCGGCGCCCTGGCACCGGTCAGCCTCGCGTCGCATCCCGTGTGCACACCGTCTTCCTCGAAGCTCAGCTCCACATCCCACTGGTTGTGCATGCCACACCTCCTGGCGCCTGCCCCCGTCGCCCTTGCTCAGGCCGGCACGGATGCGGACCCCGTGGCGGCTGCTCACACCAGCGTGCGCCCCCGGCGCCCACAGCGGCAAGCCCGGCCGGGGCCGGGGCCTCCCGGCGGCGGCGGGCCCGGCCGACCGGCCCGGGCGGCACGCGTCCCGGCGGTCGCGACAACGCCCCGGCGGTAGGCTGGCGGGAGCGCGCCGCGACCGCCGTCGAACTGCGGACCGCCGGCGCGGCGCGGGCAGCGACGTTCGGGTGGTCCCTACGTGGTGGTCTTCCTTCTCGCACTGAGCGCCGCCTGCTGCCTGGGCCTCGGATTCGTCCTCCAGCAGCACGCGGCACAGCGTGCCCCGCGTGCCGACCTGCTGCGCTGGCGGCTGCTGCTGGACCTGCTGCGGATGCCCGAATGGCTGCTCGGCACCGGTTTCATGGTCAGCGGCCTGATCCTCTCCGCGCTCGCCCTCAACCAGGGCGAGGTCTCGCTGGTCGAACCGCTGCTCGCCACCAACCTGCTGTTCGCGATGGCGCTCTCCCGCGTGCTGACCCGGCAGAGCCTCGGCCGGTCCGGCTGGGCCGGGGTGTTGCTGCTCGGCCTCGGCGTGACGGCCTTCATCGTGGCCGGCCGCCCCACCGGGGGCGGCGCACCGGCCGGCGAGCTGCGGCACTGGCTGGTGGTCGGCACCGTGGTCGGGCTGACGCTGCTGCTCGTCTCGATGGCCCGCCGACTGCCGCTGTTCGAGGAGGCCACCCTGCTCGCCCTGGCCGCCGGCCTGCTCTACGGCCTCCAGGACGCGCTCACCCGCACCACCACACTGCGCCTCGACCACGACGGGCTGGACGCGGTCCTGCGCAGCTGGCAGCCGTACGCCGTGGTGGCCGCGGGCGTGGTCGGACTGCTGCTGGTGCAGAGCGCGTTCGAGGCCGCCCCGCTGCGGATGTCCCTGCCCGCGCTGACGGCGGCCCAGCCGATCACCGGGATCGCCTGCGCGGTGGGCTTCCTCGGCGACCGTCTGCGGGTCACCCCCGGCGCCCTGGCCTGGGAGGCCGCGGGACTGGTGGCCATCGTCGTCGGGGTGGTGGTGATCGGCCGTCACCCCGCCATGCCGGGCAGCGCCCGCGAGACCGTGGCGGGCTCCGACGGACCACCCGACGGACCACCCGACGGCCGGGGCAGCTGTAACGGCAACGGTGCGGCCGACGGGGCCGAGGGCTCGGACGGCCCCGGCAGCTCCGACAGCACCGGCTCCCGGTAGCCGGCGCGGCGGCGGAACGGCGGCGGCCCATGTGCTGGAGCGCGCAGGCGGACCTCGTGGTCGGCGGGGTGGTGTCCGGCATCGGCGTCCTCTGCCTGCTCCGGGCCCGGCGCGCCGGACGGCCCGAGCGGCTGCCGCTCGCGGCCCTCCCCCTCGTCCTGGGCGCACACCAACTGATCGAGGCCGCGGTCTGGCTCGGGACGGAGGGAGATCTGCCCGCCGGCCCCGCCGGGTGGGCCCGCACCGCCTGGGCGGTGATCGCGCTGCCGCTGCTGCCCGTGCTGGTCCCGGTCGGTGTCCGGTGCGCCGCCCGCGACCGGGCCCGCCGGCGCCTGCTGCTGGCCTTCGTCCTGCTCGGCCTGCTCGTCGCCGTCCCGCTCGCCGTGGCCGTCGCGACCCGCCCGGTGACGGCCACCGCCCACGGCCACACCCTCGGCTACGCCGTCGGCATCCCGCACCCGGCCCTCCTGCTGACCGGCTACCTGGTGGCGACCGTCGGCTCGCTGCTGCTCAGCGGTGACCGCCTGCTGCGCCGGCTCGGCCTGCTCACCGGGGCGGGCGCCGTCCTCTGCGCGCTGCTCTGGCGGCTCGCCTTCGTCTCGACCTGGTGCGCGCTGGCCGCCCTGGCCAGCCTGCTCCTGCTGCACTGGACCGGCCGGCCGACCCGGGACCGGACCCCGGGGGCCCGATGAAGGAGTCGATCGGCCCGGGGCGCCGCCCGGGTTCACGTCAAAGCCCCCACGGAGCGAGCTCGTGGCCGTTCCTCGAAGGCCGGCCCCTGTTCGGCGACCTCGACCAACCACCGCTCGTATGCGACCCTGACGTCCGTGTTCGCCTACCCGCCCGCCCTCAGACGACTGCATCCCCTCGACTGGGTGGCCGCGGGCCTTCTCCTGTGCGGACTGCTCTTCCTCGCCACCGGGCTGCTCCCGGCGGACTCCGCCGGGGCCGCGGTCTCCCGGATCGCGCCCCTGCTCGCCTTCCTCGGCACCGTGATCGTGCTCGCCGAGCTCACCAGCGCCGCCGAGGTGTTCGACGTCCTGGCGGCGGGGGTGGCGCGGACCGCCCGGGGCAGCTACGCGGCCCTGTTCCTGCTCTGCGTGGCACTGGCCTCCGTCACCACGATCACGCTCAACCTGGACACCACCGCCGTCCTGCTCACCCCGGTGATGCTGGCCCTCGCCTCCCGGGTGGGCATCGCCCCGCTCCCGCTGGCCATGACGACGGTCTGGCTGGCCAACACCGCCAGCCTGCTGCTCCCGGTGTCGAACCTGACCAATCTGCTGGCCGCCGAGCGGGTCGCGCTCTCCCCGGCCGGGCTGGCCCGGGTCATGTGGGCGCCCCAACTGGCCGCCGGTCTGGCGACCATGGCCTGCCTGTGGTGGTTCTACTGGCGGCGCGACCGGCGCGGCGCGCTCGACTACCGGCCGCCGCCGGCCCACCGCCCGGCGGACCGGGTGCTGTTCAGGATCTGCGCGCTGACCTGTGCCGGCTTCCTGCTGGCGAGTGTGCTGGCCGACCTCCCGCTCTGGGTCGCGTCGGGAGCGGCGGCCCTGGTGGTGGTGACGGCGTTCGCCGTGCGACGGCCCGCAGCCTTGCGGGCGTCGCTGATTCCGTGGCGGCTGCTGGTGATGGTGCCGGGGATGTTCCTGGTGGTGCAGACCGTCGACGCGCACGGGCTGCACCGGCTGCTCGCCACGGCCATCGGGACGGACGGCGGGGTGGTCGGGATGTTCCGGGCCTCGGCGGTGGGCGCGGGCCTGTCGAACCTCCTCAACAACCTGCCCGTCTACCTGGCCGGCGAGGCCGCCGTCCCGGACACCAACCACCAGCAACTGCTCTCCCTGCTGATCGGCACCAACATCGGCGCGCTGGTGACCCCCTGGGCGTCGCTGGCCACCCTGCTCTGGTACGAGCGGTGCCGGTCGGCCGGTCTGCGGGTGCCGCTGCGGAGCGTCGCGGCGACCAGCGCCGTCCTGGCCGTCGGCGGCGTCACGCTGGCCACCGCGGCCCTCGCCTTGACGTCGTGACGGCGGCGGCACCACAGCGCTGTCACCACCGCTCCCGCATCACCGCGCTGTCACCACCGCTCCGGCGCCACCGCTGCCGCATCACCCCCGGCGAAAACCGTCCGCCCCGCCGTGGGAGCGGACCAGGCGCAGCTGCACCAGGGTGAGCCAGGTCTGCGGATCGGGCTCCACGTAGGCGGCCCGGACCGCGTGGCGCCCGGCTGTCAGGTCGATCCGCACATGCTCCTCCCGACCGGACTCCTCGCCCGTCCACGCCGCGTCGAACAGGACGGCCGGGCCCGGCACCTGCCAGATCACCTCCGGATCCCAGCAGGCGGCAAGCAGAGCCGCGTCGACACTGGCGAGCAGGGCCTCCTCGGACTCGGCGGCCGACCAGCGCACGAACAGACCCCGCTCCGCGAGCCAGGCCGTCGATGCCGGCTCGTCCGCCAGGACCAGCGCGTCGCTCGGGCCGACCGGGAGAAGCCCGGTCAGGCCCTCGACGGCGCAGGCCCGGTCGTAGTCGTCCACCGGCCCGCCGCCGCCCGCCGATCCCGACCAGGCGTCGAGCGCGGACTCGGGCACGACAACCAGCGGGCCGCCCAGCGACTCCACCCATCGGACCTGCACGGACTTCTCATCCCTCGCCATGCGAGGAAGCTACCGGCAGGGACCGACGACCGACGCCGGCAGTCGACTCGTCGACGCCCGCCGACGACTGCGCCGACACCGCCGACCGCACGGGTGCACGGGGGTCGGCCGCCGCACCGCGGCCCCGCAGGCGGTCCATCTCCCGCCACTCCGGCCGCAGGGCCGCCAACGAGGTGGTCGCGAAGTAGAGGCCGCCGCTCACCAGCAGGACGGGTATCAGACCGGAGAGGGCCACCGCCGCACCGGCGAGGAGGCCGCCGACGGGGATGCCGGCCCAGGCCAGGGAGTCGCCGAGGGCACCGACACGGCCCAGCAGATGGCGCGGCACCCGCTCGAAGGTCACCGCCCCGAGGATCGGGTTGAGGAAGCCGGCCCCGAACCCGCCCACCACGAAGACCGCGAGCACCACACCGATCGGCGCGTCCAGCGCGAGGACCAGGAACCTCGGCGCTCCGCAGAGCAGGAAGCCCGCGAAGAACACCACCCGGCGCGGGAGCCGGTGGGCGACGGCCGCCGCGATCAGGCTCCCGGCCACCGCCGCGATCCCCCAGGCGCTGCCGGTCAGCCCGATGGCAGCCGGGCCACCACCGGACTGCTGCGCCCAGAGCGGCACCAGGACCGTCATGAAGCCCGCGTCCAGGAGGTTGGTCACCGCGATCATGACGATCACGGTGAGCAGCAGCGGCTCACCGCGCAGGAACGTGAAGCCCTCCCGGAACATCTGCCAGTAGCCGGCCTGCTCCTCCCGCTCGTCGTCCTTCACCGACTTCCCGGACCTCGCGGACTTCCCGGACTTCACCGACCGCGCGGACCGCGGCGCGAGTGCGCCCCGGCCCATGCCCCGGGGCAGCGCGAACAGGACGACCAGCGCCCCCAGCCCGAAGGAGGCCGCGTTCACCGTCAGCCCGGCCATCGGACCGAGCAGCGCGACCAACCCGCCACCCACCGCCGGACCGATCGTCGAGGCCAGCCGCTCGGTGACCCCGGAGAGCCCGGTGGCGCGCTCCAGCGGCACCCGGGCGTGGTCGGCCGCCTCGGGGACCATCACCTCCTTGGCCAAGTCCCCCGGACCGCGCACCGCACCGACCACCGCGACCAGCACCAGCAGCAGCCAGAACGGCAACAGGCCCACACCGTGCAGCAACGGCACCAGGCCCGCCGCGACGGCACTCACCGTGTCCGTCGTCCAGGAGACGACGCGCGGGCCCAGCCGGTCGATGACCGGCCCCGTGAGTGCCTTGACCAGCACGTACGGCGCCATTTCGACGAAGGCGACCACGCCCGTCATGGTGGCGCTGCCGGTGGTGGCGAGGACGAACCAGGGCAAGGCGATGGCCGAGACCCGGGTACCGGTGAGCGAGACGGCCATCGCCGACAGCACCACGACCAGCGACCGGGCGCTGCGCGGGGCGGCGGCGGTCCCGACGACGGTCGGCGCGGTCATGATCCTGCTCCCGGCCCCTCGCGCCCGTCCACCGCACCGTCCGGCTCATCGGCGTCCCGCTCGGCCTCGTCCTGGTCGGCGCCGCGTTCGGGCTCGGGCAGCACCTGGACGACCACCGCCACCCGCTCGGCGCCGTCCGGAGCATCCTCCGCGTCGACCTGCCGATAGCGCCAGATAACGGCGGCGAGCTCCTCCTTCAGACTGCGGGCCTCCTCGGGGGTGAGCCGTAGCGCCAGGTCGCTGAGGTCGAGGGCATGGCGCCAGGCACGCGGCATGGTCTCGAACCCGTTCAACGCGCGCTGGGCGACCAGCGTGTGCGCGGCGACGATGGACCGGAGGTACCCGAGGGCCGCCTCCGGATCCTCGTCCGCCAGCTCCATGTCCGTCCACACGGTGAGCTGGTGGACCGCCCGCCACCACCGCTCGCGGGCGTTGCCGCGCTCGGTGTCCTCGGCGACGAACCCGGCGCCCGCCAACTGGCGCAGGTGGTAGCTGGTCGCGCCCGACGTCAGCCCCATCTGTTCGGCGAGCCGCGTCGCGGTGGAAGGTCCGCCCCTGCGCAGCAGTCCGATCAGCTGCACGCGGACGGGATGGGCCAGGGCCCGCAGGCCCTTGGCGTCGAGCACGACGTCACGCTGCGGCTCGGGACTGTGCGGCCACCGCTCTTCTCCGGTCATGGCAGCAGACTAGAACCGCAAAGACTTCTTCGCAAAGGGTTTTTGCGAAGAAGTCTTTGCGGTTCGGTCGGCCGGGTCCGCCGACCGTCGCGGCCCGCACCCCCCGGCCGCGCGCGCAACACCCCGACTCCGCCTCTCGGCGCCCGGCCTCACTCGCGGGCGATCACCAGGACCAGGACCACGGTGATGCCGCCCCCCGGGGTCTGCTCCACCGCCAGCCGCCCGCCTGCCGAGCGGACCAGACCGTCCACGACCGGGCCCGCCGCACCGCCGGAGCCCAGGCCGGCGAGCAGCCACTGCCGGGCCTCCGGCAGCTCGCTCTCCCCGCGGTCCACCACCCTGAGCTCCACCCGGGCCGGCGCGCCGTCCGCACCCGCCGACCCCCGCGGGCCGCGCGCCACATCGGCGCGCACCAACACCTTGGCCCCCCACGGGCTGCGACGGATCGCGTGATCGACCAGCCCGGCCAGCGCGGACTCCAACCGCCGGGCGTCCGCGACCACCACCGGCAGACCGGCCGGTATTCGGGCCACCACCTGCCCCGCGCGCCCACCGCCGCGCAGCACCCGCTGGACCACGTCGGCCACCTGGACGTGCGGCGCCCGCGGACCGCAGCCCTCCGCCCGGTCCGTCCACCGCACCCGTTCCAGTTCCGGCCGGCTGAGTTCGCGGGGGCCGGCCATCACGCCGGGCCGCGGCCGTCCGGAGCCGTCGGCGGGGCCGAACGCCACGCCCTCCCCGGCACCGTCCGGACCTGCGCCCGCACCGGGGCCACCACCCCGGCCCTCGCCACCCGTGCCACCGAACGCGCCGATCCCGCCGAGCGCCCGGGCGCCCGACGCGACATAGCCCCAGAGCTTCCCGCGTGCCATCGCCCTGCCCCTCGTGCTTCACCGATCACCGCCGCCGGCCGAGCGGCGAACCGGACTGGGCCGCGATACGGGCCCTTCCCGCCAAGCCTGCGCCCCGGCCGCACGGGTGACAATCCGGCTTCCGGGCACGAACCGGGCACGGCACCCCGCCGACCGGCCGGTTTCGAACCCGCCGACCGGCGGGGGTGCCGACGGACGGACGGTACCCGGCCCGGCCCCGCCAGGACCGCCCCCACCCCGTACGCCGGGCCCGGGGGCCGTCCCCGCCCGCCCGGCCCGATCGGGCCGCCGAACCTAGACTGGCCCCATGACCCGGCTCAACGACCAGGTCCGGGAGCTGCTCCAGGAGTACGCCGACCTGATCGCGATCACCGGCGGGGACGCCTTCCGGGCCCGCGCCTACGAGAAGGCCGCCCGTGCCGTGGGCGGCCACCCGGAGGACATCGACGGACTGGACGCCAAGGGCCTCCAGCAGATCCCCGGCGTCGGGAAGTCCACCGCCGAGAAGATCGCCCAGTACCTCGCCACCGGCCGGATGGAGGCCCTGGAGACGCTGCGCGCGGCCATCCCGGCCGGGGTACGCGAGATGACGGCCGTCCCCGGCGTCGGCCCCAAACGCGCCCTCGCCCTCTACCGCGACCTCGACATCGCCTCCGTGGACCAGCTCGCCGAGGCCGTCCGCACCGACCGGCTGAGTGCCGTCGCCGGCTTCGGCGAGCGCAGCGGCGAGCAGATCCTGCGCGGCATCGACGTGCTGCGGCGGTCCGGCGGGCGGACCCTGCTCGACGCCGCCACCGAGCAGGCCGAGCAGATCGTCGCCACGCTCGCGGCCGTCCCCGGCTGCACGCGCTGCGCGTACGCGGGCTCGCTGCGCCGGATGCGCGAGACCGTGGGCGACATCGACGTGCTCGCCACCGCCGAGGACTCCGCACCGCTGATGGCCGCGCTCACCACGCTCCCCTCCGTGGCCGAGGTGATCGCCGGCGGGCCGACCAAGACCTCGGTGCGCACCGCCAAGGGCCTCCAAGTGGACCTGCGGGTGGTTCCGGAGGAGGACTGGGGAGCGGCGCTGGTGTACTTCACCGGCTCCAAGGCGCACAACATCAGGCTCCGCACGATGGCCGTCCGGGCCGGGCTCAAGCTCTCCGAGTACGGCCTGTTCGACGCCGAGAGCGGCGCGAAGGTGGCCTCGGCCACCGAGGAGGAGGTCTACGCGGCGCTCGGCCTGCCCTGGATCGCACCACCGCTGCGCGAGGACCGCGGCGAGATCGAGGCCGCCCTGCGCGGCGAACTCCCCGAGCTGGTCACCGAGGCGGACCTGCGCGGCGACCTGCACACCCACACCGACCTCACCGACGGGGTGGCCGGCCTGGAGGACATGATCGACACGGCGGCCGCCCGCGGCTACGCGTACTACGCCGTCACCGACCACGCTCCCGACCTGGTGATGCAGCGCATGACGGACGAGAAGATGCTCGCCCAGCGCGAACGGCTGCGCGAACTCGCCGGCCGGCACCGGAAGTTGCGCCTGCTGCACGGCACCGAGCTGAACATCGGCCCGGACGGCGACGTGGACTGGCCGGCCGAGTTCCTGGCCGGCTTCGACGTCTGCGTCGCCTCCGTCCACTCGCACTTCGGAGCCGACCGCGCCGCCCAGACCCGCCGGCTGATCCGCGCCTGCGAGAACCCGCACGTGCACGTCATCGGCCACCTCACCACCCGGCGGATCGGCCGGCGCGGGCCGATCGACGTCGACCTCGACGCCGTCTTCCGGGCCGCCGCCCGGACCGGCACCGCGATCGAGATCAACAGCTCTCCGCAGCGGCTCGACCTGCGCGACGAGGACGTGCTGCTGGCGAAGCGGCACGGGGTCCGCTTCTCGATCGACAGTGACGCCCACTCCACGCAGCAGCTGGCCTACCCGAGGTACGGAGTCGGCACCGCGCAACGGGCCTGGCTGACCACCGAGGACGTGATCAACACATGGCCGTGGCAACGCCTGAAGCACTTCCTGCGCAAGGACGCGCTGCGGTAGAGCCCCGGCCCGCCGGACGGCACCCGCTGAACCCGAATTGCCCCGATTCAGGAAGAAAAGCCCTGGTGCAGAAGGCACCGGAGGCGCATCATGGAGATGGACCTGCGAGGAGCTGTGGGAGTTCGACCGCAGGAGGCAGTGGCGACAGATCGAGACGGATCAGGTCTGCCGCTGGTACCTCGGTCGACGATCGGACTGTGAGGCCGGAGGACGCGAAGTCCGGAGGCCACCCCCTCCCCGCAGGTTCCGCGCGCCCGACGACAGCCGAAGCATGCCGGCCGGTCGGGCACGCGGAGGTCCGCAAACCCTCGCGGTGACCCGGGGGCCGCTGCCCGGGCCGAGGGCAGCGCACCGCCCGCACACGCCTACGCGGCGTACCCCATCTCCCAGGCGTGCACGGCGATGCCGACCCGGTTCTGCACGCCGAGCTTGCGCTGGATGCTGGCGACGTGCGTCTTCACCGTGCCCGGCGAGATGAACAGCTCGGCGGCGATGTCGGCATTGGTCCGCCCGGCCGCCACCTGACCGGCGATCTCCACCTCCCGGGCGGTGAGCGGTACCGCCGGAGCGCGCCGGTCGGCCGCCCGCCGCGGCACGGTCACGTGCTTCAACAGCCGGACCGTGACGGACGGGCTGATCAGGCTCTCGCCGCTCGCCGCCGCCCGGACCGCCTCGGCCAGCAGAGCCGGACCGGACCGCTTCAGCAGGAAGCCCGAGGCGCCGTGCTGCAGCGCCGGGTAGACGTACTCGTCGAGGTCGAAGGTGGTCAGCACCACCACCCGGACCGGCGTGGCGGCACCGGGCCCGGCCAGCAGCCTGGTCAGCTCCAGACCGTCCATCCGCGGCATCCGGATGTCCACCAGCGCCACGTCGGGGCGCAGTTCCCCGGCGAGTCGGAGCGCAGCGGCGCCGTCGGCGGCCTCGCCGACCACGCTGATGTCGGGCTGGACCTCCAGGATCCGCCGCACACTCCGGCGCACCGCCTCCTGGTCGTCCGCGATCAGGACGCGGATCGGCCCCGGCCCGGAACCCGGGCGATGCCCCGGGCCGGGCTCCGGCCGGCACTCCACGCCGAGCTGCGGGTCGGGCTGCGGGGCGGGTTGCGGATCGGGCTCGGCCGTCGGACTCGTCACGGGGGGCAGTCTCGCACACCACCCCCAGCAACTGACGGGTCATAGGACCGTGCCCTTGAGGTCCGTCGCCCGGCCGTCCCGCAGGACGGCGACACTGGACGGGACCTCGACGCGGAACCGGGCATCGCAGTTCGCGAAGCCGCTGCAACTGGCCTCCAGGGTGAGCGTGTCGCCCTCCAGGGACCAGTCGCTCTTCTGCGTACCGACGACGTCCGCCTTGAACCAGCGGGTGACCTTGATGTCCTGACGGTCCGTCGCCACCAGATCGGTGGGGACGTGATGGAGCGAGACAACGTCGAGCGTGGAACCGCTGTAGGAGAAGGTCATCTCCTCGGGTTTGGCCTCGTCGGCGCTCGCACAGCCGGTGACAACCACCGACCCGGCAAGGGCGGCCAGGACGAGGACGATGACGGGCCTCGCCCTGCCGACCGTTCGGCGGCCGGGGCTCCGGCCGAAGGCCTTCGGACCGTCGGACTCCGGACGGACCGGCGATCGACGGACCAACAAACGACGAAAAGGCGGCAACCGAAGAGGGAGGCGACGGACGGCCGATGCGATGGTCATGGGACAAGTCCTCCGGCAGGAACGAAGCGGTGGCGACAGCGGGTGACAAGTACGAGCTTCGCCGTTCCGCGCCCTGCTGCCATCTGCCGTTCGGCACATATTCGCGGCCCTCGTCCGTCAGTACCGCAGGTGCCGTTCGGCAGATGGCAGCGGCCCCCGTCAGCCCATAGCCCTGCCAAAGAGGCCTACCGCACGGGCAGGACGCAGCGGGTCCGCCAGCCCGGCGGCCGGTACGGGCCGGCGTCCAGCGCCCCACCCTGGGCGGCGACCCGTTCGGCGAG
Source organism: Kitasatospora sp. NPDC091207 (assembly GCF_044768625.1). Taxonomy (NCBI): domain Bacteria; kingdom Bacillati; phylum Actinomycetota; class Actinomycetes; order Kitasatosporales; family Streptomycetaceae; genus Kitasatospora; species Kitasatospora sp. NPDC091207. Next base: position 279,430 of record NZ_JBIVVS010000005.1, read on the forward strand.
CCCCGCCAGCCCGGTGCCGCCGCTGCCCTGGCGACGCCGGCGCAGGCCCTTCGGGCCGCGTCCACGCCCGCCGTCGTCCGTCACCGACAGCTCGACCGACCGGCCGTCCGGGCCGATCGCGACCCGAACGACCACCGCTGCGGCGCCGGGTGCGTGCCGTCGCACGTTGGTCAACGCCTCCAGTACCACGGCGTACCCGGTGGCCTCGCCCTCGGGGGACAGCAACCCGGCCGTGTCCGGCGCCGAGTCGAGCGTGGCCCGGGTGGTGCCGGTCGTCGTGAAGCGGCCGACCAGCTCCGGGAGATCGGCCAGTCCGTGCATCCGGGTGGCGCCGACGGCCCGGCCCTGACCCGTCTCGTCGACCTGCGGGTCGCGCAGCGCGCCCACCATCGCGTCCATCGAGTCCAGGGCCCTCAGCCCGGCCTCCTCCAGCCGGCGCAGCAGCGCTGCCGTCTCCTCCGGACCCGCACCGGGAAGTTGGCCGGCCTGTGCCTCCAGCACGATGCCGGTGATCTCGTGCGCGACGAAGTCGTGGAGGCCGCGCGCCACTTCGAGGCGCTGCTCGCGGCGGGCACCGATCACCGCACCCTCCCGCCGGGTGTCCAGGGCACGCAGGTAGAGACCGGCCCCGGCGACTCCGGCGACCGGGAGGACGGAGAACAGAACAGCGACCAGCGAACCCGTCCAACCGGCGTCCGGCACCCGCAAGGTGAACCGGAGCGGCACCAGGAGCACGGCCAGGCCCGCCACTGCCCCGACCGGTCCGGCCCACCGCCCCCGGACCCGTCGCGTCGCCCGCCCGAGCAGCACCAGCAGGGCGGACCACTCGACGGGCAACCAGAAGGCGGGGAGCCGGTAGGGGCCGGAGTAGGCCGCGTCCAGTGCCAGCGAGGCCACCGCCGCCGCCGCGGCCGCCCCCGCGAGCGCCACCCGGCCGACCGGCCACGGCAGGATCGCCGACGCCACGGCCAGCGCCGCCGTCACGGCGACGAGCAGCGCGGCCGCGTGTTCCCCCGGGTGCGCCAGCAGGACGGGCGCCACCACCCCGAGGACGGCCACGACGCACAGCAGTCGACGAAGGCGACCCGCGAGGGCGACCGGGGCCGGCGACCGGGACGGGACCAGGGCCGGGGGCGGCCCCGAAGCCCGGGCGGACGACGGCGAGCCGGACGTCACTGGGCCGGACGCGGCCGAGGCCGTACCGGACGGCGCCGGCGGTTCGGTACGCATGCGCCCGAGCCTACGGCCCCGCCCTCGGGCACCGGCCCGGCCCCGAGCCGCTCAAGCGGTGGTACGGCCGCACCCCTGAACGCCGACAGCCGCGCCATCGGCCGGGCCGGTTCCGGACCACGTCCGACTGCCCTCTCCCGAACCGCCGGGGCAGGGTAGCGTTCATCGCTGCCGGCAGCGGCATCTTGACCGTTCGGGGCCGACACCCCACCGGCCCGCCCCCGGAGGAGCCTCCCATGACCGACGACCGCCCGCCCGCAGGCAGCCCGGGACGCCACCGGTCGACCCCGGGCCGGCTGCTCCCCCGGGCAGCCGGCCGATGACCGGCGCCGTGGCCGACTACCGCCGACTCGCCGCCGTCGGACCGTACTTCGCCCTGGACGCCGCCGCCTCGCCCGCCGAGGTGCCGCCGGCGGGGTTCCGCCCGCTGCGCGAGCTGTACGCGCAGGGGCCGGACGGGCCGCTGGCGGAGCGGGTTCGGGTGGTGGCCCGAAGGCTCGGCACCGCCGAACTCCGGGTGGCGGCCTCGATCCTGCACCTCGGACTGGCCGCGCGGTTCTGTTCGGTGGGCCTCGGCTCCGCCGTCCTGTTGGGCACGGTGCCGGCGCTGGATCCCGACCGGGCCCAGGTGCGCGTGCCCGAGCAGGGCCCGATCGATCTCTGGACGCCGTACGAGACGCACGAAGCGTCCGAGACGCACAGACCGCGCGAGCACCTGGCCGACCGGCTCCACCAGGTGCTCGTCCAGGGCCAGTTGGCGCCGCTCGCGGCCGCCGTCCGGGCCGCCGTGCCGCTCGCCGGCAAGCTGCTCGACGGCAATGCCGCCTCCGCGTTGGCGGGAGCCCTGCGGATGGTCGAGGCCCACGCGGCCCCCGGTGGGGCCCGTGCCCTCGTCGCGGAGCTGCTCCGCCGGCCTCCGCTGGCCGGCACCGGGACGCTGCGCAGCACCGGTTTCCGGCGGACCAGTTGCTGCCTCTACTACCGGGTCGGCCCGGGCGCGGGTGTCTGCGGCGACTGCTGCTTCGACAGCCCTCCCCGCCGCCCCTGATCCCGTGCCCCGGGAGGGGGCGACCGGCCGCGCGATACCTCTCCTTTCGGAGGTCAGGTCCGCGACGGTCGGCGTCCCACCTGCCCGGGGTCAGTCGTCACCGAGCCGCAGGCGGCCGCGGACGAGGTGGCGCACGCAGGCGACGGTGTGCGCCTCGGCCGCCGCACGGGCTCCCGGGCCGTCCCCGGCGACCACCGCGACCAGGATCTCCCGGTGCTCCTCGACGAGCCGCTCCCGGTCGGGGGCGTAGGGCGCCGGCAGCCAGAGCACCGGGGCGAGTTCCGCCTGGAGCCGGACGGCCAGTCGGGTGAGGCGTGACGACTGGGCGGCGACGGCGAGTTCGATGTGGAAGCGGGTGTCGGCGCGCCGCCGCTCGGCCGGGGTCGCGGCCTCCCGCAGCAGGGCGATGAGACGGGCGAGGCGGGCGGCGAGGTCGGCGGGGGCGGCGCGTTCGGCGGCCAGCCGGGCGGCGGTACCGGAGACGGCGAGCTCCTCGTCGCCCAGGTCCCGCAGCTCGACGGTCCCGAGTGCGCGCAGCCGGGCCAGTTGGCGGCCGACGGGTTCCTCGGCCGGGCTGCGGACGAAGCTGCCGCCCCGGCGCCCGCGCCGGGTCTCGATCAGCCCGGTGTCGCGGAGCAGGGCGAGGGCCTCGCGGAGGGTGCCGTTGGCGACTCCGAGCCGCTCGGCGAGTTCGTTCTCGCTCGGCAGCTGCTGACCGTCCGTCACCAGTCCGAGTGAGATCGCCTCGGTGATCCGCCGGGCGACGGCATCGGCCCGCCCGAGGTCGGCGAGGGGCGCGAGAACGGTGTTGAGCAGCGCCGTCGCGCTCTCGACGGTCGTCACGGCGAACCTCCCCGAGCGCCGTCCTGCCACGTGGCCCGGCGGGGTGGACGTGGCCGGTCGGGCACTCTTGCCGATGAACACTCAATCTCGTATGTTTCCCGCACCCTCGCCCCGAGCGTCACGTCACGATCCCAGGAGCCGGTCATGACCGATGCCAGCGCATGTGCCGCCACCCACGACGGCCGGTCCGCTCCTCCCCTGCCGCCGGACGCCGACGCGCGGCGGCTGGCCTCGCTCGGCTACACCTCCGAGTTCAGGCGCGACATGAGCCCGTGGGCCAACTTCTCCCTCGGTTTCACCTATCTCTCCCCGGTCGTCGGCGTCTACACACTCTTCGCCGCCTCCCTCGCGACGGCCGGCCCGCCGATGATCTGGAGCTTCCTGGTCGCCGGGGTGGGCCAGTTGCTCGTCGCGCTGGTGTTCGGCGAGGTGGTCGCCCAGTACCCGGTCGCGGGCGGCGTCTACCCGTGGTCGCGCCGGCTCTGGGGGCGCAAGTGGGGCTGGATGACCGGCTGGGTGTACCTGGTGGCGCTGATGTCGACCATCGCCGCCGTCTCCTACGGTGCCGGACCCTACGTGGCCGCGCTGTTGGGCGTCGAGCCGAGTACCGCGACGACCGTCTGGTGCGCGCTCGGCCTGCTGCTGCTCGCCACGGTGGTCAACCTCGGCGGGACCAAGGTGCTCTCGGCGGCGGCGGTGTTCGGCTTCACGGCCGAACTGCTCGGGGCGCTCGCGGTCGGCGGCTGGCTGTTGGTCACCCACCGCCACCACGGGCTCGGCGTGGTCCTCGACCGGTTCGGCGCGGCCGAGGGCGGCTCGTACACCGACGCCTTCCTGGCCGCCGGGCTGATCGCGGTCTTCCTCTACTTCGGCTTCGAGGCCTGCGGCGACGTGGCCGAGGAGGTGCCCGACCCGGGCCGGCAGATCCCCAGGGCGATGCGGCGGACGATCTACGTCGGCGGCAGTGCCGCGATCGGTGTCAGCCTGGCCCTGGTGACGGCGATCCCCGACATCGGCGCGGTGGTCTCCGGCGCCGAGACCGACCCGGTGGCGGCGGTGCTGCACGACGCCTTCGGCGCCACCGGCGCCCGGGTGGTGATCGGCGTGGTGCTGCTGTCCTTCCTGTCCTGCGTGCTGAGCCTGCAGGCCGCGGCCAGTCGTCTGACGTACTCCTTCGCCCGGGACCGGATGATCGTCGGCAGCCGGCTCCTCGCCACCGTCTCCGACCGGCTGCGCGTGCCGCCGTACGCGCTGCTGCTTGCCGCCGCACTGCCGGGCGTGATCATCGTGTCCGCCTCGGCGCTCTCCGGCGGGGCCCTGACGAAGATCATCTCTTTCTCCAGCATCGGCATCTACCTGGCGTTCCAGATGGTGGTGCTCGCCGCCCTGCGGGCCCGGCTGCGCGGCTGGCGGCCCGACGGCGAGTACCGACTGGGCCGCTGGGGCCTGCCGGTGACGATCGGCGCCCTGGTGTACGGGGTCGCGGCCATCGTCACCATCTGCTGGGGCCGCACCCCGGACGCCGCCTGGTACGACAACTACCTGGTGCTGCTCACCGCGGTGGTCGTGCTCGCCACCGGCGGGCTCTACCTGGTGGCGGCCCGGCCGCACCTGCGCGGGGACGCGCCGTCCGGCGACGCGCTCGCCGGCTCCCCCGCCGCCGACTGACGGGCCCGCGCGGCCGCCTCGCACACGACCGGCCCGCACACGACCGGCCCGCGGTGCGGCCCGCGCCCGGCCTGTCCGGGGCCGGGCGCGGGCCGCCGCTCCCCACCCGCCACCGATGCCCGTGGCGGCGGGTGAAGCCTTCCGGCGTCGCGGTCAGACCGCGACCACCTCCTCGATCTCCTCCTCCGCCTCCCCCGCCGTCTCCGCCTCGGCCTTCCGACCGGTGCGGACCCGGGCGCGCCGCTCGTACCCGGCCGCGCCGGCCATCACCGCGCAGCCCAGCAGCAGCCAGAGCACCAGGGTCAGCACGTGCCCGCCGAGGCCGGCACCGCCGTCGAAGTACAGGACGCTGCGGGCACCCTCCAGGAATCCGGCGCCGGTCCAGAACGCGTGCAGGCCGCCGAAGAACCCGTTCTGCAGCTCGGGCCGGTAGATGCCGCCCGAGGTGGTGAAGTTCAGCATCACGAACAGCACCATCATGGTCAGCGTGGTCCAGCGCTTCAGGAAGCTGTGCAGGCCGATGCCGATCGCGACGACACCCGCCGAGTACAGCCAGCCGAGTGCCCAGACGGCCACCAGGTCGTGGTCCACCACGTGGAAGACCGGTCCGGCGGTGACGATGCCGATCACGCTCACCGCCAGCGAGACGGCGAGCCCGACCAGGGCCCGGATCCGCATGGCGAGCGCGGCGCCCGCCGCGCCGATCACCGCGACGCTCGCGTAGGAGCCGATGCTGAGCGCGACGAGCAGGAAGAACAGGCCCTGACCGGTCGGGTCGCCCTTGCTGGGCGTGGTCAGGTCGGTGACGGTCAACGGCACGCCCTGCGTGTCGGTGACGTTCTGGAAGACCGCCTCCGCCGCCATCGCCGAGGTGTCGGACCCGCCCTTGGCGACGATCAGTTCGGGGCTCCGGGCGTCCGGCAGGAACGCGCCGACCAGTTCCCGGTCGCGCAGCCGCTGCTCGGCGGCCTCCCGGCTGGGCAGGGTGCTGACGTCGAGCGCCGGGCCGGCCTTGGCCCGGACGGCGTCCGCGAGCCCCTGGGCCTGCGCGGAGGTGCCGACGACGGCGACCTTCAGATGGTGCGGCTCGGGCTGGTGGAACGCGCCCTGATAGGCGAGCGCCATGCCCAGGCACATCAGCAGCGGGGTGAGGAGGTGAACGGCGAGGTGCTTGAGTGAGTGCCCCAGGGTGGGCGCCGCGGCGGTGGTCCGGGGTGAGCTCATGGCGTTCGTTTCGTCCTTCGGTGCCGCATCCGATAAAGGATGGTAAATGCAACTATCTGGATGCAGTCCACAACTACTTCCGGGGCGAGCGGAACCCCGGCCCCCGCCGCGGGCCCCACCCGGGGCAGCTCACCCCCGACCGGCCCCCCGACCGGGCCCCACCCCCGACCGGCTCACCCCAGCTCGAACACCCCGTACGAGAACCCGTCCGCCCGCAGCCCGCCGTCGACCACCCGCACCCCCTGCACGTCCAGCGGCCGCACCACGCCCCGGCCGGCCGCGCCGGCCGCGCCGTCCGGCAGCGCCGACCCAAGCGGCACCACGCCCGGCTCCCGCCGCGGATTGACCACCACCAGGTACCGCCCCGCCCGGGTGTACACCAGCGGGTACCCGGCACCGCGGACCTCGACCGTGCCGCCCGCACCCAGCCCCGGGCACGACCGCCGGAGCGCGATCAGACGCCGGACGGTGTGCAGCAGCGAGGTCGGGTCGGCCCGCTGGGTGGCGACGTCCGGGCGGTGCGGATCGGGGTCGACCGGTAGGTAGAGCCGATCGGCGGGAGCGGTGGAGAAGCCGGCGTTCACCCCGGGCTCCCACTGCATCGGCGTGCGCGAGCCGGCCCGGTTGTACCGCGGACCGAGCACGCTGCCCTCCACGTCGGGCAGACCGGGCAGGTACCGCATGCCGATCTCGTCGCCGTAGTAGACCGCGGGCAGGGTGGGCCAGGTGAGCTGGAAGGCGAAGGCGGGGGCGAGCTGCTCGGCGGTGCGCGGGCCGGTGGCGAGCCGGGAGAAGTCGTGGTTCGCGGTGGGCAGCGCGATGTACCCGGCGCCTTCGGTGAGTTCGGCCGCGTCGCGCCACGCGTCGAGGAAGACCTGCGGGGTGCCCCGGCCCTCGGCCTCGAAGTAGCAGGGCCCCTGCTTCCAGTACTCCTCGACCGTGCCGGCGCCGTTGTTCCAGAGCGAACGCAGCGGCAGGCCGTGGTCGGCGCCGCCGAACTGGAGGAAGAAGTCGGCGTGGAAGCCGGCCGCGACGGCGGTGGCCGGGTCGCCCCACTCGGCGAGCAGCGCGGCCTGCGGGTGGGCGCGGTCGAGCCAGTCGCGCAGCCCGGTCCAGAGCTTGGCGGTCTCGACGAACCCCGGGTCGTCCTTGACCAGCGAGGAGGCCATGTCGACGCGGAAGCCGGCCAGGCCGAGGTCCAGCCAGTGCGCCATGATCCCGCGCAGTGCTGCGCGGTTGGCCCGCGGACCGTCGGCGTCCACCGGCTGACGCCAGGGCTGGTCCGAACTGCTCCGCGCGTAGCCGAAGTTGAGCGCGGGCTGGCAGTCGAAGAAGTTCGGCCGGTACCAGCCGGGGCGGCTGCCGGGCGAGGCGACGAAGCCGTCGACCGGCCGGTCCGCCCAGATGTAGCGGTGGTCGCCCGGGTCCTCCGCGGCGGCCAGGAACCAGGGGTGCCGGTCGGAGGTGTGGCCGGCGACCAGGTCGAGCAGGATCCGAATGCCCCGGCGCCCTGCCGCCTCGACCAGCGCGGCCAGGTCCTCGGTGGTCCCGTAACGGGGCGCGGGCGCGAGGTAGTCGCTGATGTCGTACCCGGCGTCGCGGAACGGGGAGTCGAAGCAGGGGTTCAGCCAGACCGTGTTCACGCCGAGCCAGGCCAGGTGGTCGAGACGCTCGGCGATGCCCGCGAAGTCGCCGATGCCGTCGCCGTCGGAGTCGGCGAAGGTCTGCGGATAGATCTGGTAGAGGACGGCGTCGGCCAGCCAGTCGGGGCCGGGGCGGGTCGAGGTCATGGGGTGGAGCCTCCTGCCGGGTGCCGGGGTCCGGATCCACCGATTCTCGTCCAATCCCGGCCGTCCCGACAGTCCTCGTCCGGCACTTCCCGCTCGCCGGCCCCTGCCCCCCGGACCCGCTCCCCGAAACCCGCCTCCCGACCCCGGCCCGACCCCGCACCCCCACTCCGGCCCGACCCCGAACCCCGACCCCGAAACCGCGTCCCGACCCCCGACCCGCCCCCGGACGCCCCGCCCTGCCGGCTACCGCCCGCCCACCGCGCAGGCCTGGGTGAACACCTTGGCGCGCCGGGTGATCTCGGCCCAGTCCCCGGCCGCGACGACGTCCGGCGCCACCACGTCCGTCCCCGCGCACACCGCGAGCGCGCCCTGCGCGAGGAACTCCGCCGCGTTGCCCGCGTTGACGCCCCCGGAGGCGACCAGCGGGACGTCCGGGTACGGGCCGCGCAGGTCCTTGAAGTACCCGGGCCCGAACGCCCGCGCCGGGAAGATCTTGACGGCGGCGGCGCCGAGGTCCACGGCCTGGGCGACCTCGGTGGGGCTGAGCGCGCCCAGCACGACCGGCACCCGGGCGGCGTGCGCGGCCCGTGCCACGTCCGGCCGGAGCCCGGGGGTGACCAGGAACGAGGCACCGGCGGCGATCGCCTCCTCGGCCTGCTCCGCGGTCAGCACGGTACCGACCCCGACCCGCCGGCCCTCCCGTGCGGCGCGCCGCAGATGAGTCGTCACATCCGGTGTGGTGTACGTGAATTCGGTCAGGTTGATGCCGCCCTCGGCGAGCGCGGCGCAGAGTGCGACGGCGTCCGGTATCCGGGGCGCGCGGACGACGGCGATGACGGGCGAGGCGGCCAGCACCGCCCGGAGCCGGGCGAGCACGGAAGATGTCGGGTTCACAGGGTTCGGGTTCACAGGGCTCGGGTTCCTCGATCGGTTCGGCGCAGGGCGCGCCCGGGGCGGGCGCCCGTGGTGCGGCCCTGCGCGACGACGGCGGTGCCGTTGACGTAGACGTACTCGATCCCGGCGGCGGGCCGCCGGGGCTGCTCGAAGGTGGCGCCGTCCTGGACGCGTTCGGGGTCGAAGAGCACCAGGTCGGCGTGGAATCCGGGAGCGATCCGGCCGCGCCGGTCCAGCCCCAGCCGGGCAGCCGGCCGGCCGGTCATCCGGGCGATCGTCTGCTCCAAGGTCAGCACACCCAACTCCCGGCTGTAGTGCCCGAGGTAGCGGGGGAACGTCCCCCAGGCGCGGGGGTGCGGCCGGGCTCCGACCAGCAGCCCGTCACTGCCGACGGTGTGCGCGCGGTGGCGCATGATCGCCCGGACGTTCTCCTCGTGGCCGACGTGCTGGAGGATCGTGGTGGCCAACTCGTCCCGGCACAGCAGGTCGAGGAAGACCTCCGTCCCGCTGCGGCCCTGCTCGACGGCGAGTTCGGCGACGGTCCGGCCGACCGCCCCGGCCAGCTCCGGGTCGCGGACGCCGGAGAGCTGGATGGTCGCCCAGTCGGTGACCACCCCGTGGCAGCCGTCGCTGCCCTTCTCCTCCACCTCGTACCGGATCCGCTCGCGCGCGTCCGCGTCGCCGAGCCGGGCCAGGGTGGCCTGCGGGCCGCCCTCGGTGGCCCAACCGGGCAGCAGGGCGGCCAGCGTGGTGGAGCCGGGCAGGTACGGGTAGCTGTCCAGGGTGAGGTCGACGCCGTCGGCGAGTGCCCGGTCGACGAGGTCGAGCAGTTCGCCGGCCCGCCCCTGGTTGACGCCGAAGTTCATCGTGGCGTGGGTCAGGTGCAGCGGGCAGCCGGCCCGCCGGGCGATCTCCACCATCTCGGCGTAGCCCTCCAACGCCCCGGCCCCGTAGGAGCGTTGGTGCGGCGCGTGGTAGCCGCCGTACGTGGCGACCACCCGGCAGAGCGCGACCAGTTCGGCGGTGTCGGCGTACATCCCGGGCGTGTAGGTCAGGCCGCTGGAGAGGCCGACCGCGCCCTCGTCCAGGCCCTGGGCCAGCAGTTCGCGCATCCGGTCGAGTTCGGCGGCGCTCGGCGCCCGGTTCTCCCAGCCCATGGCGAGCATCCGCAGCGAGCCGTGCGGGACGAGGTAGCAGGCGTTGACGGCCGGACCGGTCCGGTCCAGTCGGTCCAGGTACCCGCCGACGGTGCGCCAGTCCCAGTCGAAGCCCTCCGGATCGCCGTTCCAGCCGGCGATCTGCCGGCGCAGCGCCGGCAGCGTGCGGTCGTCCACCGGTGCGTACGAGAGCCCGTCCTGGCCGAGGACTTCGCAGGTCACGCCCTGGGTGACCTTGGCGGGGTGGTCGGGTTCGAGCAACAGGGCGAGGTCGGAGTGGGCGTGCATGTCGATGAAGCCGGGGGCCAGCACCAGGCCGTCGGCGTCCACCTCACGGGCGGCGCCGAGGCCGTGCCCGATGTCGGTGATCCACCCCTGTCCGATCCGGACATCGGCCCGGTACCGGTCGGCCCCGGTGCCGTCGACGACGGTGGCCCCCTTCAGGACGAGGTCGCCGCCCGTGAGGTGACGATCCATCAGAAATAGGTCCTGACCAGGCCGGTGACCTTCGGCTCGGCGGCGGAGGCGTCGTCCAGCACCGGGATCAGCGTCCACTTGTCGAAGGCGGTGCACGGGTGGGAGACCCCGAGCCGCAGGACGGCGCCGATCGGCGCGAGGTCGCCCGCGTCCCGCAGGAAGGCGTGCTGGTCGTTGAGCGCGGTGATCCGGGCCGCCGTTCCGGTCAGCACCGCTCCGCCCCGGACGAGTTGCGGCTCCGGCAGGCCCTCGTCGAAGGGCAGGTCGCGCTTTCCGGCGTCCAGCAGCGCCAGCTGCGGCTCGGGCCGGGAGACCACCCGCGCCCAGCCGTGCAGCGCGCCGCGGAAGGCCGCCGGACCGGCGCCCCGGACCAGGGGCGAGATCCCCCGGTAGAAGCCGTCGTCGTGGGCGATGTAGGCGCCGGAGCGCAGGACGACCGCGGCCTCCGGCAGCGCGGCCAGTTCCTCGACCACCAGGTCGAAGTAGGCACTGCCGCCGGCCGTGACCATCGGCCGGGTCCCGTCGGCGTAGGCGCCGGCCAACCGCCCGTGCAGGTCGGCGAGCGCGCGCAGATAGCCGCGGACGGTGGCCAGTCCGTCGGCGGTCGCGTCGTGGGCCAGCGCGCCCTCGTAGCCGCCGATGCCCGCCAGCCGCAGCGTCGGCGCGCGCCGCACCGCAGCGGCGACCTCGACGGCCGCGTCCACGCCCCGCGTGCCGGTGCGCCCGCCGGGGCCGCCGAGTTCGACCAGCACCTCGACCGGCCGTTCGGCGCCGGCCGCGCGCAGCGCCTCGTCCATCAGCCGGACGCTCTCGGTGGAGTCCACCCAGGAGACGAAGGCGAACGAGGGGTCCGCGGCCAGTTCGGCGGCGAGCCAGCCGAGCCCGGCGGGGTCGAGCAGGGTGTTGGCGAGCAGGATCCGCTGGACGCCGAACGCCCGCGCCACCCGGACCTGCGGCAGGTTGGCCAGGGTGATGCCGTGGCTGCCGGCGTCGAGCTGCGCCTGCCAGAGCGCGGGCGCCATCGTCGTCTTGCCGTGCGGGGCGAGGGCGACGCCCGCCTTGGCGCACCAGTCGGCCATCGTCCGCACGTTGTGGTCGAGCGCGGCGGCGTCCAGGGTGAGCAGCGGGGTGCCGAACCCGGCGAGGGTGGGGCCGGTGGCGAGGTAGTCGCGCACCGTCGACCCCCAGGCGGCGGGCGGCAGCGCCTTGAAGCGCCAGTCGAGCACCTCGTCGGCGAGGGCCGCCACCGCGCCGGTGTCGATACCCGGCCCGGTGCCGCTGCTTGCGAAGGTCTGGTCCACCATCTTCTCCTTACGTGTTGCAACATGTGCAACGAGGGTTGCACATGCTGGCATCACGGTTCTAGCATCGGCGCCGGACGAAGGTCAACGGAAACGGTCAGCCGCAGCACACGAGGAGCCCACCAGATGCCCCGACAGGACGCCGCCGTGAGCTCGGGCACCCCGCCGCTCGACAGCCCGACGGCGGACAGCCCGGCGGCGCGGGCCGGACGGGCAGCGGACACGTCGGCGCCGCACACGTCGGCGCCGGACGCCTGGGCACCGGCCGCGTCGGCGGCCTCCCCGACGGCGGTCTGCGTGGGCGAGTCGATGGCCGTCCTGCTGCCGGACCGGCCGGGCCCGCTGGAGGCGGTGGAGAACTTCCACCTCTCGGTCGGCGGCGCCGAGTCCAATGTGGCGGGCGCCCTGGCGGCGCTCGGCGTGTCGAGCGCCTGGATCAGCCGGGTGGGCGACGACGGCTTCGGCCGCCGCCTGGTCGGCGAGGTCGCCGCCCGCGGGGTGGACGTCTCGGCGGTCGCCGTCGACCCGCACCGCCCGACCGGCCTCTACCTCAAGGAGGTCGGCGGCTCCAGCGGCGCCCGGCACGACCTCGGCCCCGGGCGCAGCCGGCTGCACTACCACCGGCGCGGCTCCGCCGCCTCCGCGCTCTCCCCCGCCCTGCTGGACGACCCGGCCGCCGTCCGGCTGCTGGCCGGCGCCCGGCTGCTGCACCTGTCCGGCATCACGGCGGCCCTGTCGGACGACTGCCTGGCCCTGCTGCGCGCCCTGCTCGCCGAGCGCCGGCCCGGCCGGCTGACCAGCTTCGACCTGAACTGGCGCCCCGCCCTCTGGCTCGACCGTGACCCGGCCGTCCTCCCCCCGCTGCTGGACGCGGCCGATCTGCTGCTGCTCGGCGCCGACGAGGGCGAGGCCGCCTTCGGCACCGGCGACCCGCTGGCACTGCGCCGCCGCTTCCCCTCCCCCGCCACCGTGGTGGTCAAGGACGCCGCCCGGACGGTCACCGCGCTGGAGCGGGACGGCACGGCCGTCACCGAGCCGGCCCTCGCCGTCGAGGTGGTCGAGGCCACCGGAGCGGGCGACGCCTTCGCCGCCGGCTACCTCGCGGCCACCCTGCGCGGCCTGGACCAGCACCGTCGGCTGCGGCTGGGCCACCTCAGCGCCGCCTGCGCGCTCACCGCCCACGGGGACCAGGCCGAGCTGCCGCCCGCACCGGTGGTCACCGCACTGCTGAACGCCTCCCCCGGGGACTGGACCGCCACCCGCGTCTCGGCGGATGGCATCGTGTCCCCCGTACTGCCCGCGGCGGTGCCGCCCGGGCCGGTCCCGTCCGCGTCGGCGGGGTCGGCGACCGGGGGCGGGGCCCCCGACCACCGACCGGCCGCCTCCCCGGCCCTTGGAGCACGATGAGCCAGACCGTCACCCGCGCCCTGCGCATCCTCGCCGAACTCGGCGAGGGCGAGCGCTCCCTGGACCAGCTCGCCGAGGTGCTCGGCGTGCACAAGACCACGGTGCTGCGGCTGCTCCAGAGCCTTGAGGAGGAACGCTTCGTCTACCGCGACCAGGCCTACCGCTATCACCTCGGCGCCGGCCTCTTCGCCCTCTCCGGCCTCGCCCTGGAGCAGCGCGGCGTCCGCCGGATCGCCGCCCCGCACCTGGCCGAGCTGAACGCCGCCACCGGCCAGACCGTGCACCTGGCCGCGTACGAGGGCGGCGAGGTCGTCTACATCGACAAGTACGACTCGCGGCACCCGGTCAGGATGTACTCGCGGATCGGCCTGCGGGCGGCCCTGCACAGTGCCGCCGTCTCCAAGGTGCTGCTCGCCGACCTTCCGGTGCCCGAGCGGCGCCGGGTGGTGGCCGGCATCGACTTCACCCCGCACACCGCCCGCACGTTGACCACTCCCGAGGCGCTGCTCGCCGAACTGGACAAGGTCGCGGCCCAGGGCTGGGCGCAGGACCACGCCGAGCACGAGGCCTTCATCAACTGCGTGGCCGCGCCGATCCGGGACGCCAGCGGACGGGTGGTCGCCGCCGCCTCGATCTCCGTCCCCGACGTCGTCCTCCCCTACGAGCAGGTGCTGGAGCTGCTGCCCCAACTGCTCGCCACCGCCCGCGCCGTCTCCGCCGACTGCGGCCAGACCCCCCGGACCGGCTGACCCCCCGGACCGGCTGACCCCGCGGACGGCCGACCCGAACCGGCCGACCCCGCTGACCGGCCGGCTCCCGAACCGCCCGAACCGCCACCCCGCCCCACCAACCGAGGAACCTCATGAGCGACAAGACCGAGATCCGCACCGACGGCGCCCCCGCCCCGGCCTGGATGTTCTCCCAGGGCGTCCGCAAGGGCCCCATCCTGCAGGTCTCCGGCCAGGGCCCGCAGGACCCGGCCACCGGCGAGTACCTGTACCACGGCGACGTGAAGGCGCAGACCCGCCGGACCCTGGAGAACGTGAAGGCGATCGTGGAGGCCGGCGGCGCCACCATCGAGGACGTGGTGATGTTCCGCGTCTACCTGACCAAGCGGGCCGACTTCCCGCTGATGAACGAGGTCTACGCCGCGTTCATCGAGGAGAACGTCAAGCCGGGCGGGGTGAAGCCCTGCCGCACCACGATCTTCGTCGAGCTGCCGCAGGAGCCGATGCTGGTCGAGATCGACGCGCAGGCCGTGATCGGCTGAGCCGCGACGCGACGCGAAGGGGGGCTCGGACGCTCGTCCGGCCCCCCTTCGCGCACCGCACGGTCACCGTCCGACGGTGGCCGCCTCCTCGACGCCCGCACCACCGGGCGCCGCGACCGCACCACCGGGCGCCACCGCCGCGCCGCCACGCGCCACGACCCGGCCGCCGGCACCGCCGGCCCGCCGCTCCAACGCACCGGAGAGCAGCGCGATCCCCAGGGCGAGCGCGGCCATCAGCCCGCCCACCCAGTTCGGCGCGTCGTAGCCGAGGCCGGACGAGATGACCAGCCCGCCGAGCCAGGCGGCGAGCGCGTTGCCCAGGTTGAAGGCCGCGATATTGGCGGCCGAGGCCAGCGTGGGCGCGCCGGCGGCCTGGTCCATCACCCGCTTCTGCAGCGGCGCGACGGTCGCGAAGCCGAACACCCCGATCAACGGGATGGCGACGATCGCGCCGGTCCTGCTGTGCGAGGCGAGGGTGAAGGCGAAGAGCAGCACCGCCAGCACGGCGAGGATCACGTACAGGCTGCGCATCAGCGCGCGGTCGGCGAACCAGCCGCCGAGCAGGTTGCCGACGAACAGGCCGACGCCGAAGAGGAAGAGCAGCCAGGTCACGCTGGAGGGGGCGAAGCCCGCCATCTCGGTCATCATCGGCGTGATGTAGGTGAACATCGCGAAGATGCCGCCCCAGCCGAGCACCGTCATGCTCAGCGCGAGCCAGATCTGCGGCTTGCGGAAGACGGCCAGCTCCGGACCGAGCCGGGTGTCCGCGACCCTCGGCTGGACGGGGACCAGGGCCGCGATGCCGGCGAAGCCGATCGCGCCGAGCGCCGCGACCACGTAGAAGGTGGAGCGCCAGCCGAAGTGCTGGCCGAGCAGGGTGCCCATCGGGACGCCGAGCACATTGGCGGCGGTGAGCCCGGTGAACATCAGGGCGATGGCGCCGGCCCGCTTGTGCGGGGCGACCAGGTCGGCGGCGACCACCGAGCCGATGCCGAAGAAGGCACCGTGCGCGAAGGCCGCGAGCACCCGGCCGACCAGCAGCAGACCGAAGGCGGGCGCGACGGCGGAAACCAGGTTGCCGGCGATGAACAGGCCCATCAGCATCAGCAGCATCCCCTTGCGGGGGATCCGGGTGCCGAGGACGGTGAGCAGCGGGCCGCCGATCACGACGCCGAGTGCGTAGCCGGAGATGAGCAGGCCGGCGCTGGGGATGGACACCGAGAAGTCGCCGGCGACCTCGGGCAGCAGGCCCATGATCACGAACTCGGTGGTGCCGATGCCGAAGGCGCTGATCGCCAGCGCCAGGAGCGCGAGGGGCATGAGGGGACCGCTTTCCGGAGCGAACAGACGATTGCGTGCGCAACTACCAGCGTCGACAATACGACCGCGCGCCTGATACTTGCAAGCGCCCCCTATCTCCATCTGCAATGGCATCGGCACCACACCCGTCCGCCCCCGCACCTTGCCCTCCCTCGTCGAAGTGATTAGGTTAGGCTCACCTAACTAACGGAGGTCGTCATGAGCCCCAGCCCCGTCGACGTCGAGGCGCCCGAACCCACCGCCGCCGAACGGGTCTGCAGCCTGCTCAGCGCCACCTCCTCGGTGGTGATCCGCGCCTGCGGCGAGCACCACGACCTGGACACCCCGGTATCGGTGCACGGCTCCCGGCTGCGCCTGCGCGCCCCGCTCGACGCGCCGCTCACCCTCGCCGTCACCCGCGAACAGGACGGCCTCGCCGTCGTCCTGGACCTCACCGACATCGCCCCGGTCGCCGTCCGCGACCGGGTCCGCGGCCGCCTCACCCTGGCCGGCCGGCTCCACCTCGCACACCTCGCCGACGACGGCCTCAGCGTCCACCTGCGACTGGACGTCGCGCACGCCGTCCTCTCCACCCCGTACGGCACCACCGCCCTCACCGGTGCCGACCTGTCCCTCGCCGCGCCCGACCCGCTCGCCCGCTTCGAGGCCGCGATGCTCACCCACCTCGCCGACGACCACCCGGACGCCCTCGACCTGCTCACCCGGCTGCTGGACCCGGAGCTGCTCGCCGGACGCCCCGACGTCCGCCCGCTCGCCCTCGACCGGCACGGCCTGGTGCTCCGCCTGGACCACCCGTACGGCCACCGCGACGTCCGCCTGGTCTTCCCCGAACCGGCCCGCGACGCGGACGAGTTCGGCCACCGCGTGCACCAGCTGCTGACCGCCGCGCACGGCGACCTGCCCGCCCACCGGTCCTGACCGAACACCGGACGGATCGACACCGGACGGAGCGACACCGAACGCCCCACCCGGTACCCACCGACCACAGGGTGACGGCCCGTCCGATTCCGGGCGGGCCGACCGCATTCCGGGCGGGCCAACCGCATT
This sequence comes from Kitasatospora sp. NPDC091207, assembly GCF_044768625.1. Classification (NCBI taxonomy): domain Bacteria; kingdom Bacillati; phylum Actinomycetota; class Actinomycetes; order Kitasatosporales; family Streptomycetaceae; genus Kitasatospora; species Kitasatospora sp. NPDC091207. The sequence continues at coordinate 296,106 of NZ_JBIVVS010000005.1, forward strand.
TCCGGCGGTCCGGTCACATTCCGTCCGATCCCATCCGGCCTCCGGCCCGGACAGCCGTCCGCTGACCCCGAAAAGCCCTGGAGGGCCAACGCGGCCGCCCCAAGAAAACCCATCGCGACAGGGGGGGTGAACGGACATCAGAACCGGCACCCGATATCCGGTGGCGGAAACGCGCAATGGCCGGCCCGGCTCACGAAGGAAATTCGTGAGCCGGGCCGGCCTGGGCGTGTCCCGCGCCCATGATCCACTGATGGTGCGGCGATCACCCGGTCGAGCGGTCACCCGACATGACCATCCCGGGAGGTCGTTCGCCCCGCACCCAGCGGTGGTCCGACCTCAGGTCAGATGGAGACGCCGTGCGCCCGCAGGTAGGCGATCGGGTCGATGTCCGAGCCGTACTCCGAGCCGGTGCGGACCTCGAAGTGCAGGTGCGGGCCGGTCACGTTGCCGGTCGCGCCGGAGAGGCCGATCTGCTGGCCGGCGGTGACGGTCTGACCGATCTTCACGCCGATCGAGGACAGGTGCGCGTACTGGGCGTACTTCCCGTCGGCGAGCTTGATCTCGACCTCGTTGCCGTAGGCGCCGCCGTTGCCGGCCTTGACCACGGTGCCGGCCGCGATGGCGCGCAGCGGGGTGCCGGTGGAGGCGACGAAGTCGGCACCGGTGTGGTGGCCGGAGGACCACATCGAGCCGGCCACGCCGTAGGCGGTGCCGAGCTTCGGGTTGGCGACGGGGGCGACGTAGCCGGAGGTGGCGGCCACGGCGGCCGGGGCCTGGGTGGCGGCCGGCGCGGCCGGCTTCGCGGCGGGGGCGGCCGGCTTGGTGGCCGGGGCCTGCGCGGGCTTGGCGGCCTGGACCGGCTTCGGCGCGGCGGCCTTGGCGGCCGGCTGCACCGAGTCCTGCGAGGCCTGCGGCTTGGCGGCGGGGGCGGCGGGCTTGGCGGCGGGGGCGGCCGGGGCCGCGGCGGCCTTGGCGCCGAGCGCGAGCTGCTGACCCGGGAAGATGAGGTTCGGGTTGGCGCCGACGACCGAGCGGTTGTGGTCGTACAGCGCCTGCCAGCCGCCCTCGACCTGCTTGGCGTCGGCGATCTTCGACAGGGTGTCCCCGCCGGCGACCTTGTAGGTCTCCTCGGCCGGAGCGGCGGCGGGCTTGGCGGCCTCGGCGGCGGCCGGAGCGGCGGCCTGGGCAGCGGCGGCCGGCGTGGCGTCGACGCTGGTGGCGCCGGTCCAGGTGCTGGTCTGCGCGGGCTTCGCGGCCGGGGCGGTGTGGGCCTGGGCGCTGATGGTGGTCACCAGCGGAAGGGCGAAGGCGGCGCCGGTCACGGCGGTGGCGATGCCGATGCGGGCGGCGCGGGGCAGGGCGATACGACGAGCCTGTGCGGGCATGGGGAACTGTCCTCTCCGACGCCTGCGAGGTGAGCTGTCGGGTTCGGGCTGGAGTTGCCCGGCCGCATAGCGCGGCTTCACCCCAAGCCGGACCGTGAATTCCGGTCCGGCGACTTACCTTTGGGTCCCCCGCTCCTGCCGTACAGAGTTCGGTTCGTACCACCGGGCAGCGGCAGGACTAGGCGTTCCACCCGGTGGCCACCCGGGCCAATGCCGGGCGGTCGCTGAACTAAAGCCCATCCACCCGGGTGAAGCAATGTCGATCTCTTGAATCGACAACCAATGCCGGAAAGATCGTGACACTCCGAATGATCGGCTGCACAGTATGTGCACAATCGATTCACCGCGTGCCACTGATCCGCGACGCTCCGCCGATTTCGATGTCCGTCCGCATGCGATCACCTACGGAAAGCCATCTGCCGACACACCCCCGGTGAGCCTTGTCACGTCGTCTCCCGGGGCGCACGATCGGGCGGTGATGACCCCCTCCGAGGCCGGCACCCTGCGCCTGGGCACCGCGCAGGGCCGCTGGGTCCTCCTGGCGACGGTGCTCGGCTCCAGCATGGCGATGCTCGACGGCACCGTGGTGAACGTCGCCCTGCCCCGGATCGGCACCGATCTCGGCGCCCCGCTCGCCGCCCTGCAGTGGACGCTCAACGCCTATCTGCTCACCCTGGCCGGCCTCATCCTGCTCGGCGGCGCCCTCGGCGACCGCTACGGACGGCGCCGCGTCTTCCTGATCGGTGTGCTCTGGTTCGCCGCCGCCTCGGCGGCGTGCGCCGCGGCGCCCACCATCGAGGTGCTGATCGCCGCCCGCGCGGTGCAGGGCATCGGCGGGGCACTGCTCACCCCCGGCTCACTGGCGATGCTCCAGGCCGTCTTCCACCCGGACGACCGGTCGGCGGCGGTCGGCCTCTGGTCCGGTCTGGGCGGGGTGTCCGCCGCGATCGGCCCGTTCCTCGGCGGCTGGCTGGTGGACGGCCCCGGCTGGCGGTGGATCTTCCTGCTGAACGTCCCGCTCGCCGTCCTGGTGATCGCGGTGGCTTCCCGGCACGTCCCGGAGAGCCGGGACGAGAGCGCGACCGGCCGGTTCGACGCCCTCGGCGCGGCACTGGCCGCGCTGGCCCTGGGCTCGGTCACCTATGCCCTGACGGCCGCGGGCGGCGGGCTCTCGCCGGAGGTCTGGCTGGCCGGCGCGGCGGGGCTGCTGCTGGGCACGGCCTTCGTCGTGGTCGAGCGCCGTGTCCCGGAGCCGATGCTGCCACTCGGCCTCTTCTCCTCCCGGCTGTTCACCGCGGTGAACCTGGTCACCCTCTGCGTCTACGCGGCCTTCAGCGGCGTGTTCTTCCTGCTGGTCGTGCAGTTGCAGATCGTCTCCGGGTTCTCCCCGCTGGTCTCCGGGCTGGCCCTGGTGCCGATCACCGTCCTGATGCTCGCGCTGTCCGCCCGGGCCGGCCGGCTCGGCAAGCGGATCGGCCCGCGACTGCCGCTCACCGTGGGGCCGCTGATCTGCGCGACGGGCGTGCTGCTCATGCTGCGGATCGGCCCGGACGCCTCGTACTGGACGGACGTGCTGCCGGCCGTCACCGTGATGGGCTGCGGGATGGTCCTACTGGTGGCGCCGCTGACCGCGACGGTGCTGGCGGCGGTGGAGGTCCGGCACGCCGGGATCGCCAGCGGCGTCAACAACGCCGCCGCCCGCGCGGCCGGTCTGCTCGCGGTGGCGGCCCTGCCCGCGCTGGCCGGGCTCAGCGGCGACGCGTACCAGGTGCCCGCCTCGGTGGACTCCGCCTTCCGGATCGCCATGCTGATCTGCGCCGGGCTGCTGGCCACCGGCGGAGTGACGGCCTTCACGACGGTCCGGGGCAACGTGCTGGCTCCCGAGGACCACCCGGTCGCCGAGCCGGACTGCCGCTACACCTGCGGCACCAACGGCCCGCCGCTCGATCCGGGCCATGTCGGCGCCGACCACGGCGAAGGCCCCGCCACCGGATCGGCGGCGGGGCCCACGAAGGCCTGACGAGTCGTCAGAGAATGTCACCCGGGGCGTACTTGGCGGCCTCCGGGTAGGCGGCCGCGACGGCCTCCACCTGGCGGACCACCTCGGCGACCTGGGCACCGGCCGCACCGGTGAAGGAGAGCCGGTCGGCCAGCAGCGCGTCCAGCGCGGCCCGGTCCAGCGGCATCCGCTCATCGGCGGCCAGCCGGTCCAGCAGCGCGTTCTCCCGCGCGCCGGCACGCATCGCCAGCGCCGAGGCGACGGCGTGCTCCTTGATGACCTCGTGCCCGGTCTCCCGGCCGACGCCCGCGCGCACGGCGCCCATCAGCACCTTGGTGGTGGCCAGGAACGGCAGGTAGCGGTCCAGCTCGGCCTCGATCACGGCGGGGAAGGCGCCGAACTCGTCGAGGACGGTCAGGAAGGTCTCCAGCAGGCCGTCGAAGGCGAAGAAGGCGTCCGGCAGCGCGACCCGGCGGACCACCGAGCAGGAGACGTCGCCCTCGTTCCACTGGTCGCCGCCCAGCTCGGCGGTCATCGAGGCGTAGCCGCGCAGGATGACGGCCAGACCGTTGACGCGCTCGCAGGAGCGGGTGTTCATCTTGTGCGGCATCGCGGAGGAGCCGACCTGGCCCTCCTTGAACCCCTCGGTGACCAGCTCGTGGCCGGCCATCAGGCGGATCGTCTTGGCCAGGCTGGAGGGCGCGGCCGAGAGCTGGACGAGGGCGGTGAGCACCTCGAAGTCCAGCGAGCGCGGGTAGACCTGGCCGACGCTGATGAGCACGTTGTCGAAGCCGAGGTGGCCGGCCACCCGGCGCTCCAGCTCGGCGAGCTTCTCGGTGTCGCCGCCGAGCAGGTCCAGCATGTCCTGGGCGGTGCCGACCGGGCCCTTGATCCCGCGCAGCGGGTAGCGGGCGATCAGCTCCTCCAGCCGCCGGAAGGCGACCAGCAGCTCGTCGGCGACGGTCGCGAAGCGCTTGCCCAGCGTGGTGGCCTGCGCGGCGACGTTGTGCGACCGGCCGGCCATGACCAGCTCGGAGTGCTGGGCGGCGAGCCGGCCCAGGCGGACCAGCACGGCGACCGTGCGGTCGCGGACGTGCTCCAGCGACTGGCGGATCTGCAGCTGCTCGACGTTCTCGGTCAGATCCCGGGAGGTCATTCCCTTGTGGATCTGCTCGTGGCCGGCGAGGTCGCTGAACTCCTCGATCCGCGCCTTCACGTCGTGCCGGGTGACCCGCTCGCGGGCGGCGATCGAGCCGAGGTCGACCTGGTCGATCACCCGCTCGTAGTCGGCGACGGCACCGGCCGGCACCTCGACGCCGAGGTCCTGCTGGGCCTTCAGGACGGCGAGCCACAGATGGCGCTCAAGGACCACCTTGTGCTCGGGGGACCACAGCTGGGCCAGGGTCGCCGAAGCGTACCGGGAGGCCAGGACATTGGGGATCTGGGGCTTCGCGCTCACGCTTCGCAAGCCTAACAGCCGAGGTCAGCGCGAGCGTCGGCGGACCGGCCCCCACCGCCCGCCGCTCCCGACCGGGGCCGGAACCGCACGCCGCGGTGACCGGAGGGGCGCCCGGCCCGCACGGCCCCGCGACCTACGCGGCGCCGACCGGCCGGCCGGCGAGCACCGGCAGCACCTGCGCGCAGATCGAGTGCAGCGACACCCGCTGCTCGTCGGTCATCGCCTCGAAGGCCTGGTGGGTGCGGCTCATCTCGCCGCGGATCAGCCCGAGGATCTCGCGCCCCTGCCCGGTGATCACCACGATCTTGACCCGCCGGTCACCGGCCGCCGCCTCACGGTTGGCCAGGCCGAGCGACTCCAGCCGGTCGACGATCCCGGTCACGTTGGAGGCGTCGCAGCCCAGCCGGCCGGCCAGCGCCCGCATCGGCACCGGCTCCTGCACCGCGCCGAGCGCCTTCGCCTGCGAGGAGGAGAGGCCGTGCCGGGCCGCCGCCGCCGCGAAGTCCTGGAAGTAGGCGGCGCCGACGGCGGCCAGCGCCTCCATCAACTCGGCGTTGGTCGGTACGGTCGTCGTCGCTGTCGAACCCATGGGGCCAGCGTACGACCGAGTGCTTCACCAACTCAAGCTTTGACCAGGGCAAAAGTCCGTAGGTCAACCGCTCGACCGCCGAAGCCGTCGCTCAGAGCACCAGCTGGTCGAAGAGCCGCCGCAGCTCGGCCTCCGGGTCACCGGTCAGCCCGGTGTGCACCGGCCCCGGCTGGACGATCGCGCTGCGCGGCGCCGTCAGCCAGCGGAACCGCTGCCCGGGGTTGTCCGCCGCCGCCGGACCGGCCGCCGGCCCGCCCGCGCAGACCGCCTCGATCCCGTGCAGCGCCCGCCGCACCCCGGCGACGTCCGCCACCGGGTCCAGCGCCAGCAGCCGGGCCTGGTCCAGGTGGGTCCGCGCGCCCAGGTGCGCGCTCTGCCGGCAGTACAGCAGTACCCCGACGTTGACGCACTCGCCGCGTTCCACCCTGGGCACCGCCCGGATCACCGCGTACTCGTAGTCGTGCAGCTCGGCGACGGCCGGCGGGGCCGACGGCAGGGAGTCGGTCATACGGACACCTCCGGCAGCCAGTCGCGCGGACCGGCCAGTCGCTCGGTCAGCTGGGCGCGGTACGCGGCGCGCACCTCCTCGGGCGAGTCGAAGCCCGGCTCGTCCAGCAGCCAGGCGTCGGGGATCTGCGCCACCGCCTCCTCCACCGCCGCCTCGGCGAGCGGGGCGAGCGCCTTGTCCGCGGCCACCAGGTCCGGCTCGGCCCGCAGCAGCGCGTGGTCGGAGGCGTCGTACGGGCGGCGGACCCAGCCGGCCGCACCCGCCCAGTGGTGGTGGAAGATCAGGCTGGCGCCGTGGTCGATCAGCCGCAGCCCACCGGTCGCCACCAGCAGGTTGGGGTTGCGCCAGGAGCGGTCGACGTTGCCGATCAGGGCGTCGAACCAGAGCACCTGACCGGCCAGCCCGGCGTCCACCTCGAAGCAGAGCGGGTCGAAGTTGAGCGCGCCGCTGACGAAGGCCATCCCCAGGTTGAGGCCGCCACTGGCCCGCATCTGGTCCTGGATCTGCGGGTCCGGCTCGCTGCGGGCCAGCACCGGGTCCAGGTCCACGGTGACCAGCTCCGGTACCGGCAGCCCGAGCCGGCGGCCCAGCTCCCCGGCCAGCACCTCCGCGACCAGCGCCTTGCGGCCCTGTGCGGCGCCGACCCATTTCAGCGCGTACAGCCGCCGGTCGTCGGCCTCGACCAGGCCCGGCATCGAGCCGCCTTCTCGCAGTGGCGTCACGTATCGGACCGCCGTCACCTCGGTGAGCACGCCGGACAGCCTATCGGGCATATGCGCGCACCGGGCGCCGCGTGCCGCACCCGCCGTCCCCGTCTGCGCCATCCGCGCCGCCCCGGTGGCACCCCCCGCTGCTCCGTGCGAGTGTGGCGGACAGTAGTGGGGACCTTTCACGGTACGAACTGCACGGTAAGGGATGAACGATGGAACGACCTCGGATCCTGATCGTGGGCGGCGGCTTCGCCGGGCTGGAGTGCGCTCGCCGTCTCGAACGCAAGCTCACGCCCTCGGAGGCGGAGATCTCGCTGGTCACGCCGTTCAGCTATCAGCTCTATCTGCCGCTGCTCCCGCACGTGGCGGCCGGGGTGCTGACCCCGCAGTCGGTCGCGGTCTCGCTCCGCCGGACCTTGCGCCGGACCCACATCGTCCCGGGCGGCGCGATCGGCGTCGACCCGCGCTCCAAGGTCTGCGTGGTCCGCAAGATCACCGACGAGGTCGTCGCGCAGAAGTACGACTACCTGGTGCTCGCCCCGGGCAGCGTGACCCGCACCTTCGACATCCCGGGCCTGACCGACTACGCGCGCGGCATGAAGACGCTCGCCGAGGCGACCTACGTCCGCGACCACGTGATCGCCCAACTCGACCTCGCCTCGGCCACCCTGGACCAGCGGGAGCGCGAGTCCCGACTGCAGTTCGTGGTGGTCGGCGGCGGCTACGCGGGCACCGAGACGGCCGCCTGCCTGCAGCGGCTGACCACCGCGGCCGCCCGCCGCTACCCGCGGCTGGACGCCCGGCAGATCAAGTGGCACCTGATCGACATCGCCCCGAAGCTGATGCCGGAGCTCGGCGACGCCCTCGGCACCGCCGCGCTGGAGGTGCTGCGCGAGCGCGGCATCGAGGTCTCGCTGGGCGTCTCGGTGGCCGAGGTCGGCGCCGAGTCGGTGAAGTTCACCGACGGCCGGACGCTCCCCTGCCGGACGCTGATCTGGACGGCCGGTGTCGCGGCCAGCCCGCTGATCGGCACCCTGGACGCCGAGACGGTCCGCGGCCGGATCGCGGTCACGGCCGAGATGCGGGTGCCCCAGTTCGAGAGCGTGTTCGCGCTCGGCGACGCCGCCGCCGTCCCGGACCTCGCCAAGGGCGACGGCGCGGTCTGCCCGCCCACCGCCCAGCACTCCGCCCGCCAGGGCCGGGCGGTGGCGAACAACGTGATCGCCGCGCTGCGCAACCAGCCGTTGGAGCCCTACTACCACAAGGACCTGGGGCTGGTGGTGGACCTCGGCGGCAAGGACGCGGTGTCCAAGCCGATCGGCATCGAACTCCGCGGCGTGCCCGCCCAGGTGGTCGCCCGCGGCTACCACCTGATGGCGATGCGCACCAACGCCGCCAAGTTCCGGGTCGGCGCCAACTGGCTGCTGAACGCCACCGCCGGCGACGACTTCGTCCGGACCGGCTTCCTGGCCCGCCAGCCCGCCCGGCTGCGGGACTTCGAGTACACCGACGCCTATCTGACGAAGGATCAGGTCCGGGCACACGCCCAGGCCCTGCTCGCCAAGGGGTGACACACCGCGGGCCGGTCCCCGCTCCGGGTGGAGCGGGGACCGGCCGCGCCGTGCGTCAGCGCGCGGTCAGGTACATCCCGCTCGCGTCCTTCCCCGCCGTGTTGCGGCAGCCGAAGTTGCCGCTCGGCCGTGCGTACAGCAGGGTCAGGCACTGCCCGAGGGCCTGCTGGCCGTAGTAGTTGGGGTGCATCGACTCCTGCAGCGCGCCCTGCGAGGAGTTGAGCCCGCCGTCGACGAACCGCGCCCACTCACTGGTGACGGCGGACGGCGCGCTGGTCGAACTCGCCTGCCGGGTCGCCTTGGAGCAGACCTCGCGCCCCTGCATCATGTCCGCGAGGTCCAGGAACTGCGCGCCCTTCGCGGCGGCGACGCCCGCCAGCGCCCGCGAGATCTGCGGCACCAACGAGTCCCGCGCCCAGTCGGCGTCGCCGTTCCAGAACGGACACCCGCCGGTGTCGGACCGGCTCCAGCCGCTCTCCGGGTAGCGCATCTCGGCCGCGCGCGGGATCGGCGAGGGGTAGGACTGCAGCACGACGCGGTAGTCACCGGTCGCGTAGCCGGCGCCCGACATCACGGCCCGGATCTCGTCCAGCGCCTTGCCGACGCCGGCCATCGCGCCGGGCATCCGGGAGTCGATCGCCGACTGCTGATCGTCGTGGCAGTAGGAGTACCAGACCAGGTAGTCCTGGACGCAGGTGCTGATCACGTCGCCGAAGCCGAGGTCGTTGCCGCCGATCGACAGCGTGATCAGCTTGACGTTGTACTGGCCCGCCACCGTGGCGAGCTGGTCGGCCTGCGGGGCCTCGCCCTTGAACGACTGGCCGCCGTTGGCGGCCCGGAAGACATTGGCGGCGACGGCTCCGGAGCAGGCCAGGTTGATCTGGTTCTGCGCCACCGACGGCGCGCTGCGCACCTCGGCGACGTCCGAGCGGTCGCACCCGCTCGTGTACGTCGCGCCGTAGATCCGGCTCGGGTCGTAGGCACTGCCGGTCCAGGCCCGGTCGGTGCCGGCCCGACTGCCGCTGGTGACAACCGCGTTGCCCTTCCAGCGGCCGGCCTCGCCGGAGATGTAGCTGTCCCCCAGGGTGACGGAGGCGGTCGGCCCGCCAGGTGCGGCGGTGGCGGCCGAGGCCGGCACCGCGGCACCGGTGATCAGGCCGGCCGCGCCGAGCGGCAGGGCGAGGGCGGCGACGAGCAGCCGCCGGGTGAGGCTGGTGGTTCTGCGAGTGATGCTCGAACGGTTTTCGGGCACGGCGGAACTCCTGCGGTCGGTCTCGCCCGCGGTCTGGGGGCGGGGAGACACGGAGGTGAGGGTAGGCCGCCGGCCGGTGGCGCGATGAAGATGACATGCTCGCGCTTGTTACCGCTAGGTATCTGCACCAGGTTTCTCACTCTGTTACCGACCGGTTCAGATCAGCCGCGCGTCGGCACCGCCCGTTCCCAGCACGGCCGCCAGGTCGTCGGCCAGCCGCCGCGCGTCGGCCGGGTCCAGTCGGGCGACGGTGATCCGCAGGCCGGGCGCGGACTGCAGGCGGAACCGCGCGCCCGGCGCCACCACCCAGCCGCGCTGCACCAGCGCGGCGAGCACCGTGGTCTCGTCCGGGACGGGCACCCAGACGTTCAGCCCGCTCGCGCCGTGCGCCTCGATGCCGCGCGCGGCCAGTTCCCCCCGCAGGGCGTCCCGCCGCTCCCGGTAGGCGGCGGCCACCCTGGCGACCGGCGCCGCGTCGGTGCGCCACAGCTCGGCGACGGTGCCCTGCAGCAGATGGCTGACCCAGCCGGCCCCGAGGCGCTGCCGCCCCCGCACCCGCCCGATGGTGTCCGCGTCCCCGACCGCGAACGAGAGCCGCAGGTCCGGCCCGTAGGCCTTGGCCGCCGAGCGCACCACCACCCAGTGCTCCGGCCCGGCTCCGACCAGCGAGTGGAACGGCTGGTCGACCATGCCGTGGCCGTGGTCGTCCTCGATCAGCAGCACCCCGGGGTGGCCGGCCAGCACCGCGCGCAACGCGGCCGCCCGGGCGGCGCTGACGGCCGCGCCGGTCGGGTTCTGCGCGCGGCTGGTGACCACCATCGCGCGGGCGCCGCCCGCCAGCGCCTCGGCGAGCGCCTCCGGCAGCGGGCCCTCGTCGTCCAGCCGGACGGGGGCGGCCCGCAGGCCCAGGGCCGGCAGCAGGTCCATCAGGCTCCCCCAGCCCGGGTCCTCGACGGCGACGGCGTCACCGGGGCGCAGCCGGGTGGCGAGGATCCGCTCGATGGTGTCGAGCGAACCGGAGGCGATGGCGATCGGCGCGTCGGGCAGGCCGTCGGCGCGGAAGCCCGCGCCGACCAGGGCCAGCAGCCCGGGGTCGACCGGCGGGCGCCCGTACATCACCGGGTCGCGGCGGGCGGCCTCGGCCGCCGCGGCCAGGGCCGGTGTGAGGTCCGGGAGCAGCGCGGGGTCGGGGTTGCCGTTGGCGAGGTCCCGGGCCTCCGGCGGGACGGGGAGCCGGATCTCGTCGCGCGGGGTGAGTGCCGGTCGCGGGCGGATCCGGCTGCCCTTGCGACCGGCGGTCTCGATCACCCCCCGGTCGCGGAGCAGCCGGTAGGCGGCGGCGACGGTGTTGGGGTTGACGCCGAGTTCGCCGGCCAGGTCGCGCAGCGGGGGCAGTGCGGTGCCCGGCGCGAGCCGTCCGGTACTGACGCCCTGCTCGACGTCGGCCGCGATTTCGCTGGCGCGTCGTCCCTTGATCGGATAGTCTCCTAGCACAAAAGAGATTATGCACTAGTACATAGAGGTTGTCATGTCAGACGGCGCCGTGTCCTACGCCCGCACCCCGCGTACCACCCCGACCCGCTACAAGGACCGCGCGACCTGGGAGCAGGCGGCGATCCACGCGATCCTCGACAGCACCTACCTCTGCCACCTGGGCTTCGTCGCCGACGGCGCCCCCGTCGTCCTGCCGACCGTCTTCGCCCGGGTCGGCGACCGCCTCTACATCCACGGCTCCACCGGCAGCCGCCCGCTGCGCGGCGCCAAGGGCGACCAGGGCCTGCCGGTCTGCGTCACCGTCACCCTGGTCGACGCCCTGGTGCTGACCAAGTCGGCGTTCAACCACTCGGTCAACTTCCGCTCGGTGGTCGCCCACGGCACGGCCCACCAGGTCACCGACCCCGCGGAGCTCTCGGTCGCGCTGGACGCGCTGGTCGACCAGACCGTCCCCGGCCGGTCCGCCGAGGTCCGCCCGGCCAACGCCAGGGAACTGGCCGCCACCGCCGTCGTCCGGCTCGACCTGGACGAGGTCTCCGCCAAGACCCGCGCCGACGGCGCCGAGGACGACGAGGCGGACCTCGACCTGCCGTACTGGTCCGGCGTGGTACCGGTGACCACGGGGTACGGCGCCCCCGTCCCGGACGCCTCCAGCACCGTGCCGCTCCCCGCGCACCTGCGCGACCTCACCCGCTGACGGCGGCCCACCGATGCTGATCAGATCCTGGGACCGGGGCGACGACGCCGAGTGGCGCGCCTGGCTGGCGCAGGGCCGCGACTTCGGCCTGCTCGCCGCCAACGGCCTGCCCGGCCAGGGGCCCGTCCTGGTCCCCACCCACTTCCTGCTGGACGTCGAGCGGGGTGAGGTACTGCTGCATCTCGCCGCGCCCAATCCGCTGTTCGCCGCCGTCCGGGCCGACCCCGAGGTCACCCTCGCGGTCACCGACGACTACGCCTTCGCCCCCGGGCACTGGCGCGGCGAGCCGGGTACGCCCACCAGCTACTACGCCTCCGTCCAGTTCACCTGCACGGCCGAGATCGTCGAGGACGCGGCCGGCAAGGCGGCGATCCTCAACCGCCAGCTGGCGCACTTCCAGCCGGAGACCCCCGCCCTCCGGGTCGCGCCCGGCGAGGAGCCGTTCGGCCGGCTCCTGTCGGGCCTGCGCGGGCTGCGGCTCACCGTCCGCACGGTGCGGGCCAAGTTCAAGTACGACGACAAGAAGACCGTCGCGGACCAGCGGGCCCTCGCCGACCGGCTGGCCGAACGCGGCCAGGGCCTGGACGCCGCCGTCCGCACCCAACTCCTGCGGCGTAACGCGCGGCGCACGGGGTAGCAGCGCTGACGCCACGTCACCCGATCGGCTCGATTTCGGGCGAAGCCGGGAAGCCGCTGATCGAATGTGTGACGAATCCTGCCCACTGCCGTACCGGTGGGCCCGTCCACCGGGGAGCGCGCGTGTCCGCAGCCACATCCCGTCCGGCCTCCGGCGAGGCACATCTCGGGCACGTCGTGTTCATCTCGGCGGCCGCCGCGATGGGCGGCTTCCTGTTCGGCTACGACAGCGCGGTGATCAACGGCGCGGTGACCGGCATCCAGAAGCACTTCGCGGTGGGCAACGGCGAGACCGCCTTCGTGGTGGCCATCGCCCTGCTCGGCTCGGCCGCCGGCGCGGTGGCGGCCGGCCGGCTCGCCGACCACTTCGGCCGGGTCCGCACCATGCTGCTGGCCGCCACGCTCTTCGCGATCAGCGGCGTCGGCTCGATGTTCCCGCCGAGCATCCAGGTGCTGGCCACCTGGCGCGTGGTGGGCGGTGTCGCGATCGGCATCGCCTCGGTGATCGCCCCGACCTACATCGCCGAGGTCGCGCCCACCGCCTACCGGGGCCGGCTGGCCTCCTTCCAGCAGATGGCGATCGTGCTCGGCATCACCGTCTCCCAGCTCGCCAACTGGGCGCTCAACCAGGCGGCCGGCGGCGAGTCCACCGGCCACCTGGGCGGTATCCAGGCTTGGCAGTGGATGCTCGGCGTGGAGACCGTCCCGGCGCTGGTGTACGGCCTGATGGCGCTGGCCATCCCGGAGTCGCCCCGCTATCTGATCGCCGACCGGCGCGAGGAGCAGGCCCGCAAGGTGCTGGTGGAGGTGGAGGGCGAGAACGTCGACCTGGACGCCCGGGTGGCCGAGATCCGCGCGGTGCTGGAGTCCTCCCACAAGCCCCGGGCGAAGGACCTGCTGGGCGGCCGTTTCGGGCTGCTGCCGATCATCTGGGTCGGTATCGGCGCCTCGGTGTTCCAGCAGTTCGTCGGCATCAACGTGATCTTCTACTACTCGTCGTTCCTCTGGCAGTCCGTCGGCATCAACGAGGCCAACTCCCTGCTGATCAGCCTCTCCACCTCGATCGTCAACGTGGTCGGCACGGTGGTCGCCATGGTGCTGGTCGACCGGATCGGCCGCAAGCCGCTCGCGCTGGCCGGCTCGGCCGGCATGGCGGTGGCCCTGGCCACCGCCGCCTGGGCGTTCTCCTACCGGCAGGGCACCGGCGACTCCGCCACCCTGGACGACACCTACGCCACCGTGGCGCTGGTCGCCGCGCACGTCTTCGTGTTCTGCTTCGCCTTCTCCTGGGGCGTGGTGGTCTGGGTCCTGCTCGGCGAGATGTTCCCCAACCGGATCCGGGCGCTCGCCCTGTCGGTCGCCGCCTCGGCGCAGTGGATCGCCAACTGGGCGATCACCGTCAGCTTCCCCGACCTCGCCGACTGGAACCTGTCGGCGACGTACGTCATCTACGCCGTCTTCGCCCTGCTCTCGATCCCGTTCGTGGTCTTCTGCATCAAGGAGACCAAGGGCCGTGCGCTGGAGGAGATGGGTTGATCCACCGCACCGGCGCGGCGGGCGAGCACCGCCGGCACCACGACCGGTACGCGGTACCCCGCAGCCCCCGCCGCGCCGCGCGCGGCCCGTCCCCACCGAGAGGAAGCCATGCCTGAGCAGGGCGGCTCCCGGCAGAACGTCACCTTCCCCGCCGGCGGCCGCGAGGCCCACGGCTATCTGGCCCGCCCTCCGCAGGGCGTCGGCCCCGGCCTGGTGGTGGTCCAGGAGTGGTGGGGGCTCACCTCCCACGTGGCGGCGATGGCGGACCGCTTCGCCGCCGAGGGCTTCACCGTGCTCGCCCCGGACCTCTTCGGTGGCACGACCACCCACGACAGCGCCGAGGCGGCCCGGCTCAAGCGCGAACTCCCGGTCGAGCGGGCCGTACCGGACCTGCGCGGTGCGGTCGGGTACCTGCTCGGCCTGGACGGCGTGGTCGGTGACGCGGTCGGCGTGGTGGGGTTCTGCATGGGCGGCGGCTTCGCCCTGCTGCTGGCCGCCGCCGAGGGCGACCGGGTGGCCGCCGCGGTCCCGTTCTACGGGCTGCCGCCCGATCCGGACTTCGACTACCGCGGCCTCACCGCCCATGTCCTGGGGCACTACGCCGAGCACGACCGCTCGATCCCGATGGCCGCCGTCGACGAGGCGGCGATCCGGATCGGCGAGGCCACCGACGTCCGGCCCGAGATCCACTTCTATCCGGCCGGGCACGCCTTCATGAACGACGAGAACCCGCTCGGCACCTACGACCGGCTCCAGGCCCGGACGGCCTGGCGGCGCACCCTCAGCTTCCTCTGGGGCCACCTCGGCTGAGCCGCCACGACCGCCCCCGTAAGGTGTGAAAGTCGCTGGACAGCTGACGCCTCCCCCGGCATAGTCGCCGGGTGCACAGCCAACCCCCACCCCCGCACCGACGCCGCTTCCCCTGGGCCGGCCGCAACTTCCGCATCCAGACCGCCGCCACCGTCGTCAGCGGCCTCGGCAACGCGGGGGCTCCGATCGCCACCGCCTTCGCGGTCATCGCGAGCGGCGGCTCCACCGCCGAGGTCGGCTACGTCACCGCCGCCCGGCTGGTCCCGGTCGTCCTGCTGCTGATGATCGGCGGCGCGCTCGCCGACCGGCTGCCGCGCCACCACGTGATGGTCGCCGCCAACCTGTTCAGCGCCGTCTCGCAGGCCGTGCTGGCCGCGCTGGTCCTGGCGGGCCAGGCGCAGCTCTGGCAGTTGATGGTGCTCTCCGCGGCCGGCGGCGCCGGTCACGCCTTCTACGCCCCCGCGTCCGAAGGCATGATCATGCAGAGCGTGGCCGCGGAACACGCCGGCCGGGCCTTCTCGGTCTTCCGGCTGGCGCTCAACTCCGCCCAGATCGGCGGCATGGCGCTCGGCGGCGCCCTGACCGCCGCCGTCGGCCCCGGCTGGGTGCTCGCGGTCGACGCCGGCTGCTTCCTGGTCGCCGCCGCGCTGCGCTTCTTCCTGGAGGCCGAGCCCGCCGCCCCCGCCGCGGCCGGCGGCGGGATGCTCCGCGACCTGCGCGAGGGCTGGCAGGAGTTCGCCTCCCGCCGCTGGCTCTGGGTGATCGTGCTCCAGTTCGCCGTGCTGATGGCCTGCATCACCGCCGTGGACGCGGTGTACGGGCCGATCGTCGCCGAGCAGCGGCTGGGCGGCGCCCGGGACTGGGGCCTGGCGCTCGCCGCGCACGGGACCGGCCTGGTGGTGACCGGGCTGGTGATGGTCCGCTGGCAGCCCCGGCGGATCCTGCTGGTCGGCAACTGGGGCGTCTTCCTCTTCGGCGTGCCGGCGCTGGCCCTCGCGCTGGCCGCGCCGCTGCCGGTGCTGGTCGTGGCGATGTTCCTGTCCGGCGCCGGGGTCACCGTGTTCGGCGTCAACTGGATGGTCGCGCTGCAGCAGGAGATCCCGGTCGAGATGTTCTCCCGGGTCTCCGCGTACGACCATCTCGGCTCGCTGTCGCTGGCCCCGGTCGGCACCGCGCTGGCCGGCCCGGCCGCGGACGCGCTGGGCCTCTCCGGCGCACTCTGGGCCTGCGCGGCGCTCTGCCTGCTGCTCAGCGCCGTCGTCCTGCTGGAGCCACAGGTCCGCCGGCTCTCCCGGCGCTCCGCCGTCGGCTCCGCGCCGCTGCTCGGCGAACCCGCCGCCGCCCGCTGAGCGCCCCGTGCGCCCCCTGTGTGCGCCCTCCGGTGGGCAACCACCGGCGGGCGCCGCTCGTCCGACCAGGTGACGACGAGGTCCTACCTGGGGGGCGCCCGGTGCCGAAGCCACTGCTGTTCCTGGATGTCGACGGGGTGCTCAACCCGGTCTGCCCGAGACCCGAGGCCGGGTTCGACGTGCACACCCTGCTCGGCTACAGCGTCCTGCTCTCCGCCCGGCACGGCGCGTGGCTGCGCGAGCTGGCCGGCCCGTACGAACTGGTCTGGGCCACCACCTGGGAGGAGGAGGCCAACACCCACATCGCCCCGGCGATCGGGCTGCCCCGGCTGCCGGTGGTCCGCTTCGCCGGCTACGTCCCCCGGCCCGGCGACCCCAGGGTCCCGCTGATGGAGCTGTTCTCCGCCCACAAGTGGGCCCCGCTGCTGCGGTACGCCGCCGGCCGGCCCTTCGCCTGGATCGACGACGTCATCCCGGCCCGGCTGGTCCGCAACGCGCTCTGGCGCCGCGACCGCCTCCTGCTGCCGATCGACCCCGGCCAGGGCCTGGAGCGCCGGCACGTGGACCGCCTGCTCGCCCGACCGCCGCGCGCCCTGGCCGTCCGGCCGCCGGTCAGCCGGTGGGCAGCCAGCTGACGTGGCCGGCCAGCAGCGCGTACCCGACGAAGGCCACCGTGTCGATCAGCGCGTGCGCCACCACCAGGGGCATCACCCGCCCCCAGCGCCGGTAGAGCAGGCAGAACACCGCGCCCATCACCATGTTGCCGACCAGCCCGCCCACCCCCTGGTACAGGTGGTACGAACCCCGCAGCACCGAGCTGGCCACCAGCGCGGCCGGCCACGACCAGCCCAGCTGCCCGAGCCTGCGCAGCAGGTAGCCGAGGACGACGACCTCCTCCAGGATGGCGTTCTGCCAGGCGGAGGCCACCAGGACCGGGATGCGCCACCAGACGTCGGGCAGGCCTGAGGGCGCCACGGTCAGGTTGTAGCCGGCCGCCTGCGAGGCCAGGTAGAGCGCCAGCCCGGTGCCGCCGATCCCGGCCGCGACGGCGGCGCCCCGGCCGAGGTCGCGCGACTTCTGTCCGAGGTCGAAGCCGAGCACCCTCAGCGAGGTGCCCTCACGCACCAGCAGATAGCCGACCAGCACCACCGGCATCAGTCCGCGCGCGACGTAGTAGAGCTGCCAGGCGAGGTCCAGCCAGGGCCGGCCCGGCGCGCGCGAGGAGTTGAGGGTGGCGACCTGCTTGCCGAGTTCGAGGGTCTCGGTCAGGGAGCCGGTGAAGCTGATCAGCGCGCCGATGCCGCTCGCCCCGAGGGAGAGGCCCAGGACGATCAGCAGTTCCACGCCGAGCAGCCGGCGCGTGGGCCGCGCGGTCTCCGGTTCGGTCGGGGCGGTGGTCACGGGGTGCTCCAGCGGTCCGGCGTCGCTCCGGCCGTCGGCCGACCGCCGGAGCGGTCATCCTTCCACAGCCTCCGGCGGCCGCCCCGCCCGGCGCCGCGGGGCGGCCGCACGTCGGCCGCGTCGCCCCGGCGGCGGCGGTCCGCGAGCCGCGCCGCTACCCGACCGGCCAGGTGTGCACGGGCTCGCCCGTCCGCATGTACTCGATGTAGCGCCGGGTCATCGCGGCGAGCGCGGCCGACCGGTCCATCCCGAACTGCTCGCGCAGCCGGTGGAAGGTGGCGCTCTGCCAGGAGGCACCGTTGACCCGGCGCAGGCAGCGCTGCTCGATGATGCCGAGGTAGCGGTCCCGGTCGGCGGGTTCGACGCCCCACTCGTCGAGGCCCTGGTAGGCCATCGGGAGCAGTTCGTTCAGCACCAGGTCGACCGCGGGCACGGTGGCCGGCCCCCCGCCGCGGCCGGCCCGGCCGTGCCGCGGCCACTGGAAGACGGCGTCGACGCCGTACCGGGCGGCCTGCTGGAAGTTCTCGTCGGCCCGCTCGAACGGCAGCCTGGTCCAGATCGGCCGCGGCTGCTCGGCGAGCACCCGGACGAGCCCGTAGTAGAAGGCCGCGTTGGCCAGCGTGTCGGCGACGGTCGGGCCGGCCGGCAGCGCGCGGTTCTCCACCCGCAGGTGCGGCACGCCGCCGCTGACGTCGTACACCGGGCGGTTCCACCGGTAGATGGTCCCGTTGTGCAGCCGCATCTCGGCCAGCCGCGGCACACCGCCGGAGGCGAGCACCTTCACCGGGTCCTCGTCGTCGCAGATCGGCAGCAGCGCCGGGAAGTACCGCAGGTTCTCCTCGAAGAGGTCGTACGCCGAGTCGACCCAGCGCTCGCCGAACCAGGTGATCGGGCGGACGCCCTGCGCCTTGAGCTCCGCCGAACGGGTGTCGCAGGCCTGCTGGAAGAGCACCGGCCTGGTCTCCCGCCACAGCTCCCGCCCGAACAGGAACGGCGAGTTGGCGCCGAGCGCCAGCTGCGGGCCGCAGATCGCCTGGGCGGCGTTCCAGACCGAGGAGAACCGCTCCGGGGTGACCTGCAGGTGCAGTTGCAGCGAGGTCGCGGCAGCCTCCGCGACCATGGTGATCGACTCCAGCTGGAGGTGCTCGACGCCCTCGATGTCCAGCGTGATGTCCTCGCCCCGGGCGGCCAGGATCTGGTCGCTGAGCAGGTTGTACCGCTGGTTGTGGGACATCGCGTCCAGCCCCGTGTGGTCGTGCTCCAGGGTCGGCAGGATGCCCACCATCACGATCCGCGCACCGGCCTCGGCGGCCCGCCGGTCGGCGTAGCGCAGCCCGGTGTCGATCTCCTCGCGCAGTTCCTCGAAGACGTGGCCGCAGAGCCGGTGCGGGGCGATGTTGACCTCGATGTTGAACTGGCCCAGCTCGGTCTGGAAGTCACTGGAGCCGATCGCGCTGAGCACCTGCGCGTTGCGCATCACCGGCAGGCCCTGCTCGTCGGCCAGGTTGAGCTCGATCTCCAGGCCCATCACGGCCCGCGGCCGGTCGAAACGGTCCTCGCGCAGCATCCGCCCCAACGCGTCCTGGCAGGACTGGAGCTTGCGACGGTACAGCTGCCGGTCCGACAGGTCCGCCCGCGTCGCCACGACCTTCTCGCCCATGGTCCCCTCCTCCTGAGCGGCCGGCCGACCGACCGTGCAAGCATCATGCCCACCCCGAAGATCGATACCCGATTGCTTCGAACGGCTTGCAATGCAAGGGAACTGATGGTCTTTCAGCACATCCCTCGACTTGCCCGGCGCCACCGCCTGTGATAAACAGGTCACCCTGTGCACCTGTTCGATAGAATTCGCACTGCGCCAAGGCCGGCCCGCTGCCGCTCCGAAACCCTCGTCGACGGCAGCGGCGGCGCCCGCACCGCGATCATGCACAACCGGACACGGCCAGGTTCCGTCACCGACGACACACCGCGCCATGCCGGTATGCCGCACTCGCACGCCGATCTCGCACGGAGAGGCGACCCCGCCATGACTTTGCAGACTCCCCAGCCCCCGCCCAGCGCTCTGCGCGCGGTCCTCGCCGCGCTCGACTCGGAGACCGCGCTGCGCCAGCCCGCCGCCGCCGCGCTGCGTCATCCGACCGGCCCGCTGCTGCCCGCGCACCCGCTCGCGGTCCACGTCCTGGACGGGCCGCGCCCCGAGCTCGGCGCCGCCCGGCGGACGGGCTGGCGCTTCCTGATCAAGGACGGCGCCGAGGTGGCCGCCGCGGCCGAGGTGGTCCAGGGCGTCGAGGGCCACGCCTTCTCCCACTTCACCGCCGGGCCGTACCTGGACTCCACCGTCCGGGCACTGCGCCAGGCCTGGCAGCTCGCCCAGGCCTCGCGGGCCCGCCAGCAGCCCCGGCTGCTCACCTTCCCGGGGCAGTACGCCACCGCGCTCTGGCTGCACAGCCCGGACTCCGGCCCGGACGCGGACCAGCTGATCCCACTGGCCCCGGCCCCGCTGGGCGTCACCGCGCACCGCGCCTACCCCGCCGCCGATCTGCTGCCGCTGCTCACCCGGACGCCGCTCGCCAGGCCGCTGCTGCTCGGCTCCTCCTGAACGCTCCCCCGTCACCCCCGCACTGCCCGTACCCACCCGGACGGGTCATCGGGCATGGCCGAATCGGGTCAGCCGCCCACTGACCCGTCCGGTAGCCATTTCCGCCTGCCGCCACCTGAACGGGTGATCTCTGCCCGGTAGTTGTGGCGCATGTCACGAAATTGCTGCGCGAGCGCCCCCGGATGCCGACACTGGGAACCAGCGTGGAAGGACCACCTGTCCTACCCACTTGAGCGTCGGCCCACACCTAGCCCGGCGCCGGACAGGATCCGACTACCGCGGCGGCTCCCGCCGGTCATCCGGCGGCGCCGCATCACGGGGAGGATCGCCAAGCGAAGCGAGGGTACGCGTATGTGCCAGCACCGTCCTGAGTGCCCGTCGGCGGAGTCCGAGGACCGCGAGGCGGCCGTACCGGTGGCCTGCCACCCGGAGCAGGGTTGGAGCCTGCTCTGCAACGGCGTCCTGGTGTTCGAGGACACCGGCGAACTGCTGCCCGACGGCCGGGTGATCGCCCCGCGCCGCCCCGTCGCCCACGCCGCCTGACCGGCCGGCCGCGGGGGGCAGCCACCGAGCGACGCAGGACACCAACGGGCGGGGCCCCGGCGGAACGATCCGCCGGGGCCCCGCCGTACCTCCGCTCGCTCAGATGCCGTACTCGTCCAGCGGCGGGCAGGAGCAGACCAGGTTGCGGTCGCCGTACGCGCCGTCGATCCGGCTGACCGGCGGCCAGTACTTGTCCGCCGGGTTCACGCCCGCCGGGAAGACCGCCTCCTGCCGCGAGTAGCCGTGCGCCCAGTCACCGGCCAGGATGCCGGCGGTGTGCGGGGCGTTGCGCAGCGGGTTGTCCTCGGCCGGCCACGCACCGGAGCCGACCTTCTCGATCTCGGCCCGGATCTCGATCATCGCGTCGCAGAAGCGGTCGATCTCGTGCAGGTCCTCGGACTCGGTCGGCTCGATCATCAGGGTGCCGGCCACCGGGAACGACATCGTCGGCGCGTGGAACCCGTAGTCGATCAGGCGCTTGGCGATGTCGTCCACCGTCACGCCGGTCTCCTTGGTGAGCGGGCGCAGGTCGATGATGCACTCGTGCGCGACCAGGCCGCCGGGACCGGTGTAGAGCACCGGGAAGTGCGGGGCCAGGCGCTTGGCGATGTAGTTGGCGTTCAGCACCGCCACCTGGGTGGCGCGCTTGAGGCCCTCGCCGCCCATCAGCCGGACGTACGCCCAGGAGATCGGCAGGATCGCCGCCGAGCCCCAGGGCGCGGCCGAGATCGGGCCGACGCCGGTGGCCGGGCCCGCCTCCGCCTGCAGCGGGTGGTTCGGCAGGTACGGCGCGAGGTGCGCGCGCACCGCCACCGGGCCGACGCCCGGGCCGCCGCCGCCGTGCGGGATGCAGAAGGTCTTGTGCAGGTTCAGGTGCGAGACGTCCGCGCCGAACTTGCCCGGCTTGGCGAGGCCGACCAGGGCGTTCAGGTTGGCACCGTCCACGTAGACCTGGCCGCCGGCCTCGTGCACCAGGGCGCAGATGTCGGTGATCTGGGTCTCGTACACGCCGTGGGTGGACGGGTAGGTGACCATCAGCACCGCGAGGTTGTCGCGGTGCTGCTCGATCTTCGCCTTGAGGTCCTCGACGTCGACGTCACCGTCGACCAGGGTCTTGACCACGACCACGCGCATGCCGGCCATCACGGCGGAGGCCGCGTTGGTGCCGTGCGCGGAGGACGGGATCAGGCAGACGTCGCGCTGCGTGTCACCGTTGGCGTGGTGGTAGGCGCGGACGGCCAGCAGGCCGGCGAACTCGCCCTGGGAGCCGGCGTTCGGCTGGATCGAGACGGCGTCGTAGCCGGTCACCTCGACCAGCTGCTGCTCCAGCTGGCGGATCAGGGTGAGGTAGCCCTGGGCCTGCTCGATCGGCGCGAAGGGGTGCAGCTGGCCGAACTCCGGCCAGGTCACCGCCTCCATCTCGGTGGTCGCGTTGAGCTTCATGGTGCAGGAGCCCAGCGGGATCATGCCGCGGTCCAGCGCGTAGTCCCGGTCCGACAGGCGGCGCAGGTAGCGCAGCATGGCGGTCTCGGAGCGGTGGCTGTGGAAGACCGGGTGGGTCAGGTACTCGTCCTCGCGCAGCAGCGCGGCCGGCAGCGCCTCGGCGCTCTCGGCGATCTCGACGCCCTCGACGCCGAACGCGGCCCAGACGCCCGCCAGGTGCTCGCGGGTGGTGGTCTCGTCGGTGGAGACCGAGATCCGGTCCTCGCCGTCCTGGTACACGTTGATGCCGTGCTCGCGGGCGGCCTCGGCGATCGCGGCGGCGCGGCCGGGGACGACCGCGGTGACGGTGTCGAAGAACTCGCCGTGCAGCAGCTCGACGCCACCGGCGCGCAGGCCCTCGGCGAGCGCGGCGGCGTAGCGGTGGGTGCGGCGGGCGATGTCGGCCAGGCCGTCCGGGCCGTGGTAGACGGCGTACATCGAGGCCATCACGGCGAGCAGCACCTGGGCGGTGCAGATGTTGCTGGTGGCCTTCTCGCGGCGGATGTGCTGCTCGCGGGTCTGCAGGGCCAGCCGGTAGGCGCGGTTGCCGTCGGCGTCGACGGAGACGCCGACCAGACGGCCGGGCAGCGAGCGGGCGAAGTCGGCGCGCACCGACAGGTAGCCGGCGTGCGGGCCGCCGAAGCCCATCGGCACACCGAAGCGCTGCGAGGTGCCGCAGGCGATGTCGGCGCCCAGCGAGCCCGGGGACTTCAGCAGGGTCAGCGCCAGCAGGTCGGCGGCGACGGCGACGATCGCACCGAGGCCGTGGGCCTGCTCGATCACCGCGGTGAGGTCGCGGACCACACCGGTGGCACCCGGGTACTGGAGCAGCACACCGAAGACACCGCGCTCGACGATCTCGGCCGGGACACCGGCGGAGAGGTCGGCGACGACGACCTCGACACCGGTCGGTTCGGCGCGGGTCCGGATCACCGCGACGGTCTGCGGCAGGGTCTCGGCATCGACCAGGAAGACGCCGCCCTTGACCTTGGTGACGCGGCGGGCCAGGGCCATCGCCTCGGCGGCCGCGGTGCCCTCGTCCAGCAGCGAGGAGCCGGAGGTGGGCAGGCCGGTCAGGTCGGAGACCACGGTCTGGAAGTTGAGCAGCGCCTCCAGGCGGCCCTGCGAGATCTCCGGCTGGTACGGCGTGTACGCGGTGTACCAGGCCGGGTTCTCCATGACGTTGCGCAGGACCACCGGCGGCGTGAAGGTGCCGTAGTAGCCCAGGCCGATCATCGGCTGGAGGACGGTGTTGCGGCCGGCCAGCTCGCGCAGCTCGGCGAGGACCTGGGCCTCGCTGCGGCCGGCGGGCAGGTCCAGGCCGGTGATCGAGCGGATCGCCTCGGGTACGGCGGTGGCGGCGAGCTCGTCCAGCGAGCCGTAGCCGACCTGGGCCAGCATCTTCTCCTGCGCCGCGGCGTCGGGGCCGATGTGGCGGTTCTCGAAGGGACTGGCCTGCTCGAGCTCGGTGAGGGTCACGGGGGTGGTGGGGCGTCCCGCGTTCGGCTGGGCGTTCATGGTGGTCGAGGCCTCCTGGTCACGGACCGGCGGGGGTACGCACGCCGGACGGAACGGCCGCTGTGGAGGACAGCGGACAGACCTGGGCGGACGAACCCGACAGGCCTCCCCCTCTGTCATCGGGACCTGAGAGCTTCGCCCGCGCGGAGCGCTGTGGCGCCCCGCCGGCTTGCACCGTCGGTGAGGGTGGTGCCCACCGGCTCCCTCGCCGGCAGTCCTGCCCTGCTTTCCAGAGTGACCTATCCCACACGGTACGGATGCCTGAGAGATTCCGGGGAGGAGTTGCTCCTTCGGCGCCCCGACCAGCGGTTTCCGCTCTCGGGGACTCTCCCGAGCGGGCTCGGCGGTCGCGCCCAGGGTACCAGCGGGAGGCCCTTCCATCACGGGGGCGTCCGGTCACGGTACAGCCCGGCCCGTGACCCGTACGGCGCAGCACCGGGCCCGTCCGGCCTCACCCCGGTCGCGCGTGTCCGCTTCATGGCTTTTGGTGTGAAGTGGCGGATGGGACGGGCGGGCCGGCCGCCGGCCTGCGGGCGTTCCGCAGGCGCAGCGCACTGGAGGTAAGAGTGCAGACCGATATCGACCCCCGGGACCTCATCGGCCACAAGGCGGTCGACCGCAACGGAGACAAGATCGGCACGGTCGACGAGGTGTACCTGGACGACGCCACCGGACAGCCCGAGTGGGCCGCCGTCCGGACCGGCATCTTCGGCCGGGACGCCTTCGTCCCCCTGACCACGAGCGAGTTCTCCGGCGACGAACTGCGGGTGCCGTACGACAAGTCACTGGTGAAGGAGTCACCGGACTTCGGCGTGGGCCAGCACCTGTCACCCGCCCAGGAGCTCCAGCTCTACCGCTACTACGGGCTGGACACCCGGCTGGACGATCGGCCGTCGGCCGGCGACGGCTCCGGCTCCGAACCGGCCGACCTGGACTTCGGCACCCTGCCGGCGGCCGCCCCGGCGGCAGCGGCGGGCACCGCGGCTGCCGCGGCCGCCGCACCGAAGTCCGCGGAGCGGCCGGCCGTCGCACCGGGGCCGGTGGACCGGCCGGCCGCCGCGGCCCCGGCCAAGCCGCTCGCCTTCCACTCGGCCGACAGCACACCCCCGTCCCCCGCCGTCCCGCCGGCCGCCGACCCCGGCAGGCCGTCCGAACCCGCCACGGAGGCCAACGTGCGCACCCTGAGCGCGACCGCGCCCGCCGCCCCCTCGACACCCACCGCACCGGAGCGGCGCCCGTCGGCGGCTCCGCTCGTCGCCGGCCACGACAGCGCCGCCGCGTCGGCGCCCGCGGTCGCGACGCCGGGCACCACCGGCCCGGCCTCTTCGGCGCCCAGCGGTCCGGTGGAGATCACCTGCCGCGAGGAGCGGCTGGACATCACCACCGAGTGGCACGTGCTGGGCACCGCGAAGCTGCGCAAGTACGTGACCAGCGAGGCGGTGGAGCGCCGGGTGCCGGTGGTCCGCGAGCGGGTCCGGGTGGAGCGGATGCCGGTCGGCGAGGCCGAGCGGGCCTCGCTGAGCGACAAGGACATCGCCGAGGCGGTGGAGGAGGTCACCCTGCGCGAGGAGCGGCCGGTCGTCCGCAAGTACCTGGCCCCGATCGAGCGGGTCCGCCTGGTGGTCGAGCGCTACACCGCCGAGGAGGTGATCCGGGACGAGCTGCGGCGCGAGCACGTCGAGGTGCACGACAACACCGCGGCCGCCTCGACCCCGGCCCCCTCGTCCGCGCACGCCCCGGCCCCCGCCCACCCGGGCACCGGCGAGCGCCCGGGCACCGGCGAACACCTCGCCAACGGCGAGCACGCGGGCGCCGGCGAGTCGTCCCGGCCGGCCCCGCTGAGGCCGCTCGCCTGACGGCGGGACACAGGGACCCCGGACCTCCACGGTCCGGGGTCCTTCGGCTTTGCCAAAGCTTCACCAATCGATATTTGACACACTGAAGTATCTCCCTGCATGGTTACTTCAGTTCATTCACTATGTACGGGAGGAAGCAACCGTGAGTGAGGCACCACAGCCCACCACCGCGGCCGAGAAGCAGAGCAGCGCCCGGGTCCTGCCGGCCCTCATCCTGGCGATGCTGTCGTTCAGCGTGGTGCAGACCGCGGTCGTTCCGATCCTGCCCTCGCTGGCCAAGGAGCTCAGCGTCTCGGGCTCCAGCATCACCTGGCTGATGACGGCCAACCTGCTCTCGGCGGCCGTGCTGACCCCCCTGCTGGGCCGCTTCGGCGACCTGCGCGGCCGGAAGCCGATGCTGCTGATCTCGCTGGCCGGCCTCGTCGCCGGCTCGGCGCTCGCGGTCAGCACCCACTCCTTCACCTGGCTGGTCGTCGCCCGCGTCCTCCAGGGCGCCGGCGGTGGCGTGCTGCCGCTGGCCATCAGCATCGTCCGCGACGAGCTGCCGAAGCAGAAGGTCACCGGCGGCGTCGCCGCCATCAGTGCCTCGATGGGTGTCGGCAGCGGCCTCGGCCTGGTCGCCACCGGCCTGCTGCTGGAGCACTGGAGCTACAAGTCGATCTTCTGGATGGGCCTGTTCTTCGGCCTGCTCGCGGTCGCCCTGGTCGCCTTCCGGGTGCCCAGCGACCCGGTGACCGACAAGGAGGGCGGCGCCGACCCGCTCGGCGCGATCACGCTGGCCGGCTGGCTCTCCGCCCTGCTGGTCGCGGTCAGCCAGGGCAACACCTGGGGCTGGACCTCCACCAAGACGCTCGGCCTGTTCGCCGTCGCCGCCGTGGTCGCCCTGATCTGGGGCGTCATCGAGGTCAAGGTCAAGCACCCGCTGGTCGACATGAAGATGATGTCCCGTCCGGCCGTCGCCTTCACCAACCTCGCCGGCCTGCTGATCGGCTTCGGCATGTACGGCTCGTTCATGGTGATCAGCAACTTCGCCCAGACCCCGGAGAAGTTCGCCCACTACGGGTTCACCGCGACCGTGCTGCACGCCGGTGTCATGCTGCTGCCGTCCGCGCTCGGCTCGATGGTCGCCGCCCCGGTCGGCGCCCTGCTGATCGCCCGCCGCGGCCCGCGCCTGCCGCTCGTCCTCGGTGGCGTCCTCGGCGCCGTCGCGATGGCCTACCTGGCCGTGCGCCACAGCCACGAGGCCGACATCTACACCGCCTCGGCGATCTTCGGTCTCGGTATCGGCCTCGCCTTCTCGGCGATGCCGGCCTACATCAACGGCGCCGTCCCGGTCGAGCAGAGCGGCATCGCCAACGGCATGAACGCCGTGCTGCGCACCGTCGGTGGCGCCATCGGCACCGCCGTGATGGCCGCGATCCTCACCGGCGACACCATGAAGCTGCCGATCCCGATCGCGCTGCCCACCCTGGACGCCTACAAGCACGCGTTCTGGGTCGCCGCCGCGGTCTGCGCGGTCGCCGCGGTCGTCCCCTTCCTGATCCGCAGCGTCAAGCCCGCCGTCACCGTCGCCGACGGCAACGCGACGGCGAACCTCACGTCCGGCCCCGAGCTGGTCAAGACCGACGCCTGACGAGGCGTCCACCCCCCGCGCCCAGGGACAGGGCGCGGGGGACCGGTCCCCGAACGGTCGACGAGGGCATCGCGACCGCCGGCGGCCCGGCACCGCACGCGGCCCCACCCGGCCCCCCTGCCGGGTGGGGCCGCTTCGTGCGTTCAGCCCGCCGCCGGACCGCCGTCCCCGGGCCCGACCTCGTCCTCGGGCCCGACGCCGTCCCCACGCAGCGGCAGCGGACGCGCCGGCTCCAACGCCGGGTCCTCGACCGCGAAGGTCCGCACCCGGCCCGGCCCGCTCCACGGCGTCTCGAACCGCACCGTCACCCGGCCGACGCCACTGCCCTGCACCCACCCGGGTCCGAGCTCGGCGTGCCGTACGTCCTGTCCGGGCATCCAGTGCCGCGCGGCGGGCACCTCGGGCTCCTGGCCCCCGGCCTCGCTCTCGGCCTCGACCACCCCCGGCTCCCCCGGCTCCTCCCGGACGGCCTGCGCGAAGAGGTCCTCCTGGGTGTAGTCCGCGAGTTGCGAGACCCCGACCCCGAGCAGCCGCACCCCACCGGTGATGTCCACCTGGGAGGCCAGCCGGCGGGCCGTCTCGACGATCACCGCCTCCTCGTCCGTCGGCCCGCGCAAGGTCTCCGAACGGGTCAGCGTGGAGAAGTCGAACCGCCGCACCTTCAGCACCACCGTGCGCCCCGACCGACCGGCCGCCCGCAGCCGCCGTACGCACCGCGCGGCCAGCACGTCCACCTCGCGCAGCACCCGGTCCCGGTCCGCGAGGTCCACCTCGAAGGTGTCCTCGACCGACACCGACTTGGCGTCCTGGTCGGCCACCACGGGCCGCTCGTCCAACCCGGTCGACATCTGGTGGACACCGGCGCCGTGCGCCTTCCCCAACAGCTGCACCAGCTCGGCCTCCCCCGCCTCGGCGAGATCCGCCACCGTGTTCAGCCCCGCCCGGCGCAGCACCTGCTCGGTGGCCGGGCCGATGCCCGGCAGCGCCCGCACCGGCATCGGCCCCAGCACCGCCCGCTCCTGGCCCGGCTCGATCAGCACCAGCCCGTCCGGCTTGGCCTGCTCCGAAGCGATCTTGGCCATCAGCTTGGACCCGGCCGCCCCGACCGAGGCGGTCAGCCCGGTGCGCCGGTGGATGTCCGCCCGGAGGTCCTCGGCGAGGGCCAGCACCAGCCGCTCCCCCGTCCCGTGGTCCGCCGCCGCCAGCGCCGGCCCGTACGGACCCGCCTCCAGGTCGACGAAGGCCTCGTCCAGGCTGAGCGGCTGCACCAACGGCGACAGCTCCCGCAGCAGGCCCATCACCAGCTCGCTCACCGCCCGGTAGGCCTCGAACCGGCCGGACAGGAAGGCCGCGTTCGGGCAGAGCCGACGCGCCTGCGCCATCGGCATCGCCGAGTGCACCCCGAACTTCCGCGCCTCGTACGAGGCCGTGGAGACCACCCCGCGCCCGCCCAGGCCGCCCACGATCACCGGCTTCCCGCGCAGGCTGGGCTTGGCCGCCTGCTCCACCGCCGCGAAGAAGGCGTCCATGTCGAGGTGGATGATGCTCGGCAGTGACCGCACCCGCCGATCATGCCGCACGGGTCCGACAGTGCGGCCGAACCCGTCCTCCGCCTCAGTCCCGCGCCGTACCCGCGTCGGCCAGCGCCTTCGGGATGCCGTCCTCCCGGGGCCCGAGGAAGAACGGGTCCGGCCGCAGCCAGGCGTTCAGCGCCGCCTTGCCCGCGCCCGGGATCTCCCGCAGCCCGCCGTACAGCCAGGTGGCGTCGTGCAGTTCCGGCACCCCGACCGCGTACGCGTCGATACCGGCCGCCCGGCAGAGCGCCAGCGCCCGCCGGACGTGGAAGTCCTGGCTGACCAGCACGGCCCGGTCGACGCCGAACACCCGGTGCGCCCGGGTGCAGGAGTCCCAGGTGTCGAAGCCCGCGTAGTCGCCCACCACCCGCACCTGCGGCACCCCGTGCTCGACCAGGTACTGCCGCATCGCGTCGGTCTCGTCGTAGCTGTCCCGCCCGTTGTCCCCGGTGACCAGGATCGCCTGGACCTTCCGCTCCCGGTACAGGTCGACCGCCGCGTCCAGCCGGTGCGCCAGGTACGGCGACGGCCTGCCCTCGAAGAGCCCCGCGCCGAACACCACCGCCACCGGCGCGTTCGGCGCGCTCTCCACGGTGCCGACCCCGTCCCCCGCCGAGATCCACAGCCAGGCGCTCGGCGCCAGGGCCAGGGAGCAGAAGACGGTGACGAGTTGGAAGATCCTGCGCTGGGTGCGCCGGCGCCGCAGCCGGACGCCGAGCCGCAGCGCCCGCCGCCGCAGCAGGCCGGGTATCCCGGAGCCGAACCGCACATGCCCTCCCCTGATCGATCCACCAGGCACGACGAGGCCGCGGGCCCGGACGGTTCCCCGTCCGGGCCCGCGGCCTCGTCAGTTCCGCGGCTCAGACCGCCCGGTTGCGGCGCTGCGCCAGCTCGTCCCCGGGGTCGTGCCCGGTCACGGTCTCGCCGGTGTCGGTCCGCTCGGCGTGCAGCCGCCCGAGGGCCGACTCCAGTTCCCGCCAGACCGCGCCGACGGCGATGCCGAACACGCCCTGACCGCCCTTCAGCAGGTCGACCACCTGCTGCGGCGTGGTGCACTCGTACACGGTCGCGCCGTCGCTCATCAGCGTCAGCCCGGTCAGGTCGCCGCTCTCGACGGACTGCAGATGGGCGACCGCCACCCGGATGTTCTGCAAGGACACCCCCGCGTCCAGCAGCCGCTTGACGATCTTCAGCAGCAGGATGTCGCGGAAGCTGTACAGCCGTTGGCTGCTCGCCGGGTAGACCGAGCGGACGCTGGGCTCCAACAGACCCGTCCGCGCCCAGTAGTCCAGCTGGCGGTAGGTGATGCCGGCCGCCGCACAGGCCGTCGGGCCGCGGTAGCCGATCAGTTCGGAGGTGGGCGCGAGCCGCTCGATGGCGGGCTGGCCCGGCTGCACGGCCGGGAACCGGCCCATCCGGGGCAGTTCGGCCACACTGCGGGCGGCGCGGGGCATGTGCACGGTGCACAGGCCTCCCACGGCCGCTTCATCGCCGGTGCCGGTCATGCCTACCTCCGTCCACTCGTCCTGCGGGCAACCCAGACTGCGGGCGACAGGCACCCGGGCAGCCACTCCTGACGGTAGGCAGTCCCCTATGAGCCGTCAACGATCGCCACGCCGGGCAGCACAAACCGCGTCACTCAGGAGAGTGGTTTTTCGTGCCCCTAGTGTGGGTAAGTGGACGCTATTTGGCAAAACGGACGAACGTATTCGGCATGATGGCGGCCGTCAACCCCACTGCCGGCTCCATCGCCGTCCCTGATGACCGTCCGCGATGGCCGTCCGTGCCGGGTCCGTACTACTGCGGCGTGCCGCCGCCGAAGTCCTCCGGCGAGACCTGGTCGAGGAACTCGCGGAACTTCTCGACCTCGTCCTCCTGCTCGTCCGGGATGGCGATGCCCGCCTCGGCGAGCACCTCCTCGCTCCCGTAGATCGGCGTACCGGTCCGGAGCGCCAGCGCTATCGCGTCGGACGGCCGGGCACTCACCTCGACCCCGCCCGCGAACACCAGTTCGGCGTAGAACACGCCCTCGCGCAGGTCGGTGATCCGCACCTCGGTGAGCTGCTGCCCGAGGGCCTCCAGGACGTCCTTGAAGAGGTCGTGCGTCAGCGGGCGCACCGGCGTCATGCCCTGCTGGGCGAAGGCGATCGCGGTCGCCTCGCCGGGACCGATCCAGATCGGCAGGTACCGATCGCCCCCGACCTCCCGAAGCAGCACGATCGGCTGGTTGGAAGGCATCTCCACCCGGACACCCACGACGTCGAGCTCATTCACACACGCAACCCTATGGCCCTCGCCCCGGATATGAAAGCGCAGAGCCGACGGCGCTGGTCAGCGGGGTCGGCGCGTCACGAGCGAGGCCGCAGACCGGCCTGCACCATGGCGGCGTGCAGCCGGACGGAGAGGGTGGCCAGCTCCCGTGCCGTGGCCTCGGCGTGCGCCCGGGTCTGCGGGTTGCGGTGCCGGCGCAGCGGCGCCACCACCTGCTCCACGAGCGCGATCTCGCGGTCAGCGGCCGCCTTCATGGCCCGCAGGTGGCGCGGTTCCAGTCCGTAGCGGCCCAGTTCCGCCACCAGCCGGGCCACCTGCAGCGCCTCGCCGTCGTAGCCGCCGTCCGAACCGGCCACGACCAGCCCGTACGACTCCCACTCGACCAGCTCGCGCTCACCCGCCTCGGCGGCGGCCAGCAGCTCGGCACGGCCCAGCCGGACTCCCGCCGAGGCCTCGGCGGCCGCCACCAGCTCGCGGTCCGCCTCCTCCATCGGCCCGGGCCGGGCCTCGGCGGCGGGCAGCGCGGGCGGGGTCTCGCCGCGCTCGATCGCGTCCAGGTGCTCGCGGATCACCCGCAGCGGCAGATAGTGGTCACGCTGCATCCGCAGCACGTAGGCCAGCCGCTCGACGTCGGCCGGGCTGAACTTGCGATACCCCGACGGTGTGCGCTGGGGCTCGACCAGGCCCTCCGCCTCCAGGAACCTGATCTTCGAGATGGTGACCTCGGGGAAGTCGTCCCGCAGGGAGGTCAGCACCGCGCCGATGCTCAGCAGCTCGTCGCCGCCGCGCCGTCGGCCGCCCCCGGCGGGCCGGTCCGGACGGACCGGCTGCCTGGGGGCCGCGACCACTCCCCGCGCGCCCTGGTCCGGCAGCGGACCGGGCGACGCGGGGTTGGCCGCCCCGAGAGATGAAGGAGGGTTCGCGCTCACTCGGGCTCCTGCCGACGTTGGTTTCAGTACCCCCGGTGGTGGCTGGCGAAGAACACCAGCCGGTACTTCCCGATCTGCACCTCGTCGCCGTTGTTCAGCGGCACCTCGTCGATCCGCTCACGGTTGACGTACGTCCCGTTCAAGCTGCCGACGTCGGCGACGGTGAAGCCGCCCCCGGGCGTGCGGCGGAACTCCACGTGCTTGCGCGAGACGGTCACGTCGTCCAGGAAGATGTCGCCCTGCGGGTGACGCCCGGCCGTGGTCTTGTCCGAGTCCAGCAGGAACCGGCTGCCCGAGTTCGGGCCGCGCTGGACGATCAGCAGGGCCGAGCCCGGCGGCAGCGCGTCGATCGCCGACAGCACCTCCGCCGACAGGGCCGGCGTACCGGTGCCGGTGGTGGTGTTGGGGTCGTAGGACTCCAGGCCGGAGATCGAGATGGTCGACGTGGTCTCCGCCGCCCCCTCGGGCAGCGCGCCACCACGCAACGCCGTACCGCAGTTGGAACAGAAGCGGGCCGCGGCCGGGTTCTGGTTACCGCACCTGGGGCACGGAGTGGGGCCAGCCATGTTCACAGCCTCCTGGCGCGGGACACCCGACGGGTTGTGCCCGGCGTACGGGTCCGGGGCAAACCCTCCACCAGAGGTTGAGGGTCCTGACGGGAAACCTATGCGCGGGGCGCCGGAGGGGTCAACCGACGCGCCGTAGCCCGCCGGATTGCCCGCGTACTGCGCGTCGGCACCGTCCCGGAACATCGGACGCTCGGCGTACTCGACGCCCTCGGGAGCGGGACGCATGCCCGGCACTGCGGGCTCTTCGTCGGCCCGGCGGTGACGCGCGGTGGGTGCCTCCACGGCAGCCGCGTCACGGCCCTTGTTACGACCGAACAACTTCGAGAAGAAACTCACGGGCGAATCCCCTTGCGTGTGACAGACCCGCCCGCGGGGCAGGGTGAGAACCTCGGACAGGCTGCGGGCCCGGTCGCGGATCGGGCCTGCTGGAGCGGTGCTCCGACGTGTGATGTTCCGGCTTGTGCTGGTGCGGACCAGTCTCGCCCACCTGACGGCGGCACCCCGCACCGGGGTGCAGCCGCGGATGACGGACCGTGCGGCAGGTACGTCATCACTTCGGAGCCGGCTTGGCGTACTGCGGCGTCCTCAGGTCGACGAGGGCGTCGACGAGCACCTTCTGCTGCGGGGAGATGGTCGCGCGGGCCTGATGACTCTCAAGAGTACGGACCACACCTCCCGGAATGTTCAGCGCGGGTGTGAGGTCCTGCGGGTTCCCCACCACGGTGAAGCGATAGGGCTGCGAGACCTTCTTCCCGTCGATCTGCACACCGCCGCCGGACACGTCCGTGAAGTAGGTGTTGACCACCACGCGCACATCGTTGATCTGAATCGCCTCCGCCCCCGCCGCTCGGAGTTCCTGCAGGGTGTCCAGCAGCATATCCGCCTTCACCTGCCCTTGGGGATCATCGACCGTCAGTACGATGCCCGGACCAGTGGCTTTGACGGTGCCGGCGAGCACGCCGAGCTCCGTCACCTTCTTCCTGGTCTGCTCCTGGGCTTCCTTGGCCTGGTTGGAACTGTTCTCCAGCTTGGCCAGGGACTGCTCCAACTCCGCCTTCTCCTGTTGGAGACGCTGCTGGCGGCCGTCCAGTTCGTCGAGGATCCGCACCAGGTCCTCCTGCCGCGCGCCGCGCAGCTGGCTGTGGTGGTCGTTGGTGGAGCGGACCTGGATGGCCAGCGCGAGGCCGAGCGAGAACAGCAGGACCGCGACCACCAGCTGCCCCCGGGAGAGCCGCGGCGGCCAGAGTGCCGCCTTCAGCCGCCGCCGGCCGGCGCTGCGGTCGTCGGCCGCCGCCACCGGCTCGGGCTGCTGCCCGGGCTCGGGCTCCTCCACCGGCACGGACACCGCTCGCGGCGCGGCGGCCGCCTCGGGCACCGGCTCCGTCGGGGCTGCCTCCGTTTTGGGGGCGCGCTTCGGCTCCTCCGCCGGCTCCGGCTCGGCCGGCTCCCCGTCACGCTCCTCCGACGGGTCCGCCCGCACGGGCTCCGCCGGAGCCTCCGGCTTCTGCAGCCCGGACGGCTTCTTCAGCGCGGACGACTTCTCCGGCGTGACCGCCCGGTCGCGCCCGGGCGAGTCGTCCGGCCCCGGCAAGTCGTCCGGCCCGGCCGACTTCACCTGTTCGGCGGGCTCTCGCGGCGCGCTCCCCGCCGCCGCAGCCGCCTCCCGCTCCCCGCTCCCGTCCTCGCGCACGCCTTCTCCTGCCCGTTCGTCCGCCTCCTGCTGTGCCGGCTCCCGGCCGGGGTCAGGCGCGGAAGACATGACGCCTGATCGCAGCGGCGTTGGAGAAGATCCGGATGCCGAGGACGACCACCACACCGGTGGACAGCTGGGAACCGACCCCGAGCTGGTCCCCGAGGAAGACGATCAGGGCCGCCACCACCACGTTGGACAGGAAGGAGACGATGAACACCTTGTCGTTGAAGATGCCGTCCAGCATCGCCCGGACACCGCCGAACACCGCGTCCAGCGCCGCCACCACCGCGATGGGCAGATACGGCACGACGGCGTCGGGCACCTCGGGCTGGACGAAGAGCCCGACGACCACCCCGATCACGAGACCCAGTACGGCAATCACGGTCTAGCTGCTCCTGTCCCTGCGGCGGGCGCCCCGGTCGTGGACGCCGCGGGCGAGTGGGCTGTCGTGGTCTTGGCGGAGCCGCTCGGCGTGCGCTTGCCCGAGGGCGAGGTACCGGCCGTGGCCGACCGCGAAGGTCCGGCGGACGGACTCTGCGAACCCTCGGCGGACGCCGTCGGGCTCGGGGACGTCGGCGCGGGAGCGGACGGACTCGCCGTCGGCGAAGCCTCCGGCGTGGCCGGCTGGGCGGTCCGCAGCGTGACGCCGACGGCGGCGGGCAGGGTCAGCTTCTTCTGCGCGGAGATCGTCGACTTGATGCCGTACTTCTCCTGCAGCAGCCGGAGGTACTGACCCGCCATGTTGCTCTCGAAGGTGGCGACCAGCTTCGACCCGTCCCCCAGGGCCTGCACGCTGTACGGCGGTACCAGCGGCCGGTTGTCGACGAGCACCGCCTCACCGGCGGCCCGGATCGCGGAGAGCGCGGTGAGCCGCTGCCCGTTGATCGAAACGGCCTCGGCGCCGGACTCCCAGAGCCCGTTCACCACCAGTTGCAAATCCCGATCGCGCAGCCGGCCGCTGTTGGAGAAGCCCTGACCGGCGCGCGGGTCGACGTTCCCGCCGGCACCGGTGCCGGAGGCGTCCTCCAGGACCAGCTTGACGCCCGGCCCGGTGACCTCGGCCAGGCCCACCGCGCCGGCCAGCGCGGCCGGGTCGCCGTCCCCCGGCGACAGCGCCTGCTGCTGGGTGGTGTCGACCTTGCGCCGAAGCTCCTGGACCTGTTGCTGCAGGCGCTCCGCCGAGCCGTTGCTGTCGTTGATCCGGTGGATCAGCGCATCGCGCTCCTTGGCGAGCGTGGGCTCGGCCTTGTGCGCGTTCACGGCGCCCACCGTCACCACCGCCCCGACCAGGGCCAGCCCGAGGCCCAGCGTGAGCAGGCCGCGGGCCGTGCCGGGTATCCGACTGTCGCGGTCGCCGCCCCGCGCCGCGGCCGCCTCGGCGTAGCCCTCGTCCAGGCTGTGGTTCATCACGCTGTTCAGCAGGGACATCGAGGCGTCCGGACGGTTGTACCGTCCGTCACTGGCACTCGGCGTCGCTGGCATGCGGACCATCGTCCCATGTCCGCGGAGGGGTCGGCGCACACCCCCTGACCTGCAAACTCGCCATAAGCGACAGATCATGACCAAGGATCGCAAAACGGGCAGCCGGAGCAGCGGAGCGTGCGGCGAGTACCGCGCCGCTCCGCCGCCCCGGCCGCGTCACCGCGGCCCGGTGATCACCGCCCGGCGCCGTCGACCACCGCCGCCCACTCGTCCAGCAGCGCCTCGGTCGCCTCGTCGTCCGGGCCCTCCGCCCAGAGGTGGGTGACCGCCTCGGCGGGGTCGGGCAGGACGAGCGTCCAGCGCCCGTCGGCCTCGACCACCCGGACGCCGTCCGTGGTGTCGAGCTGCCGGTTGCCGGCCGCCTCCACCACCGAGCGCATGACCATGCCCTTCGCCGCCCACGGCGTCGCGATGTCCCGCCGGCGGATGTGCGCCTGCGGGATCCGCGCGTCGATCTGGCTCAGCGTGAGCTGGGTCCGGGCCACCAGTCCGACCAGGCGGACGAACGCCGCCGCCCCGTCCAGCACACCGCTGAACTCCGGCACGACGAAACCACCACGGCCGTCGCCGCCGAACACCGTGCCCTCGGCCGCGGCCGCCTTCGCCAGGTCGTCCGGTGTGGTCGTGGTCCAGACGACCTGCGTGCCGTGGTACGCGGCGACCTGCTCGGCGATCCTGGTGGTCGTCACCGGCAGGGCCACCTGCCCGCTCCGGCGCTCGGCCGCGACCAGGTCGAGCAGCACCAGCAGCGCCCGGTCGTCGTCGATCACCCGGCCCAGCTCGTCCACGAAGGCCACCCGCTCGCCGACCGGGTCGAACCGCACGCCGAAGGCCGCCCGGGAGGAGGCGACCAGCTCGCCGAGCCTGGCCAGCCCCGCACGCCGCTCCTCGGCGTCCTCGGTCGGCCGCGCCTCGTCCAGCCCGCTGGAGACGGTGAGCGCCTCCACACCGAGCCGGCCCAGGATGCTCGGCAGGACGAGCGCGGCGCTGCCGTGCGCCGTGTCCACCACCACCTTCAGCCCCGCCTCGCGGACACCCGTGGTGTCCACCGCCCGGAGCAGATTGCCGGCGTAGGAGTCGAAGACGCTGGACGGGAAGGTCAGGTCACCGATCTCGCCCGGGAACGCGCGCCGGTACTCCTGGCGGGCGTACACCCGGTCGAGCTTGCGCTGCCCGGCCTGGGAGAGGTCGGCGCCGCGCTCGTCGAAGAAGAGGATGTCGAGCGAGTCCGGCACACCGGGTGTGGTCCGCAGGAAGATCCCGCCCGCACTCCCCCGGGCGGTGTGCTGCCGGGCCACCGGCATCGGCACGTTCTCCAGGTCACGGACATCGATCGCACTGGTCTGCAGCGCCGAGATCATCGCCCGCTTGAGGGCCCGCGCGCCACGCGAGTGGTCACGCGCGATGGTGACGGTGGCACCCTTCTTCAGCGTCGTCGCGTACGCGCCCGCCAGCCGGACGGCCAGCTCCGGCGTGATCTCGACGTTCAGGATGCCCGAGACGCCGCGCAGCCCGAAGAGGTGCTCCTGGCCGCGGGACTCCCAGATCACCGAGGTGTTGACGACCGCGCCGGCCTCGATGGTCTTGAACGGGTAGACCCGGACATTGGCGCCGATGATCGACTCCTCGCCGACCAGGCACTCGTCGCCGATCACCGCCCCGTCCTCGATCCGCGCGGCCCGCATCACATCGGTGTTCTTGCCGACCACGCAGCCCCGCAGGTTGCTCTGCGGCCCGATGTAGACGTTGTCGTGGATGACCGCCTTGTGCAGGAAGGCCCCGCGCTTGACGACCACATTGCTGCCGAGCACGGTGTGCTCGCGGATCTCCACACCGGCCTCGACCTTGGCGTAGTCCCCGATGTAGAGCGGACCGCGGAGCACCGCGTCCGGGTCCACCTCGGCCCCCTCCGCCACCCAGACGCCGGGCGAGATCTCGAACCCGTCGAGCTCGACGTCGACCTTGCCCTCCAGGACGTCCGCCTGGGCCTTGCCATAGCTCTCGTGGGTGCCCACGTCCTCCCAGTAGCCCTCGGCCACATACCCGTAGACCCGCTTGCCCTCCTTCAGCAGCTGCGGGAACACATCACTCGACCAGTCGACGGACTCACCCGCCGCCACGTAGTCGAAGACCTCGGGCTCCATGACATAGATACCGGTGTTGACCGTGTCGGAGAAGACCTGCCCCCAGGTCGGCTTCTCCAGGAAGCGCTCGACCCGGCCCTCGTCATCGGTGATCGTGATGCCGAACTCCAGCGGATTCGGCACCCGGGTGAGACAGACGGTGACCAGAGCGTTCTTGCTGCGGTGGAACTCGATCAATTCCGAGAGATTGAAGTCGGTCAGCGCGTCGCCGGAGATCACCAGAAAGGAGTCGTCCTTCAGCGCGTCCTCGGCGTTCTTGACACTTCCCGCCGTACCGAGTGGCGTCTCCTCGTTCGCGTATGTCAGATGCATACCGAGCTCTTCGCCGTCACCGAAGTAGTTCTTGACCAGTGAGGCGAGGAACTGGACGGTGACGACGGTGTCGGAGAGGCCGTGCCGCTTCAGCAGCCGAAGCACGTGCTCCATGATCGGCCTATTGGCCACCGGAAGCAGCGGCTTCGGCATGCTGGAGGTCATCGGGCGGAGTCGGGTGCCTTCGCCCCCTGCCATTACAACGGCTTTCATTACGGGTGCGTCCTCCTTCTCGGTGGTGGACCCTGCAGGTCCATCAAACCGTTCCAGAGGTTCTCTACCCGGAAGATATCGTCCGACGCACCGTGGTGGCGTGGGACTTCTCTCAGATCACGTCTCAGACTGCGGACGCGGAGGAGGCGGAGCCCGCCCGGATGATCTGCCGCGCCTGGACGGCGTAGAGAATGCCGGCCCACCAGTACAGCGCGGTCCCCCACCAGATGAAGGCCCAGCTGACGGCCTCGGCCGGCCGTGCGATCCAGGTGTCACCGCTACCGAGCAGCAGAAGCGGAAACGCGTACATCAGATTGAATGTCGCGGCCTTCCCCAGGAAACTCACCTGCAACGGGCCGTAGCCGTGCCGGTTCAGAATCGGAAGGAGTGCCGCGATAAAGAGCTCACGCGCGATCAGGATCGCCGTGAGCCACCACGGCAGGATCTCACGCCAGGTCAGACCCAGCAGGGTGGAGAGCACATAGAGGCGGTCCGCCAGCGGGTCGAGCAACTGACCGACCCGGCTGATCTGCCCCCACCTGCGGGCAAGCTTTCCGTCGAGGTAGTCACTGATGCCACTGAGCATCAGAATCAGCAACGCCCAACCGTCATTGTTCGGCCCGCCGAACACGGGCCAGAGGATCAACCAGAGGAAGAGCGGAACGCCGACCAGCCGGCCCATGCTCAGCAGGTTGGGGATGGTGAGGACGCGATCGGTCTGGACCCGCGTCTCCTGGACCTCCACCCGGGGGCCTCCTGTACCGTGTGACAACTTTTGCATGTTGACCCTACAACAGAAAAGCCCCCGTCCGGTTCCCCGGCGGGGGCTTCTCTAGAAGAATTGTTCGGCGGCGTCCTACTCTCCCACAGGGTCCCCCCTGCAGTACCATCGGCGCTGTGAGGCTTAGCTTCCGGGTTCGGAATGTAACCGGGCGTTTCCCTCACGCTATGACCACCGAAACACTATGAAACTGTCAACCGCACCACACCCTGGCCAGGGCATGGGGTCGTTGTTTCAGAACAACACAGTGGACGCGAGCAACTGAGGACAAGCCCTCGGCCTATTAGTACCGGTCAACTCCACCCCTTACAGGGCTTCCATATCCGGCCTATCAACCCAGTCGTCTACTGGGAGCC